>NZ_JACFQP010000015.1:0-1827 GCF_016101415.1 Bifidobacterium sp. M0404 | reverse complement strand
TGAAGTCATAAGCGACGGCGGTGTTGCCGGTGAACCATCCGTTGAACAGGTAGCCGTCCCTGCTCGGGTCCTTGGGTCTGGAGGCTTGTCCGCCGCTGGGGACGCTCTGGGAGGGTGTGCTGGTGTTGCCGTCGGGGTCGTTGAAGGCGACGGTGTAGGCTGCGCGTGTCTGGGGCAGGCTGTCGGTGGTCTTGCTTTGGATGCCGGTGTCGCCGGGCTTCTTGGGCGCGGGCTGGGATGTGGTGAGGGGGGATGCGGTATTCAGGGGCGAGGGCAGCGGCGACTGGGGGCCGGCCGGATTGGCCGGCAGGGTTGGTGCATTGGCTGATGGGTCCGCCTGTTGGCCTGCAGCCGTCTGCTCCAGCCTGGTCGGCTCGGGCACACTGGATTCGCCGGAGGCTGTGTCGGCCATGGCCAGGCCGCCCATGATCAGGCTGGCTGGCAGGATAATGGCGAGCAGCAGGCTGACGACGATGGCCCGGCGGCTGTGCATGTTCGCATGCTGACGCATGATCGGCATAATCCCCTCCCCAGGAGCTGCTGCCGCGTATCCGGAACTCCCCCGGTCCGGCTCCCCGATAGATGCCAGGCACAATCCCAACTATGTAGAAAATGCTACCACGGTCCGTCCGCATACTCCAAGTACCTGTCAGCCAGCCTGCACAAGACATGAAGGCTGTTTCACGTCTTATTGGCGATATAGAGGGCGGAAGCAAAAAGGTGGGTGGCTCCGTTGTGTTAGGGGATTGGCGGGGCCACCCTGGTTGGCCGGGTCGTCTTGGGATGCGGCCCGGCTACTTACTCGGGTGAAGATTCTAGACGTGCAGGGCGCGGGTTTCCCGCCGGTGGCGTCCGGCCGCGACGGCGCCGGCTGCGGCAAGCGGCCCGGCGGCGAGCAGGAGGATCATGGTCCCGTTGCCTCCCGTCAGGGGCAGGGTGCCTTCATAGGTGTAGGCCAGGTGCGCCGGGGTCTGGCCGGCGCCACCCAGGGTCCAGTCCACGATCACGTCGGCCTGTCCCGGATTATGCACAGGCGTGGCAAAAGAGACGGATCCGTCAGGGTTCTGCTGCAGGTGCTCCACGGCCGTCTTGTCGAAACTGACACCAGTAATCAGCAACGAGTTGAGGGCCACCAGGGTCGGGGTGCTGATTGGAGTCGTGTCGCTTCCGGTGCCGAGCTGGCCGGATGCGTTGTCGCCCCAGGCGTAGGCATTGCCATCCTGGCCGACAGCCATGGAGTGGTTCCATCCTGCGGTGATGCGTGCTGTTGCGAGCCCGGTGCCGGCGTTGCCCTGGCCTGCAGGCGGCGACACGAGCGTGGGCGCGGGCTGATAGAAGTCGCTGCTGTTGGTGCCGAGCTGGCTGTTGATGTTCCATCCCCAGGCCCAGGCTGTGCCGCTTTGGTCGACGGCCAGGGAATGGTACGCGCCGGCGCTGATCTGCGTGACTCTGGCTTTTGTTGGTTTTCCTATCTGCGTGGGCGAGGGCCGGTTGGTTGTCGTGCTGTCGCCCAGCTGCCCGCGGTAGTTGTACCCCCACGTCCAGAGGATACCGTCCTGGCTGATGGCCATGGCGTGGTTGGCTCCTGCGCTGATCTGCGTGGCTTTGAAGGTTTTGCTTGTGTCCTCGGGGTCGGGCACGCGTGCCGGGTCGGCGGCGTATATGGTGCTGTGCTCTCCCGTGGCTGTGCCGTTGCCGAGCTGCCCATAGTTGTCGTACCCCCACGTGTATACGTTGCCGTCCGCGTCCATGGCCATGACGAAGCTCCAACCGAGGCTTACCTGGTCCGCGTGCAGCCCCTGGCCGGAGCCGTTGGGATCCTTGGCC
>NZ_JACFQP010000014.1:0-1951 GCF_016101415.1 Bifidobacterium sp. M0404 | reverse complement strand
TCCGCTATACCCGGGCCGCCATTCCAGGCGTCGGCACAAACAGTCCCGGCACCAAGGAAAGGAACACCCATGAACACCACAACCAGCCTCCAGGACGACGTCAAGCAACTGAGCCAGGACCCCCAACTCATGCTCACCGCAGGCCGACAGGCCCTCGACAGCATCATGCGCATACTCGACGGCACCCACCAGCCCGAAGCCATAGGACACGACCGGCTCACCCGCATGGCCGCGCTGATAGAAACCTCACTGCCGCACCGCGACGCGCTCCTGGTCGCCGCCATCAACCCCGACACCACCCGAGACGACCTGACCACCATCACCGAACAACCCCACGACCCCGCCGCCGTCAAACTCATCTTCACCAGCCTCACCACCTGCTTCGAAGGCCGGACCCCCGTCAACCAGGAACGCGCCGACAGAGCCTACAACCTCTTCGACCAGCTCACCGCCGCCGTCGGCCCCACCCCACACCTCAGCGCCTCCAGAGCCTACCTGGCCTGGGCCGCCCGCGACCCCGACCAAGCCAGCTCATACATGGTCCAAGCCCTCACCCTCGACCGAACCAACAACCTCGCAGCGCTCATCGCCCTGGCCCTCAGTAAGAACATCAACCCCACCGACGACTAACACCACACACAACCAAACCGAAGAGGTCTCCTCCCAAACCAAGGAGGAGACCTCTCCGCGTCCGATGCGTTTCTCCCGCCCCATAAAAGGGGCACTCGAATCCGCTTCATTCCCTAGGAATGATCGTTGTTTAGATTAATCATGCTTGTCTGCAGCATCAACGGCATGAATGACGAGTAGGGAGATGAGAATGGTGAGAACCTCAGTTATCAAAGATGAGAGCGCCATGGCTTCCCACCTGCTGAAGGCCAAGGCCATCAACCCCATGAGAAACACAAAACTCACAACTTCGCTAACAAGCTTCTTCAAGACCTTGTGACTGCTCATGCTAAACAACACATCCACCAACGCATCAGTTATGTAGGTACCAAAGAACCACAACAGAAAGATAACGATGGTACCCAAAACCCCACGCCACCCATGCACCCAGGAACGAACGCCACCGAAAGGGAGCAAGCGATAAGTGACACCAATGCCGACCGCAAAAGGAAAGACAAAACCCAACAACACAGTTCCGAAAAAACCAACACCGGTAATCGCATCCGAAACCGTTACATGGTCTGATCGTCCACGGTCACTCATCGCTCACCCCTCTCTCCATGAATCAGAGGAACAAATCAACCCATGTCGCCGTGTATTCAGCAATATCGTAAGGGATGCCCAGCTGCATCAAACCTGAGACGATAGCGGCATGAGTCCAGACGCCGGTGGCTTCCAGGAAGTCTGCAATCCGACCGGCCCACGGAGCAATCTTGGCAGGAAGCTTGGAACCTCCCCAGCGCAGAAGCTTAATGACAGCTTTCTTGGCGATCGTCGTAGCCCAATTCCTCGATTGGAAGCCATTACCGGCAGTGCCATCATGCATCGAGAATGCATACTCGGTCAGGATGCCAGCACCTTCATAATCACCGTTTTCCCATGCGGTATCCGCTATCTCCAGCACATCCCTCGGAGTCAGCGAATCGGTGACTTGACTCACGATAGATGTCGAAGCGGTATCCACAGGCTCTGCAGCCATCGCCTGACTGGGAACCATGGCGACTCCCATAGACAGCGCAAGTGGAACAGCAACGCTGGCGAGCAACCTACTTTTGATAGTGTTCAGAGCTTTCATCATAAGCCCCTTTCCGTT
This sequence comes from Bifidobacterium sp. M0404, assembly GCF_016101415.1. Taxonomy (NCBI): domain Bacteria; kingdom Bacillati; phylum Actinomycetota; class Actinomycetes; order Bifidobacteriales; family Bifidobacteriaceae; genus Bifidobacterium; species Bifidobacterium sp. M0404. Next base: position 189 of record NZ_JACFQP010000014.1, on the reverse strand, counting down.
TGTTGAGTCAATTCATCCTTGATAACCAATAACGAAGTCAGCGGTGTCAGCCATGGCACCTCTGACAACCCAGCTAAAACTGGAATACTGCACTGATAGATAGGCCTAACTATCATTCTTGAGTTATTACATCAACGGTGACAGTAGCACCACCGTTACACCATCATAGGGCTATAGGAACTAAACGCG
>NZ_JACFQP010000001.1:987502-1020412 GCF_016101415.1 Bifidobacterium sp. M0404 | reverse complement strand
CCCCCCCCCCCGGTGCCTCCTAGTGCGGCCGGCGCGGCAGTGTCGGCAGCACTAGGCTCGCTTGCAGCAGTGTCAGCTGTGGCAAAACTGCCTGCGATAAGGCTTGCGGGCAGGATTATGGCGAGCAGAATACTGACGGCCATAGCTGGTCTACCTGTTGTGTACGAATGCCGACGCATGCTAATTACGATCCCCTTCCCCAGGAACAGCGGCCAAGCTATCGGATACCCCCATCTTTCAGGCCAGCCGTAGGCCAGGTACAATCCCGACAATCTGAAACAACTTTATCACACCTGGTCTTATAACACTCAGGCTATAACGACACCCAGGTTATAACTGCATTGTGGCTTCTTAACGACGATATTCGGGCTGTGAAGGTTGTCGAATATCGGGTTTCGTTACTTACTGTTCCACGACTTTGGAGGCTCCGGACGGCAGGCAGAATGGGACGCACGTTTGCTGTTTACTTGTAGCTGCTTTCGATCAACTTCCTGCAGCTCGATTGCATCGCTGGTCTGGCCTCTATAAGTTTCGGATATGCGGGTCGAGCAACGCAATTAATTTGGTCCCACTCGGTTGGTTGCAAGAGAGCTTGTGTGGGTTGCCTTGCGCGATCTCGATTTGTGCGAATGGGAAGAAATTCTTTCCGTCACCTGCTGGGTAATTTATGTCAGAAGAAGAACGCTGCATGGCTTGCCCGTTCACCTTGCATTGCGCGGCATCAGTCCGCTTGAGGTCGGCTCGCTGTGCCAGTACATACAGGGTTCCCGATTTGTTTGCAGAGATGGTTTTGACACTGCCGTCACCAGAAACGTTGTACTTTGTCAACGATGAAAGATAATTGGAGACCTGTTTTACTGATGGCTCTGACCTATTCGATCCCTGGCAACCCGAGAACAGGGCCACACTCATCAATACTGCTACGAGGGCAATTATTTGTTTTTTCCAGATAGCCCCAGCTGTTCTTGCTTTGCTGCGGAATTGGGCTGGCAATGCCGTGAGCCGTCTCACGCGTACCCGGGAATCCCGCTCATGCGCCTCTGCAGGATCAAAGTCTGTCTGTCCAAAAGCCTTTGTCTCCTTCATCAGTTCTCCTTACGCAGGTGGTGGAGGGTTCACAACATTGTTAATTAGATTGATTTAAGTCTCATAACTCAGTAGAGCGGTTATTAGCTGAGGCAAGTTTATCTCTTTCTCCAAGTATACAAAATACTTGCCGACTCGATATTTGCCGACTTGTATCATTCGCGGTCGAATGCTGGCCATATTTACCTGGTTAGTCGCCACTCTTCCTTCCTGTTAGTCGGGTTAGCATCACGAGCGATCCTCACTGTCAGCAGACCCGAAGTCGCAGCGGGTGCTCTCAGGGCAGCTGGTCCATATGCCCGCTGTAGTCATGGTTGACCGGGTTGGTGTTCCAGGGGTAGGGCAGTGCGGTCTGTGGATAGATGTCCGCAAGCAGGTCGTAGCCGGTCGGATCGTATTCGCGTAGCTCGTTCCTGGTGTTGAGCGGGCCTCGGACGCCGTCCCAGTTGTCGTCGGCGCTCTCGGCCATGACGTTGAACCACATGGAGGTCAGGGTGGCGAAGTACTCCTCGATGTTGCCCATCAAGTAGGTGTGGGGCCAGAGACCCGTCTCCTGTGCATGGCTGTAGGCGGCTTGGATTCGGTGAGCCAGGCTCTGATTCTCCAGGCGGTTGATGCCCAGCAGGTGGATGGCGTGGCCGAATTCATGGGCCAGTATGGACTCATTGGGGTAGCGGGTCTGGTGTACGCCCTCGGTGATGCGTTCGATGTTGGCGGCGGAGATGGAAGTGATCGGGTCGCCGATCATGCCTCCATAGCCTTCCACCGGCCGATCCATGATCTGGGCGCCGCCGCGATGCTCGGGTATGTCATAGACGTCCTCGTGCAGCCCATAGATGGCGACCCTGGCGCCCTCGGCGATCATGGTCTTGGCTACCTGCGGCGATGCGGACAGCATGGTGTCGATCAGGTCGGCCGCCAGCAGCCGGGTGTGGTGCTTGACGTCGTCCGATGATTCGATGGGGATGCCACAGCGGCAGTTGGTGAACTGGGTGTATTGATAGTGCCAGTTGTTGACCACGATCTCGACCTCCGGGTCGGCATGCTGGCCTTGTCGGTTGACGATGGCCGCGTCCGCACGTATGGTCAGGCGTCCCAGGACAGTGAAATCCAAGGGTTCCCTGGTGATCAGCGTGGACCGTTTTTTGATGGGTTCATAGACGTTGAGCAGGTTCCACTCCACGTCGGTCCTCTCCATCAGTGGCAGAGGATGCTCGTCCAGGGAAAGGCGGAAATGCCGGGGATCGGCGGCTCCTTTCACCTCCTGATCCCAGTAGAGTTCGATGCGTCGAGAATCGATCATCTGGCTGAAAATCACCCGGGGTGGATTGGTATGAGGCATTGGGGATCTCCCTTCATTGCGGAATCACCTTGTTGTTTTCATCCTATGGGACTTATGGGCGAAACCTCTTTGGCGGGGAGGATTGAGTCAATAAAAACCACCTATTGTTCCCTTCGCTCGACCCTGTGGTCGGCTTCAGTGGGAGTTGAAGTGGCGCTGATGAAAGGTTCTGCGGTAGCGTGTGGGGCTGATGCCGGTGCTGCGTTTGAACACCTTCATGAAGTATTTGTCGTCCTTGTAACCGACGATGGCCCCGATGCTTTCCACTGTGTCGTCGGTCTCCACCAGCAGCGACTTGGCCGCCTCCATGCGGAAGCGTTCGATCTCCTGGGAAATGGTGATGCCGAACTTCTGCCGGTATTTGCGAGACAGGTAGCTCTTGTTGTAGTTGAAGTAGTCGGCGATCTGCCCCAGGCTGATGGGTCCCAGAGCGTGGATGCGGATCCAGTCGCGCACCGGCTGCAGCTCGTGCAGATTCATGGATTGGGTGTGCAGCAGCTGCCTGGTCTGCATAGTCACCTCGTAGAGCACACAGGCCAGGATGGCGTTCAGATAGCGTTGGTCGCCGTGCATCTGGCAGACGTCCAGCAGTTGGTTGGTGATGACGGTGATTCGATCCATGAGCAGATTCTCACTGTAGGCAGGCAGGAGGATGCTCGAAGTCTCATCAACAATGGGGTCATCGCCAGTGCCCTCGACTGGGGTCAGGCCGGGCAGACTGAAATGCATCCAATCGAACTTCAGGCTTTCGGTGATGGTGCGGAATCCCTTGTGCTCCAGTTCGGGCGGGACGATCAGGAAGGTGCCGGGCCCGACCATGTAGCGTGTGTCGCCAATCTGCAGGGGCAGCAAGCCTTGGATGTTGCAGATGATTTCGAAGGTGCTGATGATGCGTCTGCTGTGCTGCCAGCCCGGGTCGCCGATGAAGGTGCCGGCAGAGACCAGCTCGGGCTGGGGATGGCTTTCCTGGTCATAGAACAATGTCATGAAAGTCGACCTCTCATCGGGAAGAATCGGTAAAAATGCTCCACGTATTGTGAATTCTAAGCCACCAGACACGAAATGCACCCCCGTTACCATTGAAGTCAGCATAGGCAGTGGGGCCTAAGCAAGTCAGAAGGAGACGGAACGACTGTGGCAGACCGGACCATACCAGCGCAGGGGTCGGTGACCCAGGTGGCTGTAAAGAATCTATACCTCAAAATCATCCACCTTTTCTATAAATTCACCACCATTCCGGGAGCGATGCAATCATGAAACACACGGAGAGCACCTTGGAAGAGGTCAGGGACGACAAGGGTTTCTTCGGACACCCTCGTGCCATCGGGACCCTGGCTCTGGGCAATTTCTGCAACTCGGCCGCCTGGGGCGCCTTCTACGCCCTGATGATCTACTACCTCTACACCCCCTTCTCCAAGGGGCTGGGGTTCTCCCAAGGGGATGCGGCTCTGATGATCGCGGCCATGGGTGCGGCCAACGGACTGCTCAATATCGTGGGTAGCTGGCTGTCCGACAGGGTCCTGGGAATGCGTAAGGCACTGATCCTAGGCAACCTGCTCAAGGCCATAGCCTTCTTCATCCTGGCTATACCGCCGACCAGTCAGGTCTTCGGGCAGACCATGGCCTACATCGCCCTGGTGCTGCTGTCCATGCCCATCATGGGTATGTCCAACGCCTCCCTGACCGGGCAGCTCTACCGCAAGGAGGACGCTCGCAGGCGCGACGCGGCCTTCACCATCCACCAGTTCGCCAACACGGTGGCCGGAATCATCACCCCGGTCGTGGTGGGCCAGATCGGTCTGAGCAACTACCATATCGGCTTCGCTGTGGCAGGGGTCTTCGCTCTTCTCTACGGCGCGGCCATCTTCTTCACCCAGTATCGGTTCTTCGGACCCCTGGGTGAGGCTCCCATCAAGCCCCTGTCGGCCCGGGAGCGCCAGCGGATACTCAAAGGTCTGGTCATCGGGTTGGTTGTGCTGGCGCTGATCATCGCCGCCCTGGTCCTGACCAAGCATTTCAACCTGAATGCCATAATCAACGCCGTCACCACCTTCGCCTTCGTGGTGCCCATCTGCTTCCTTGTCAACCTGTTCACCAAAAAGGACCTGACCGCCCGTGACCACACCCATCTTCAGGCCTTTCTCTGGTTCTTCTTCGCTCAGATCGTCATGGCCCTGGGTGCTACCCTGCTGACCAGCGCCATCGCCATCTTCCTTGACAAGAAGGTCAACCGGGTGATCTTCGGCATCACCATAGCTCCGGGCTCGCTCCAGGTCATCTACATGGTCATGGACCTGATAGCCGGGCCTATTTTCATCTTCCTGTGGACCAAGACTCGTGCCGGGGCAATCCGGACCACCTATAAATATGGTATGGGACTGCTGGTCACGGCCCTGGCCTTCTTCACGCTGACCATACCCTCCCTGATTCTGGGCGGGAGCGGATCCTCCGGCTACTCCCTCTGGTGGGTGCTGATTTACTACGCCTTTATGGCCCTGTCCGACCAGCTCGTCGGCCCGATTGGCAGTTCTCTGGTCTCCGGACTTTCTCCTGAGTCCTACGAGACCCAGCTGCAGACGGCATGGAACCAGACCGCAGCCATCGGCAATGCCATTGCCATCATCTTCTTCAAATTCTTCCAGACGGCCGACCAGCAGGTCTATCTCTTCCCCATCGTTGCGGTGGCCTTGGTGGCCGTTGCGCTGGTGCTGACCGTCTTCAGTCGTCACATTGAAAGGCAGATGGCAGCATGAGCCGGCAATCCAATATGAGTGGGCCTATCGACATCAGCCAGGCCAGCGTCGACGACCCCTTCTGGTCGGCTGAGCAGGAGCTGGTCAGAACAGCGGTCCTGCCCTACCAATGGAAGGCCCTTAACGACCAGGTGCCTGGCGCTTCGCCCAGCTACTGCATGCACAACTTCCGCGCCGCCGCCGCGCTCAACAAGAGGCTGAATGGGCAGGAGGGGAGCGGAGACTTCCAGCCGCCGACTTACACCAATCAGGGATTCCACTGCCTGCCGGAAGACCCGGCTCATCCCGATCCGGACAAGTTCTATGGTTACGTTTTCCAGGACACCGACTTCTCCAAATGGGTGGAGGCCGTGGGGTACTCGCTGGCGCATCATCCGGATGCCGAGCTGGAGCGGCTGGCCGACGGTGCCATCGACATCGTCTGTGCGGCCCAGCTGGACAGCGGATACCTGGACACTTACTACATCCTCAATGGGATGAACCGGCACTTCACCAATCTCAAGGATCATCATGAGCTCTACTGCCTGGGCCATTTGATAGAAGGTGCCATCGCCTATTACCAGGGCACGGGCAAGACCAAGCTTTTGCATGCGGCCGAGCGGTTCGCCGACTATGTAGCCGCGACCTTCGGGCCGGACGACAATCAGCTGCATGGCTATCCGGGTCATGAGATTGCCGAGATGGCTCTGATCCGCCTGTATGAGGCCACTGGAATCAAGCGGTATCTGGACCTGGCGGCCTACTTTGTCAATCAGCGGGGAACAAGCCCCCTCTATTTCGAGCAGGAGGATCGGCAGAGGGCGGCCCATGAGCATGCCGACTTCACTGTCGACGACAGCAGGCCAGCACCCTATGCCTACTACCAGGCCCATGAGCCGGTGGCTCAGCAACGTCAAGCTGTGGGTCATGCGGTCAGGGCCGGGTATCTGTACGCCGGAGCTGCCGATGTGGCCAGGCTGACCGAGGATCCTGCACTGAATGAGGCGGTGCATGCCCTCTGGCGTGACATTGTTGACAAGAAACTCTACGTCACAGGAGGAGTGGGTGCCGACGCGGATGCAGAATCGCACTCCTACGCCTATGACCTGCCCAACGACACCGGATATTGCGAGACCTGCGCCTCTGTGGCTATGGTCTTCTTCGCCCGAAGAATGCTGCAGCTGGACCCCAGGTCCGAATATGCCGACGTGATGGAGCTGGCCCTCTACAACACAGTGCTTGACGGCATGGCCATGGATGGCAAGAGCTTCTTCTATGGCAATCCCCTCGAGGTCAGGCCGCAGACCAAGCGGAACAAGGATCCCCGCTACAGCTACGTGCCCATCGTGCGTAAACGGTGGTTCGGTTGCGCATGCTGCCCGCCCAACCTGGCACGGCTGGTCGAATCGGTGCAGGATTACGCTTACACCTTAGCCGAGGAAGGGTCCACGCTCTTTGTGCACCTCTACATCGGCGGTAGGATCCAGGCGGACCTGGGAGAGGGGTCGATCGCACTACGGGTGCAATCGGAACTGCCTTGGAAAGGCCGAATCCGCCTAGAGGTCGAGGCTTCCAGTGATGGCCGGACCACCCTGGCTCTCCGTCTGCCTTCCTGGGCTGGCGGCGATGCTGCTGCCGATGCGGTGACCGTTCACACAGGCCAAGGTTCCTCGAACGCCATCAGCCGACGTGTGGAACAGGGGTACCTTTACCTTTCGGGTCCCTGGAAGCAGGGCGATCGGATCGACATCGACTTCGACATGCCAGTGCGTGTCGTTGCCGCCAACCCTCTGGTCAGCCAGGATGCCGGCAAGGTGGCGGTGACCAGGGGACCCATAGTCTACTGCGCCGAGGAAAGGGACAATGGGGCCAATCTGCATCTGCTGCATCTGGACGGCAGCGCCTTGTCGGGTGATGCAAGCCATGTGAAAGTCGAGCCATTCACCTTCCAGGCCGGGGCGTATCTCGACGATCCTCAGGCCGAGGGCCATGTCGATGCGATCAGCCGCAGCATGGTCAGACTGCAGGTGCCCGCTTGGAGGGAGTCAGCAGAGGGAGCTGATACTGCTGCGCTCTACCGTCAATGGCAACCGGTCCGTCGCATGCCGGCCACAGCCACCCTGATTCCCTATTTCGCCTGGTCCAACCGTGGCGAAAACGAGATGAGGGTTTTCCTGGACGTGGACTGAAGGCCACCATCCTTCAAGCGTGCTGCGGTTTCTGAGAGCGGTGCAGGGCGGCCAGGACCAGCAGAACCTCCAGGGCGCCGATGATCAACAACAGGATCAAGGCATGCTGGGAGCCGTTGACGGTGCCCAGCCGCCGGTCTGCGACTGCGGCCTGGCCTGCTGCGACGATGGTGGCCGCCAGGCTGCTGCCGATGGCTGCGGCGAACTGTTGGACGGTGTTGAAGATGGCGTTGCCGTCGGCCTGTTGCTCCTGGCTAAGCCGGTGCAGACCGTTGGTCATGATGTTGCCAAAGCTCAGCCCGATACCCAGCATGAAGAAAATATAGAGGATTAGGATGGCCAGGGCTGTCAGCCGACGGGCGGTCAGGGCAAATCCCAGAAGGCCGATCAGGGCGACACAGCTGCCGCTGATGATGGGAATGCGCGGGCCCAGTTGATCGTAGAGCCTGCCGGAAAGTGGGGCCAGAACAGCTCCGATCGCCGCGCCCGGCAGCACTACCAATCCGGCCTGTAGCGAGGTGCAGCCATCAACCAGCTGCAGGTGGTTGGGCAGGATGAACGAGAGCGCCAGAGCGCTGATCTCGAAGAGGATATAGGCGCCGACGTGCAGGGAGAAGCGCCGGTCTTTGAACAGGCGTACGTCGATGATCGGTTGGGCCTGATGCCGGGCGCGAAGAGTGAACGCTGCAAGGGCGACAATCCCTAGAATCAGAGCTCCGCCGAATCTCCAGGAGAGCCATCCTGCCGAGGCGTTGCTGATGCCGAAGATCAGGCCTGCAAAGCCCAGGACCATCAGGAACACGTCAAGAGGCTCCAAACCGGTCTCTTCCCCGTTCGCTGCCACCGGAACCGAGGGTATGCAGGCCAGGCCCGTCACCAGCGAGATGATCAGTACGGGGATCAGAATGATGAAGACGAAACGCCATCCTATTGTGGTCGCTATCAGACCGCCGAAGGTGGGGCCGATGGCCGGTCCGATGGCCGTAATCAGGGTGCCCACGCCCATCATGGTGCCGATGCGTTTTGTCGGAACCTCCTGAAGGATGATGTTGAACATCAGAGGCAGGGCGATGCTGGTGCCCAGCCCCTGTATGGCCCTTCCCAGCAGCAGGAGGGGAAAGACCGGAGCCAGTGCGTCGATGATCAGTCCAGTCAGGAAGAGCAGGTTGGCGCACAGAAAGAGGGTTCGACTGCGGAATCGGCGCTTGAGGGCCGCCGAGAGCGGGGTTATGGAGGCGACGACCAGCAGGTAGAGGGTGGTCATCCACTGCACGCTGGAGGTCCCGATGCCGAAATGGCTCATGAGCGCAGGGAAGGTGATGTTCATGGCCGTTTCCACGATCACGCCGCAGAAGGACATGATGCCAGTGGCTACCACCGCGCCTATTACCCTGCGGGGGATTGCTGTACTTTGCTCCTTGGTTATGCTCATGGGCGAGGTTCCTTTCCGGCTTGGGTGGAGTCATCGGAATTCAAGGCGATGAAATAGGCCAGCACGCGGTCGAAAGCATCTAAATCACGCTGGTTGAACCGGCGATCCATGGCCTTCTGCTGGCTGTCTATATAGTCCCGCACGGCTTTCTGCAGGCCCCGGGCCTTGGCGGTGGGAGCAATGATGCGTTGACGGCCGTCTCTGGGATCCCGTTTGGCGGCAACCAGTCCGCTGGTCTGCATTCGCTGCAGGATTTTTGTCGTTGTGGACGGGCGGATGTCAAACTCCATCTCGATGTCCCGCTGGGTGTGGTCCTGAGACTCGCCCAGGAAGTCGATGATGGACATCTGCGTGCCGGTCAGCCCGTACTGGGCCGCGTAGGCATCCATGGATCGTGACATGAGGTTGGCCGCCCGTTTGATTCGTTTGCCGTAGTCTTCGCTCAAAGGCTCTCCCTTGGATAGATTGTTAGCTACCTAATGAATAATCTCCCGGGTATGGACAAGCGCATGTGTGCGTATATATAGGTTGTCGACGTAGTCTTCGGAAGGCTCGCCTTTGTTCCTGAGTTTTGCGAGATTCTGCCGGGTAGTAACTTCTGCGGACAGAGGTCAAGTTCAATTCGTCTGCAGTTTGAGCCTCGATAACTGTTGCTCCTTATTTGAGCGATGGCAGGCCTGTAGGACCCAAGTTGCATTCAGAACAGTTATCCAAATGATCAGTATTTCAGCTACCGTCGTCGGGTCGGTGCCAAGGTGGCAAGCGATGTGATCCCAAGTCACGCCACTGTCCCTTTCGAGGTCTATGCGCGGACCGTACTCGCTGACGCCACCGGTTTTGCCTATACCGACAAGAAGATGACTCTGAAGCAAGGTGTGGATGCCTGGCAGAAGCACCTTAAGGAATGTGGTAAGCAGCGGGGCTTCAACGTACACTGATTTTCTTAAAGTAAATGGGAACCTTGCCGTTGCCTTGTATTGTTTGTGTATGAGACCACGGCATTGCCGTATCTGCAAGGATGAAACCCTATGACTAATGTATGTGTTGTCTCGTGGCTTCATGCGTAAGGTCGAAGCCACTGGTTGCTTTCATAGTCCTGAGTCCGTTTAGAGGTCGTCAGGAGCGGCTGTCGTGATTCGTGCGGAAAGGAGGTGCATCGTGGCGAAGCCTGCTGAACACGGTATCGATGTCAATGCTTCTGACTTTTTGATTCACACCCCTTCGGCTATTGCGCGCACGACCTTTTTCTATCCGCTACGGGTGGGCAAATTCTCCTATGAACCCGGTTATAGGTTGGAGCGGCGATCATTTGACAGTTATCTGATCATCCATATCGATAACGGCAGGCTGACGCTGGATCTGCCTGAAGGCTCATTCGTAGCTGAGGAGGGCCGGTTTGCGCTGGTCAATTGCTATGCGCACCATGCATACGGCACTGATGTCCCAACGACCGCTCAATGGCTCCACTTCGACGGCGTCATGGCTCGGCCCTACTACGACTACATCATCAGAAAGCTGGGCAATGTCTTCATGCTCTCCTCCGAGACCTACGCCTTGGAACGGATGCGGACCATTACCTCCTTGATGACAGCGGAAAACGGCTATTCGGAAGCGAGGATGTCCAAATACATCACCGACCTGCTCACCGAGTTTGCCGATGAGCAGCCGCGCTCCTTCAGGCGAAAGCAGGAGGAGGTGGTTGAGGACACGATTGCCTATGTGTCCTCCCACTTGTATGAGCCGCTCACCGTCTCCGAGCTGGCTAAACGAGTCTTTCTGAGCGAGTACCACTTCATTCGATTGTTCAAGCAGGAAACCGGCATCACGCCGCATGCCTACCTGGTGGATTCCCGGATCCATGCGGTGCAGTATTTGCTGGTAAACACCGGGATGTCCATACGACAGATTTGTCAGCAGTGCGGTTTCACATCCGAATCCTCACTGTGTGCCTCTTTTAAGAAGAGCACGGGCTTGACGCCCATGAAGTATCGCAGACTCAAGCAAGGCGAGTAACTGACACGTATTGATTGTGCTATCGGCTCCAGCGGCTTACCCGTATAAAAGCATTTCTAAAATGCGCGGTTTACCTAATCTCACAGCCTGGCCTTCCACGGATCTGTCCCTCGACATTGGCGGGATCGAAGGTGAACGATAATGCGTTATCGTAATTCGGCACGGAGTGCTTCTGTTAATTGCGTTGCGCAACTCATGCTGCAACGGAATTAACAGAAGCCAATCTGCTGGACGGGCCGCCGGGCCAAGTCAGACCATGTCTAAGCAAAACCACGCTCGTACTTGCCCGGTCAAACTTTCTTTCTGGCTACCATCGAGAAGGTCAGGGGGATCTGAGGCTGATTGTGGGGCATGATCCATCCCTGGAGGTCTGGACTGTACTCAAGCATTGGCAGTGACTGCCAGTCGTCCACATTATGCTCGCCGATGGCCTCTATAGTCAGTCCGGCATCCAGAAGAGCACTGCTTATTTCCTGGAAGTCATGAGCCCAATTGTGATTGGTGGTGTGGGTAATTTGGGGTTTTGTCCCATCTTCGAGCGAGTCGGTTGCTGACGTGTAGCTTTGATCCGTCTCGTAGGTCGTTTCTGTTCCGCCAAAATAATCTTGAACTATCGACATGCCCTCATTGTTCAAGGCGAAAAGCAGTGGATGGTTGTCGCGGATCATGAATATTCCACCGTCTGCTAGAAGAGAGGCGATTGAACGAGCCCAGTCTTTCAGATCGGGAAGCCAAGTGATGGTTCCGCAGCTGGTGACGATTACATCGAACGAGCCTTTCTGATCAGGCATGGCATCGGCAGCGCATCGAGCATCGCTTTGAACATAGGTTATGGATGCTCCGGCCCGTTCAGATAGCTTCCTGGCATAATCCAGCGAGGTGGGAGAAAAATCCAGGCCATATACGTCTCGTGCCCCCAAACGCCACCATGAGATGGTATCAGAGCCTATATGGCATTGCAGATGCAAAAGGTGCAACCCTTTGATGCTGTGTTCTGGAAGATGCGGCTTCAAAACCTCCAGATCGCGCAGGGTTACTGACGACAGGGCCGATGGATCATCCGCAAAAGCGTCAAGGTCTCCATAGCCACCGTTGGCATGCACAACTGCCCTGTCATTCCAGTTGAGGAGATTATCCTCTACATCCTCGTTCTGGTGCATTTGATGAGACATGGCGTTCCTTTCGGATGAGGCTTATCGACAATGATTGAGCCGGTCGATGTTCAAAGCAGGTTTTCAAGTGCAGATTTGTGCAGATTTGTTAGTCATGCGCGAATATGCAACTTTTTTATTATCCTCAATATCCACTGCGTTGGCAAATACGGGGTGCCTGGAAGCGATTCGCATACTCCAATCGTATTTTTAACTTTGAGTCAAGTCTTTCACAATTATCGATTGCGTTATGGTCCAAATATCAGGTTCTGCCATGGTGTCAATAAGTCTATCGATGCTGTGTCATGAACTATGGGATACAACATCTTATCGGCTACCACGCCATGCAAGCCCCCCCCCCCCTGGATTCTTTCGAAAGCGTTGTGCAGGACACAGAGTGCTACGAGTCCAGGCACGGGAAGGGGGATGTAAGCCCTCTCGACAATGAACTTTTCGGTTTCCTTGTCTTGTATACGTGACACCTGAAAATGGGTTGCTCGATAAGCAGCACGACGCAACAGGAAAGAGGAACACGTGAATACCATGAGCAAGAATCCGGCAAACATGTTCGAGCGACTGGTTCCTGGACATAGTAAGTGTCGCCGCCACATTGAGGATTTGCCCACTGGAGTTGAGCTCTTTGCTGCTGGTCGGTCGGAAGCCGGGCGAGAACAGCTGATGCAGAATACGGCTGGCATGAGAGAATCTAAGCAGAACAGGAACGGAAGGAAACACACATGTGCGAGTACGGATCGCTGAGCACCAAACAACTTGCCGGGCTCCTGTACTCCATGGGCCGCACCTTTGATGGGCTGCAGTCGACTTTCATGGCCACTGAGGAGTTCCTGCGCACCGGCAATCCCCAGGTCGTCAATTCCAAGGCCGACTACAACCTTCTGCTAGATTTGCGGCAGGCCGCGGACTACACCCTGCACTACGACTATGCTCGCGAGCCGATCGACCTGGCCTACGTGAAGTCCATCAACGCGCAGTTGACAAGGACTGCTGCCATGGAACCAGGCAAGCTGCGCGACGAACGCACCCCCGTCATGGTCAGCACCCCTTTGGGGCGGTACGAGCCACCCGTGCCTGATTCTGCCACCATTGCATCCCTGATAAAAAGCACCGTTGGGGGAGCAACTGGAGAAGACATCCTGGAAGATGCGGTGCGTCTTTTCGCCGGACTGGCCAAGATGCAGCCATTTGGCGACGGCAATAAGAGGACTGCGCTGCTCGCTGGCAATGGGCTGCTGATCGCGCATGGCGACCGGCATCCGCTCACTGTGCCCACCAGTGATAAGGACAGGACCTGGTTCAACCGGGAGCTGGCCGCTTATTATCTCAACAGCAATCAGACGATCATTCGCCACTTGGCTAAGTGGAACAGGCAGCATGTATTGCAGGCTGAGCATTGGGATAACAGGGACGATATGTCATCCTCAGATGGACGTCCCTGACCTGTAACGCCCCTCGCCTTGGGCTGGTAATGGTCAAACGAGCGCAGTGATCAGCACATGGTGTTAGTCAGACATGACCTCATCGACTGCTCTGACTTCGAAGCATACCCGGCAGCTGTATCAGCCAGACCGCGTATAAGCTCGACTAGCGGCACCGAAACCTCCTCCAATGTACATGTGCGGAAGCTAGTAGCGGGGGATACCCGTTGGCGATACGCCAGAATATGGAAAGCCTCAGGGTTGGGAAATGGTTGCGGAGAGCAAGGCCAAGTACTTCCTTATGCCTGAACCTTTAGGGTGCCCCGGATGCGATTCGAACGCACGACACCTTCTTTAGGAGAGAAGTGCTCTATCCCCTGAGCTACCGGGGCAACGGAAACTACTGTACCACGAAGGGGGACTTGGGCAGGTCGCTGGTGTGCGGGCTAGCACCGTTCCCTTTCTGAAGAAGTTAGGTTCATATACCCGTCCGCCATATGGTCGTGGTTTACAATTGCTCAACGGTCGAGCTGACTGTGTGTTCCTTGGAGGGGGACCGGGTCGGCGATGATTTTCTGGAGGAGACCATGGCGAGATTCAGACAGTCCTTCCTGGTGAGGCACGTCTTTGGGTGGGTGGCCAGGCTGCTGGCGTTGGCCAGCTTGCTGGCTCTGGCGGCGCGTGCCTGTCCGGCATGGCTGTCATCGATCCCATACCTGCCTGATCTGGCCGCTCTGACGCCCTGGTTCATCCTCTTGGGTCTGCTGGCCCTGCTCCTGGCTCTGATGTCTTCACGATGGTTCACGGCTTTGGTTCTTATCGCCGCCTTGGCCTTGAATGTCTACTGGCAGTATCCCTTCTACCAAGAAGGATCCGAGCTCAATGGCCAAGCTGATCAGCTCGCAGCTCTTGAGCATCCCGACCGGTACGACGAGGTGGCCCGGGTCATGACGCTGAACGTCTACAAAGGTCAGGCCGATGCCGATCAGGTAGTCAAGACTGTCAGCGACAACCGGGTCGAGGTGCTGGCTCTGCAAGAGGTCAGCAAGGATTTTGTGGACCGTCTGCACAAGGCCGGCATCGACCGCTATCTGCCCCACGAGCAGCTTTCCACATCTTCGAAGGAATACGCCAACGGTCTTTGGACGGCCGCGCCAATGCAGTCGCCCTCAAAGGACGACGTGGGATCTCGCTCTTCCATGATGCCGGCGGCCAACATCGACTTCGGCAGAGGCAAGACCAGCGTCAGATTTGTCTCGGTCCATACCACCTCGCCGCAACCTGGCAGTTGGAATGCCTGGCGACGCAGCGTGTCCGACCTGGGAAAGCTGCGAAACCACGAGCACACTCGATACGTGCTGATGGGAGACTTCAACGCAACTTATGACCATGCGGTCTTCCGAGACATGTTGGGGGAGCGGTTCAGCGATGGGGCACGTCAGGCCGGGCATGGCATGAGCATGACTTGGCCGGCCGACAGGGCCCCATTGCCCAGGTTGGTGGCCATCGATCATGTTGTGGTGGACCGTGACATCAGAGCCAACCAGCTGCAGGCCGTACCTATCGCAGGTTCGGATCATGCAGCCCTGCTGGCCACGGTGATGGTGGAATAGGGGACTTCAGGCATCCAAGTTGGATTGTGTACCAGCCTGGGCTCCGGCGCTGGCCTGCTCCTGCTGGGCGGCATCGAGCTTGGCTCGCACCTGGCCTAGCAGCTCCTGGGCTCGCTTGGCCAAAGCCTCGCCGATTTCCCATTGACGCATGGAGGCATCCAGGTCCAGGCCGCCGGCCTCCAGAGCTTGAACTGCCTGGATCAGCTGGTCTCGGGCCTGCTCATAGGGCAGTTTGGCGATGGTATCGCGTTCCTTCTGGCTCAGGGCCGAAGCCAGTGCCGGCTGTTCCTCGCTCTGCTCCTTGGTCTGCGCCTCGTCAGTGTCGCTCATGCCTGCTCCTCTTCTTATCTGGTGAGTTGATCAAATTCCTCAATACTGTGGATGATTATTGCGGACGATTATATGTGACTGACCTCGTGGAATCGGTCACTGCCCGTTGACGACCTTGGTCTCGATTCGGCCCTCTTTGACGGTCAAAGTCAGATCCTGATCGGCCTGAACCTGCTGGGGGCTGATGATCACCTTCCCGTCCAGGGCCTGCACGACTGCGTATCCGCGGTCCAGCGTGGATTGGGGGGAGAGAGCGGTCAGCGAGGACTGGAGCTTCTCCACGGTCAAGGAGGCATCGTCCACGATCCGCCGCAGGGCAATGTCCAGGCGAACCAGGGACTCGTCGACCAACTGCTGGGGCTTGTCCAGCATGGTCTGCGGCTTGGTCAGGCTGGGGCGGTTGGCATATCCCTCAATCAAACGCGTCTCGCCTTGGACCATATTTTCGATACGCGCGTTTATGCGCATTCGGGCCTCCTGGATGATTCCCTCCTGCTCGACCAGGTCGGGCACCACCCGCTTGGCTGCATCAGTAGGGGTGGAGGCGCGCAGATCCGCCGCCAGATCGATAAGGGTCCAGTCGTCCTCGTGGCCGATGGCCGAGACGATTGGGGTGACGCATGCCGCCGTGGCCCGGACTACCGATTCGTCCGAGAAGCCCAGCAGATCCTCAAAGCTGCCGCCGCCCCTGGCCACGATGATCACATCCACAGCCGGATCGGCATCCAGCTTCTGGATGGCCTCGACCACCTCGGGCGGACATTGAGGTCCCTGGACGTGGGCATGTACAACGGAGAATTCAATGGTGGGCCAGCGAAGACGGGCGTTGGTGATTACATCCCCCTCGGCTCTGGCCTTGGGTGCGCAGATCAGGCCGATACGTCGGGGGAACTCGGGCAGGGGAACCTTGTTTTCCGCGTCAAAGAGGCCCTCGCCCTTGAGCTTGCGCCTGAGCTGATCGATCTGCTCCTTTAAATCCCCGGTGCCTACACGTTTGATCCGGTCGGCCATGAAGCTCAAACGGGTCTGTTTGATCCACAGGTCGGGCCGCCCGTGCACCACCACACGGTCGCCCTGGCGGAATTCCCTGGCCTGGGTGGCGAAGGCACGGAAGCCCATGACGTTGATGGAGATGTCCTCGAAGTTGTCGCGCAGGGTCAGATATGCGGAACCGGTCCGGCGGGTGTTGATCTCCACGATCTGACCCTCCACCCAGGCTCCGGGCCAGCGGGCCACGGCGTCGTGGTACTTCTGGCTGAGCACGCTGACCGGCCAGGGGTCTTCCTCGGTGGTATCTCGTGCCAGGCGGGGCAGCTGATCCAAGGGCTTGGGGGCCAGTCCGGATGGGGCTGAGCTAGTCGACGTACCCATCGACCCGCGCATGTTCGAACCCATGTATGCTCGCACCTGAAGCCTCCTGACCATCGGTTCCGCCAGCCTGACCAACTCATCCGGCATAGCCTGTACGGGATGGTATGCGGGTTGGTCAGCGAAGGAAATGTCCTCTCAGGGTCTCTCAATACGGGGACAATTCCATGTCCTCTGTCGGTCAGCTGCAGGCCCTCTGCTGATTGTTTTTGGGCCGATTTCGCCGAGGGCACAGTGGCATTTCCCCCGTTTGCAAGGAGTCTGGGATTGAGGGCAAAGTGTGAAGGAGAAGGGTTGGAACAACGCCTTGATGCACCTGCCCTCGTCTGCGGCTTGCCTGCAGCAGAGGCGTTATTGCTGGCGACTGTGTCAAAGGTGACAGTCTTGATTCCCCGATATTGCAAAAGTTATTCACGCTCTGGCGGTAGCATAAATAAAGCAAGCCGGATATGATGTGGTGTCTGCTTTTCAACCCCATCATGCGGCGGTCTCACGGATTGAGGTTGTTTCATGTCTGATGGCGTCGACATAGCGGGTCGATATAAGGGCACAGGACCGCGGGATCTCCTGCGTGTGGGTTTGGACATCGGTTCCACCACAGTCAAGGCCGTGGTTCTTGGCACAGGGGACAGGCTGGATCAGGCGCTTTTCAGCGACTATCGCCGCCACCACGCCAATGTGCGGCAGTGCGTGGCGGAACTGGTCACGGATATCAAGCTTTCCCTGTCACGGGTTGGTCTGGCCGGCAATCCCATCAGCCTGGTGATCACCGGCTCGGGCGGGTTGGAACTGGCCAGCCAGCTTCAGGCCGAGTTCGCCCAGGAGGTCATCGCCGAGACCGAGGCCATCAACGCCACCTATCCCGAAGGGGATGTGATTATCGAGCTGGGCGGCGAGGATGCCAAGATCACTTACCTGAAGCCTACTCCGGAGCAGCGGATGAACGGATCCTGCGCAGGAGGGACCGGAGCCTTCATCGATCAGATGGCGACTCTGCTCAACACCGATGCTTCAGGCCTGAACGATATGGCCTCCAAATACAAGACCATTTATCCCATCGCATCGCGTTGCGGGGTCTTCGCCAAGTCCGACCTCCAGCCCCTGATCAACGACGGAGCCGCCAAGGAGGACCTGGCCGCATCAATCTTCAACGCCGTTGCCACACAGACCATATCCGGGCTGGCCTGCGGACGTCCCATCCGTGGCAACGTGATCTTCTTGGGCGGGCCCCTCTTCTTTATGAGCGAGCTGAGGGAGGCCTTTAAGCGAATCCTCCAAGACAGGGTCAGCCGCTACATCATTCCCGAGAATGCACATCTCTATGTGGCTTACGGCGCCGCCATCATGGCCGGCCGCCACGAGCAGGACGACCAGGACAGCGGTACGCAAGTCAAGACCGACTACTCGCCTGAGTCTGATGTCAACGACCCCTTCGGTCCGGCTTGGGGGCTGGACCAGGCGGAGGTCGACAAGGCGCGGTCCGAAAAGGCTTCGAGCCTGGACAAGATGGCTCTGCAGGATGCCATGCAGGACGGCCGTACCACCACCTTGGTGGACGGGGAGAATAAGGTTCCTGCGACCGAAACCGCCAAGGATGCCATCCAAAATCAAGAAATGAACTTTGATCTGACTTCGCTGGATGGCGTCCTCTCAGCCCTGAAGGGCCTGGAGAACATGCCATCCACGGCCAGAACGATACGCCCGCTCTTCCTGAACGAGGAGGAGCGCAGGGAGTTCAACGACCGGCATGGGGCCCAGGTCATCCCCACTGGAGACCTTTCCGGAGCCAAGGGGCCGCACTTCCTGGGTATTGATGCAGGCAGCACCACCATCAAGGCTGTGCTGATCAACGACGACAAGACCATCGTTTGGTCCACCTACGGGGTGCATAAGGACAGCCCACTTATCGCCGCCGCCAACATCGTCAAGGAAGTCAGGAAGTCCCTGCCGGAGGGCGCCTACATCGCCCGTGCCTGCGCAACCGGATATGGTGAGGGCCTGGTCAAGGCCGGCCTGCATGTTGACGAGGGTGTGGTCGAAACCATGGCCCACTATCGTGCAGCTGAGGAGATCAGCCCCGGCGTTACCTCGGTCATCGACATCGGCGGGCAGGATATGAAGTACATCGCCGTCAACGATGGGGTCATCGATTCGATCTGCGTCAACGAGGCTTGCTCGGCCGGCTGCGGATCCTTCCTGCAGACTTTCGCCCAGTCCATGGGCATCAGTATCCAGGAGTTCACCAAGCAGGCGCTGGCCTCCGAAGCCCCTACTGATTTGGGCTCCCGCTGCACAGTCTTCATGAACTCCTCGGTCAAGCAGGCTCAGAAGGAGGGCGCTTCCCCGGAGGACATCGCCGCCGGGCTCTGCTACTCGGTGGTCAGGAACGCCCTCTACAAGGTCATCAAACTGCGTGATGCCAATGCCCTTGGGCCGGTGGTCGTGGTCCAGGGAGGGACCTTCCTCAATGATGCTGTTTTGCGGGCCTTTGAACTCCTGACCGGTCGCAAGGTGACCAGACCCAACATCGCCGGGCTCATGGGAGCCTACGGCGCTGCGCTGACGGCCCGCATGCACTGCCCGCAGAATGAAGAAATCGAGGATTTTACTGCGACAAGTTCCCACATGGCCCACCCATCACTGAACGTGGTCGACGGGGCGAAGTCCGTGGGCAGCACGCCAACTACCCCTAATATGGCTTCGGCGCCTACCAAATCTACCTTGTCGCCGGCCGCCGTCAACAAGCTTGGAGCAGGCGGGTCAGCCAACGTTGCTTCTAAGAATGACCAGGGGTTCAAGACGACCCTGCCCGATCTGAAGGTGGAGGATGGCCATGTGGTGAGCTCAATCCTGGCAGGGAATGATCTGGACAACCTCTCCATGACCACTACCCACGATGTCTGCAAGCTCTGCCAGAACCACTGCAAGCTGACCATCACAGAATTCGAGGACGGCGGTCGCTACGTGACCGGGAACCGTTGCGAACGTGGCGGAGACAAGAACAGGAAGCGCTCCGACAGGCCCAACCTCTACGACTTCAAGTACAAGCGGGCCTTCGCCTACCGTCGGCTGACCCCGGACAAGGCCACCAGGGGCGATATCGGCATCCCCCGTGTGCTCAACATGTATGAGGACTACCCCTTCTGGTTCACCCTCTTGACCTCGCTGGGCTTCCGGGTCATGATCTCCGGGCGTTCCAACCATGAGCTCTTCGAGAGTGGTATGGAGTCCATCGCCTCCGAGAACATCTGTTACCCGGCCAAGCTGGTTCACGGGCACATTCACTCCCTGGTCGACAAGGGCATCAAGACCATTTTCTATCCCTGCGTCACCTATGAGCAGGAGCTGGTTCCCGATACGGACAACCACTACAACTGCCCCATCGTGGCCAACTACCCGGTGGTGATCGAGGCCAACATGGCCGAGCTCAAAGAGAACGGCGTCCGCTTCATGCGGCCCTACTTCAACCTGTCCAACAAGGAGAAGATGGTCGAGCGGATCGTCAAGGTCTTCGACTGGGCCAAGGTGAGCGAGGAAGAGGCCCGGACGGCTGTCCAGGAAGCCTACCGTGAGGACGCCCGGTTCAAGGAGGACGTCCGCCAGGAGGGGCTTCGTGCCCTGGCCTACATGCAGGAATACGGAGTCAAGGGCGTGGTTCTGTCAGGACGCCCCTATCATGTGGACCCCGAGGTCAACCACGGCATTCCCGAAACCATCTGCTCCTTGGGAATGGCCGTGCTATCCGAGGACTCCATCTGCGAGCTGGACGTGCATAAACTGCCCAAGCTGAGCGACTACATCATTCCGGCGGCGGGGGAGCGGGCCCTGGCCTCCAACAACCCCACGGCCGCCAAGTTCCGCAAGACCGTGCCGGGCTTCGGCGACGACCATCATAAGATGCCTCTGAGGGTGACCGACCAGTGGGCCTACCACTCCAGGCTCTATTCAGCAGCCAGGTTCGTCTCCGAGTATCCCGACCTGCAGTTGGTCCAGCTAGTCAGCTTCGGATGCGGCGTGGATGCCATCACCACCGACCAAGTCCAGGAGATCCTGGCCGACAAGGGCGATGTCTACACGCAGCTGAAGATCGACGAGGTCTCCAACCTGGGTGCAGCCAAGATCCGTCTGCGCTCGCTGAAGGCCGCCATGGACGAACGCCATCAGCGTGATCTGGCCCAGGAGGACGGCGAAGACCAGAAGGAAGTCCCAGCCAAGGAGCAGGCGCCTGCCAAGGTCGCGGCCAAGGATAATGTCATGGTCGAGAATGTTGACACATCGACTGACCTGGTTCAGTCGGAGGCGCAGGCGAAGAAATCATCTAACTCTCAAGATTCGCGAGACCTTGCCAGCCATATTGAAGCAGTGGATGCGGATGCGACTGACAAACCGGAATCGGGCGGATTCCGGTCTACCAATGCACAGAAGATCAACCTGTCCCAGCGCAAGGCCGACATTGCGGCTATGGCCCGGTTTGTGGCTCTGCACGACAAGAGCGACCAGGGTCTGATAGGCCTCCATCCCATGGGCATCAGGCCCATCCGGGAGACTATGGCCTCAAAGCAGAAGGAGCAGGAAGCCGACAACCAGGGCAAAAATGTTCAGGCTAGCGGGGCCGCTGCCAAGCCGACCCTGTCCAAGTACGCCACTGAGCATCGCTTCACCAAGGAAATGGGGCATAAATTCACAGTGGTAGCGCCGCAGATGTCTCCGGTGCACTTCTCCCTCCTGGAGGCGGTCTTCTCCAGTGCCGACTACCACTTCGAGCTCCTGAAGCATGCCACGGCAGAAGACATCAACACCGGGGTTAAGTACGTCAACAACGATGCCTGCTTCCCTGCCATCATCGTGGTGGGGCAGCTGGTCAACGCCTTCCTGTCCGGCAGGTTCGACCCGCACAAGTGTGCAGTCATCGTCACCCAGACCGGTGGCATGTGCAGGGCCACCAACTATTATGGTCTTCTGCGCAAGGCCCTGGCCGATGCGGGCTATGGCTATGTACCGATCATTACGCTGAGCGTCCAAGGGTTCAAGGCCAATCCCGGCCTTCAGGTAACCCCGGCGCTGCTGCACCGCGCTGTCAAGGCCTTCTACCTGGGCGATGCCATGATCGAGTGCCTGCTCAGGGTCCGTCCCTACGAGCAGGAGCCCGGGTCAGCCAACAGGCTCTACAAGCTCTGGGACACGATCTGCAAGGAGACCATCGAGCACCACGGGTACTCCAAGACAGCCAAGAAGGTGTATGGCCATGGCTATCTGCCCTATGGGACTCTGATGAAGCGGATGATCCGGGCCTTCGACCAGCTGCCGCTGCGCAATATTCCCCGCAAGCCCCGGGTGGGCGTAGTCGGGGAGATTCTGGTCAAGTACCATCCCGACGCCAACAACCACGTGGTTGACCTGATCGAGAGCCAGGGCTGTGAGGCCGTGCTCCCCGGTGTCTGCGACTTCATGGTCAACGGCATCTCCAACGCCGAATGGAATGAAGAGATGCTGGGTACAGGCGGCCAGGTGGGTGTCAAGAAGATCGTCCTCAAGGCGGCAGATGCTTACCGAGCTCCCATGATCGCCGGCTTCAAGGCTTCCCATGGGAAGTTCGACATTCCCGCCCACATCAGCGATCTGAGGGAGAAGGCCGCTTCGGTCACCTCCTTGGGTGTTCAAGCCGGAGAGGGCTGGCTCCTGACTGGAGAGATCATCGAGCTTATTCAGTCCGGTGCTCCCAACATCGTCTGCGCACAGCCCTTCGCCTGCCTGCCTAATCATGTGACAGGACGCGGCATGTTCGGCAAAATACGCAGGACCTACCCGGAGGCCAACATTGTCTCGATCGATTACGATCCCGGCGCCTCGGAGGCTAACCAGCTCAACAGGATCAAGCTGATGATCGCGGCTGCCAAGAAGCCGGGTGACCAGCAAAAGCTCAGCCAGAACCATAAAGCCGACGACGGCTTTCAAGCAACGGAGGCGACCGGTCTGGATGCGGGGCAGGCAGCACCCGTCCAGGACGAGGAGAAGGTTCTGGAGAGCCTGTAGCCGCTAGGCCGAGGCCGGTGTTTGGAGCTAACGCGTCGGCCTTGGAATTGCTGAACCACGAAGATCAAGGAAATAGGGGGGTTCCCATGACCAGCCGCGAAGAGATCAAGGCTCTGCTGGATACCGACCAGATCTATATTGCCGATACACCCGAAATGAAGCAGGTCCAGGACGCCCAGCAGGATCTGGTCTTTGAGTTCAACGCCTGTCGTCCCAGCCAGGTGGAAAAGAAGCAGGACCTCTGCAGGCAGATGTTCGGTTCGTTTGGCCAAGGCAGTTGGATTGAGGGACCGGTGCGGGCCAACTGGGCCTGCAACACCTACTGGGGAAGCAAATGCTATGCCAACTTCAACCTGGTTCTGGTTGACGATGGACGCATTGACATAGGCGACCATACCATGTTCGGACCAAACGTCACCATCGTCACCACCGGGCACACCATTCGCCCCGATATACGTGCCTATGGAACGCCCCAGTTCACGGTTCCGGTCAGCATTGGCAGGAATGTGTGGATCGGAGCAGGCGCCATCATCATGCCGGGAGTGACCATCAGAGACAACACGGTCATCGGGGCAGGTTCTCTGGTAACCAAGGACATCCCCTCCGACGTGGTCGCCTACGGCCACCCCTGCAAGGTCGTCCGTCCCATTAATGACCATGATTATGAATACTTCTGGAGGGATCGCCGGTACCAGGCGCCTTATGATGCCTGGCCTTTCAGTATGGATTAGGAGACTGATTGAGGGCTGGCTCCTCGGATGTCTCTGCAGGTTGGTGCTCGGTATCACATTGTTGGCCTAACTCCGGCGGGCGCAGTTTTGGCCACTGCGATGCCTGGATTTGATCACCAATATCAATCCCCGTTCGGGCGGGAAAGATCAGCGCCTTGAACCGGTCATATTCCCGAACGGTGTCGATTTTCGGCTCACGCAGCACTGAGGGTATACGGCAGCCTTCCCCAAGGCTAGTGTTTTCGCTCTGCCAGGATGTGTCTTTATACTGGTGTTCAGAAACGTCAAGTGACTCGGCCTCTCCGGTTTTTCTTGCTGGGCGAATGGGTATATAGAAACGCTATGCAAAGGAGCAGAAGATTCATGAATAAGAAGGCAGAACTGATCTGGATAGCAACCACTCGCCAGCAAGCCATGCAGGAACATCCTCTGACACTTTCGACTCTGGAGTCATCGCCCGATTTGGAATGCACCGGCGGTAAGTTGCAGACTCTGCGGGGGTTCGGCGGCTGCTTCAATGAGCTGGGGTGGCTGCCCTTGCAGGAGCTGGGGGAGGAGGAACGTGAGGAAATCATCCGCGAGCTCTTCAGCCCGGACGAGCTGAATCTGACCTTCAATAGGACCCCGGTGGGCGCCAACGACTTCGCCGCGAGTTGGTACAGCTATGACGAGACTGACGGCGACTATGACCTGGAGCATTTCAGCGTCGACCACGACGAGCAGACCCTGATTCCGTATATCCGCCAGGCTCAGAAGTATCAACCGGACATGGGACTGTTTGCCAGCCCTTGGAGTCCGCCCACCTGGATGAAACGGCCCAAGGTCTACAATTTCGGGCGAATCGACATGAGCGAGCGCAACCTATCTGCCTATGCTCACTATCTTCTGCGGTATGTGCGCGAGTATGACCGCCGCGGCATTCACATCGACCAGCTTCATGTGCAGAATGAGGTTTTTGCGGATCAGAAGTTCCCCTCCTGCCTCTGGTCCAGCGATGACATGCGCATCTTCATCCGCGACTATCTGGGTCCCCTCTTCGCCAAGGAGGCGCCGGACACGGCCATCTTCTTAGGAACTCTCAATGGTCCCGAGGATATGAAATTCGGTCCCGAAGGCATGATCCTGGAGAACTACAACCGGTATGTGGACAACATCCTTTTCGATGAGGACTGCCGTAGGTACATCGCCGGCATCGGTTACCAGTGGGCCGGCCAGCATGTCATCGAGCGCACCCGCCAGTCCTGGCCTGAGATCGAGCTGGAGCAGACCGAGTCCGAATGCGGCATGGGCGGCAACACCTGGGAGTACGCCGAATACGTCTTCTCGCTGGTCAACCGGTACCTTCGGGCCGGAGCCACCTGCTACACCTACTGGAACATGGTCCTGGGCCAGGGCATATCCACTTGGGGCTGGCGGCAGAATTCGCTCTTTTCCATCGACACCGCCACCGGCCAGGTCAGGCGCAATCCCGAGTACTACGTCATGCGCCACTACTCGCACTATGTGCGCCCGGGCGCTCGTCTGCTGGATACTCGCGGCCATTTCAGTTCCATGGCCACCGCCTTCGAAAATCCGGATGGATCGGTCGTTGTCGTGGCCCAGAACGCCCTGGACCGCGCCATGCCCTTCTCCTTCTCTGGACCCGGAGGGGATAGCGAAAGGAGCCAAGGTTTCCAAGTGACCCTGGAGCCACGATCTTTCAACACCTTCGTCCTATGAATTGAATCTCGTGGATTAAGATTGGAGTTCATCATGTCAGACCACGTGGTTCGGACCACGGACCACCCAGCTTTCCAAGGTAACAGGCGCCTTCCGGACAGGCTCATCTTCGGATGCTCCTACTACGACGAATATATGGTTTATGAGCGGGTGGACAAGGACATGTCCATGATGAAGTCCGTCGGTATCACAACCATGCGTATTCCCGAATCCACTTCGGGAACCTTGGAGTCTTAGCTTGGTGCATTCGATTTCAGCCATGTGGGCCGAGTACTGGATGCCGAAAGGCGCTTCGGCATCCAGGTCATCGTGGGTACACCTACCCATGCCGTCCCCGTCTGGCTGGCAAGGACTCCCTGACCACCATGTAAGAAAGCGGGAATTATAAGCTAGACGGATGACAGAATCTGAGGCCTGTCCAATCCGGGATTCGCGACCCTTCTGCGTAGACTAGAGTGGTGATGATGAGGCATAGAGTTTCGTACGCTCACCTGGGTGCGAAGGTGAACCCAAAACATGTGGCCAGCCTGGTCGACTACTTCGAATCCGGGTGCAAACCTGACAGCGAATTCCGCTATGGTGTCGAAATAGAGCATCTGCCTGTGCGCAGAGGGGACGACAAGGCTGCCGGTTATTATGGCCGGGACGGCGTGGAGAACCTTCTGAAGGATTTGCGCCCCTACTACAGGCACGAAGAGGAGTATTGGGAGAATGGCCACCTTCTGGGTCTGGGCAGACCGCTGATGAAGGTCTCCCTGGAACCGGGGAGTCAGGTCGAATCATCCATAGGGCCCTGTGGAACCCTGGGTGAGTTGGTTGATCTCTACCAGTCCTTCCGTCAGGAACTTGACCCGATTGCCTCCAGAATGGGATTCCGCCTGGTTAACTACGGCTATCAGCCACGGTCGAGCTATGCCGATATCAGCGTGGTTCCCAAGGACCGCTATGCAGCCATGACCGACTACCTAGGTCGAGTGGGTCAGTATGGCCTCTGTATGATGAGGTGCTCGGCCTCCACGCAGGTAAGCATCGACTATCGGGATGAGGCCGATGCCGTGGCCAAGCTCAGGGTGGGAACCGCACTGGGGCCAGTTATCTCATGGTTCTTCAGGAATTCACCTTGGTTCGAGGGCGGACCCAACCCCTATCCCCTCCTACGTCAGAGAATCTGGGATTTCACCGACTTCCAGAGAACCAACCTGTCCCCAGGCCTCTTCGATCCTGACTTTGGCTGGGAGGATTATGCGGTGGATGTCCTGTCGACCCCGCTCATGTACGTGGATTTGACACATACGCCCGAAGCGGCCGGGTTGGGACACGAAGGTCTTTGCCGCGTGGCCTTCAAGGACAACGCTGCGGATGTTTACCCGGACCGCCGCCTAAACGACTACGAGGTGGGTCACATCCTATCCACCCACTTCAATGACGTCCGTTTGAAGAAGATCGTGGAACTTAGGCATTGGGACTCTTTACCCATAGCCCGAGCGATTCGTCTGACCGGAGTGGTCGGGGACACTTTCTACGACCAAGCCCAGTTTGAGCGGTTGACGGCTTTCTGTTCTCATCTGGAGGAAGCTGACGTTTTCGCAGCCAAGGCCGACCTCCAGGCCAGGGGATCCCAGGCAAGGCCTTACGGAAAATCGCTGGATGAGTGGGGAAACCTGCTTGGTGTGGAAGACAGCCTGGCAAACCTGCCTGGCGACCCGGTACACCCTGATGTCTTCCAGGTCTAAGGTGGGCGGTCTGGTTCTGCCGGGTTCATGCCCCAGGACGACTGTGGCGATATGGAATGGGATTCTGTCTCTCAGCGATAGCCGCTCCAGGTGGGCAGGGGGAAGATGACCTCCTCACAGGCGGCCCAGAGCTGATTAAGGTCCTGACCGGGGGTGCGCAACCAGCGCAGCTGGATTCCGTCCATCATGCTGTATCCAGCTTGGAGTAATGGACGCAGACTTATGCCCTCCGGCAGGGCCCACCGAATATTCATGGCGGTGTTAATGCTGCCGCGCTCGCGGTCCTCGAAATAGGCATGGGCTGGGTGGTGGGGATCAAGGGCCTCGGCACTCAGGGTCGAGAACATGTGGACCAGAGCCGGCCGACTGGCGTTGATGGCGACCACCTGCCGCCACATTTCGGCCAGGAGGGGTTGGTCCTTGCTCCTGATGAGGCGGTCCAGCACCCGGTCCGTCTCGGAGTCGTATATCTCGTTCATGACTAGGTGCAGGAGTCCGTCCTTGCTGCCTACATGATGCAGGACCCCGGCCTTGGTCATGTGGACCCGGTCGGCTATACCCTGCAGGGTGGTCCCGTAATATCCCCTCATGCCGAAGGATGCGACTGCAGCCTCGATGATGGCCTGCCTGCTGGCGCGCCCGCGTCGGCGGGGCAACCTATCATCTGCTCTTTTGCCGCTGTCCCTGTCCGCCATCGCAGTCTCTTTCCGCCCCCACTAACTAGTTCAGTCCAAACCACCCGGTCAGGAACTCAGTTATAGGAAGGTTACCAACCATCTGGTTACCTGTGAAGCCATGCGTTGGTGGTGTGTCGACCCTATGAAAATGCTAATCTACCTACCAATTGGTCAGTGCCGTGAGATTCGTCAGATTGGTCCTCTTGACCCTGGTTTGGCTTTCCGGGACGGGCTCCGGAAGGGCCTTGGGCAGAGTACGGACCTGCACGACTGGCTGAGAGATACACCGAGTGTGTATGCGAAAAGGAACGTAACAGGCAAGGAAGCATGGAGCGGAGAGTATGAGTAACACAGAATATCCCACAGTCAAAGATTTGACCCTCGAGGAGAAGGCCAGTCTGACATCGGGGCAGGATGCCTGGCACCTGCAGTCGGTGGAAGACAAAGGGATCCCCGGATACATGATCACCGACGGCCCTCATGGCCTGCGCAAGGCCGACAGTTCTACAGGCAATGTGGATGTGAACCAATCGGTCCCCGCCACCTGTTTCCCACCGGCTGCGGGAATGGCCAGCTCTTGGGACCCGGACCTTGTTGACCGGGTGGGTCAGGCCATGGCCGAGGAGTGTATCCAAGAAAAGGTGGCGGTTATCCTGGGCCCCGGCGTGAACATCAAACGCAATCCCCTTGGTGGCCGTTGCTTCGAATTCTGGTCGGAAGACCCCTATTTGGCTGGCCACGAGGCAGTGGGAATCGTCACCGGCGTCCAGTCCAAGGGGGTGGGAACCTCGCTGAAGCACTTCGCCGTCAACAACCAGGAGACCAACCGAATGCACGTGTCGGCCAGGGTGGGTCAGCGTGCCCTACGTGAGATATATCTACCGGCCTTTGAACACATCGTCAAGGCCGCCCAGCCTTGGACGGTCATGTGCGCCTACAATCGTGTCAATGGAGTCCATGCCGCCCAGGACAGCTGGCTTCTCACCAAGGTTCTGCGGGACGAGTGGGGGTTCAGGGGAATCGTAATGAGCGACTGGGGGGCCGACCATGATCGGGTGGCATCCCTCAATGCTGGCCTGAACCTGGAGATGCCGCCCAGCTTCACCGATGACCAGGTCGTCAAAGCGGTCCAGGATGGCCGCTTGTCTGAAAACCAACTGAACCGGATGGCTCAGGGGATGATTGACCTGGTCAACAAGACCCGTCCGGCCATGCAGACCCAGGGCTATAAATACGACGTGGAGGCCCACAATCAGGTAGCGCGTCAGGCAGCTCTGGAATCCATGGTCCTTCTCAAGAATGAGGGGGGTATTCTTCCGGTCAAGCAGGGAGAATCCGTGGCTGTGATCGGCGAGTTCGCCCGCACCCCCCGCTATCAGGGTGGCGGATCCTCCCACATCACCCCGACCAGGATCACCAGCTTCCTGGATGCCGCGGCAGACAGGGGCCAGGTCGTTGACTTCGCCCCCGGGTTCACCCTTGATGAGGCTGAACAGGACCAGAGCCTGACGAACCAGGCACTCCAGGCCGCCTCCAAGGCCGATAAGGTTCTTCTCTTCATGGGACTCCCCGAGGAGGCCGAGTCTGAGGGCTTCGACAGGAAAACCCTGGACATCCCCGCCAAACAAATCGAGCTCCTGGAGGCCATCTCCAGTGTCAACCCCAACGTTGCAGTTATACTCTCGAATGGATCCGTGGTCTCTCTGACCCCCTGGAGGGACCAGGCCAGAGGGATCATCGAGGCCTGGCTCCTGGGTCAGAACGGCGGGCAGGCCCTAGCTGACGTAATATACGGGGATGTCTCTCCGTCAGGCAAGCTGGCCCAGACCATCCCCATGGACCTCTATGACGACCCCTCCATGGTCAACTGGCCTGGTGAGGAAGGCCATGTGGACTACGGTGAGGGCATCTATGTGGGCTATCGCTACTATGACACCTTCCACAAGGAGGTGGCCTACCCCTTCGGCTTTGGTCTGAGTTACTCCGAATTCAAGATTGACGATATCCGCGCCCTTCCTGACGGAAGGGGAGGAGTGCGTGTGACGGCACGGGTGAGCAACCTATCAGACGTGGACGGCGCCCAAGTGGTTCAGGTCTATGTGGCTCCGCGCTCGCATCGGGTCTCACGCCCGGTCCACGAACTCAAAGGGTTTAGGAGGGTTTTCCTCAAGGCAGGTCAGAGCGCTGAAGTTGTCATCGACTTGGATTCCCGGGCCTTTGCATACTGGTCGGAGGCATATGGCGACTGGCATGTGGAGAAAGGGACCTATGGAATCCAGGTGGGCTCCTCCAGCCGCGACATAAGCGCACAGGTGGATCTGGACCTGCCCGGCGACGGCAAGCGGCTTCCCTTGAACGAATGGTCCACCCTGCGCGAATGGGAGGATGATCCGGTCGGCGGGCCCATCGTCCAGAAGATGAAAGCCGAGGGGGAGGCCGGCCGTCTGCCTAAGTTGGACGACGCGGATGACTCTCCCGCTTCCTTCCTGGCTGGCATGCCGATTAATTCATTTTCCGTCCTGGTTGGCGAAGGAGGTACGAGGATGACCTCCTTCCTCTTAGATGAATACGCGCGCCAGACCGATCGATCAATACAGAGACAGAGATATGGATCAAGATGAGGCTCGAGAAGGAACAAGAATGGCAGAGATGAAAACCGAAGATCAACGTCCGATCAGGGGTATGCCGTACCAGGATTCGACCCTGCCCGAGGGGGAAAGGACCCAGGACCTCCTGTCCAGGATGACACTGGAGGAGAAAGTTGGTCAGATGATGCAGCTGGAGGGAAGGAAGGAGTGGTTGCCGGATCTCATACTGGGCAGACACGTCGGATCCATCCTCCACACCAGCCCCGATGATCTGCCCGGGGCACTGACTATGGCCGTCCAGGAGACCCGGCTGGGGATTCCCCTGATAGTAGGCGACGACTGCATACATGGGTACTCCTTCTGGCCTGGGGCCACCATCTTCCCCAGCCAGCTGGGCATGGCGACTTCATGGGACCCCGAACGGGTCCGTCAGGCGGCCAGGGTCACGGCCGAGGAGGTGTCGGCGACCGGGGTCCATTGGACCTTCTCGCCGGTCCTCTGCATCAGCAGGGACACTCGTTGGGGCCGGGTGGATGAGACCTTTGGGGAGGACCCCCTCCTGATCGGGGACTTGGCCTCGGCCATGGTCAAGGGTTACCAGGGGGGAGCCAAGGCCGGAGAGCCCCTCCCCGAGGACGCTATCATGGCCTGCGCCAAGCATTTCGCGGGTTATTCGGAGACCCAGGGGGGCAGGGATGCCAGTGAGGCCGACCTTTCCCACCGCAAGCTCATGTCGTGGTTCCTGCCCCCGTTCGAGCGGGTCGCCAGGGAGGGCTGCGGATCATTTATGCTGGGTTATGAAGCCATTGACGGTACTCCGGTCACTCTGAACCACTGGCTCCTGGATGAGGTCCTGAGGGGGCAGTGGGGCTACCGGGGGATGCTGGTGACAGACTGGGACAACGTGGGCCGCACCGTGTGGGAGCAACATATAGAACCCGACTACACTCATGCGGCAGCCGATGCTGTCAAGGCCGGCAACGATCTGATGATGACCACCCCCCAGTTTTACGAAGGGGCCTTGGAGGCCGTCCGTTCCGGCATTCTGGAGGAGGACCAGCTGGATCAGGCCGTGGGCAGGATTCTGGCCGTCAAGTTCCGACTGGGACTATTCGAGAATCCCCGTCTGCCCGACCGGGAGAGAATCCGGACGATCATAGGCTCCCAGGAGCACAAGCGCACCAACTTGGAACTGACACGTGAGTCGGTTGTTCTTCTGCGCAACGACGGTTCTCTCCCTCTGAAGGCCGGAATGGTACCGCGACAGGAGGAGGGTGTCCACAGGCTGGCCGTGGTGGGACCTCTGGCCGATGATGCCCAGTCCCAGTTGGGAGACTGGTCCGGGGCTTCAGGCCAGGTGTCCTGGATGCGCCAGGGTCAACCCAGGGAGATGATCGTGACGGTTCGTGACGGTCTGACCTCCCTCCTTCCTGAAGGTTGGCAAGTGGACTATGCCCGAGGGGCGGATATTATTACCATGGTGGACGATCCTGCCGGCCCGACCTTCCATGATGGCCAGCCCAGGCCCAAGATCGCCCAGTCAGCTCCCACCGATCAGGACCAGCTGGATCAAGCCGTCCAGACGGCCAGGCGGTCTGATGCGGTCATCGCCGTCGTCGGTGACCTGGTCCAACTGACGGGGGAGGGGCGGTCGACGGCTACCCTCGAACTTATGGGTGGGCAGGCTGACCTGATCCGAGCCCTTGTCGATGTCTGCAGCCAGGAGGACAAGCCCCTTTGCCTGGTTCTAATGAGTTCCAAGCCCCTGGTCCTTCCGGCCGAGGCCGACCTTGCTAACGCTCTAATCTGGGCACCTAGCCCCGGTATGGAGGGTGGAAGGGCCATAGCTGAGATAATCCTGGGCCTGACCGAACCCTCGGGTCGCCTGCCCATCTCCATGCCCCGGCACGTGGGCCAGCTACCGGTCTACTACAATCAGATTCGTGGTCAGCATGGCAACCGGTACGCCGACTTGACCCAGGATCCCGCCTTCGTTTTCGGCGAAGGCCTGTCGTACACGACCTTTGAATATGGACGCCCCACGATCGAGGGAGGTCCCGGCCCCTTTGCCCACGACCAAATTATCCACGCCAGTATCCCATTGACAAATACCGGCGACCGACCCGGTGTGGAGGTGGTCCAGGCTTATGTGAGGGATCTTGTTACATCGGTCACCTGGGCAGACCGAGAGCTCAAGGCCTATAAGAGGGTCAGCTTGGAACCCGGTCAGACCGCCCAGGTCGAATTGGACATTCCGGTCTCCACCTGTTCCATCGTCGACTCTTCAGCCCACCGGGTCGTCGAGGATGGGGAGTTCGATCTCCTGATCGGTCACTCCTCCAATGAGGACGACCTCCAAGCGGTCCGGTTCAGTGTGGCCGGGGTCCAGTCCGCCTAAGGCCAAGGGGCACAATTGGTCCCATCACAGCAATCCGTCCCCGAAGGGCTTACCGGAGGTGATTCCCCGGCACTTCCTTCGGGGCCGGATCGTCCCTATCGTTACGCCATCTCGAGGCGGCTGCATTATAAATCGATTCTCTTTGACTAATTACTTACTCATGAGTAAGATAAATTCTGTAAGTGGAAATCCAATCTGATTCGTATGGGATGGCCCGCCGCGCAGGAGCGGTTCGCTATCTACACCGCCGCTCAATGTTGAGGGACGGGCGAGGCGAAAGGAGCAAGGTTGCAAGTGGAATCCGTACATCCAACAATCCCATCGCGGGGGGGGGGGTCT
>NZ_JACFQP010000001.1:949955-987406 GCF_016101415.1 Bifidobacterium sp. M0404 | reverse complement strand
GGGGGGGGGGGGCTTATAAGCCACTGGTTTTCCCGCTTCAGGCGTCAGTGGCAGTTGCAGGTCATGATCGCTCCAGGCATCCTCTTCATGGTGGTCTTCAACTTCATTCCAATATATGGTCTGGTGCTGGCCTTCAAGAACTACACCGTCGTCGATACCATCGGTGACTCCCCCTGGGTGGGCCTGGACAACTTCCGGATTATTTTGTCGGACAAATACTTCTGGGATTCCGTCTGGAACACCCTGGGCATCAGTTCAATTAAATTGATACTGGGCTTCATTCTGCCCATCATCCTGGCCGTCATGATTTACGAGGTTCCCTGGGGGCCCTTCAAGAAAATCGTGCAGACCCTGACCTACCTGCCCCACTTCTTCTCCTGGATCATTCTGGGAGGCATGATGATCAGCTGGCTCTCATCCAACGGTCTGCTCAACCAGATACTTCAGATTTTTGGCTTCCAGGCCAATACGAACTACCTTCTGGATGCGGGCAAATATTGGGGGATAGCCTCCTTGTCAGACGTGTGGAAAGAGGCCGGGTGGGGTACCATCCTCTACCTGGCAGTCATGTCCAACATCGACCCTTCCCTTTATGAGGCGGCGGAGATGGACGGGGCATCCAAGATCCAGCGTATATGGCACATCACCTTGCCTGAAATCAGCGGGATGGTCACCCTCAATCTGATCCTCTCCGTATCGGCTCTCTTCAATTCCAACCTGGACCAGACCCTGGTCCTGATGAACTCTCAGAACCAGCCCAAGGCGGAGGTTATCAACTCATACGTCTACAGAATGGGTCTGACACAGGGCGACTTCTCCTATGCCACAGCCGTCGGCCTGGGGGTTTCGGTCATATCGGTCATCCTCCTGGTGGCCACCAACCTGTTGAGCAAAAGACTCAACGACAACCAGTCGGTGCTCTGAGGAGGAACCATGCCCAAAGTCAAACAAGATGCTGCTTCTGTCGCTCCGAGCCGGAGGATCCGCCACAGCTCGGTCACCTTTACCATCGTCAACTGCGCCCTTCTGGTGGTCTTCACCCTTCTGATCGTCGTACCAGTATGGAACATCGTTATCTCGTCGTTTTCCTCCTCCAAGGCCCTGGGAAGGGGGGTAGCCTTCTGGCCCAAGGAGTTTTCCCTGGACAACTACACCTACGTTCTGGAGGACAAGACCATGTGGAACGCCTTGTTCATTTCTGTGGCCAAGACGGGTGTGGGAGTGGTATGCCACACCCTATTCTGCGCCCTCTTCGCCTACCCGATGAGCAAGGCCTACCTGGCAGGGCGTAAGCTCTACTCGGCCATGGGGATCGTGACCATGTTCTTCTCCGGTGGGATGATCCCCACCTTCCTCCTGATCAAGTCCCTGGGACTGCTCAACACTTTCTGGGTATACATAATCCCGGCCCTCTTCAGCTATTACGACATCATCATTCTGATGAACTTCTTCCGCCAGATTCCTGACTCCCTGATGGAGTCGGCCAGGATCGACGGTGCGAGTGAATGGAGGGTCTTCCGGTCAGTGGTTCTTCCCTTGTCGATGCCCGGGGTCGCCACCATCGGTCTCTTCCACGGGGTGGCCCAATGGAACGATTTCATGACCACCAAGCTCTATGTCAACAATGAGGCTCTATACCCGCTTCAGATGCGTCTGTACGACATAATCGTCCAGTCCCAAGCGGCCACACAGAACGCCAACATGGGTCATCTAGTCCTCGATACAACCTCGCGCGGAGTCAGGCTGTCTACCATCATCATCACGGTTCTGCCCATCCTGGTGCTTTACCCCTTCGTTCAGCGGTATTTCATCAGTGGTTCCATGGCCGGTGCGGTCAAGGGCTGACTGGTCGTCATGGATCGAGAAGAGCTAAGGAGCATTCATGCGTAAGAAAACGATTTTGTGCAGAAGGTTGAAGTCCCTCTGCGCGGTGGTGATGATCCCAGCGGTCTTGGGTGGTCTTGCGGCCTGCGGGATCGACAACAGCTACACATCGCACACGGTGGCCCAGTTGCCAGCCCCGGCCTACAGTCCTTCACCCGACAAGCCGGCCTGGCAGATCGACGGACGTAAGGACAACAAGCTCCTGTGGTATGTCAACGCCGATTGGTGGAACAAGTCCTTCGGAAAGGACATGGTCACCCGTCAGATCAAAAAGGACCTGAATGTGGACATCGAGTTCGTCACGGGAGATGACAGCAAACTCAATACTTATTTCGCCGGCGGTGACCTGCCGGATCTGATCACCGTCCTGGACGCCAACTCCCGGGTGGTCAAGGCAGCCAAGAACTGGGCATACCCCCTTGATGACCTGGCCGACAAGTACGACCCGTACTTCCACAAGGTGACGGCCAAACAGACCATGGACTGGTATCGTCAAGACGATGGGAAAACCTACGGATACCCCTCTTATTCCAACACGGAGAAGGACTACGGGGACGGGACCGTGCATGCCTCAAGCGGTTTCATTATCCGCAAGGATGTGTTGGCTGCCATCGGAAAGCAGGATTTCACCACTCCGGAGGGTTTTCTGGCTGGGATGAGGGCTATCAAGGAGAAGTTCCCCGACCTGATCCCCTTTGGCTTCAATGAGTTCAACGGGACCAATTCCTCTCTGGACGTGACCTTGCAGAACACTCTGGGAGTCCCGACCACCAAGGCCGGCCACCGCTTTTACGATCGAAGGGAGGACAAGGACTATCTGACCTGGCTGGACACCTTCCGCCGTTTGCACGCTGCGGGTGGGATATCCGATGATTCCTTCGCTGATGACGGCGATGCCTTCAATGAGAAGATACAGTCAGGCAAGTATGCCAGTATATTCATGGCCAGCGTGGTCAACCACGGCCTCTGGCTCCAGACGTGGGCCACCGCCCATCCCGACAGCCAGTATGTGGCTATCGACGGTCTGCGCAGCACTCAGGGGCGCAAACCCACACTAACCGATACTGGTCTGAGCGGCTGGACCATAAACTTCATCAGCAAGGGTTGCCGGAATCCCTCCAAGGCCATCCAGGTCTTCACCTACCTTCTGAGCGACTATGGGCAGATGTTGGTCAACTATGGGTTTGAGGGGAAGACCTACACCAGGGGGCCGGGCAAGATTGTCAGGTGGACACCCGAAGCCAACAAGGTTAGGTTGACCGACAGCAAGAAGTGGCAGAATGAATACCGGATGGCCGAATTCGTTCTCTTTGGCCACGATCGCTACAAGGCGCTCAACCCGGATTCCTTTACCGATGCGGTCCGTCAGATCCAGAATTTCGGACAGCCTTGGCTGACCACCCAGTACGAGATAGAGAATATAGCCCCCGACCAGGGCACTCTCCAGGCTCGTTCCTACTCGGCAATCGAGACCAAATGGTCGACCATCCTGGTCTCCCTGATGAGGAGCGGATCCGAAAAGGACTTCAAAAATTTGGTGGAGCAGTACGGCCAGTTCCAAAAGGAGAACAGGATTGACGAAATCAATAAGATACGAGATGCAAAGATCGCTGCCAACCTGAACAGGCTCAAGGGTTCGCAGACCAGGAGCTGAGGGAATGACGATTAGGATTTTCCTCAACAGCAGGGCAGGCCACGTAAGTGAAAAACTTAAGCCGGTTGGAAGGGGAGCCGTTGATTGGCGGGGCGGTCGACAGATAGGTGAAGGCTGTCCGAGCGTCATCCTGGCGACCGATCCTTCTACCTACCTGGTTTGCTACCGTTTGCCTTCTCGAACCGGGCGGTGCCTCATGAGGGCCCTCTCCGACCTGACGCGGGTAATCAGCCTGTCTCTTCTGCGCAACCCAATGTGGTTCTATGACTGTTCCCACCGCCCCAACACCTATGACGACCCCAACGGTGGCCGGGAGGGCAGGTTCCTTATAAACTTCTCCTTCAGTATCCGCAAGGATCTCTGCCGGGGTTTGGACCGGACCGGTTTGCAAACGAATATCCTGGGATATGACCACAACTGGAACCGGACAGACTACATATGGGACCTCATCGACATGGCGTGTGGGGTCCTAGACGGAATCGCCTGTTGCTGGTATGACATCAGACCCGAAAGTCAGGCGAAGGTCAGCGCGCCGAGGTCTGTTTACGGGGCCTGTGTCACGGAGGGTTCGGAGGGAGAGTGGATACCCAGACTTCACCAGAACTTGGCCCGCCTGATGTCCATTGGTATCGAGTTCATGCGCCATAAGGCCCGCTGCCTGGTCCTGTGGAATCTCACGCTGGACAAGAAGGGCGGGCAGGTCATCTCCGGATTCGGTACCAGTACCTGTCGAGACCTGGTCACGGAGGACCGAAGAGGAAGGATTACCAGTAATCTGGGCTGCTGCGGTCTTGCCCGATTTAGTCGATTCATCAGGCCAGTCGCCAGAAGGATCAGTATGGAACAGGCCGACGACCTGTCCGATTTTCCCCTTGGGAACACTGACGGAAGCCAGGTGGCTGTCCTTTACAACAGACGACGGAGGAAGATCAGAATTGGGGTCCGTTTCGTCCTCGGCCGCCGGAGTCAGGAGGCGGAACCGACCCTCTGGACCGTGATGGCTGTGACCCTTGTCTGCGGACCGGGCCCAGTGGAGGGCCTATGAGCAGGATCTTCGCTCTGGACGGTCCCCTTTACCGTTGCCTGGATAAGGGCTGGCAGCTCCTCAAGTTGAACCTTCTTTTTCTCGTCTCCTGCCTTCCCTTGGTGACGGTTGGGGCCGGACTGACTGCCCTTTTCGCTGTGGTTTTCGCCCTGCAGGAGGAGGGAACTGTCCGGGTGGGTGTCCGCTATTGGAAGGCTTTCAAGGCACGCCTGGCCAGGTCGACCCAGGTCTGGCTCCTGGTCGTGGCCGTGCTAACTGCCTTAGTGGGGGCTTACTTCCTTTTGGCAAATCTCACGCGGGGGTCTCAACCGGTCCTCCTTACCTTTATGGTCCTGGTGGCCTTCCTTCTTCTGGCGGCCATGCCCCTCTTCCCCCTCCTGGCCTTGGGTCTGTCCTCCGACCTTGGCGGAGCCGGAGCCTCCATTATGTCGGACCAGAGCCTCAAGAACCCCTCCCTTGGAAAACTCCTGAGGACTTCGCTAGGTGTGGGGGTCGGGCATGTCCTGGAATGCGGAGGAATGTTCCTCCTCCTAGCCCTCACCTGCCTGCTTCCTATCTTCCTGCCTAGACTCTGGCCACTATGGCTCCTTTTTGCCGGCTCCCTCCTGGCCTTCCTCCAGGCCTGGCTTTTTCGTCGAGCTTGCGGGGCCCTGCCGGTCCGAGCCCGTCCAGATCAGGCAAAAGGCAGAGGCAGTGAACGGTCCACAGGGGGTGATGGTCTTGATGGCGGAGACCGACCTGGCCCCGGCAGGCGATGAAGGGGAAGGAGAAGCTGGCATGATCCGGAAGGTGAAGAAGACAGATGGGCCGAGCGATGGTGGTGATCACACCCGCCACCGCCCTGAGACTCTGCACAAGCGGGAAGAGATATTGAAGGCTGCCCTTGATGTTTTCGGCCGGAAGGGGGCTGCCAAGGGTACCCTTGAGGAGATTGCCGACAAGGTGGGGATGACTCGGGCCGGCATCCTCCACCATTTCGGTTCAAAGCGCAAGCTCCTGATTGAGGTCCTCAGATACAATGATCAAGCCGAAGTGGCCGACCTCCCTGACAGGAAGATGCCCGGAGGTAGTGCTGGTTTCGATCACCTCTTGCAGACCATCGTCAATCATGCCCGCAATCCCGAGATCGCCCGCTCCTTCATCACGCTCTCTTCGGAATCCATCACCGAGGGGAATCCCGGCCATCCATTCTTCAGAGAACGGTATGCCAGTCTCCGTCAAGAGGTGGCCGAGTGGATGGTGGAGCTGGGCCGCGACCGGGGAAAGGCAGTGGACCGGGATCTTGCACTGATGGCCTCTTCATCCATACTGGCTCTTATGGACGGCCTCCAGCTCCAGTGGTTGATGGATGAGGGGGAGGAGGGGCAGATTGACATGGTCCGGACCCTCTCCTTCGCCATGCATGTGATCGTAGCGGCCGCGCTGGGAAACCAGATGACTGGCCGGGAGGGCGAACCTGACACTGGGACAGGGGGAGGTTGGGGGTGAGGTGGCCCAGTCAGCGGTGCGGTGGAACGGGTCCGCCTAATGAATTGTCCGCCTGGTGAACCGGATTCCCCTCTTTCCTTAGGCGATGATACTATCCATTCATAGTGGGCCTTGATCCGTCATCAGCGGGGAGCCCTCGGAAGAACGGGAACGCTTGTAGCGGTCCTCAGTAGAACCGACGGGCGGGCCCGCATAGCCCAGTTCAAGCGGTCCGGCGCGGGTCATTGGCCGGGCAAGCGAGGTGGTACCGCGGTGGGCCTCATGGGCTCCTCGTCCTCGACATGGCGACATGAACGACCAGCGAGGAGCGTGAACGGTGAATCAGACCACTGATACCTCAGATGCGACAAATCGGGATGGCGAAGTCTATCCCAAGGCGGTGGTGGACCCGGCTCTGGCCAAGGTGACGCCCAATCCCTCCTTCCCCCACATGGAAGAGTCCGTCCTGGACTATTGGGATCAGGACGACACCTTCAACAAGTCGGTGGATCGTCGTCCATCCGGCGATCATGCCGACAACGAGTTCGTTTTCTTTGACGGCCCGCCCTTCGCCAACGGCCTGCCTCACTACGGTCACCTGCTGACCGGCTATGTCAAGGATGTCATTCCCCGCTACCAGACCATGAAGGGCCACAAAGTCAACAGGGTCTTCGGTTGGGACACCCACGGCCTGCCCGCCGAGCTGGAGGCCCAGCGCGAGCTCGGCATCGACAGCGTGGATCAGATCGAACAGATGGGCATCGAGAAGTTCAATGACGCCTGCCGCGCTTCTGTGCTCAAGTACACCAACGAGTGGAAGGACTACGTCCACCGTCAGGCCCGCTGGGTGGACTTCGACCACGGATACAAGACCCTGGATGTCTCCTACATGGAGTCGGTCATGTGGGCCTTCAAGACCCTCTATGAGAAGGGCCTGGCCTATGAGGGCTACCGGGTGCTGCCCTACTGCTGGAAGGACCAGACCCCGCTGTCCAACCACGAGCTGCGCATGGATGCCGATGTCTACCAGGACCGGCAGGACACCACCGTCTCCGTGGCCGTCAAGCTCAGGGACGAGGATGCCTATGCGGTCTTCTGGACCACTACTCCCTGGACCGTGCCCACTAACCTTGCCATCGTTGTCGGCGCTGACATCGAGTACTCGGAGGTCAGTCCGGTGTCCGGACCATTCGCCGGCAAGCGCTTCTACATCGCTACGGCCCGTCTGGGCGATTACGCCAAGCAGCTGGGGGAGGACTACCAGGTGGTCCGCACCCTCAAGGGGTCCCGGATGGAAGGCTGGCGGTACTGGCCGGTCTTTCCCTACTTCGCCGGAGAGCAGGCCGAATCCGAGGGCGGCACCCCCGGCCCCAATGCCTATACCATTTACACGGCCGACTACGTCGACACTGTGGAGGGCACCGGCCTGGTCCACCAGGCTCCCTATGGCGAAGACGATATGAACACCCTGAATGCCAAGGGCATCCGCAGCGTGGACGTCCTCGATGCTGGTGCTGTCTTCACCGAGCAATGCCCCGATTATCAAGGCATGCAGGCCTTCGATGCCAACATGCCCATCGTCCGCAACCTGCGTGCAGGCGACGGCCCCCTGGCACAGATTCCTGCCGAGCACCGCGCTCTCCTCTTCCAGGAGAAGAGCTACGTCCACTCCTACCCACACTGCTGGCGTTGCGGCACCCCGCTGATTTACAAGCCGGTCTCCAGCTGGTTCGTCTCCGTGACCAAGATCAAGGACCGCCTGCTGGAACTCAACCAGCAGATCAACTGGATCCCCGAGAATGTCAAGGACGGCCAGTTCGGCAAATGGCTGGCCAACGCCCGCGACTGGTCCATCTCCCGCAACAGGTTCTGGGGCTCGCCTATACCGGTCTGGGTCTCGGACGATCCCAAGTACCCTCGGGTGGATGTCTATGGGTCCCTGGATGAGCTCAAGCAGGACTTCGGCCGTTACCCGACCGATGACAAGGGGCAGATCAACATGCATCGGCCCTGGATCGATCAGCTGACCAGGCCCAACCCCGACGATCCGACCGGCAAGTCCACCATGCACAGAATCACCGATGTGCTGGATTGCTGGTTCGAGTCAGGCTCCATGCCCTTCGCCCAGTTCCACTACCCCTTCGAAAACAAGCAGTATTTCGAAGACAGGGATCCCTGCGATTTTGTGGTGGAGTACATCGGTCAGACCCGCGGTTGGTTCTACACCATGCACATCATGTCCACAGCCCTCTTCGACCGGCCGGCCTTCAAGAACGTAATCTGCCATGGCATCGTCCTGGGCTCCGACGGACAGAAGATGAGCAAGCACCTGCGTAACTATCCGGACGTGAATGAGGTCTTCGACAAGTACGGATCCGATGCCATGCGCTGGTTCCTGATGAGCTCTTCCATCCTGCGCGGCGGCAACCTGGTCGTCACCGCCGATGGCATTCGCGACACGGTCCGTCAGGTCATGCTGCCGGTCTGGAGCTCATACTACTTCTACACGCTCTATGCCAATGCGGCCAACAAGGGCGCCGGCTACCAGGCCCAGGCGCTGACACCGGACCGTGTGGCCGACCTGCCGGAGATGGATCGCTTCCTGCTGGCACGGACCCGTCGGCTGATCCAGTCGGTGCAGAAGGCCTTGGACGACTTCGCCATCTCGGAAGCCTGCGATGCGGTGACTGACTTCATCGATGTGCTGACCAATTGGTACATCCGCAACAACCGCGACCGCTTTTGGAGCGAGGATCACCAGGCTTTCGACACCCTCTACACAGTCCTGGAGGCCTTTGCCCGTGTTCTGGCCCCGCTGGCGCCCATGGAAGCCGAGCAGATCTGGCGAGGGCTGACCGGCGGTGAGTCGGTACATCTGGCCGACTGGCCCTTCCTGGCCGACGAGGCCACCGGGCAGGAGACCCAGCTGGGACAGGTCCTGCGCGACGATCCTGCCCTAGTAACCGCCATGGAGAAGGTCCGCGAGGTGGTTTCGGCCACCCTGGCCCTGCGCAAGGCCGAGCAGATCCGCGTCCGCCAGCCCCTGTCTCGGTTGACCGTGGTGGTTCGTGACCCCGATGCGGCCCGCTCCTATGTGGACGTGCTCAAGTCCGAGCTCAACATCAAGGATGTGGAGTTCTGCACCCTGGACCAGGCCGGCCAGCATGGCCTGCGAATCATCCACGATCTCAAGGTCAATGCCCGTGCGGCCGGACCCCGACTGGGCAAGCAGGTCCAGTTCGTCATCCGGGCCTCCAAGCAGGGCGACTGGTCTGAGCAGGACGGCCATGTGGTCGTCACTACCCCCGACGGACCGGTGGCCTTGGAGCCAGGTGAATACGAACTGGACAATCGGATCGAGCAGGAGGACGACTCCCAGGCCGATCGATCGGCCTCTGCAGCCCTGCCCACCGGTGGCTTCGTCATCCTCGACACCCAGCTGGATGACAATCTCTTGGCCGAGGGCTACGCCAGGGATCTGATTCGCCAGGTTCAGGATGCCCGGAAGACCGCAGGTCTGGACATCGCTGACCGGATCCATCTGACCCTGACCCTGCCCGGAGAGGATGCCCCCAAGGCCCAGCAGTTCAGCGACTTGATCGCCCGAGAGACCCTGGCCACCAGCCTGACCGTCAACGCCAGCGATCTGGATCAGCCGCAGGTCAATTTGGTCAAGGCCTGATCGTAGCTGTACAAAAGGGCTTCCATCCTGTATCAGATGGAAGCCCTTTTCCATTTGACCTACCTGGCCGGGTGTCCGCTTGTGGCACACTTGGCCGTGCAGTAGGCAGCGAAGTTTGCAGATCAGCCTTTGACCTTGTCGCTGACCTGGTCC
The DNA here is from genome assembly GCF_016101415.1 of Bifidobacterium sp. M0404. Taxonomy (NCBI): domain Bacteria; kingdom Bacillati; phylum Actinomycetota; class Actinomycetes; order Bifidobacteriales; family Bifidobacteriaceae; genus Bifidobacterium; species Bifidobacterium sp. M0404. The sequence goes on along the minus strand of NZ_JACFQP010000001.1, from coordinate 977,521 downwards.
AGGGTCTGCATATCCTTGTCGCTCAGTTCCAGATGGGCAGCGGCCAGGAGGGCCGGCAGCTGCTCAGGGATGCGCGCAGAGGCGATAGGGGCCGCAATCCCAGGCCTGTGGTTGAGCCAGGCCAGGGCTACGGTGGCCAGTTCGACCCCGTGGGCCTTGGCGATGCCGTCCATGGCGGCGACCACATCCAGCCCCTCCTGGGTGAAGAAGTCCTTGACCATGCCCTCACGCTGCTTGCCCTTGAGGTCGTCCATGGTCCGGTACTTGCCCGTCAGGAAGCCCGAGGCCAGTGAGAAGTAAGGGAAGACCGCCAGATTCTCGTCCTTGGCAACTGGCATAAGGCCATTCTCATAGTCCTTGCGGTAGACCAGATTGTATTGCGGCTCCAGGGCCACCGGCAGGGTCAGGCCTTCCTTGCGAGCAATGCTGAACCACTCGCGGATCCGGACCGGTGTGTAGTTGGACAGGCCGATGGCCCGGACCTTGCCCTCCTTGACCAGCTTGTCAAAGGCTGCTGCGGTCTCCTCCAAGGGGGTGGAGCTGTCGTCGAAGTGGGCGTAGTAGAGATCGATTACATCCAAGCCCAGCCTGAGCAGGGAGGCATCGGCAGCGGCCTCGATATTCTTGGCCGAAAGACCGGAGTACTGGGGGTGCTGGCTGACCTTGGTAGCCACCAGGACCTTGTTGCGGTTGCCATTCTTGGCCAGCCAGCGGCCCAGGACGATCTCGGATTCGCCGCCGGAGTGGCCGGGGGCCCAGGCTGAGTAGACATCAGCCGTGTCGATCAGGTTGCCTCCTGCTTCCGTGTAGGCGTCCAGAACCTGGTCAGACACAGATTCATCGCTGGTCCATCCGAAGGTGTTGCCGCCAAGGACCAGGGGGAAGATTTCGGCGTCGATGCCGCGTAGTTTTGCCATGTTCATCCTTTCGGGTTGAAGGCTTGTTAAGCCGAGTCTATTACGGCTTCAGTGCCCGAACAGATTATTCAGACGAGTCCATCATGTATGGTGATGAGAGGGAAGGCCGGAATGGTGCGGTTTTCAGGTCCGGCATCCAAGGGTTTTAAGCTCGAAGGAGAACACTCATGCATCTAGGCATCGCCATTGTGATCGCCGTGCTGGTCCTGGCGCTGATCATCTTCCTCCTGGGGATTTTCGTGGTTCCCCAGCAGCAGGCAGACGTCATTGAGCGCTTCGGCAAGTACCACCGTGTGGTGCTGGCGGGCATCCATGCCAAGATCCCCTTGGTGGACCGGATAGCTGCCAAAACCAACCTGCGGGTCAATCAGCTGAACGTCAAGCTGGAGACCAAGACCAAAGACAATGTCTTCGTCACTGTGGAGGTCTCCGCACAGTTCCGTGTGGAGGCGGCCAACGTGGCTACGGCATACTACGAGCTGGTCGATCCGGCGGGCCAGCTGCGCTCCTACATGGAGGATGCTCTCAGGTCAGCCATTCCCGCGCTGAGCCTGGATGACGCCTTCGCCCGCAAGGATGACATCGCCTCCGACGTTCAGCAGACCGTGGGCCAGGAGATGCAGCGTTTCGGATTTTCGGTCATCAAGACCTTGGTCACCGCCATCGATCCTTCCACCCAGGTCAAGCAGGCCATGGACTCCATCAATGCGGCCCAGCGTGAGAAGGAGGCCACCAGGGAGCGTGCCGAGGCCCGTCGGATCGAGATTGAGACCCAGGCCAGGGCGGATGCCGAAAAGACCAGGATGCAGGGCGAGGGCCAGGCCAACTACCGGCGGGAGATCGCCAACGGCATTGTGGATCAGATCAACAGTCTTCGGGCCGTAGGTATGGATATCGATGCTGTCAACAACGTGGTGCTCTTCAACCAATATCTGGATGTGATGCGTTCGCTGGCCGAGTCCGACAATGCCAAGACTCTGGTTCTGCCAGCGGCGACCCCCGGCGGCTACAACGAGCTCTTCAACCAGATGACCGCAGCGCTGATGACTGCCCAGAGCAGCCAGGGGAGTGCGGATCCCCGCCACGGTCGCAGGAGTGCAGGCACAGAGAGCGAGACCGGGGCGCCAATACTGTAAGGTTCGTAAAAGAGCTCGACCAAAACAGGAAAAGGAAAAGTCCGCATGGAGAGTCGTGCGGGGACGGGGTTCAGCTTTCCAGGAAGTCGGCTATGGCCTCGGCGGCCCGATAGCCCTTGTCGTACATGGCGTTGAGTCCCTTGAGTGACTTGCTCAGTGTGGTCAGCCCGCACAGGCTGTCCGGGGCCAGGATGAGCACCTGGCCCTCCTTTTCGGCCTGCTTGGCCAAGGCGACCTCGTCATTGTAGGTGCGGTAGCGCTCCATCAGGCGCTCGCCGGCCGCTGGATAGGTCCTCGACAGGATCCGGGCCGGCAGGACATCCTTCTTCTGCTCGCGCAGAATATCCCTCTGGCGGGTCAGAACCAGAACGATGCGTTCATAGCCCTCGTCCATGGCCTTGCGGACCGGCACCGGGTCGGCGATGCCGCCGTCCAGATAGGGCACTCCATCGATCATGTAGGGCTTGTTGGCTACCGGCACGGTGGATGAGGCCTTGAGGATGTCATAGTCGTCCTGAGCCAGGTCGGACTTGTCAAAGTAGACGGTGGATCCGTCAGTGGCCTTGCAAGCCACTACGGTGAACAGGGCCGGGTTGGCCTTCAGAGCCTGGTAATCCAGCGGGCATTCCCCATTGTGCGCCGAAAGTTTGCCGTAGACGTAGTCCAGGTCGACGAAGGTGTGCTTGGTCAGGAAGTTGCTCACGCTCGCATACTCCTTGCGGGAGGAGTAAACGGTGTAGAAGCGGTAGCAGCGTCTGAGCTGGCCCGACAGGAATGAGGCCAGATTGGCACTGCCAGCCGAGACCCCGTAGCAGTGATCGAAGGTGATGCCCTGCTCCATGCAGCGGTCGAAGACGCCGGCACCGAAGATGGACCGGTAGCCGCCGCCTACGTCAATGACGGCTGTTCTTTTGCGTGCCATGAGCACCTCGTTTTCTGACAGAGATCCGCGCTTGATGACAGCTTATGCGTGAACGTTGGACAAGCTGTTCAGGGGCGGCAGGAGGCCAGCAGCCGCTTGGACAAATCCAGCATAGCCGATGAGGAATCAGAGTTGGCGATCTGTACTCTGCCGGGACCAGGACCCTGGTTGAGGGCATCGTCTTGGGCCAGCAAATCCTTGAGGTGGCGGGCCGTTCCCGGGTTGCCGTCGATCAGTGCCAGGCTGGGCGGGCAGATGCGGGCGATGGACTGGCGGAAGAAGACGAAGTGGGTGCAACCAAGGACCAAGGCGTCCAGTGTCTGTAGATCATAGGGGTCCAAATAACGGTGCAGGGTGGCCTCGACCAGGGCCTGGTCATTCAGCCTGTCAGACTCCACAATGGTCACCAGATCCGGGCAGGGCTGGGTGAGGATGGTGTGCCTGCCGGAGAACCGAGCCATCAGGCGCGAGAACTTGGCCTCCTTCAAGGTCAGCGGGGTTGCCGTGACCAGAACCCGTTGGGGTCGGCCTCCGCCTCGGGTGCAAGCCAGCTTCAGGGCTGGCTCCATGCCGATGACAGGAACCGGGTAGCGTTGGCGCATCTCATCCACGCAGACGCTGGTGGCGGTGTTGCAGGCGATGACCATGGCCTTTACGCCCTGATCCATGAATCGGTCGCCGATGATTTGGCAGCGCCGGGCAATCTGGGCCGGCTCCTTGGTGCCGTAGGGGGCGTAGGCGGAATCGCCGAAGTAGAGCAGATTCTCTTGGGGCAGAAGCTTCTGGATGGCTGCGGTGACGCTCAGACCGCCGAGCCCGGAGTCGAAGATCCCGATCGGTGCATCTGATGCCATATGATCTGCTCCTTTCGCAGCCGAAGAACCAGCCTAGCCTGTCGCCGAAGGGCCGTACGCTACAAGCATGAGTATTCCCCGGACTGTTTACAAAATGCAAGCCACCGGCAACGATTTCGTGGTCTACGCCGATCCCCGGGGGGATCTGGAACCTACGGCAGACCAGGTGCGGTGGCTGTGCGACCGGCATTTCGGGGTCGGAGCCGACGGGGTGATCCGGCTGACCCATCCGGCCGATGTCAGCGACTTGAACCAGGAGCAGGTGGATGCCTGTGACCGTTTCGGCTGTCAGTGGTTCATGGACTACCGCAACGCCGATGGATCACTGGCGCAGATGTGCGGCAACGGGACGCGGGCCGTCACCCTCTTCGCTCAGAAGCAGGGGCTGACGCCGACCATGGAGGGATCCTCCTTTCTGCTGGGGACCCGGGCAGGGGTCAAGCGGATTGTCTCGCGCAGTCCGATGAAGTGCGATGGCGAGCATGTGTTCAAGGTCAAGGTCGGAGCCTGGCGGATGGGCCCGGTGGGGCAACAGCTGGTCGACGGCGAGGTCCTAAGAGGCTCGGCTCCTGGCACCTTGGTGAATATGGGCAATCCCCATGCAGTCGTTCTGGCTTCAGCCGCTGCCGAATTGGAGACCGGGGAACTGCCTGGGACCGTGACCGACCTGCTGTCCAGAGCTGATCTGCCTGACCTGGGCGATCTGGATCTGTCGGCTCCCCCCCGGGTCAGGCCCGGGCTGGCTGAGGGACAGAATGTGGAATTCCTGCGTCTGGACGCCTTGAATACTGATAATGGCAGCGGTCGGGCCAGCATGAGGGTCTATGAGCGTGGCGTAGGCGAGACCTTGTCCTGCGGGACAGGTTTGTGCGCCAGCGGAGTGCTGCTTCGAGCTTTGACCGGGGTCGATCACTGGACCATTCAGGTAGGTGGAGGCAGTCTGAAGGTGGACGTGGATCCGAAGGATGTGTGGCTGACAGGACCGGCCAGAATGGTGGCCCGTCTGACCCTGGAGAATATTCCCGGTTGCTGATCAGCTGAAGAGGGCGGATCCTTCCACAGCAAGGACGATGGTTGCCAGAGCGACCAGCCAGATCAGGTCGACCATCAGATCGAAGTGCCGCTGGTAGTAGGTCTGCAGCCATTTTGGCCTCTTGCGCGGCAGACCCTGCTGGACGACCGTGGCGTGACTGAAAGCCATGAACTGCAAGCTGGTGGCGAAGGTCATGACCAGGCACCAGGGGCAGAGGGCGTGGATGACGAAGAGCGACTGGGTGAACAGCCAGAGTGCATAGGCCAGGGCGGCAAGCGAGGCGAACCATGTTCCCGCCGCCAGCAGCGCCGGCATCTTGATCCGGCAGAGGCCTACTACGGCCAGCGTCAGGAAGACAGATTCGGCCATCAATCCTAGAAAGGCATTGGGGACCGGCAGGGTGCCCAGGCGAATCAGTTCGGCCTGGGGGGACTGGGCCACGGCAGAGCAGGAGACCACAGAGTTGATGTCACAGCTGAGCTGGCCCTGGGGGTGCCGTGCCAATTGCAGGGTTTCCGCTGACAGGACCAGGCTGGCGTAGAGGGTTGCAAGTGAGGCCAAGGCGGCAATCAGATAGCTGAAGAAGGATCTGACACCTTGTTGCAGTGATGCTGAAGAGGTCGGTTCGCTCATGGAGTCCATCACCTTAATGGTCGGGAAGGTTCTCTGGGACACTGAATCGTTCACGAGTTTAGGATGGAGGCATGACGCATGAGGATACTGCTAAGGCCTCCGGCTGGGATCTGCACTGCCACACCGTGTTCTCCGACGGCACCGTGACGCCCAGGGGGATGGTTGAGCAGGCGCAGCAGCTGGGTCTGGAAGGTCTGGCCATCACAGACCATGACACCAATGCGGGCTGGGATCAGGCTCGTAAGGCGGCCCACGACTTGGGGATGCCCCTGCTGCCTGGCACCGAAATCACCGCGCAGGATGGCCGCGTATCGGTTCACATGCTGGCCTATCTTTACGATCCTGAGGATCCGGTCATAGCCGGGCTCTTCGCCAAGACCAGGGAAGCCAGGCTGACCAGAACCAGGACTATGGTCGAACGGATTTCACGGGATTATCCGATCACGTGGCAGGATGTGCTGGACCAGGTCAAGGAGGGATCAAAGACCACGGTGGGCCGTCCGCACATCGCCGATGCCCTGGTCAAAGCCGGTGTATATGCCGACCGGAGCCAGGCCTTCGCCGGGGTTTGCTCCTCCGGCAGCCCTTACTACCTGCCTACGCCTTCGCCGACCACCCACCAGGTGCTGGCAGCTGTAAACCATGCAGGCGGTGTCTTGGTCATTGCTCACCCCGGTGCTGTCAGCCGCAATCCTGTTCTGCTCTCCGACCAGCAGATTGCTGCATTGGCTAGGGAGGGGCTGGGAGGCCTGGAGGTCTGGCACCGGGACAATCCGCCCGAGCAGCGTCGACGACTGCTGGCTCTGGCCCAGCGCTGGGGGCTTCTGGTGACTGGAGGATCGGACTGGCATGGACAAGGCAAGCCCAATCGCATGGGGGAGAACAGCACCAGTGGCCAGGTGGTGGCCCAAATCGTGGACAGGGCCAAAGGAAGTTGTCCGGTGGCCTGGGAGGGTTAGCGAATACAGATCGAGGGCGGCCGGACCAGAAGGATACGGTCGCCCCCGTCAGGCGAGCACAACCTCAGTCGGAGGAGCCTCCCAGGACACCGAAGCCCACAGGATGGGTGGTGTCGGAACCGACCACTGCGTAGCCCAAGGACTCCTTGGGGACGATGATGTGCCGACCCTTGTCGTCCACCAGATCGATGGGTCCGCCCTCGTTCAGGGCCCGGGCGATGTGGGCCGCCACCTCGTCCGCCTTGGCGTTGGTGCTGAAGTTGACCGTGCGGGCCACATTCTTGATGCCAAATTCGATATCCATTGCTACCTCCAAGGTTTTTCTCCGTCGCCCAGACCTGCCGGTCCACGGATCTTCCGGTCTCATTATTCGCTGACCCGGGTGATTACGCTCTAAGCGTCCCCGTGATGTTCCTCCTGGGCAGAGCCGGTCTCCGGCGGCGATGCCGATGTCTGTCCCTCTGCAGTGAGTGTGGGAATCTGTTCGGGCAGGGGCTTTTTGGGAATGACGATGGTCTCGGCCTGATTGCTTGGAAGGGTCTGAGCTGACGATGCATCATGCGGTTGGGAAGCGTCCTCTCCCGCTTCAGTGGCATTCGAAGGCTGATTGTTCCCGGACGGGTCTGCGGACGGAACGCTCATTGCAGCCTGCGGTTCCGCTTCGCCATTTGTATCCTCGTCGCCGGTGACCGGATTGCCGATGCCGCGGAAGTGATCGCTCAGGCCTGATTTCTCTTCCTGGGGGACGGAAGCAACAGCTGGTGGCTCGGGTTGGGCGTCGGTGCCAAGGTCTGTGCTCTGGGCCTGCTTGATGGGCTTATTCCTGGCATCGGAGTGGTCCATGACGGTCTGGGCCAGAGCCAGGTCAGCCATTTCCACCCTGTTGATGGCGATGGTGGCCGAGCTTTCATCCGACGTTTCTGTCGAGGCGGAGGCTGGCTCTGGCGTCGGATTCTCCTGTGGCTTGGTTGCAGAGGGGTCTTCAGCCTCATCGTCGCCCAACAGAGTGCCAACAGTGATGGTTGAGGGTGCGCCAGCGGGTGACGGACTTGGTGTCTGCTGCTGGCGACGGGCGCGCTGGTCCTGCTCATGATCGCCCAGCTGCTGAGCCAGGCGCTCAACTTGGGCCTTGAATTGGATGATCCGTTCGTTGTCTGCATGATCGAGAGCGGTGATGAACTCGCCCACCTGCTCCATTTGCAGCCAAAGATTGGCTCGGAGCATGATCAGGTCATCCAGCCGGGCCCCCATCATCCTGCCGTAGGCTGCAATGACGGCGTTGCGACGGGACCCGTCCAGCTTGGCGAAGATCCAGGCCAGATCACGAGCTGGATCGTTGACCTGCATGTTCTGCCAGCCGTAGACCCCGCTGAGTCCGGAGCCTGAATAGAGCAAATCGCCGTCGGAGAAGCCTCCGTGCACGGTGCAGGTTTCAAAGGACCAGAGTCCGTCGGTCGCCACAATGGAAGCCCATGAATCAGTGATTTCCTTGGGCACGTGGCCGTCCATGCGCAACCGTTTGATCCATCCGCGCAGTTGTGCTGCGATCTGGGCAGTGGAGAAGGCCGGATAGCCGTGGGTTTTCAGAAAATCAGGGCGCACCCGATGGATGGCGCCGATGGCTGTGCCTGCTGCGGTGCATTCGTTCATGGTCAGCAGGTGGAGGGGACGGATTCGGCCTGGGCAGTGGGTCATAACGGCAACAGCTGTGGTGCCGGTCGGACTGTCGGCCCTCTCGCCGGGCTGGTAGGCCAGGATGCGTTCGACCCGGAAGCCCATGGCCGCCATCTCCTTGGCATCGGCCAGGGCCTGAGCCGCCTTGACGCGAGCGGCCAGCCGGCGTTTGCCGGCCTCCGAACTGGTGGCCCAGACGTCGTAGACGTTGCCGGTCGCGTCCTGGACCACGGCACAGTCCACGCCCTGTGCACGGTCCAGGCTGCTGAGCTGGTCGCAGTCCCGCGCGCCGGTCATGGGCACCTCGGGCATGGCGGCCGACGCCAGGGCGGCCAGGGTCAGCTTCGTTCGTTCACTCACATTCTCAAGGATAATACAAGGACTGTTGTGGATGCGGTTGCCCACTTGACCACATGGGCACGCCGCCGCTGGTTCCGGTATTGGCCTTTGACACAATGGGGGTATGCATGAGGATGAGGAACGACTGCTGGAGGGTCTGGATCCCGCCCAGCGGCAGGCGGCTACCGTGCTTGACGGGCCTGTGCGGATCGTCGCAGGGGCCGGGGCTGGCAAGACCAGAACCATAACCCGGCGGATGGCCTATGCCTGCGCCAGCGGTAGCTGGGAGCCATCCAGAACCTTGGCAGTGACTTTTTCGGTCCGTGCTGCGGCCGAGATGCGTGATCGTTTGACCAAGCTTGGCGTGTCGTCCTCCCTGCAGGCGGCGACCTTTCACTCGGCGGCCCTGCACCAGCTCAGGCGGGTCTGGCCCCAGGTCAGTGAGACCTACCCTCCCGATCTGATTGAAGATGTGGGCCCCTTGGTGTCTTCCGCCTACCAGCGGGTCTGCGGGCAGGAGGCCGACCCGGGCCAGGTCAGGGACCTGACTGCTGAGATCAACTGGGCCAAGGTGGGGCTGATCGCCCCCCAGGACTATGTTCGGGTCTGCTCGGCCAGTCACCGTCTGCCGCCGGCCGGTCTGGAGGCTGATCGGATGGCCGACTTGTACACGGTCTTCGAGAGCTCCAAGGCCGCCCACAACCAGATGGACTTCAACGATATTCTCCTGCTGGTGTGCCACATTTTGGAAGATGATGGCCAGGCTGCTGCAGATATCCGAAATCTAATCGGCTGGCTGACCGTGGACGAGTACCAGGATGTCTCGCCACTGCAGCACCGGCTGCTCAAACTCTGGCTCAACGGCAGGCAGAACCTGTGCGTGGTGGGGGACCCGGCCCAGACCATCTACTCATTCGCGGGGGCCACCTCCTATTACCTGCTGAACTTCCCCCAGGAATTCCCGGGCATTAGGGCTGACCTGGACTTGTCCACCGACTATCGGTCCACGGGAAGGGTTGTCCATTACGCCAACGGCATTCTGGCGCGCTCCCCGGTGCGTGGTGACTATCTGAAGCTGACCTCAGCCCGTCAGGAGGGCAGCAGGGTCGTGATGACCCGTTATGAGGATGATGGTGATGAGGCTGGAGCCGTCGCCTCTCGTATATCTTCAATGATTCGGAAGGGGGCCCGGCCCGGCCAGTTTGCAATCCTGACGCGGATCAACGCCCAGCAGACCCTGATCTGCCGCGCCCTGCACGAACGTGGAATCGGCTACCGGGTGCGCACGGAGTCAGGCTGGCAGAACCAGTCGGTCGATCTGAGCAAGCAGGAGGTGCTGGAGCAGCTGGAGGGTGGCATGGGCCAGGGGAGGGTCACGGTCTCCACCATTCATGCCGCCAAAGGATTGGAGTTCGCCCATGTCTTCATCGTGGGCTGTGCCGAGGGGCTGATTCCCTTTGGCTCACCGCCGGAAGGGGATGCCCTGGAGGAGGAGCGTCGCCTCATGTATGTAGGGGTGACCCGGGCCGAGGACACTCTCTACCTTTCCTACGCGGAGCACAAGGACGGCAGCGCCTTCGTCCGACGCGCCCCAAGCCGGTTCATTCACCGCTGAGTGCTACCGATTCGGCCCCCGGAACTCAGGCCTGGTTGCTGTCTGAATCGTCTCTGTCTGAGTCATCCTGGTCGGTATTGCCGTTGTCGGTGTCCTTGGAATCCTTGCCGGCACTCTTTTGGTTGTCCGGGGCCTCATGGTCCGAAGGTTCCTGATCATTTGAAATGTCGGAATCAGAAGCTTCGGAGTTGGCGGAAGCGGTCGAATCGGCAGAGGAATCTTTTTCTTCGGCATTCAATAGCTTGTCCAGCTCGGCATCCCAGTCCACCGAGGTGGCGGAAGTGGCGGTTTTCTGCTCGTATTGCCCGTCTGCAGAGGTCGACGCCCCACCTTGGCCGCCTTCATCCTTGACAGGCAGGGAGGGCAGTAGATCAGGATGGGACCAATGGCTGTCACGGCCCTGGACTCCCTCCTCGGTGGTGATGCGTTCCCAGAGGTCGGCGGCCTCACGTAGCTGCTTGGGGTGAAAATGCAGGCCCAGCAGGGACTCGAAGGTCTGTTCGGCCGGCCCGCCCACGGCGCGCTCGCGTCGGGTCATCTCCCGCAGCTGCTCCAAATGGGGCAGGTGGGCCATGCCGGCGTTCCAGACCACGCAATCTACCCACCCGTCGACTAGTGCCAGCAGGTCGCCCAGGCTGTGCAGGGCCTCCTTCTGCTCAGGGGTGTCCTCGATGCCGACATTGCTGAGGTTGATGGCGCCAGCGATGGATTCGGGATTGATTTGCTCAGCATCGCGCAGCTGGTCTTCCACAGCGTCCAGGTCGATGGAGACTCCACGGGCATACTTGCCAATTAGGGCCTCGAAGCGCGGCATTAGCCAGGGGACGGCGGCGTAGAGCCGGGCATGGGCGGCTTCCTTGAGGGCCATGTAGCGGGTGACCTCGTCCAGATCCAGCTCCAGGGATTTGGCGTAAACCTTGATGTTCTGCGGTATGAGGGCTCCAGCTGGGTTCTTCAGCAGCGGGATGCCCTGGTCGAATCCTCCGCGGACCTCCTTGGCCAGCTCGCCAGCGGCCTGCCCCAGCTGCATGGCGAATGAGGTGTTCCCCAGCAGCCTCATCAGCGTGGTCGGATCCTTGAGGTTGTCGGGAAGGGGGATGGGCACAGGTCCAGCGAACATTCCTGAAATCTCGCCTTGGTCGAAGCCATGGAAGCGTTGGCTTATGACGGAGGTCAAGGCCTCGCTGACCGCCTGGGCCACTGGCGAGGCGAACTGAACCCAGGCGTCTATGCTGCCCTCGATCCATCCGGCACGGGTCAGGGCTTCGGTTTGGCCGGGGGCGGGGTCAAAGGCACAGACGGTGTCTAGCCAAAGGTTGGCTTCGCTCATGACTCGGGCCACCCGGTCGCTGTCCTCTGCTGTGACAGTGGTATCAGACTGGTCGGCCCTGGTGCGCCCCAAGGCGATGTTCTTGGCCAGTGCAACGTTGATGGGCCCCTGGTCGGCCTGGGCCTGCATGTCGGCGGGGGTATTCAGCCCTCCGGCAGTAAAGGCTTGGATCAGGGCCTGGACCTCGGCGGGTTTGGGTAGCTGATCGGCTCCCTGGGCCGCCATCTGGGAGCGGATGGACTCAGGCAGCTGTGAGAACTGACTCCAGGCCAGCTCGCCCTGCACCGGGCCGAAGCACTCGATGAGCCATTGGTGGATTGCATTCTCGTCCATTGCTTTGTTTCCAGTCCTCGCCAAGGCAGGTCGTCCGCCATCAAGGTTGGCGCCTGCCGGGATTATCGTCTTCATCAACCATAATATTGGAGCTATGACACTTCCGCACGGGAAATCGGATCACTGCGCCACAGGCGCACCCGAAAGGCGAATCGGGGCGCTTGGCGGACCTACCCGAAAAATGCTGGTCGGTGGTCTTCTGATCATTTTGGCTTTCTTGGTGCTTTTCCTCCCTTCGCCTTATACCATCGAGACACCGGGCCCTACCCAGGATGTGCTGGGAAGTTCAAAAGGTTCACCGGTCATCAAGGTGAAAGGTGGCCAGGTTCACCATGACAAAGGCCGCTTGCTGATGACCACGGTCAATGCCCGCGGAATCCCCGGCTACCCGGCCTCCAATCTGGATGCCCTGGTGGGCTGGGCCGATCCCCACGCCACGGTTCTTCCACAGGAGGCCGTGGTGCCTCCCGGGCAGAGCGTTGAGGAGTACAAGCGTCAGGAGCAGGGCGACATGCACGGCTCCCAGAAGGCCGCCTCGGCCCAGGCCCTGGCCTTTCTCAAGGCTCGTGGGTACGACGTCTCAGGCCTGCAGTTCAGCATGAGGGTGGCCGACATCGGCGGTCCCTCGGCCGGGCTCATGTACACCCTGGGGGCCATCGACAAGATCACCCCTGAGCAGGAAACCGGCGGTCTGACCATCGCCGGAACCGGCACCATTAACCAAAAGGGACAGGTCGGTGCCATCGGCGGCATCCAGCTGAAGATGCTGGGCGCCAAGCGGGACGGCGCCACCTGGTTCCTGGCCCCGGCGGCCAACTGCTCACAGGTGGCAGGCCATGTGCCACAGGGGCTGCGTGATGTGCGGGTGTCCACCTTGGACGAGGCTTACAAGGCCCTGGTGGCCATCGGCCATGGCCAGGGGGAGGGGCTGCCCCACTGCACGGCCACCAAGGGCAAATAAGACAAGGCCGGTCCAATTGGTGAATTCCGGCAGTGTTGTTATGCTGAAACCGTGGCTGAGACTACAACCTATACAGCGGAAGAGTTCGGGTTTCATCCCGGCGATATTGTTCAGGAATGGATGTGGGACGACGATGTCGACGACGGGATTCGGACCAGGATCGAGGATCTGACCGGCGAAGAGCTGGTGGATGAGGACTATGACGCAGCCGTGGATGGGGTCATCATCTGGTGGCGGGACGGCGATGCCGAGGACGATCTGGCGGACACCATAATGGATGCCTCGGCCATGGTCAACAAGGGCGCGCCTTTCTGGGTGCTGACCCCGAAACCAGGCAGACCTGGGGCATCGGCGCCGGGGGTCGTCTCCAATGCGGCCAAGACGGCGGGCATGAACGCCTTAATGCCTACCACCGTCAGCAAGGATTGGAACGCCACTCAGCTGCGGGCCTTCGGTAAGGGCAAGTAAAACTTCTGGCTGTTCCGAGGCTTACGGCAGTCAGACATATTGCATAAGCGCCAATGAACGAGGTGGTGGGCATCGGTTGAGCCCGATGCCCACCACCTCGTTGTCATCATGAGGAATTCCCGAAGGAATCCGGAAGGCCAATGGACTTTACTGCTTGCCCTTCTCAGCAATGGCAGGAGCCACCGTCGTGGCCTTGTTCTGATATTCGGCCAGCAGGGTGCGGGAGCGTATGTCGCAGAGGTTGGCCACCAGAGCCATAAGCAGGATGACCAGGCCCACTAGGAAGATCCAATGCAGGCCGTCGAAGACGATGGTGCGGGCTGGGCCGAGCAGGCGGGAGGGGATGCTCCCTGCCGTAGCCGGGTTGATCATGCTGTTCATCATGTCCTCAGTCAGTCCCTTATGCTGAGGCACCTCGCGGGCGATAACCGTGTTCATGACGATGCCGAAGATGGAGACCATCAGAGTTTGCCCCAGGGAACGGGCCAGGGTGTTGAAGCTGGTCGAGGCGCCCACGTCGCCTGCGGGCACCACGCTCTGGGCGGTGATGGTTGATGTGGTGATGGTCAGGCCGAATCCGAAGCCGACCACGGCCGAGATGACCAGAAAGACCCAGTAGGCGGTGGCCTGGGGAACGGCTATGTAGCAGACACAGGCCGTCAGGATGAAGGCAAGGCCGATGTTGGTGGCCCGGTGCGGCGGATGGTGCATGGTCAGCGGTCCTGCCAGGTAGGCGCCCAGGAGCCAGAGAATGGAGGATGGGGTGACCACAAAACCGCCCAGGGAGGGGTTCATCCCCAACACGGATTGCATCCAGATGGGCATGTAGGTGTCGAAGCCCATGAGGAATCCGGCCACCAGGAGCATGCAGATGTTCTGGATGACGAAGGTCCTGATGCGGAAGAGTCGCAGAGGCAGGATGGGATCCTCTTGGTGGCCCTCCACATGAAGAAGCAGGGCAAAGGTGACCACGGTGGCCGCAGCCAGGATCAGGGTGATGCGTGCATCACCCGCCGAACCCAGGCTCTGCAGGCAGAGCATGAGACAGATCAGGCAGATACTGAGCAGCCCGATGCCCATGTAGTCGACGCGGGTTTCACGCGCCTGGATATGCTCGCTCAGGAAGAGCTGGATCATGATGATGACCAGCAGTCCGATGGGCACATTGATGGCGAAGACCCAGTGCCAGCTTATCTGCTGGACGATGAAGCCTCCCAGCAGAGGGGCGATGATGGAGGCGATGCCCCAAGCCGAGCCGTTCAGGCCGATCATGCCTGCCCGCTTGTCCAGTGGATAGATGTCGGCCAGAACCGTGTAGGTCAACGGCTGGATGGCACCTGCCCCCAGGCCCTGCAGAAAACGGGCGCCGATCAGCTGGGGCATGGACTGGGACAGGGCGCACAGGGTGGACCCGATGACGAAGACCAGCAGGCCGATGGTCAGCAACGGCTTACGGCCAAAGCGGTCTGAAAGCTTGCCGTAGATGGGCGTGGTGACCGCCGTCATGAGCAGATAGATGGAGTAGACCCAGTTCATGATGGACAGCCCATGCAGGTCCCCGATGATGGTGGGCATGGCGGTGGAGACGATGGTCCCCTCGATAGCCGTCATAAAGGTGGCAATGAAGACCGCCACCGTCACCAGGGTGCGATTGGTCTTCCTGCCACTGCCTGTATCGACTGTCTGTGACAATCCGAACCCCCTGTCGTAAGGTGTGTTGCTCTTGTTTGCGGACAATGGCCGCGAATTCCTAGTGGATTATAGCCGCACCGTGCGGCCTTGTCACCGTGTATTCTGGTAAGGTAGTGTGCTGGTCCCGTGGCTCAGTTGGTTAGAGCGCCACCTTTACACGGTGGATGTCCCCGGTTCGAGTCCGGGCGGGACCACAGGGGTCATTAGGGGGCGTGCCCGAAGTCGAGTCTTAACGCTCACGTAGAATCGATGCACGACGATCGTTGACAAGAAAGGTCAGGAGGTCGATGCCTGATGTCAGCTAAGCCTGATGCCCGTGGAACCGAGGCGACCATCGCGCGCTCGGGCAAGCGCAAGTGGGGATATGACACCAAGCAGGTGGATGCCTTCCTGGAGCGGGCGCACTCACTTTATGAGAGCCAGGACCCTGATTTGACCCAGGAGGAGATAGCCAATGCCTCCTTTGACCTGTGCAAGAACGGCTATATCATCACCCAGGTAGATGCTGCCCTCTCCCGACTGGAGAGGGTGATTTCCGACAGGCAGACCAGTCTGGAGATAGCCCGGGTGGGCGTGGATGGTTGGACGACCAGAATGGTCAGTCTGCAATCAGAGTTGACCGCTCATGCCGGCAGACCCTCGGGCAGCGTCTTCAAGCGCGGGGATGCTGGTATGCCCTCATACGACTGCAAGCAGGTGGAGCGGCTGATCGAGCAGGTTCTCAACAAGACTTCTGACCAGCTCAACCTGCAGGAGGGTCGGAAGACGGACTCGGGCAAGTCGAAGAACACCGACATCACGGCTGACCGCGTCTCCAATGTCATCTTCACTCAGCGGCGAGGGTCCAAGGGTTATGACGAGCGTCAGGTGGACTTCTTCCTGGCCAAGGCAGTTGAGCTCCTGGAGCAGCTTGAGTCCTTTGCGCGGGTTAGCGAAAAGGCAAAGAGAGCCAGCGAGAGTTCGACGGCGCCCGCTGCTGTTCCTGCGCAGCCGCGGCTTCCGGTCCAGGACTCTTCATCTTCCGGCGTTCAGCCGCTGATCGGACAGAGCCAGGCACCGGCATGGAGCACTCCCAGTGCCTCCGCTCTTGCGGGTGACCAGAGCAGTCAGAGCAGTCAGGATGATTTCGCTCAACTGCACCAGGCAGAGCGGGCCATCTTCGAGGCTCCGGCCGCCAGCACGAAGACGACACCTACGACGCCGACGGCGCAGCCCAACAGTTCTCTGAGTGCTCTGGCTTCGGCGGTCAACCAGCGGCTTGCCCAGGAAGGCGCTGGGGCAGCCGTAGGTGCTGGCGCCACAGCTGTCGGTGCAACGGGTGTTGATTCACCATCTTCGGCAGCGGCGGCAGCAGCTCCTGCCTCTTCTTCTGCGAGGTCGGCCTCATCGTCCGGATTCAGCGGTGGATCTGCTATTGCCCCTGCCAATCCCGCAGTCTCCGGTCAACAGGAATCGGTCATGCCCGCTTCGGTGCCGCCAGCGGCTACAGACCCGGCATCTGCACCAGCCCGTACCACTCCTGCGGCACCTGCGTCGGCTGTACAATCAGTGCCGTTCAGCTCTGCGGCACCTTCTTCCTCTTCTCCCGCACTGCAGACTCCAGAGCCGACGGTATTCCACCAGACCGAATCGGCACCTGTCGCTTCCGCCCCCTCCACCTCGGCTGGGACTGCGTTCGTCCCCTCCGCAAGGCCAGAATCGCCAGCGTCTGCCTCGGCAGGTGCTGACGCTGTCGCTTCGCCTACACCAGGTGCCGCCTCGGTTATCTCTTCGCCATTCGTCGATGGCCATCTGGGCGCTGGCGGACCCTTGGGCAGCTATGAGGAACCGGCACCAGCAGCGCCTGAGACCCGTGAACGTCCCTGGGCAGAAACAGCCGGAAGCAGCACGGATACGCCCGACTGGGCCAAGCCCCGGTATTCGCAAAACACGCGTGGGAATAAACAGGACCAAGATCCGGATTCTTATCTGGCCTCCCTGCTCAATCAGGATCTGCCCAAGATGGATCTGGACATCCCCGATATTTCTTTCCCCGCCTTCGGTGACGAGGGAGAGCAGGATAAAGGCGGTCGATGAGTCATCTTGCAGTGATGAGTGAAGGTAGGCAGGCCGATTTGTTGGCCGGTAGTGAACGCACCTTGGCAGACTGGTCGCCCAGGGATGATGACCAGGAGCCTCGCAGCCTGGTCATCCTGGGATCCACAGGGTCTATCGGCACACAGGCTCTGGATCTAATCAGTCGTCATAAGGACCGGTTCCAGGTGACTGGATTGGCCGCTGGTGGCGCGCATGTCGAGCTTCTGGCCCGCCAGGCCCGCGATTTTGGCGTGACTCGTCTGGCTCTGGCCGACAAGGCCCAGGTTCCGGCTCTGCAGCAGGCTCTCGAAGCCATTGAATTGACTGGCATCCATGTGGAGGCAGGCATGGAGGCGGTTCAGGCTCTGGCCGGTTCCGGCAGTGATCTGGTCCTCAACGGCATCACTGGATCTGTCGGTCTGCGTCCATCCATTGCGGCCCTGCAGGCCGGATCCCAACTGGCTCTGGCCAACAAGGAGTCCGTGGTGGCCGGAGGACATCTGCTCTTTGACGCCGAGATACGGCCGGGCCAGATCAACCCGGTCGACTCCGAGCATTCGGCCATCTGGCAATCCCTGCGTTCGGGGCAGCATGGAGAGGTGGCCCGTCTGGTGGTCACTGCCTCAGGAGGTCCCTTCCGGGGTTGGAGCCGCCAAGCCATGCGTGAGGTTACCCCTGAACAGGCCTTGAACCATCCGACCTGGTCCATGGGTCCGGTGGTCACCATCAACTCCTCCACCATGGTCAACAAGGGTCTGGAGGTCATCGAGGCCAGCAGGCTCTTCCGCATCGAGCCCGAGCGGATCACCGTAGTGGTCCACCCCCAGTCCGTGGTCCACTCCATGGTCCAGTTCCAGGACGGGGCCACCATAAGCCAGGCCTCGCCTCCTGACATGCGTCTGCCCATTGCCTTGGGTCTGTCGGCGCCCGTCCGTCTTGACAATGTGGCTGCGGCTTGTGACTGGTCCAAGGCCAGCACCTGGACTTTCGAGCCGCTGGATGACGAGGCCTTCCCGGCGGTAAACCTGGCCAGGCGGGCTCTGGGAAGCTGCGAGCCCATGACTGCGGTCTTCAATGCCGCCAACGAGCAGGCGGTCCGGGCCTTCCTGAATCACCAGCTGCCTTACCTGGACATCGTCAAAACCATCCGTTCAGTCATGGACGCCATGGAAACGCATCTTCCGGGAACATTCACATCCGTGGAGGTAATGGAGCAAGTCGAGCATGAGGCACGCCAAAGGGCCGATGCTTTGATAGACATGACAGCGTGAGTAGCATTCTCAAGACCGAACAGTCAACATCCTCCCAAGGGTTCCGCAAGACAGGCGAGCAGGCCATCAGTCAGACTCCGCTGCATCCTCGTCGCCGTTCCCGTCGGATCATGGTGGGGCCTGTGCCGGTCGGCGGGGGTGCCCCAATTTCGGTGCAGTCCATGACCAACACGGTCACCGCTGACATCAATGCGACCTTGCAGCAGATCGCCGAGTTGGCCGCCGCCGGCTGCGATATCGTACGAGTGGCCGTGCCCAGTCAGGATGATGCCGACGCGCTTCCCATCATTGCGAAGAAGTCGCCCATCCCGGTCATCGCCGACATTCACTTCCAGAGCAAGTACGTTTTCCAGGCCATCGACGCGGGCTGCGCAGCCGTCAGGGTCAACCCGGGCAACATCCGCAAGTTCGACCAGGTCGGTCCAGATATCTGCAAGGCTGCAACGGATGCGGGCATCTCCCTGCGCATCGGAGTTAACGCCGGCAGCCTGGACAAGGACATCTACGCCCGCTACGGCGGCCCCACCCCTGAGGCCCTGGTGGCCTCGGCCTTGAAAGAGGCCCACATGTTCGAGGACGTGGGCTTCCACGACTTCAAGATCTCCGTCAAGCACCACGATCCCGTTACCACAGTCCAGACCTACAGGCTCCTGGCATCCAAGGGCGACTGGCCCCTGCACCTGGGCGTGACCGAGGCCGGACCATCCTGGCAGGGGACCATCAAGTCCTGCCTGGCCTTCGGCGCGCTCCTGGCTGAGGGCATCGGCGACACCATCCGGGTATCCCTGTCCGCACCGCCTGTGGAAGAGGTCAAGGTGGGCTGCAAGATTCTGGAATATCTGGGGCTGCGCCAGCGCCACTTCGACATCATCTCCTGCCCCTCATGCGGCAGGGCCCAGGTGGATGTGATCGAGCTGGCCAAGGAAGTGACCGAGGGCCTCAAGGACATCACCGCCCCCATCCGGGTGGCCGTCATGGGTTGCATCGTCAACGGCCCAGGTGAAGCCAGGGAGGCTGACCTTGGGGTGGCTTCGGGCAACGGCAAGGGCCAGATCATCATCAAGGGCAAGGTGGTTCAGACAGTGCCTGAGGATCAGATCGTCCCCACCCTGCTGGAACGGGCCAAGGAAATCGCTGCCCAGATGGATGCCAAGGCGGCGGTCCAGGGTGAAACCCTGCCGGAGGTAGGGCCTATGGTGGTTCCGGTCACTGGCCGTGCCAGCTGAGCGCGTAAGCGCCATCCTCGCCACCGGTTACAATGGCCGTCGTGTCCCAAGAGGTTGAGCGTTCCCTCCCCGCGAGCCGGTGGAGCAGGGTCAGGCGGCTGATGACCAGTTTGCCTGTCTTCATCATCCTCATGGGTCTGCTGGCCTCTGTATCCCACCTGACCGCCGTCCCCTGGAAATACGAACCAGTGGATCAGAATTTCCCCACGCTGACTCCGGACACCGCGGTCACCTTCGACTGGCCTGCCGGGGTTGCCAGGGATACCGTGGGGCAGTATCAGGTCGAATCCCGCCACCAGGAAATGAGCGTGGAGAGGCCTGCCACAGGTGAGCACCAACGCATCCGAATATTGATTCGCACTCCTCAAGGGGCTTCAGGCCATAGGCCGGCTGTAGTTTTCATGCATGGCGCCGGTTACGGCACCTGCGATAACTCCTTCGGAGACGTAGCCCGGACCCTGGCCTCTGCTGGCTTCGTCACCGCCGTGCTGGACAAGCCGGTCTGGTCCACCACGGATGCTGATCGGGATTATCCAGCCTCTGCCAGGGCCTACGAGCGGGTTGCCAATCTGCTGCGCGACCGGGATGATGTGGATGCATCCAAGGTAGGCATATATGCCACCAGCGAGAGCACTTGGATCGCCGCCATGTTGCTGACCATGGATCACAGGATCGCCTTCCAGATCCTGCTGAGTCCCATGGTCTATTCACCACGGCATGCTATGGGCTTCTTCGTGGCCCAGGACTTTGCAATTGCCGGGGCCAACCAGGGCTACCAGTCGGTGGTCCGTCGGCTCTTCAGCACTGATGCCACCCTCTTGGGCCTGAACAATCTGGACATCGACCCCACCGACCGCTACACCTATGCCATTCCCACCCTGCTGGCCTACGGGGCCAAGGATGTCATGACCGCCCAGGTGGAAGGGGTGCAACGCGTGCTTTCCCAGGCCCATGCCTCCGGCAATGAGAATGTAACTGTGCGGTCCTACCCCGTCTCCAACCATGTGCTGCGGCTGGGGGATGAGGCCCGGACCGGCACGCCCCTGGCCGACCACTACCAGCAGGACATGATCGATTGGGCGGTGGGTCAGGTCCATGGCCTGCATCAGACCAGTCCCAGCGTGGGCGGGGCCACCATCCACCAGTCCATCGCCGTGCCTACTGACCTGCGGGGGAGGCGTTCGCTGACCATCTATATGCTGGTCCTGCATATGCTGACCCTGGTTCTTTTGCTGGCGGCTCTGGTCATGGCCGTGGTGGCCGGCCTGATGAAAGTGTTCCGTCTGCGCCGACGCAAGGACCCGGTTCTGGGCTTCAGCCATGGTTTCGGCGGGACCTTGGTCACCATCACTGGTACCACCCTGGCTACCCTGGTCCTTTTCGGAGCGGGTCTGGGTCAGGTCATCATGGCCGTGGTACGCCTGGGTTGGGGTGGCGTACCAGACCAGGCGGGGGTCAGCTACTGGAGCTGGCCGGTCATCCAGGTGGTCTGCGCACTGGTCATCTGGGCCTGGTCGCGCACCTTCGCCCGCATGGTCGAAGTAGCCTCCCTAAGGGGATTGGACCGGCTGCCCGACCAGGTCCGCACAAGCAAGGCCGGCGGCCCCACTTTGCGCCAGCAGATGCGCAACCTGGATCCCAGGCCTGTTTTGGCTTCCACCCGCTTCGGCGTTGCCCTCTTCGTCGTCACCACTCTGGCCATGTTCGGAGTCCTGCTGATCTTCGCTTTCTGGGGCCTGTTCATCTACCAATGAAAGGACGGGACCGTCGTGGCCATCTATCGTGACGAGGGGCTGGTCCTCAGAACGGTCAAATTGGGCGAGGCCGACCGCATCGTCACCATTCTGACCAGGGGGCACGGCAAGGTCAGGGCCGTTGCCAAGGGGGTGCGACGGACCAAGTCCCGCTTTGGTGCGCGGCTGGAGCCTTTCATGCGTGACGATCTGCTCATCTCCCGCGGCCGCAACCTGGACATCGTCTCACAGGCGGTCTGCATAGCCCCTTATGCGGATGCAATATGCGCCGACTATGACCTCTACGCCAACGGGGGCGTCATGCTTGAGACCGCCGACAAGCTCGTGGTGGGTGAGCACGAGCCGGCCCCGGAGCAATACCGTCTGCTGGTCTCCGCCCTGGCCAGCCTGGCAGGTCATCGACATGACCCCCGTGACATCGGCTCCTCCTACCTGCTGCGCTCCCTGGCGCTGGCGGGCTGGCGGCCCCGGCTGGATTCCTGCATCGTCTGCGGACGGACAGACCAGCTGACCCACTTTTCTGTGCCCGGCGGCGGGGTGGTCTGCAGTCGGGACAGGCCCACTGACGCCGTGGCGGTGGATCCTGCCACCCTGGCCCGTTTCCGGGCGCTGAGCAGTGGGGACTGGTCCAAGCTGGACGGCAAAGGCTCCACCCCCCTGTGCGACGGTCTTGTTGAGAAATGGGGCGAATATTACCTGGAGCGGCCCATCAGGTCCCTTAGGCTATTAGATTCTTGAAGCATGAGCTTTGACCCCGTCGACTACACCTCCCTGGATGTGCCTGCAGCCCCATTCTCCGACCCCGCGCGTATTCCGCAATTCCCCGAGGGCTCAGTCCCGCGGCACCTGGGTGTGATCATGGACGGCAATGGCCGCTGGGCCAAGCAAAGGGGTATGGAGCGTACCCAGGGTCATCGGGCCGCCGAGCCTGTGGTCTTCGACACCATAGCCGGGGCCATCGAGGCCGGGGTCCGATACCTGAGCCTGTACACCTTCTCTACAGAAAACTGGAAGCGCTCGCCGGCCGAAGTCCGCTTTTTGATGGGTTTCTCCCGAGACATCATCCACCGTCGGGTGGCCCAGATGGATGACTGGGGAGTGCGCGTGCGCTGGGCGGGCCGTCGGCCCCGGCTCTGGAAGTCGGTCATTGACGAGCTCGAGGCTGCCATGGAGCGCACCCGGCATAACACCAGGATCGATGTGATTTTCTGCATCAACTACGGGGGCAGGGCTGAGCTGGCCGATGCAGCCACCGACATTGCCCGGGAGGTGGCGGCCGGGCAGATCAAAGGTTCCAAGGTGACCGAAAAGATGATCGCCCAGCATCTCTACAACCCCGACATACCGGACTGCGACCTGGTTCTGCGCACCTCGGGGGAGCAGCGCACCTCCAACTTCCTGCCCTGGCAGGCGGCATACGCGGAGCTGGCTTTCGTGCCTGAGCTCTTCCCCGACTGCGGGCGGGAGGTGCTCTGGCGGGCCATCGACGATTACATCCACAGGGACAGGCGCTTCGGAGGCGTGGAGAATGCCTGAGAAAACAAGGCATCTCAATTTGTGAAGTTAGCCATAGTCGTCCAAATTTACATGTCTGAACACTCTCGTAATGCCCTTGAAAGGTAGTCTGTGTCATATCGCAGCGGAGCATGACATATCCGCTGTGGCGATTAGGGCAGCAAACGAAGCGAAGGAGTGACAGGCGTGGACGACAAGCAGCGCATCATGCAGATCATCGAGGACAAGTCACAGGAGTTCATCGATGCCGCCGACCATATTTGGGGTACCCCCGAGACCAGATTTGCCGTGAAGGAGTCGGTCCAGCAGCATTACAAGGTGCTGGAGCAGGAGGGCTTCGACATCGAAAAGGGCGTGGGCCATATGGACTATGCCTACGTGGCGACCTGGGGCTCGGGTCGTCCGGTGATCGGCATCACCGGCGAATACGACGCCCTGGGAGGCCTCAGCCAGGTGGCCGATCTGGGCGAGCACAAGCCCTTGGTCGAAGGCGGCAACGGGCAAGGCTGCGGCCACAACATTCTGGGTATGGCAGCCGTCGCGGCCGGAGTCGGGATCAAGACCTTCATGGAGGAGAAGGGGCTCAAGGGGACCATCAAGGTCTTCGGCTGCCCGGCTGAGGAGTCGGGTTACGGCAAGGCCTTCATGGCCAGGGACGGAGTTTTCGACGGGCTGGATCTGGCCCTGTCCTGGCACCCCTCGGATGTGACCCAGGCCTGGGGCTCCTCCAGCCTGGCTGTCCTGCAGGCCTACTTCGACTTCACCGGCGTGCCGGCCCACGCAGCTGCGGCCCCTGAGCTGGGTCGGAGCGCCTTGGATGCCGCGGAGCTGATGAACGTGGGAGTGCAGTTCCTGCGTGAGCACATGATCGATGAGGCCCGCGTGCATTACGCCTTTATCGACGCAGGCGGCGAGTCGGCCAATGTGGTGCAGTCCCATGCCCGGCTCTATTATTTCGTGCGTGCTCCCAGGATGGATCAGGCTCAGGATCTGTTCAAGCGTGTGGAGAAGATCGCCCAGGGTGCGGCCCTGATGACCGAGACCCAGGTCAAGGAAGAGTTCGACGCGGCCTGCTACAACTTCATCCCCAACCATCCGCTGACCGAGGCCATAGACAGGAACCTGGACGTCGTCGGCCCCCTGCCCTTGGACCAGCAGGAGCTGGACTACGAGCGCCGCTACACGGACACGGTCCCCGAGGCCGGTAAGCAGCGTGTGCTCAG
Source organism: Bifidobacterium sp. M0404 (assembly GCF_016101415.1). Classification (NCBI taxonomy): domain Bacteria; kingdom Bacillati; phylum Actinomycetota; class Actinomycetes; order Bifidobacteriales; family Bifidobacteriaceae; genus Bifidobacterium; species Bifidobacterium sp. M0404. The sequence continues at coordinate 953,590 of NZ_JACFQP010000001.1, read as the reverse complement.
CCGTACCAAGGCCGCCTTCCCTGAGCTTCCGGATGAGGAAGTCAGGAAGATGGCCGAGTCCACCATGGCCCTGAAGAAGTATCCGCTGGCCTTCACCGATACGGCATCGGGGTCCACCGATGTCGGCGATGTCAGCTGGCAGACGCCCACCGCCCAGTTCAGCGGCGGCTTCGAACCCCAGGGCACCTCACCACACTCCTGGCAATGGGCGGCAAACGGCAAGTCCTCGGTGGCCCACAAGGGTCTGCTGGCTGCGGGCAAGACCCTGGCTCTGACCGCCTACGATGCGTTTACCGACCCGGATCTGGTCAAGGCCGCCAAGGAGGACTTCGACAAGACCTTCGCCGGTCAGGACTACAAGGTCGTCATTCCTGACGATGTGCTGCCCCACTGATCTACTGTTCGGCTGCCGCCTGGCTCTGTGACCTCTTCTGATCACTTCGCCTGGCGGCGACCGACTTCGACTGAAGGATGACAGACCAATGCCAATCAAACAATCCTCAAAAACGGCGAGCGGAACGCTGATCTTCTCCCTGATGGCCGGTTACTCGATCGTGTACATGGACAAGAACATGATCTCGACCGCCATCATCCCCATTTCCGAGCAGTTCCACCTTGACTCGGGGCAGACAGGCATCATCATGTCGGCCTTCTTCCTGGGCTACTCGCTCATGCAGATACCCAGCGGTTGGCTGGCCGACCGGCTTGGGGCCAAGCGTGTGCTGATGGCATCCATGATCATCATCGGCCTGTTCAGCTACCTGTTCGGCCTGGCCAATGGTCTGGTCTTCTTCATCATCGTCCGGTTCTTCGCTGGAATGGGCCACGGTGGCTACCCACCCTCCTGCTCCAAGTCGATTGCGGAGAACTTCCCCCAGGAAAGGCGCACCTTCGTACAGTCCCTGATTCTGTCGACCTCGGGCATCGGCGGCATCCTGGCCTTCGTTCTGGGCGCCAACCTGGTCGCCATCAACTGGCACCTGGCCTACGGTGTGCTGGGCACCCTCTATCTGCTGGCTTTTGCCTGCATCCTGATCTTCGTGCCTTCCAAGCCTCGCCAGCCCGAGGTTGACCAGAAGCCTGGGGCCAAGGGGGCAGGGTTCCTTGAGGTTCTGAAGAACCGGAACGTGCTGGTCCTCTTCGTGGCCATGCTTCTGCTCAACATCCTCCTGTACGGCAATATCTCCTGGATGCCCACCTTCATAAAGAACACCTTCGGGCTCTCGATCGGTCAGGCAGGAATCCTGCTGGCGGTCAATGCGGTCTTCACGACAGTCGCCACCATCTATGCCGGCCAGCTGCTCTCGAAGCTCTTCCTGGGCAGGGAAAAGGTAGCCATCCTGGGCGCCGGGCTGATCAGCGCCGTCCTGGTCGTCTGCTTCGTCTTCTCTCGCAACATCTGGCTCTCCCTCCTGCTGCTGATCATGGTATCCTGCGTCTCCGTGGTGGCCTTCACCGGCATTTTCACCTGGCCCCACAAGATCATGGATCCGCACATTATCGGCTCCGCCATCGGCATCATCAACACCGGCGGCACCCTGGGCGGATTCCTGGCTCCCATGATCATCGGCTACCTGGTCAAGGCGGCCGGTGGCTCTTTCGTCGGAGCCTTTCTCTTCATGGGCGCGGCGGCCATCGCCTCCGGACTGATGGCTCTGCTGGTCAAGGTCGGCAAATAAAGCCGAGGCCGACTAAATGAAATGCGTATTGACGGTGGACTGTTTCCGCAAAAGTTGTATTTAAACAAGAAGTGCATGGGTTGACTTCATTTCTGTTTCGTCAAAATGAAGTCAACCCATGCACTGTCAGTTAGTTCAGGCGGCTAGCCAGCAGATTGGCCGTGTCAAGAGTTGGTTATGAAGTGTCAGGATGGATGCCCTTCAGATAACTACACAACTCCTGGACTGCCAACTCCATCCTTGTCATTCCTATTTCTAGATCATTGCCAGCTGTCGTCGTATGAGACCTTGCCAGTCCATCGAGAATCATTGAGATTGAAATCGGCGACTCTGTAAGGCTGAACCATCTTTCATTAACCATTTAGACCATTGTCGCTGAGAGTAAAAACTTGGCACTGGCTTATAACCATGTTGCCCCCCGAGCTGGTCATAATTAGTCTTCTTGGACCTTCGTTGGGGAAGCTGTAAGAGGACAAGACTGCCTGGCCTTGATTGGCAAAAACCTCAATGGAGCCTCTGTCCACATAGACACGAAGTCTCAGCTGATTTCCCTCTGCATCGAGTTCGACAACCCTGCTACTCCTATCGCCATTACCTCCCTTAGACCTGTCAAGGACAAGCTGATGAGTTTCTTTATTGTAGGTCAGTAAAACGTAAGACCCATCGGCAGTCGCATGGATCTTCAGACCTGCTTGGTGGAAACTGGAGGTTTCGAGGTCTATTTCCATGATGATCTCACCTGCTTGTAAGTCTTCGCAGATTGTGATTTCCGATTCAGGCTGTACCAACAGTGAACCCGCTTGGAGTTCATTCTCTCGAAGTTCTGCCATTTCGGACACAGGCAGAGTGCATACATTGCCTTTGGAATCTAGTCTGACCTCCCGTGGGACGGTTAACTGTCCGTTCCATCCATCTTCAATCGTGGGCATGGAGGATGGATCAGGTTTCATCCACCCGTACATAATTCGCCGGCCATCCGGAGCCATAAAGGACTGAGGGGCGTAAAAATTGTGTCCGTGATCCCACTTTCTTAGGCTTGTCTTGGATTGGAATCCGGTTTCAGGACTGAAGTCACCTACCATGTAGCCAGCGACCACATTGGTTTCTGCATCGGGGTCTTGTGGATCACGCCTCATCTCCGATAAGCAGAGCACCCAGACGGTATCACCTTTTGCATTCTTCAGAGGAAAGAGGTCTGGGCATTCCACCATGAAGACATCAGGATTCTTATCTTCAAAGATGACTTTGAGGAAAGTCCATGAAATCATGTCCCTGGAGGAGTAGAGCCATATCTGCCCCTTCTGCTGAGCTGTTCCGACACCGTGGATCATATACCAGATTCCGTCTTGTTTCCAGACTTTGGGGTCGCGAAAATCATCCATTCGTTGGTTTTGAGGTGGGGCAATAATCCGTCCCAGTTTTTCAAAGTGTACAGCATTTGAATCCAGCGCTCGGGCCATCATTTGCACTTGGGTCTGCCCAGCTCGGCTGTTATTTGGATCCAACCACCGTTGACCGGTGTAGTAGACGCAGAGATTACCGTTATCATCCACAACAGCCGAACCGGAAAAGACTCCATCTTTGTCATCACCCTCACCTGGGGCAAGGGCCACACGTTCTCTTCGCCAAGTCACCATGTCAGAAGAGGAGACATGACCCCAATACATAGGTCCCCAGACAGGTTCGTACGGATTGAGCTGATAATAGACGTGCCAACGGCCATGATAGTAGCTCAGTCCGTTGGGATCGTTAATCCAGCCGCTCTGGGATGCTATGTGGAAAAGGGGGTACCATCGGTCACGGCGACTGGCCCTACCCCTTCTCAGATGTTGCTCTGCTTTGTTTATAGCTTTTTCGGAATCATCTGGGTAGGTGCGGTCGACGCTGTCTGTCTTCATATTTCTTTCTCCTGGTTTGATTCTTTCTGCATTGAGCGGTTTTTTTTGGGGGGGGGGG
>NZ_JACFQP010000001.1:0-949860 GCF_016101415.1 Bifidobacterium sp. M0404 | reverse complement strand
CCCGGGGGGGGGGGTATCACCCTTTGACGCCTGTGACTGCGATCGAAGAGACAAATTGCCGTTGGAATATGACGAAGACGGCAATGATCGGGAGCGTAATCAGTGAGCTGTAGGCCATTATTTGTCCCCAGGAAGTGGTCATTTGTTGAAAATACTGCACGCCAATCATAACTGGACGGTTATTTTCAGACTGGACCACCATAAGTGGCCAGAGATACTGGTTCCACATAGGCAGGAAGCTGAGGATGACGACAGTAGCCGTTGCTGGACCTGATAGGGGCATGACTATTCGCGAGTAGATACGGAACCACCCAGCGCCGTCCACCTTGGCGGCTTCATCCAAATCCTTGGGAATAGTCTCGAAGTATTGCATGTATAGATACACTGAGAAAGCGTTGGCAATGAACGGGATGATTTGAATGGTCAGTGTATCCATCCATCCTCTTGTGAAGTACAACCCAAACTGGTCAATTGCTGGCCTAGGCAACTGGTTGATCCACCATAGTAGGGGAATAGCGTAAGTCTCGAAGGGGACCATCAAGGTAGCCAGTATAAAAGTAAAAATAATTTTCTTGAATCTGATATTTAGACGTTGAATGGCGAAGGCAGCCATAGAGTTGATTAAGACTCCCAAGACTACAGTGATTAACGTAATAAAAACAGAGTTCAGCAAAAACCTGGCAGCAGGCACTCTTGTGAAAACCTGTGCGTAATTATCTAGTGAGACATTACCAGTTGGCAGAAAGGCTTTGACGGAACTCAAATCAGCCATTATCTCGTCATCAGGCTTGAATGAGGATACGACCATGAAAATAAGAGGAAAGGCGAAGAGGCAGGCGAATAAGATTCTGACCAGCCAACCGCCTATCGATAGCCGATTACGCCGGTACTTGGTCTTGTTCCCGTGGACAGAGATTGACGATGCAGTGCCGATTGTCATAATATATACCTTTTTCTATCGCTTAATGCTCAATTCGAATGGGTGATCCGACGCTGAACGGCCGTGATGGCCATGATGATCAGGAAGAAGACAAGGGTGATGGCTGATGCGTACCCCATTTCCTGTTGCTGGAACCCGGACCGCACGGCTTCGAACACAACGGTTGTGGTCGAATCTCTGGGCCCTCCCTGAGTCATAACGTTGATTTGGGTGAAGAGGCTAAGCGCAGCTATTGTGATGGTGATTAGGATCATATTTCTGGTGGATCGCAATCCTGGCCAGGTTACATTGGTAAATTGATGCCATGCATCGCATCCGTCCAGTTCGGCAGCTTCGTAAAGCTCTGCAGATATGGTTTGCAGGCCAGAAAGCCAGATCAGCATGTGTTGACCGACAGCCTGCCAGATGGACATAACGATAATTGCGCCAAGGGCCGTTTGGGGGTTATTGAGCCAGTCCACGGCTGTCCAGTGATGGAAGGTCAGTTTTTCAAGCACCTGGTTCAGCATTCCGTCATTTTGGTAAATGAACATCCAGAGTAGGGAGACTACTACCATGGAAGTGACCACGGGCAAGAAGTAGACGGTCCTGAAGAAGACGGAGCTACGTACTTTCTTATTAATAAGTACAGCTAAAAATAAGCCTAAGCCGGCCTGAACCGGGACCACAACAACCGCGAAAATAGCCACATTCAGAAGAGCTCGCCAGAATGTCGGGTCAGAGAAGAGCCTGGTGAAGTTGTTCAATCCAATGAATCTGGTTGGATTCGGGCTAATGGTTCTTGCATTGGTAAAAGATAAGACAAAGGCGAGCGCTACGGGAATTCCAATAAAAAGAACCAAAAGTATACAGGCCGGAGCCAGCATAAGCCAGCCGGCGCGATTCTCGTGAATGACTTCAGCTGATTTAATTTTTGGAGTCAAGGTTGCATCCCCATCTGCTGGTTGTCGTATGATAGCGGTCTGAATCGAATTAGACATGGTTGTGTCCTCATTTCTTGACATATCCGTCTGCACCCTTAATGTTTCCGTCAATATGGTTGACAGCCTTATTGAGGCCTGATGTTGCATCTGAGCCGTTCATGATGTCACCAATGGTTTTGCGGAACTCTGTAGATATGAAGTTGTAAGCAGGTGTCTCTGGTCGCATCTTTACGTACTTACTCGAGATCTTGGTGAAGATCTGCATGCTCCCGCCAGATGCGAACTCAGGGATAAGATTCTGCGCACCAACTGTGGAGGGAATGTTCATGCCGGCTTTGGCCATACGGGCTATGTACTTATCTTTGAGGGAAAAACGGATGTAGCTCATAGCGGCCTCTTTGTTATTGCAGGTCGGAGTCATACCTACGGTCCATGAACCACCTCCGGCTACAGAACCGTGCCCGAAGTCCGCCATAGGCATGGCCACGATGTCGTCGGAGTCCTTTGCATACTTCTGGACGGTAGACATGGTCCAGATACCTCCATAGAGGAGACCAGACTTCTTGTTGACGAAATCAAGAGCGGTGTCGGATCCCCCCTTTGAGCTGATATAACCGCGTTCTACGAGCGAACGCATCCAATCGGCAAACTCAATGGCTTCTGGGCCATTCAGAACTCCCTGGGAGGACTGATAGTCCTTTCTGTTGACCAGGTCTCCACCGAAAGACTGCAGAATTGGGGCGTAAGCATAGGCATACCATTCGGTCTTGTTGTCAGCTGTCCCCATTTCGAAAGGATAGGTCCAATTGCCGCTAGCCTTCATTTTGGCCAGGGCATCGTCCATTTCGGCCTTCGTCCATGGTCTATCGACTGTAGCCACTCGGATGCCCAGATCCTTGAGGACTGACTTTCTTGCGAAGAGCGCCGTGGTGGCATCGAAATAACCGACCGTATAGATTTGCTTATTCCAAGTACCTTTGGCAGATTCGATCAACTGATTGGTGCGTTTGAGTAAGGCCTTGTCAGTTAGGGGTGTCAGAATGTTGGCCCAACCCCAGTATGGTGTATTGGGCTGATCCACGTCGACTAGACAGGGTAGGTTTCCGGCCGTCGAAGCTGAGATAACTGAATCATTGTATGAGCTCTGGGGGAAAGACTGGATTTTGACAGTGCCCTTCCTATCCGGGGAAGAGTTGTAATCTGCTACGATGTCTTCCACGGTCGAGAGTTCTGCCTCCGAGCCTGCAGTGTGGGTCCAGAGCGTGATTTCGTTGCCCTGCATCTTCGCTTCTTGTCTGGCAGCTTCGCCGCAGCCAGACAACGATACAATGCCGGATAGAGCTACTATGCCCGCGATAAGTCGGATCAAAGGTCTTTTCTTATTCATTCTCATGGTCATTCCTTCCGGGTCTTCTTCGACGATGACCTTGCTGTATATCTACTGAGCAATGGAATGAGGATGGTGATTTCTAGCGTAAAAAGACCAGCCTGATCCCATTGATCGCTGCTCACCTTCCATTTATAAGTACTCAATGCATTTAAAGCGTATAACGTCAATCGATATACGTCAAACGATTGACGCATGAAATGACTGTTATGAGTCAGTCAGGTGGCCTGAAGCAGAAAGGACAATAAGTTTGTACCTGTTTTAGGAAGGAAAGGAAGTTAGGTCAACGATCCTACAAGCAGAAATGCCAATGAGATCAACACGCAAATGGGACCAAAAAAGATATCAATCGGTTTTTTCTCCTGCCAAGGATTCTTTGTATATCAGGGGGCAGTGGATTTTTACCGGATAGGGACCTCCAAGGGGAGGCAATGAAACAAGAGTTTCGGGTACATCATTCATCTTGATGTGCTCATGACGAATATTTGTAACTAATTGAGACACAGCCCAATATCCCATCTCATAATGTGGCAATGCTACCGTGCTGAGACGGGGTGTCATGGTCTGTGCTAGAACAAGGTGATTGTCCACCCCCACCACGGATATGTCCCTACCTATTGTGAGTCCGCGGCGAGCAGCGCTTTCATATACGTACCAAGCCCTTGCATCGTTAAAGCAGAAGAACCCGTCTGGATGTTCCTCATCAAAGAGTTTCTCAACGTCCCTTAGAGCTGTCTCATTATTACCAACCCTGATCATCAGTGAATTCAGGATCGGTATGCCTGCATTTTTTAGCGCCTGCCGATATCCTCGGCTCCGTTCCTTTTGAGCAATGATTGGATCCTGACAGCCAATATAAGCGATCCTTTTGGCTCCTGCGCCAATCAGGGCATTGGTAGCGTCAACGCCGATCAAGTATTCGTCGGGTTCGACACTAGGGCTAACTCCGTCGGCATCCGTGGCATCAACAAGTACGATCGGACTTCCGCTTAGGTAGTCAGGGATAGTTGTAACTCTGTTATACATCTTGGCATATAGAAAGCCGTCGACACCGTAGCGTCTCAGCGCTGCAACATCCTCTTCCTCCTCCTCTGTTCCTTTGGCATTGACTGTCAGCATTATATAGCCTGAAGCCCTGGCAGCGTCCTGAGCGCCTTGAATAATTCCGCCTGCAAAGGGTGTAGTAGCCACATCCTCACTTATGAAACCCAAAAGGCCGGTTTTGGATGTGCGTAACGAACGTGCCAATGGATTTGGCTGGTATCCTAGTCGTTCGGCAGTTTGGCGTATCTGCTTAGCCGTTGTGGGCTTGATGCGACCATGGTCGCGATTATTCAGAACTAGGGAAACCGAAGATACGGACACGCCCAGCTCTTTAGCGATCTGCTTCATCGTGGTCATAGACGCATCATATATGTTGGCTGCTTATGGTTACATTCGTCTTCGGATATATGATCTTCCAAAGAATCATACACGGTGCTCAATTCTTTCTCGCTGACAGAATTTGGTCGATCAGCTCTACTTTCTGGTGTATTTGAGATCGTTTGCCTTGGCGGATGTCCAGCTTCAGGCTGACTTCGGTTCGGTATCCTTGCTCAGCCAGGGCTCTGGTGGCTTTCTCGACGATTTGCATGACTTCGCTCAGGTCGCCCTCAATTACCGTGCTCATGGCGTTTGTCTCGTTGGACAGTCCTGAATCCCGGATGACCTTGATGGCTTGAGCCACATATTTTGAGAGCTCTTCGCCCTGACCGATAGGAGCGATAGTGACCGAAGCAACTGTATTGAGATAGGCAGAATCCTGTGAGGTCTGTGACTGAACCATATTCGAAGCCTTTCGTTGATCGAGGTGAGGCATCTCCATATCGTGCACTCATCCCATCCTTAATAAGTAAAATCGTAGGCTTGGGCTCTGACGGGTCTTTCCCTCCGATAGATGTTCGGTCATAAGCCGACGGTATGCTTGGGTCAGTCGTTGGTCCGTATGAACTATACGGCAATCCCCAAGAGAAGGTGTGATCAGTGGCAGTATCGAAAGTGGATGAGGTCATCTCCCTGGCCAAGCGCCGAGGATTCGTCTTTCCCGCAGGGGAGATCTACGGTGGGACGCGCTCGGCCTGGGACTATGGTCCTTTGGGCGTGGCCCTCAAGGACAACATCAAGCGTGAGTGGTGGCGGACCATGGTGGTCACCCGCGACGACGTGGTCGGCGTGGACACCTCGGTCATCCTGCCCACGGCGGTCTGGGAGGCCTCGGGCCATGTCTCCGTTTTCAACGATCCCCTGATCGAATGCCTGAACTGCCACAAGCGGCACCGGGCCGACACCCTGGAAGAGGCCTACGTCGAGAAGCACGGCCATGATCCGGAAAACGGCCTCAAGGACATCCCTTGCCCGGACTGCGGCACCAAGGGCCAATGGACCGAGCCTCGAGACTTCAACATGATGCTGCAAACCCATCTGGGGCCAGTCCAGGACGAGAAGAGCCTGCACTACCTGCGTCCCGAGACTGCCCAGGGCATTTTCGTGGACTTTAAGTCCGTCATGGCTTCCTCCCGCTCCAAGCCCCCCTTCGGCATCGCCAACATGGGTAAGAGCTTCCGCAACGAGATAACGCCCGGCAACTTCATCTTCCGCACCCGCGAGTTCGAGCAAATGGAGATGGAGTTCTTCGTGCATCCCGGCACCGACGAGGAATGGCATCAGTACTGGATCGACGCCAGGACTCGTTGGTACGTGGACCTGGGTGTCAAGCCGGAGAACCTGCGGCACTATGAGCACCCCAAGGAGAAGCTGGCCCACTACTCGAAGCGGACTGTGGACATCGAGTACCGGTTTGGCTTCCAGGGTTCCGAGTGGGGCGAGCTGGAGGGCGTGGCCAACCGAACCGACTACGACCTCAAGGCCCATGCCGAGCACTCGGGCGAGGATCTGAGCTACTTCGACCAGGCCAGCGGGGAGCGCTACATTCCCTATGTGATCGAGCCTGCGGCCGGTCTGACGCGCTCGCTGATGGCCTTCCTGGTGGATGCCTATGACGTGGACGAGGCTCCCAACACCAAGGGCGGGGTCGACCGGCGCACCGTGCTGCGTCTGGATCCGAGGCTAGCCCCGGTCAAGGCCGCCGTCCTGCCCCTGTCCAAGAAGCCAGATCTGCAGCGGATCGCCCATGACCTGGCCGCCGACCTGCGCCAGAATGAGTGGATGGTGGACTATGACGAGTCCGGCGCTATCGGCCGCCGCTACCGTCGTCAGGACGAGATTGGCACGCCCCTGTGCATCACCGTGGACTTCGACACCCTTGACGACAAGGCGGTCACTATCCGCAACCGCGACTCCATGCAGCAGGACCGAGTGGCCCTGGACCAGGTGGAGAACTATGTGCGTCGGGTCGTCGGCGAACAGCGGGTGCGCTATCCCATGGGCCCCTCCGACCTGACCGGCGCGCGCGCCGCCGACGGCTACACGGACCTGGCCAGTGAGCCGGGCACGGACGAGAGCGAACCCATCAAGGTGGCCGAGGCCGGTGGCCGGTACTGAGACTGATCACTCGACCCAGAAGATTGCTCCGATGCAGCTGGGCCCTATAACCGTGCCTGTGCCGGTCATGCTTTCGCCCATGGCGGGCGTGACCAATTGGCCTTTCCGTTTGCTCTGCCGGGAGTATGGACCGGACGGACTGTATGTTGGGGAAATGGTTACGGCTCGGGCACTTGTGGCGCGCAACCCCAAGGCCTTCCGGCTGTGTCGCTTCGCTCCTCAAGAGAAGGTGCGCTCACTGCAATTGTATGGGGTGGATCCTCAAATCATGGAGCAGGCCACCAGAATGGTGGTTGATGCGGGCTGGGTCGATCATATCGACATGAACTTCGGTTGCCCAGTCCCCAAGGTCACCAGGCATGGCGGCGGATCCGCCCTTCCCTGGAAGACCGACCTCTTTACCGAACTGGTTCATCGAGTGGTCGCTGTCTGCTCGCCTGCCGGAATCCCCGTCACTGCAAAGATCCGGGTGGGCATCGACCACCAGCACGAGACCTTCTTGGAAGCGGCTCACATCGCCCAGGAAGAGGGATGCGCCGCCGTAACTTTGCATGCCAGAACCACGGCTGAATACTATGGCGGCCATGCCGACTGGGACCGGATCGCTCAGCTGGTCCAGTCCGTAGACATCCCCGTCTTCGGCAACGGCGACATCTGGACCGCCGAGGATGCCCTGGACATGTTTGCTCAGACAGGCTGCGCAGGCGTGGCCATCGGTCGGGGCTGCCAGGGCCGTCCCTGGCTCTTCGCCGACATCGCTGCGGCCCTGGCCGGCTCGCCGGAACGGCAGGAGCCCACCCTGGGTCAGGTCGGGGCGATCATGGCCCGCCATGCCCGGCTCCTGGTCGAGTTCTACGACGGCGACGAGCGCATGGCCGTCCATGATATGCGCAAGCACGTGGCATGGTACCTCAAGGGTTTCGCCGTGGGGGGACAGGTGCGCCGCAACTTCATGGCATGCGAGAACCTGGAGGATCTGGATGACTGCATCGCCGACCTGGACCAGGACATGCCCTATCCGCGTGCCGTGGCCGGCAAGCCCCGGGGCCGGGTCCGCTATGCCAAGAAGGTTCGCCTGCCCTATGGCTGGCTGGATTCGCGGACTACCACCCATCAGGAGCGCGAAACGCTCTTTGGCAATGATCCCATGGACGCCTCCTACTGAAGCCGGAAATATCCCTCTCGCCAAGCATGTGCATCCGGGTCTAGAATCAGGGTTTAGAATACGGACAGAACGGCGTGGAGGTTCTTTCGGAAGACCAGGGCGGTTGGCTCTGACCTCCCGGACCCTAGGCCCACGGCCGTCAGGGAGGGTCGGAACGCCTGTGGGCAAATGCGTGTTGGCGTATATGACCTGCGCTAGAGTTGAGCGTAACGTGAGTGACGGGAGCATACTGTGAGCGAGATTGCCCAGAATGACAATTTCAATGACAAGACCAACATCAAGGTCGTTGGTGTTGGTGGAGCCGGTGGCAATGCTGTCAATCGCATGATCGCCGAGGGTCTGCAAAATGTCGAGTTTGTGGCCATCAATACCGATGCCAAGGATCTCCTGCGCTCAGATGCCGATGTGAAGATCTCCCTTTCTGATGCCAACAGCCGTGGCCTGGGGGCCGGTGCCGATCCGGAGAAGGGTGCCAAGGCTGCCCAGGACCATCAATCTGACATTGAAGAGGTCCTCAAGGGTGCCGATATGGTCTTCGTCACTGCAGGAGAGGGCGGCGGCACAGGCACCGGCGCCAGCCCCTTGGTTGCGCGTGCAGCCCGTCAGCAAGGCGCGCTCACCATCGCCGTGGTGACTCGGCCTTTCACCTTTGAGGGGCCCAGGCGCTCCGCTTCCGCCGAATCGGGCATCGAGAACCTCCGCAAGGAGGTCGATGCCCTTATCGTTATCCCCAATGACCGGCTTCTGGATCTCTCGGATCGCACGGTCTCGGTCATGGATGCCTTCAAAACCGCCGACACGGCCCTGCTGGCCGGCGTTCAGGGCATTACCGACCTGATTACCATGAACTCCTACATTCACGTGGACTTCTCCGATGTCACCGCTATTTTGAAGGATGCCGGCACTGCCCTCTTCGGCATCGGCGCAGCCAGGGGTGAGGATAGAGCCACACAAGCTGCTGAGATCGCCATCTCCTCCCCGCTCTTGGAGGAGAGCATCGAGGGTGCCCATGGAGCTCTTATCAATGTGGCCGGTCCCAGCGACCTGAGCATGCAGGAGGCATCTGCCGCCGCCCAGTTGGTTCAGGATGCCATCCATCCCGAGGCGCAGATCATCTGGGGTCTGGCCTTGGACGACGCCTATGGGGACGAGGTGCGGGTCACGGTCATCGCCGCCGGATTCGATCCCACCCCAAAGAAAGATGAGATCAAAGCCCCCGCAGCAGACTCGACTGCTGCACCGGCAGTGGCCACCCCGGTCCAGGAGCCCCAGCAACCCCAGCAACCTATGGCGGATCCGTCCGTCCAGGCGGAGTCCGATGAGACCTCCGAACACGATGTGGTGCCCCCCGCCTCTGGCGATGACGGCACCTCCGACCCGGGATATCTGGATATCCCTGACTTTCTGCGGTAATCAGGCGAAGGAGCAGATATGGCAGGATTGATGAAAAACGCGATGTCTTTTTTCGGCATGTCGGATGTCGTGGACGACGATGACGACGATCTGGCCGACGATGACGAGGTTCGCGACGGTTTCGACACCGATCACTCTGTGACCCCCATGGCTCAGCAATCTGCATCCAACAGCCAGGAAGCCGAGCCCACACCTTTCCAGAGCCGGATCAACCGCATCACTACCATTCATCCCAAGTCCTACGAGGATGCCCAGATGGTCGGCAGGGCCCTGAGGGACGGGGTGCCGGTGGTCCTCAACCTGACTGGGGTGTCCGAGTCTGTGGCCTACAGGATCGTCGATTTCTCCGCCGGTGTGGTCTTTGGGGTACGCGGGTCCATTGAGCGGGTCACCCCAAGGGTCTTCCTGCTCAGTCCTGCACAGGTCAACATCAAGGTGGAGGAGCCTGAGTCGGGTTCTTCGGCCAAGGGGCTTTTCGCCCAGTGACTGACACCCTGGCAACCGTGTCCGCAGGAGTCTGAAGACGCATGCTTGTACCTTTTGTTCGTTATCTGGTAGACATCCTTATCGAGACCTACCTGCTGGTTCTCTTCGTCCGGATGATTCTGGACTGGGTTCTGGTATTGTCGCCTCGCTGGTACCCTCGTGGCTTCGTAGCCTCGCTCATTCGGGTTATCTATGCCTTGACTGAGCCGCCTCTGCGCTGGCTTCGCCGGTACATTCCGCCCCTGCCCATGGGCAGGATCCAGCTTGATGTCTCCTTCATGGTGCTCTACGCCGCACTGATCATCATCCAGGTGCTTATAGGCTAGAGGCAAGACCGCGGATACGGCATACTCCGTGCTAGCATGCAGTAAGAGAACACAATCGGGCTGGTTGGCCTGAAGCGAGGTGGAGAAACATATGGCTCTATTGACGCCTAATGATATAAGGGAGCATACCTTCCAGACAGTGCGGTTCAAGGAAGGCTACGACGTCGACGAGGTCGACGACTTCCTGGATCAGGTCACAGACACGGTTGAAGCGTTGGGCAAGCAGGCCGTGCAAGGCAGTGCCGCTTCCACCCAGTCCCTGGGCACCGATGTGGCCTCGTTGAACTCCAAGATCTCCGATCTGACGGCTCAGGTGGAATCGCTGCAAAAGGAGAATGGGGATCTGAAACAGGCCCAAGGCTCCGCAGCCCAGCAGCCCGCCGTGGATGCGCAGACTAAGCGGTTACTGGCCGAGTCCCAGAGTCAGGTCAAAACCCTGGCCTCCCAGAATGACCAGCTCAAGCGTCAGGTCGAGCAACTCAACTCCCAGATCGACCAGCTGACTGCTCAGGCCGCTGCGGGCAACAACACCCAGGCTCTGACCAACCAGCTGACGGCCATGCAAAAGGAACGCGACCAGGCCCGCCAGCAGGTCCAGGCTCTGACCAACCAGCTCAATGCCTCCCAGCAGAGCATGGCCACGGCCCGCCAGCAGATCACCCAGGCTCAGAAGGCCTCTCAGGAGCAGCAGCAGCGTACTGAGCAGCTGAACAAGCAGCTAGAGGAATCCCGCAAGCGCGAGGAGCAGTTGCGTGAGCAGGTCTCCAAGGCAGAGCCATCCACCGAAACGGGCAGTCTGCAGCGGATTGCGGGCGCTGGCGCTGAGGCCAACAGCGAACCCGAGAGGGCCACCGCTATGCTCACGCTGGCCATGCAACTGCACGATCAGTACGTGGACAAGGGCAAGGCCAACGCCTCCCAGCTTGTGGCCGAGGGCCATGCCCAGCACGACGACATTGTCAAGAAGGCTGAGGACTACTCCAAGAGGACCCGTGCCGAGGTGGACGAGTACTCCAAGCGAGTGCACTCCGAGGCCGATGGCTACTCACAGCGCGTACGCTCCCAGGCCGACGAGTACTCGGTCAAGACCCGTTCCGATGCTGACGCCTATTCCAAGCGCCAGCACACCCAGGCCGACGAGTACGAGACACAGGTGCAGACTCGGGCGCAGGAGTACGACAAGAACACCCGCGACAGCGCCGATCGTTATGCTGCCGATGTCAAGAACAAGCTCATGGATCAGTCCAAGGTTCTCGAGGAGAACATCCAGGGGCTCAAGCAGTTCGAGGCGGGCTACCGCAGCAAGCTGACCGAGTTCCTCAACCAGCTGATCAACCAGATTTCAGACACCAGCAATTACCAGTCCATGGAAAAGAAGTCCGAACAGGCCCAATGATTCCATCCGGTAATGACGAAGAACACATCTATGAGACGGCTGCGCGGACGCGTGGCCGTCTTCGTCGCTCTGGCGGCAGTGTCCATAGCCCTGGATCAGCTGACTAAGGCCCTAGCACTGGCCCGACTAGGCAACGGTATCAGGGTGGCTCTGCCGGGTCCTCTGCGCGGTCTGCGACTGGTACGCAACCCCGGTGCATCCCTGGGATTGGGGTCTGGGAGTACCTGGGTCATATCCCTGATTGCCTTAGCAGCCTGTCTGCTCATCATTGTTCTGGCTCTGCGCACCACCTCCTTGGTTTGGACCGTGGTCCTCTCCATGGCCTTCTCCGGGGCAGCAGGCAATCTGATCGACAGGGTTGCCTATGCAACTGGTTTTCTTGACGGTGCCGTGGTCGACTTTCTAGACTACGGCTGGTCGGTGGGCAACGTTGCCGACGTCTATCTGACTCTGGCAGGCGCGGCCGTAGTGGTGCTCATTATCTGTAATGTGCGGTTCAGCGACCGGTCTAAGACACTAAAACATGGGGGAGCGGCAAAGTGACACGGCTTCTTCCTGCGCCGGATGCCTTGGTAGGTCGGCGCTTGGATCTGGCCCTGTCCAAGATGCTGGGCCTGTCCAGGGCCAAGGCCAGCGATCTGGTGGCCCAGGGTCATGCGCGGATCATGGGCCGCCGGGTGAACAAGGCCACCACCTTGATGAGCGGTGATGTGATAGAGCTGGACGAGCCCGAGTCAACCAAACAGGTGGAGCCGGTGGCTGAGGACATGCCCGTGGTCTACGAGGATGAGGACGTGGTCGTCGTCGACAAGCCGGTGGGGGTGGCGGCACATCCCTCCATAGGCTGGACCGGGCCAACCGTTCTGGGCAGCCTCCTGCAGCGGGGTACCCACATCACCTCCATGGGGGCCCAAGGCCGCCAGGGTATCGTCTCTCGTCTGGACGCGGGCACCAGCGGCCTCATGCTGGTCTGCAAGTCTGACCTGGCCTACAAGGAGATGCGTCGGCAATTCGCCCGACATGAGGTGGTCAAGATCTACCATGCCCTGGTCCAGGGCAATCTGACCGAGGACAAGGCCACCATCGAGGCCCCCATCGGACGCGCCCGGGTCTCGGACTTCCGCTTCACGGTCACCCCTGCAGGCAAGGAGGCCATCACCCATTGGGATGTGCTGGAACGTTTCGGCTCGGCCACCCTGGTCAGTGTCAATCTGGAGACTGGGCGCACCCATCAGATACGCGTGCACTTCTCCTCCATAGGCCATCCCCTGGTAGGTGACCACATGTATGGGGCCAACCCCGACCTGGCGGACAGGCTGGGCCTGAAGCGGCAGTGGCTGCACGCCATGCGCCTGGAATTCCGCCATCCCCGCACCAAAATCTGGACCAAGGTGGTCTCCTCCTACCCGGCTGATCTGCGCCGCTCCCTGCAGATCGAACGTCAGGGCGCCACCGGTATACGCAGCTAGCGGACTCCGGCGATTCGGCCAGGGGCCTGGGTAAATTGGAGATATGTCCTCCACCCGGTCAGACTTCGTTCACCTTCACACCCATACCCACTATTCAACCTTGGACGGGGCCAGCAGGATTCCTGACCTGGTTGCCGAGGTGGGACGGCTGGGTCAACCGGCCGTAGCCATTACCGACCACGGCAACATGCACGGGGCTTATGAGCTTTGGCGCACGGCTGTAGATGCTGACATCAAGCCGATCATCGGCATTGAGGCCTACGTGACCCCTGAGACTGCCCGCCAGGACAAGAGCCGGGTCCACTGGGGAACCGACGAGCAGCGTTCTGACGATGTCTCCGGTGGCGGCTTCATTACCCACATGACCCTCTGGGCCAGTGACGACACGGGCCTGGTCAACCTGATCAAGGCCTCATCTGTGGCCAACCTGGAGGGTCTGGTCGGTAAGTGGCCCCGCATGGACAAGGACCTGCTGTCCACCTATCACAAGGGGGTCATAGCCACCACCGGCTGCCCCTCGGGCATCGTCCAGACCAGGCTGAGGCTGGGCCAGTTCGACGAGGCTCTGCGGGCCGCCGGGGAGTTCCAGGACATCTTCGGCAAGGAGAACTACTACGTCGAGCTGATGGACCATGGGCTGGAGATCGAGCATCGGGTGACCAAGGATCTGCTGGAGATCGCCCGTCGTCTGGATGCCCCCCTGGTGGCCACCAACGACTCGCACTATGTGCGCAAGGAGGATGCCTCGGCCCAGGACGCCCTGCTCTGCATCAACTCGGGATCCCGTCTGACCGACCCCGGCCGCTTCAAGTTCGACGGTAGCGGCTACTACATACGCTCGGCCCAGGAGATGCGCGAGATCTTCAAGGAGTTCCCCGAAGCCTGCGACAACACCTTGGAGATCGCGGAACGTTGCAACGTCATGTTCGACGACCATGAGGACGGGGCCTTCATGCCCCGTTTCGACTGCCCGGAAGGTTGGGACGAGACCTCCCTTTTCCTGAAGAAGGTGGACGAGGGGTTGAAGAACCGCTACCCGGACGGGGTGCCCGAGGAGGTATCCCACCAGGCCGACTACGAGTGCGGGGTCATCTGCCAGATGCAGTTCACCGGATACTTCCTGGTGGTGGCCGATTATATCAACTGGGCCAAGAACCACGGAATCATGGTGGGACCGGGCCGTGGATCGGCGGCAGGGTCCATGGTGGCCTACGCCATGGGCATCACCGAGCTGGACCCGCTCAAGCATGGGCTGATTTTCGAGCGATTCCTCAACCCTGAGCGCGTCTCCCTGCCTGATATCGACGTGGACTTCGACCCCGAGGGGCGCATGAAGGTCCTGGACTACGTGGGTCGTAAGTACGGCTCCGACAAGGTGGCCCAGTGCGTGACCTACGGCACCATCAAGACCAAGCAGGCCCTGAAGGATTCAGCCAGGATCATGGACTACGAATATTCCGTGGGCGACCAGGTCACCAAGGCCCTGCCGCCTACGGTCAATGGCAAGGACATGAGCCTCAAGGAGATCTTCGATCCCCAGTCCAAGCGCTACCCGGAGGCCAAGGAGTTCCGCGATCTGTACGAGTCCAATCCGGACGTCAAGCGAATCACCGAGGAGGCCAAGGGCATCGAGGGCATCATCCGTCAGACCGGCGTGCATGCCTGCGCCACCATCATGGCCTCCAATCCCATCACCGATACCTCGCCGCTGATGGAACGCACCGACGGCACGGTGACCACCACCTTCGAGTACCACACCTGCGAGACCCTGGGGCTGGTCAAGATGGACTTCCTTGGGCTGTCCAACCTGACGGTCATCAGGGACACGGTCAACAACATCAAGCGCAACGGCAAGGAGCCCATCAGCATCGAGAAGGTCCCCCTGGACGACAAGGAGACCTACCAGTTGCTGTCCCGGGGCGACACCCTTGGCGTCTTCCAGCTCGATGGCGACGGCATGCGCTCACTGCTGCGCATGCTCAAGCCCGACAACTTCAACGACATCTCCGCCCTGATCGCCCTCTACCGGCCGGGGCCCATGGATATGAACTCGCACATCAACTATGCCAAGCGAAAGAACGGGCTGCAGAAGATTGAGCCCATCCATCCCGAAGTGGCCAAGCCCCTGGCGGGCGTGCTCGACGAGACCTATGGCCTGATCGTCTATCAGGAGCAGGTCCAGTCAGCGGCCCGAATTCTGGCCGGCTACTCCCTGGGCCGAGCCGATGTGCTGCGAAGGGCCATGGGCAAGAAGAAGCCAGACGTCCTGGCCAAGGAGCAGGTTCCCTTCTTCGAGGGCATGAAGGAGCACGGATACTCCCAGGAGGCCGCCCAGGCGGTCTGGGATGTCCTGGTGCCCTTCTCGGGCTACGCCTTCAACAAGGCGCACTCCGCGGCCTACGCCCTGATCGCATACTGGACCGCTTATCTGAAGACCCACTATCCGGTGGAGTTCATGGCCGCCCTGCTGCAGAACGAGCGGACCAACAAGGACAAGACCGCACTCTACCTGGGCGAGGCCAGAAGGATGGGCATCCGCATCCTGGCGCCTGACATCAACGAGTCCGTGTCCGAGTATTCCGCTGTCGGCGACGTGGTCCGCTTCGGCCTGGGAGCCATCCGCAATGTGGGCGACAAGGTGGTGGCGGACATCATCAAGGAGCGCCAGGGACCCCGGGGCAAGTATGTCAACTTCATGGACTTCATCAAGCGGGTGCCCATGGAGGTGCTCAACAAGCGAACCGTGGAATCCCTGATCAAGGGCGGTGCCTTCGACGGCATCGACCCCAACCGGAGGGCGCTTTTCCAGATTCACGATGAAGCTGTCGACCAGGTCATGCCCATCAAGCGCAAGCAGGCCGAGGGCCAGTTCGACCTCTTCGCCGACGCCGATGAGGACGCCCCCCAGCAGGATACCTTGGGCGACGCCCAGGTGACCGTGCCCGACATCGACGAGTGGGACAAGTCCACCAAGCTCAACTTCGAGCGGCAGATGCTGGGCCTGTATGTGTCTGACCACCCGCTGAGCGGCATGACCTCGGTTTTGGCTGGTATGCGAGACATGTCCATCGCCCAGCTGCTCAACCGGTCTAACAGCATGGACGGCAAGGCGGTGACCCTGGCCGGGCTGGTCACTGCTGTGGACCGCCGGGTCTCCAAGAAGGGCAACCCCTGGGCCATCGTCACCATCGAGGACTTGGAGAGCTCCATCCAATGCATGTTCTTCGGCAAGGTCTACGACGCCCACTCCGACGACCTGGCCCTGGACTCGGTCATCAGGGTGAGGGGAGTGGTCGAGCTTCGTGACGAGGCCACCAACATCCGCGTCAACGATATGGAGGTGCCCGTCCTGGAGTCGGCGGATGAGCGGCCTCTGACCATCACCCTGCCCAAGCGGGCTCTGGACCGGGGGCACATGGAGCGGCTGGCTCGAATACTCAAGTCCCACCCCGGTTACTGTCAGGTTCGTCTGGCCGTCACCGACGACCGGGGCAACGTGCGTCTGTTGACCTTTGGTGACGGATTCCGCACCCGGCACGACACCTCCATGATGGCCGAGATCAAGTCGGTCTTCGGACCCTCCTGCCTGCCGTCGGCCTAGGACGCGCCCGGAACCGTCTCACCATTTGGGACGGTGGTGAGTCGCTGGCTTTGGCGACACAAAAGTTCACTACCATCAAAGTATGTCAAAGCTCATGATGAGAACCATGGATCTGCGCGGGAAAACCATGTCCCGCGCCCAACTCCTCGCCGCCATGCCCCGAGCCGATATGGGTACACGGGAGGCCAGCGCCCAGGTGCAGCCCATACTTGACCAAGTGCGTGAGCATGGGGCAGCGGCCCTGCGCGACCTGGAGGAGAAGTTCGACCATGTGCGTCCCCATGATCTGAGGGTTCCGGCATCGGCCATGCAGGAGGCCCTGAGGCAGCTGGATCCCAAGGTCAGGGCGGCAATCGAGGAGTCCGTTACCCGCATCCGCAAGGTCTGCACTACCCAGGTGCCCAAGCCCATGGCCACCGACCTGGCGCCTGGCGCTCGGGTCAGCGAGCGGTGGATTCCGATCGAACGCGTAGGCCTCTACGTGCCGGGAGGCAAGGCCCTGTATCCTTCCTCGGTCATCATGAACGCGGTGCCCGCTCAGATTGCCGGCGTCGATTCCCTGGCCGTGGCCACTCCGCCCGCCTCTGACGATCCTCGGGGTCTGCCGGCTGCCATCATCCTGGCCACCTGTGCCATTCTGGGAGTGGACGAGGTCTATGCCGTGGGCGGTGCCCAGGCCGTGGCCATGTTTGCATACGGGGCCAGGGGATCCGAGCCCCAGGACGGGGAGATTCTTTGCGACCCGGTCGACAAGATCACCGGCCCGGGCAATATCTTTGTGGCGACAGCCAAGCAGATGGTCTCCGGCATGGTGGGAATCGACGCCGTGGCCGGACCCACGGAAATTGCTATTCTTGCCGACGGGCAGGCCAACCCCGACTGGGTTGCTGCAGACCTGATCGGCCAGGCCGAACATGACGAGCTTGCCGGTTCGGTGCTGATCACCGACAGCCAGGAACTGGCCCAGGGCGTTCAGGAGGCTTTGGGGCGCAGGGTGCCTCGAACCGAGCATGCCGACCGGGTGCGCACCTCCCTGGGCGGCAACCAGTCGGGAATCATCCTGACCGACGGGATCGACCAGTCCATCGACGTGGCTAATGCCTATGCCGCCGAGCATCTGGAGGTTCAGACGGCCGATCCTGATGCCGTCATCGACAGGATTCGGAATGCCGGCGCCATCTTCCGCGGCCCCTATTCCCCTGTGCCTCTGGGCGACTATATGTCCGGATCCAACCACGTTCTGCCCACTGGCGGCACAGCCCGGTTCGACGTGGCCCTGGGCGTCCACACCTTTATGAAGCCTGTCGAAGTCATCGAATATGACGAGGAAGGGCTCAAGCCCATCGCGGCCAAGATCAATGATTTTGCCGTATCCGAAGACCTGCCCGCCCATGGCGAGTGCATCCTGAGCCGGTTCCTGGACGACCCCTACAACAAAGCCGACCTGGAAGCCAACGAAGAGAAGGCTGGTCTGCTGTGAGTGCCATACCAGCTGATCTTCCCCTCCGCATGGACCTAATCGGGGAAGAGCCTTACGGCGCCCCCCAGCTGGATGTTCCGGTCTGCCTGAACGTCAACGAGAACCCCTACCCCCTGGACCAGGAGGTGGTCGATGCCATTTGCCAGCGTATGCGCCAGGTGGCCCCCGGCCTCAATCGCTATCCGGACAGGGAGCATGAGGACCTGCGGCGGGCCTTGGCCGTCTACCTGAAGAAGGAGTCTGGTGCCTCGCTTGAACCCAAGCAGATCTGGGCGGCCAACGGGTCCAATGAGATCATGCTCCAGCTCTTCCAGGCCTTCGGAGGGCCGGGTAGGACCGCCTTGGGCTGCGACCCGACCTACTCCATGTATCCGGAGTACGCCCGTGACACCTTCACTGATTGGGAGCTGGCCCACCGGCTGCCTGATTTCAGCCTGGATATTGAAACGACTATCGAGCGCATCAAGGTTTTGAGACCAGCCATGGTCCTGGTAACCAGCCCCAACAATCCCACGGGGACGGCCTTGCCCATGGATCAGCTGACCAGGCTCCTGGAGGTCTGCTCTAAGGTTCCTGTGGCGGGCGCGGACCCGTCCGCCCGGCCTATCGTGGTCGTGGATGAGGCCTATATCGAGTTTCGAGACCCGGGCACGCCCTCGGCGGTCAGCCTGATTGATCAGTACGACCATCTGGCAGTCAGCCGAACCATGTCCAAGGCCTTCGCCTTTGCCGGCGCCAGGGTGGGTTACCTGGTTGCATCCAAGGGAATTGTCGACGCAGTCCGCATCGTCCGAATGCCCTACCATCTGAGCGCCCTGACTCAAGCTGCGGCCCTGGCTGCCCTGGAGCACACGGACCTCCAGCTGGCTCGGGTGGATCAGCTTCGCCAGACCCGTCGGCAGACTGCCGATTGGCTGGCCGGACAGAAGTTCCATGGTCAGCCCTTGACTGTGGTTCCCTCGGCCTCCAACTTCATCCTCTTCGGCATTTTCCCCGATCGGGATGCAGTATTCGAGGCCATGAAGGATGAAGGGGTGTTGATCCGGGCCGTGGGTCCCCAGGGCTACCTGAGGGTTTGCATGGGCACGGACGCGGAAATGGAGCGATTCCGCCAAACGCTGGTCCATGTCCTCAAGCGGTTCTAGGAGGATGCGGACCAGCGGCACGGCTATGCTGGTGGTCTAGACGCCGCGCAGAAGATACAGCGCGAACTGAAATGTGCGGCAGAAAGCGGAGGAGCAGCAATGGCAGGCAGAACAGCCACCATCACCCGCCAGACCAGTGAATCTAAGGTGAGCCTGAGTCTGGATTTGGATGGCACCGGGGTGACCGATATCGACACCTCGGTTCCCTTCTATGACCATATGATGACGGCCCTGGGCAGGCATTCCCTGATCGACCTGACCATCAAGGCAAGCGGGGACACCCAGATCGACATCCATCACACCGTCGAGGACGTTGCCATCGTCTTTGGCGAGGCCCTGGCTCAGGCCCTTGGCGACAAGCGGGGTATCAAGCGCTTTGCAGATGCCACCGTCCCTCTGGACGAGGCCCTGGCACGAGCCGTGGTCGATATTTCCGGCAGGCCCTATGCGGTCTGCACGGGCGAGCCTGAGGGGTTCCAGTACGCCATGATTGGCGGGCACTTCACCGGCTCCTTGGTCAGGCACGTCATGGAGTCCATCGCCCTACATGCCGGCATCTGCCTTCACCTGACCCTCTTGTCGGGCAGAGATCCGCACCACATCGCCGAGGCAGAGTTCAAGGCCGTAGCAAGGGCTCTGCGCTTCGCGGTGGAGCCTGATCCCAGGGTGAAGGGCATCCCCAGCACCAAGGGGTCGCTATGAGCGCGGATGAATACGACAACAATGACAGCAGGGATCAAGACCTGCCGGATTCCGGCCATCATCTGAGTGAGGAAGAGGTCGAGCGGGCTCTGGCCAGCTTCGAGGCTGAGTTCAATGAGGACCAGAATCAAGCGGATCAGCCCGTTGATCACTCCGGATCAGGCGTGGATGACGATGCTGGTTTGGATTCCGCGCCCGCTGACGAATCTTCGGTGAAACCGGATGGGGCTGATGGCGTTGCTGCCGATTTCGACCAAGAGCTTGAAGGCCTGATCGGCAACCGGGCCAAGGCCGCCGTAATGGTGACACGCCTGGCATCGGCAGAGCTTCTGGCGGCTTTCTGCCAGATATCCGATATCTCCGCCTATTGCATCCAGGCCCGTGAAGGTGCTGTGGCCGTCCTGAGAAATCTGGACGGGGACGGACCCGAGGCAGCTATCCGCGATTTGACCACGGTCGTATCCGGGCTCAGCGCCATCCTGGCCGTCAACCGGGCGGACAAGCTCGAGGTGACCCTATGGATCAGCGGGCAGTCGGGACAGACGCTCGCGCCGCCCATCCTCTTTGCCGCCACTGCAGACTTCGTAGAAGACCTGATGATCGGGACCACCACAGTGGATAGGCTGCGCCAGGATGGGGCCGCCATCTTCGACTCGGGGGAGTACAACCGCGAGAAGGCCATGGGCATCATCGCCTCGCACACCAGGTTCGGGGCCGGAGGATCGACTCGCAAGGGTCGCGTCGAGTAATCGCGCAAGCAAACGGCTTGGCTAGGAGGAACATGACCAGGATACAGGTGCTTGACTATGGGTTCGGCAATGTCAGATCCATGGTGCATGCCCTCTCCCAGCTGGGGGTTGATGCGCAAATCAGCGCCGACCCGGACCTGGCCATGAAGGCCGACGGGCTGGTCATTCCCGGAGTGGGGGCCTACGGGGCCTGCATGGCGGGGTTACGGGCTGTCGGCGGCGACCGCATCATCCTGGATCGACTGGCCCAGGGGCTGCCGGTTCTTGGGGTCTGCATAGGCCTTCAGGTCATGTTCCAGTCCGGGGACGAGGACGGCCGCAGCGAGCCCGGTCTGGGCTTGATACCTGGTCGTGTGACGAAACTGGACGCTGATGTAGTGCCCCATATGGGCTGGGATCATGTCCAGGCGCCTCAGGGAACAAGACTCTTGGCAGGGGTCCAGGATCAACGCTTCTACTTCGTCCACTCCTATGCCGCCATGGCGGCGAAGGGGGATGACCGATCCGTTGGGGCCCAGCCCGATTTGTCCCTACGAGTGTCAGCATTGAATCGGACGAGTAACAGCCAGCCAAGGTCAGCTCAGTCAGTGTCTGACAAGATTTCACAGGGTGCTTCTTTCGGTGAACCGCTGGTTACCTGGGCCACCTATGGACGCAGCAGGTTCGTGGCGGCCTACGAATGCGGACCCTTGAGCGCCACTCAGTTCCATCCTGAAAAGTCCGGCCAGGCCGGAGCACGGTTGCTGACCAATTGGGTACGGACCCTTTCCGGGGCTTCCGGACTCTCCTGCGAGAAAGGTGAATGAGATGCTCACGCTTTTACCGGCTGTCGATGTCCGCGACGGAAAGGCGGTTCGCCTAAGGCAAGGGATCTCCGGCTCCGAGAAGGTCTACGGTGAGCCTGCCGATGCAGCCAAGACTTGGGTCGACCAAGGTGCCGAGTGGCTCCACCTGGTCGACTTGGATGCGGCCTTCGGCACCGGAGACAACCGTGACAAGCTGGCTGCCCTGGTCAACGAACTGGGGGATCGTGTCAAGGTGGAGCTCAGCGGCGGCATCCGCGACGATGCAAGCCTGGAGGCTGCCCTGGACGCAGGTGCCACCCGGGTCAACATCGGCACGGCGGCTCTGGAGGATCCGGAGTGGACCAGCCAGGTCCTGGGTCGCTACGGCGAAAGGGTTTGTGTGGGTCTGGACGTACGCGGACACACCCTGGCCGCCCGGGGTTGGACCAGACAGGGCGGGGACCTTTTTGATGCCATGGAGCGACTGGACCGGGACGGGTGCAGCCGATACGTGGTCACCGATGTGACCCGTGACGGGATGATGACCGGCCCCAACCTGGATTTGCTGGGTCAAGTGGCTGACCGGACTCCGGCCAAGGTGACCGCCTCTGGGGGCATATCCAGCCTGGATGACCTGAGCAGGATTCTGGACCTGACCGATCGGGGCGTGGACAGCGCTATCCTGGGCAAGTCCCTTTATGAGGGGGCCTTCACCCTGGAACAGGCGCTGAACCTGGTCTCGGGTCATTGTTAACGCTATAAGCAAGTCTGCGAAATATAGGAATGGGAGCATAAGCTCTATGGATAAGCAAGAGGAGTTCGCGCTGCGCACTGTCGAGGAGCGCGATGTCCGGTTCATTCGTCTCTGGTTCACTGACGTATTGGGCACCCTGAAGTCGGTGGCCATAGCGCCCACCGAGCTGGAGGTGGCCTTCGAGGAGGGGCTGGGCTTCGACGGCTCGGCCATCGAGGGCATGACCAGGGTCTCCGAGGACGACATGATCGTCAAGCCAGATCCGTCCACCTTCCAGATACTTCCCTGGAGGGGCGGGCCACAGGGCACGGCGCGAATCTTCTGCGATGTGCTCACCCCGGACGGCGAGCCCAGCAGCGGGGATCCCCGACACGTGCTCAAGCGGGCCCTGGCCAAGGCCAAGGAGAAGGGCTTCATCTTCTATACCCATCCGGAAATCGAGTTCTACCTGTTTGAGAACCAGGATGATTGGTCCCAGGTCCCGACCCCCATTGACGAGGGCGGCTACTTCGACCACGTGCCCCGTAGCCCGGGGATGGACTTCCGTCGGGCCTGCGTCAATATGCTGGAGCAGATGGGCATCTCGGTGGAATACTCCCATCACGAGGCCGGACCGGGGCAGAACGAGATCGACCTGCGCTATGCCGACGCCCTGACCACCTCCGACAACATCATGACCTTCCGGACCGTGGTCAAGGAGATCTCCCTGGAGCGGGGAATCTACGCCAGCTTCATGCCCAAGCCCTTCACCGATAAGCCAGGATCGGGCATGCACACCCATCTGAGCCTGTTCGAGGGGGACACCAACGCCTTCTATGAGGTGGGTCAGGAGTTCAACATGTCCCAGACGGCCCGGCAGTTCGCCGCCGGCATTCTGGCACATGCGGCCGAGATCTGCGCTGTGACCGACCAGTATGTCAACTCCTACAAGCGTCTCTGGGGCGGGGCTGAGGCGCCCAGCTACGTTTGCTGGGGTCACAACAACCGGTCTGCCCTCCTGCGCATCCCGCAGTACAAGCCCGGCAAGGGAAACTCGGCCAGAATGGAGTTCCGCGGGCTGGATCCGGGGGCCAACCCCTACCTGGCCTACTCGGTGCTGCTGGCTGCCGGACTGGACGGGATCGAGCAGAAGATGACCCTGGGCGAGCCTACCAGCGATGACGTCTGGGAGCTGACCGACGCCGAGCGGCAGGCCATGGGCATCGAGCCCCTGCCTGACAGCCTGGACGCGGCGCTCAAGGTCATGGAGAAGTCGGATTTCGTGGCCCAGGTGCTGGGCGAGCAGACCTTCGAGTACTTCCTGCGCAACAAGCACCGGGAGTGGGCCGGATACAGCCGGCAGGTCACCCCCTACGAGCTGGCCTACTACCTGCCCAAGCTTTGAACCCGGGGCTTACTGGTCAGATCGGCCGAACCAGCTGTTGTAGATGATGACGAAGTTACGGTTGCCATAGCTCGAGCAGCGGTCGCCCTCGCCGTCGCCTGCCCGTAGCGCTGCCTCATTGGGCTGGTAGGGCGTGTAGATGTAGAGCAGGGCAGTGGCATCGTTCTCGATGTAGACCTTGCCGCTGCCACAGGAGGCATCGGGGCTGAAGCGCACATCGTTCAGGGCCTTGGTCTGGTAGGCGTAATGGTCCCGATGAGCCTGGTAGTAGCGGAATCGATGGGCGGCTCCGTAGACCTGGTTGAAGAATCCGGCATAGCTGGCGTCACAGTGTGCATCATCAGGGCAGGAAAGGCCCATGGCCGACTTGAGCTGGACCTGGGTGGCGGGCTGGTCGGTGGCCACCAGATGCTGCTCTTTTTGCAGCATGGTCAGAAGGACCTTCTGACTGATCCCACAGGAGCGGGCGGACCCGTCGATGATCTGAGCCGCGCTCTGCCCCTTGCCGCCCTTGTAGGCATCACATAGACCGTCGCTGGGGCGGTTGGGGACATCCATATGCAGGCTGCGCAGGCAGGTGGATCCGTTGCAGGATGCCCCCTTCTGGTCCAAAAAGGCCTGGACATCATCGACATTCATTTCCACGGTGTCATGGAAGCGGTGATCGGTGATGATTCTGCCCGGATTGAAGACGTACTCCTGGGAGAGCTGCTCCTGGTGGCGGATGGCGCGGCCGACCATCAGCCGGTAGGAGACGAAGCGGACGGCCAGGATGCACAGGGCGACCACCAGGACTATGGCCATCAGGGTGGTCCCCACGGTCTGCGCGCGGCGGAGGGTCATTCGCCCGCGTTTGGTGCCGCCCCTTCGTTTTCGTCCCGATGGCCTTTTGCTCATGGTTTTTCTTCCAGCGCCTTCCTGATTCGTTGCAGGCTGACAGGGATGGCCGTCCCCAGCTCCTGGGCCCAGATGGAGACGAAGTACTCCTCCATCATCCAACGTCCCCTTCGCGCACGGTCCATGGCCTGGTCTCGTCCGGGACCGGCGGGCAGAGCCTGGGCCGCCTTGGCCGCCTGGTCCACCAGATCCTGGGCGGTCTGCGCCTGCCATGCCCATCGTACGTCACGGTCCTTGTCCCTGCGAGCCTTGTCCAAGCGCATCAGATCCGCCTTCAGATACGTGCGCAGGCGGGGGATGGCATAGGGCGGATCGGCACCGATGAAGCCCTTGGCTACCAGATCCGCCGAATGCTGGCGTATCCACTGCAGGACAGAGAGTAGGGGAAGATCGGCCGGGCCAGACACGGCCTTGTCCACCTGGGCCGAGGTCTCCAAAATGGCGACCACATCCTTGGCCACCTGGTAGACAGTGTCCTCGTAGACCTGGCTGACGCCGGTCACAGCCTCCTGCAGGGTCTGGTCGTTGGTGATGGCCTCGGTGTGGGGGATCAGGCGCTTGACGGCGGCCATCTGCAAGTCCTCGGCCAGGGCGGAGGTGTCGGGATAGGGGGCCGATGCCAGCATCAGGGCCTCCCGGCTCAGCCAGCGCGAGGAGATCCGCTGTGCAGGCAGGTGGAGCTTGTCAAGGGCGGCCTGCCAGATCAGTTCCTCGCGCGGTTTGGTCGTGGCGCCGGACTTGTGGAGCAGATCGGCGCTTTTGACCACCTGACCCTGACGGGCGGCCTTGCTGGCCTGGGAGTCCACCCGGGACCGGGCCGACTGCCGGGCCTGTCCGGCCAGGTCACGCTGCAGATCGGTCAAGGACTTGGACCGGCCCAGGACCTTGGGGCGGCCTTGGCTCTTGCGGCCGCGGCTGTGGCCCTGGCGCCGATCATCCTCCACCTGGAAGGTGGGCCGCAGGTAGTCGGGCAGTCGTTCCAGCCTGGCTTGGGTGAAGACCTCCGGATGCAGCTGGGCTCCGATCGTGTCTATGGCAGCGGCGGTGAAGGCCTGCTCGAAGTCCGGCCAGCCCCCGGCGGGGATGGCTCCGGCACCGTTTTCATCCCTGGGTACAGACTGCTCTGCCGACCCGTAGGTGGCCTGTTCTGCCGACGCAGGGTCGGTGCCGGGCAGCAGGGGATAGTGACCGTCTATCCAGGCGCGGATGGTCCGGGCGGCGTCTGGTGCGGGAACGAACTGGACTCGCAGGGCCTTGGGCAGGGACTTGATGGTGGCTGTGATCAGATCGTCCAGAAGGCCTGGCACTGTCCAGGTGAATTGTCCGGGTATCAGCTGGTTCAGGCAGTGCAAGGGGATGTGAACTGTGATGCCGTCATCCGGTTCTCCCGGCTGATAGCGATAGGTCAGGGGCAGATCCATGGGCCGACCGTCGATGCCCAAGGTGTGCCAATGGTCGGGGTAGTCCCCGGGTCGGTAGGAGGCGGACTGGTCGTTCAGACGCTCCACTTTGTCAGGATCGAAGTCCAACAGGTGCGGGTCCGCATCGTGATGCTTCCGCCACCAAGAGCCCAGTGCGGCCAGTGATGTGGCCTCCTGGGGAATGCGCTCCTGGTAGAAATCGTAAAGGTCCTCCTCGGTGACAGTGCCGGTTACCTGGCGAGTCCGGCTGGTCTGCTCGCCGGCCTCGCTGAGCACCTGCCGGTTGGCCTTGATGAAGCCGTCATGCGGGAAGCGCTCGCGCACTTCGCCCTGGACCAAGCCCTGGCGTATCAACATGTCCCGGGCTTGGCCGGGGTTGATCCGGGCCCATTGGACCGTCCTGTCGCGCACGATGGGCAGGCCGTAGAGCAGGACCTTGGAAGTGGCCACTGCGGCGCCACGGGAGGCCGACCAGTGGGGTTCGGCGTAGGTGGTCCTGGTCAGGGACTTGGCCAGCGGTTCGGCCCAGGCCGGATCGATGGCCGCACAGCAACGTGCCCAGAGCCGTGATGTCTCCACCAACTCGGCAGCCATGATCCAAGGCGGATTGGCCTTGGCCAGGGCAGAACCGGGGAAGATGGCAAAATGCGTGCCGCGCGCCCCTTGATAGTCGTTCTTGGCTTGCCGGCGCGCCCGTTTCATGGCCTTGGCCCGTGCTGCGCCATGCAGGCCAGCGAAATCGGAAGCCTTGGGCTCGTGGACCACCTGCATGCCCATGCTGGAGAGCAGACCGGCCAGCATGGATCGGTGGATGCCCTGGTCGTCCCAGGAGCAGACCAGGGCATGGGCTGCCTGCTGCCCAATAGGCAGGGCCAGCAGGGCCTGATCCGGTGCTTTGACGGGGACGGGGGAGCCTACCTTCATATGCAGACCCCGGCACATCTGGGCCAGCTGCTGGTAAAGGTCATGCCACTGCCGCATGCGCAGGAAGGCCATGTACTCCTGCTTGCAGGCCTTGCGCAGAGCTCCGTTGGAGGGCTCCTTGTCCTGTGGGAAGAAGCGGTTCCAGATGTTCAGTGCCGTCAGGAAATCGCTGGAGGGGTCCTCGTAGCGGGCATGAATCCGGTCGGCCTCCTCACGCTTCTCCTCCGGGCGTTCGCGAGGGTCCTGCAGGGAGAGGAAGGCTACGACCACCAGAACGGCGGCCAGGGTGTCCGGGGTGGCATCCTGGCCGGCCTGTAGGATCATTCTGCCTAGACGGATGTCGATGGGGATCCTGGCCAGCTGTCGTCCCAGCTTGGTCAGCCGGATAAGGCCTTGCTGGCGGGAGATGGCCTGCAGCTCGGTCAGTTCACGCAGACCATCACTGACTGCCCGCGTGTCGGGTGGATCGATGAAGCCGAAGTCGGTGACATCCTCGGCCGTATGGGCCACGCCTACCGAGAGCATGTGCAGGATGACCGAACCCAGGGAGGTGCGCAGGATCTCCGGGTCGGTGAACTTGGGGCGGGTGTCATAGTCATCCTTGGCATAGAGGCGGATGGCAATGCCGTCGGCCACACGTCCGCAACGGCCCGCACGCTGATCAGCCGAGGCCTGGGAGATGGGCTCTATGGGCAGCCGCTGGACCTTGGCCGACTTGGAGTATCGGCTGATCCTGGCCAGTCCAGGGTCCACCACGTATCGGATGCCCGGCACCGTCAGGGAGGTTTCGGCCACGTTGGTGGCAATGACGATGCGCTGATGGCCGTGGCGTTCGAAGACCCGGTGCTGCTCCTTGGCCGACAGGCGGGCGAAGAGCGGGATAATCTCCAAAGCGTCCGGGCGGCGCATGTCGGAGGTCCGCGGGCCGAAATGGCGCCGCAGTGCGGTTTCGTACTCGCGGATGTCGCGCTCGCCGGCGGCGAACACCAGGATGTCCCTGGGGCCGTCCGTGTGGGTGGAGTGAATGACCAGCTCGGCGCAGGCCCGGGCCACCGCCTTGGGAATGTCCGGATCCTCCCTGTCCTGGCCATCCTCGGAGTCGAACCCGGGGACGTGTCGCATCAGGGCCGGAGCCGATCCGGCGGGCTCATAGAGGGTCTGGACCGGATAGGTGCGCCCCGAGACCTCGAGTACGGGCACCTTAGTGTGCAAGGCCTTGGCGAAGTGATCGCGGAACTTGACCGAATCGATGGTGGCCGAGGTGATGATCAGTTTCAGGTCGGGCCGTTTGGGCAGCAGGGCGGTCAGATACCCCAGCAGAAAGTCGATGTTCAGGCTGCGCTCGTGGGCCTCGTCGATGATGATGGTGTCGTAGGCCCGCAGCTGGGGATCGCCCTGGATCTGCGCAAGGAGGATGCCGTCGGTGACCACTCGCAGGCGGGTGCTGCGGCTGGACTTGTCGGTGAAACGCACCTGGTAGCCGATCTGGTCGCCCAGCCTGGTGCCCGTCTCCGAGGCAATGCGCTCAGCCACGGTTCTGGCGGCGATCCTCCTGGGCTGGGTGTGCACGATTTGGCGGCCGTGGTCGCCGCGACCCATCTCCAGGAGGATCTTGGGGATCTGAGTGGTCTTGCCCGAGCCGGTCTGACCCGAGACGATGACCACCTGAGAGGACTGCACGGCATGGACGATGTCCTCCTTGGCCGCGCTGATGGGCAGCTCAGCAGGATACTCGAACCTCATGCCCGGCCCACCTCGATGATCCTGTAGCCCTTGGCTGAGGCATACTTCTCGGCCGTCCAACCGGGGCCCAGGGCGTCGGCCAGCCAGGGGATCAGGGAGTCGGCACCAAGATTGCGTTGAACCACCAGATAGGCCCGGCCCTGGGGCTTCAGTCTGGGCAGGTAGGTCATCAGCAGGTCGTGCAGGACCGTCTTGCCCACTCGGATGGGCGGGTTGGACCAGATCAGATCGAAGCGCAAATCGTCCGGCACCTGCTCCGGGGTCAGGGTGCGCACCTTGTCAAGGTCCTGGGATCGGGCGTTGCGGGCAGTCAGATCCAGGGCCCGTAGGTTGGTGTCCACAGCGTAGACGTTGGCCTTGGGCGACTGCATGGCCATGCTCAGGGCGATGGGCCCCCATCCGCAGCCCAGGTCCAGAAAGTCGCCCTCTGTCGGTGGCTGAGGGACGCGTTTGAGCAAGACCGAAGTGCCCAGATCGAGCCTGCCCGACGAGAAGACCCCGTGAGAGACCTCCACCTGGCAGGTGCGGTCGGCCAAGTCCACCTTGATGGTCCGCCGCTGGTCGGGGGAGGCCGGACGGGCCACGAAGTACTGTTCGCCTCCGTCCGTCTCGGTCCTGGAGGATTGCCCCCGGCTGCTGCCATGGTCCCTGTGCGTCATGTCCATCCCATCCGTCTTTGAAGTCTGCCCGTCCCTCGGGCACCCGCTGATGTCTGCTAAGAAGATGATAATAAAGACTGTGTCATGATTCCGCCTATACCGGATTCGTTCCCTAGTCCATAGATCAACGCAGAGGTGCCTTTGACCCAAGAAAAACCGACCCAAGAGCATGGTTCAGCAGTTGACGATGCCAATCAGGACCCGCTCTCTCACAAATCCGAGGTACTGACCGGCAGTGAAGGGCAGGCCGGGCAGGACCAGGATCAGGAGTGGGAGGAGCGCAGTCGGCGCAATGCCTTCCGCCATGTCGAGGGGCTGGGTGAGCTCCAGGACGTGACCGAGGTGGAATACCGCAAGGTCCGTCTGGAGCGGGTGGTCCTGGTCGGCGTCTGGTCGGGTTCGCGGACCACGGTCGGTCAGGCCGAGGAGTCCCTGCGCGAGCTGGCTGCCCTGGCGAGGACTGCCGGGGCCGAGGTGCTTGACGGACTGCTTCAGCAGCGGGTCAAGCCGGATCCGGCCACCTACCTGGGTTCGGGCAAGGCGCGGGAGCTGGCAGATATTGTGGCCCGGTTGAGCGCCGACACCATCATTACCGATGACGACCTTCATCCCTCCCAGCGACGTGCCCTTGAGGATGTCACCAAGGTCAAGGTGGTCGACAGGACGGCCCTGATTCTGGACATCTTTGCCCAGCATGCAACAAGCCGCGAGGGCAAGGCCCAGGTGGAGCTGGCTCAATTGGAGTATATGTTGCCCAGGCTGCGTGGCTGGGGTGGATCCCTCTCCCGCCAGGCTGGTGGCCAGGCTGCCGGGCAGGCCGGCGGCATAGGCTCGCGCGGCCCAGGCGAGACGAAGATCGAAACAGACCGGCGTGTCATCAGACGGCGGATTTCCCGGCTGAAGCGCCAGATCGCCCAGATGGCCCCCTCTCGTCAGGTCAAGCGCGGATCCCGGCGGCGCTACCAGCTGCCGGCTGTGGCTGTGGTGGGGTACACCAATGCCGGCAAATCCTCGCTAACCAACCGGCTGACCGGTTCCGAGGAACTGGTGGAGAACGCCCTCTTCGCCACTCTGGATACGGCCGTCAGGCGCACCAAGGCGGCAGACGGCCGGCTCTACGTCTATGTGGACACCGTTGGGTTCGTCCGCCGCCTGCCCACCCAGCTGGTCGAGGCCTTCAAATCCACGCTGGAGGAGGTGGGGCAGTCCGATTTGATTCTGCACGTCGTGGACGGCTCCCACCCAGATCCCTTCGGCCAGATCAAAGCTGTGGACGCCGTGCTGGCAGATATCCCCGGCGCCGAGTCCATTCCCCGCCTGCTGGTCTTCAACAAGGTAGATCTGATTGACCAGGATGCCCGACAGCGGCTTGCCAATCTTGAGCCGGAGGCCTTCCTGGTCTCGGCCAGGCAGGGTCAGGGTCTGGAAGCTCTGCGCAGGCGGGTGGAGGAGTTGTTGCCCGCCCCTGCTGTGCATGTCCAGGCCATCCTGCCCTATACCAGCGGCTCCCTGCTGGAGCAGGTACGGCAGTTGGGACGGGTGGATTCATTGGAATACCGGGCCGATGGGGTTGCGCTGAGCGCTGACGTGGATGACCGGCTGGCGGCTGCCGTGCTTGACCAGGCGATTGATCAGAAGCCCTTGCAGGCTCCAGCGGGTGACACGCCATCGACCGGGCTGAACTCTTAAGGGAAGAAGCGAACCAGGTCACCTATGCTGGGTAGACTACGTATGTTGTCAGCGGCAAACCCGTTTCTCGGGTTCCGATAAGAGAGGTCCATAAAATATGGCGGAATCATCAATCAAGCCAACCAAGCTAGCGATCGTGGGAGCTGGAGCCGTGGGGTCGACTCTGGCCTTTTCGGCGGCCCAGCGTGGCGTGGCTCGAGAGATCGTTCTTGAGGATATCAACGCCCAGCGTGTTGAGGCCGAGGTTCGCGACATGCAGCACGGATCCAGCTTCTACCCCACGGTCACCATCGACGGCTCGGACGATCCGCAGATCTGCGCCGATGCCGACATGGTGGTCATCACGGCCGGAGCCAGGCAGAAGCCGGGGCAGACGCGGCTGGACCTGGCAGGCGCCACCATCAATATGATGAAGTCCATCATCCCTCAGATGGTCGAGGTGGCTCCCAATGCCATCTTCCTGCTGATCACCAACCCCGTCGACATTGTCACCAGGGTTTCGCTGGAGCTATCCGGACTGCCTGTCAACCAGATGTTCGGTTCGGGCACCAACCTGGACTCCGCCCGCCTGCGCTACCTGATCGGTCAGCAGACCGGGGTCAATGTCAAGAACGTCCATGCTTACATCGCTGGCGAGCACGGCGACTCCGAGGTCCCGCTCTGGAGCTCGGCAACCATCGGCGGCGTGCCCATGTGCGACTGGATGGAACTGCCCGGCCATGAGCCTTTGGATGCGGCCAAGCGCGAGGAGATCCACCAGGAGGTGAAGAACGCTGCCTACCAGATCATCGAGGGCAAGGGGGCGACCAACTTCGCCATCGCCATGTCCGGCGTGGACATCATCGAGTCCATCTTGAACGGCACCGACCGGATCCTGCCGGTCAGCTCCCTGCTGGAAGACTTCCACGGCATATCGGACGTGTGCATGTCGGTGCCCAGCGTGCTCAACCGCGAAGGGGTCAACACCCACATCAACACCCCGCTGAGCGACGGCGAGCTGGCCGCTCTGAAGCGTTCCGCCGAGACCCTCAAGGAGACGGCAAGCAAGTTCGGTTTCTGAGTATTTCACAGGAAACTCTTGCCTCGCAGTGCCTGGTGGCATACCTTGGTGATTGATGAAACGGGGTATGCATGAGCGCTCATGAAGGTGTTGTTCAGGGTGGCGGATCCGCCCATCGTCGACAGTTGCTGACGACCTTGGCTCTGACTGGATCGGTCTTCGTAGCTGAAGTCGTCGGCGCCTTGGTCACCCGCAGCCTGGCCTTGCTGGTCGACGCTGGGCACATGATGACCGACATGGCTGTGCTGATCGCATCCACTGTCACCGCTGTGTTGATGGAACGCCGCCCCACAAATCGGCGGACCTGGGGCTGGTCCCGTCTGGAGGTCATCACGGCGGCTGGTGGGGCTTTGGTTCTGCTGGCTGTGGGAATTTACGCCATTGTAGAGGCCGTCTTGCGGCTCTTGTCACCCGGGCGGGACCAGGTCCAGCAACGGGGGCTCCTGCTCTTCTTCGGCATCTTGGGTCTGGCTGCCAATGTGGGGTCCATCCTGGTCCTGGCCTCCGGCCATAAGGACAACCTGAACATGCGTGCCGCTTTTCTCGAAGTGGTCAACGATGCATTGGGCTCGGTGGCGGTCCTGATATCAGCCGTGGTCATGATGGTCACCGGCTGGGCTGGATTCGATGCTGTAGCGGGAGGCGTAATTGCTCTGCTGATGATTCCCCGCGCGATTAAATTGCTGGCCAGCAGCGTCTCTGTACTTCTTGAGGAGACCCCAGCGGATCTTGACATGGCCAAGGTCAGGAAGCACCTAGAGGGTGTACCCGGCGTACTTGAGGTTCATGACCTGCATGCCAACAGTGTCTCCACCGGCTTGCCGCAGCTGACAGCACACGTGATTGTGCGTCAGGGCACCTCGCCTGTCGAAAACGAACGTATTCTGACCAGCATGCAACGCTGCCTGCGTAATCATTTCCCAGTCTCGGTCGAGCACACTACCTTTCAGATAGAACAGCAGGGGCACCGGGACAGCAGCGGCGAGCATTTGGACATGTAGCCTTCAGACTTTGCGCAGGACGGTGACCACCTTGCCCATGATGACGGCGTGGGTGCCGTCAATGGGGGAGTAGGCCGGGTTATGGGGGATCAGCCAAACGTGACCGTCCTCGCGGCGGAAGGTCTTTACCGTGGCCCCATCGTCCAGCAGGGCTGCGACGATGTCTCCGTTTTCAGCCTCCTGCTGGCGGCGGACGACCACAAAATCTCCGTCGCAGATGGCGGCATCGACCATGGAATCCCCGTGGACCTCAAGCATGAAGAGTTCGCCCGATCCCGTCAGACGTTCGGGAAGACGCATGACATCATCCACATGCTGCTCGGCCAGAATGGGCTGACCGGCGGCGATTCTGCCGACCAGGGGCACGTCGCGCGATTGCATGATGGCCTCGTCGGTCTGTGTGTCAGGGAAGGGTACGATCCTGGCGGTTCCTGCAATCGGCTCAGGCTGGTCCTGGACCAGCTCTATGGCACGTCCCTTGTTGGCAGTCAGGCGAATGTAGCCCAGATCCTGCAAGACCTGAAGCTGATGCTTGACGGAAGAAGTGCTGCGTAGTCCTGCGTCTTTGCCGATTTCCCTATAGGAGGGCAGGAATCCACGCTCTGACAGGTGCCGCTTGATAGCTTCCAACACCCTGGCCTGGCGATCGGTCAGCTTGGGCCTGGACCCATGCTTCAGGCTCTCGGCGCTGGCTGCTTTTTCTTTCGTTGTGTTCATGGCTGAAGTTTCGGCTGTTTTCTGAGAGTCGGTGCTCTTAGACGCAGTGGATTGGTTGAGAGAGCCCATGGGCGTGGATCCGACAAAAGGGATGGTACTCACGATGGGCTCCTTTCCTAGGAAACTGAACTCAGTCTAACCCGCTTGGAGTGAAAAATCAAACAAATGTTCGAATCAGCCTTGCCAAATGACTGTCGCGGTGCCAGAATGAGAACATCTGTTCGATAGAACAAATGTTCGAAAGTGGTGTGCCATGGTTATTCGTACCTGTGCCAGTTCCAGCATGTCTGCGCCGTCGAACTTGTTCTCGGTCTGCCGGGCGTATGTAAGATCTGTGTTCTCGTCCGTCATGGCTCGTCTTCTTAGAGCTGCAAAAGTCTGTGTGTCCGAGCAAGGTTTTATAGGCATCATTGTGCGTAGATTCGCGGTTTCCCTGGCTTTCGGCGCTCTGATCCTTGCTGGGGTCGGATGGATGGCTCGATCAGCCAGCTCCGCTCCAGGACCGCAGGAGGTTGTCACCAGAACGGTTCGACCGGGTGATAATGTCTGGTCCTTTGCGACTTCGATCACTCCGCAAGGTGAGGATGTCACAAAAAACGTAGACCGTATCATGCAGATCAACAATATGTCCTCGCCCAATCTGCGTGTTGGTGACCGAATTCTGATTCCCAGTGACGATTGAGGCAGTGTTTTTCGATCCAGGAAATAAATGACGTGACTTCAATGACTTTTCGCATGGATGAATGCACTAGCTGAATTCGAGGAGTATGTCCAGGGTTGTATGCTGATAGGCCCGGTATACGTGGGTCTTGCGGTCCTTAGGCGCTATGATATTGCATATGCACTGCCCTTTCTGCCAGAATCCCGATACCAAGGTTGTGGATACGCGAATCAGCGACGACGGCCATGCCATCAGGCGTCGCCGTGAGTGTCCGCAATGCTCGCGTCGGTTCACCACAGTGGAGACCTCAATTCTCCTGGTCATGAAACGCTCAGGCAATGCTGAGCCCTTCAACCGCGACAAGGTCATCTCTGGCGTGAGGAAGGCCTGTCAGGGCAGGCC
Organism: Bifidobacterium sp. M0404; assembly: GCF_016101415.1. Classification (NCBI taxonomy): domain Bacteria; kingdom Bacillati; phylum Actinomycetota; class Actinomycetes; order Bifidobacteriales; family Bifidobacteriaceae; genus Bifidobacterium; species Bifidobacterium sp. M0404. Next base: position 915,041 of record NZ_JACFQP010000001.1, on the reverse strand, counting down.
CATCGATGAGAATGACCTGAAGCTCCTAGGCCAGCAGGTTGAAGAGGATCTGCGTTCACGCGGCCTGGCTCAGGTCGATTCGGAAGAGGTCGGCAGGGCCATCCTGAAGCCCCTCAGGGAGCTGGACGAGGTGGCTTATCTGCGCTTTGCTTCGGTTTACCGCAACTTCAGCAACCTGGAGGACTTCCAGCAGGCCATTGACACCCTGCGCGCTGAAGATCAGTCTGCTGAAAGCCAATCTCCTACTGTGCAGTCCTGAAATTAACAATTTTGCCACCGGCCATTGTGACCGGAACAGGTCCACATTGCAGCAGGCTAGCTGCCTCTGTCGGCGTGCAACGGGATTGAACTGTGACGGGGAATAAACGGAGGTGCCAGGCATGATGCAGGCCTGGCACCCAGGTACATCATCCCAGATCCAGCAGCCTCTGATCCTCAGAAGTCTGGGCGATGACCAACTCCTGAGTAGGTCGCGTCATGGCCACATAAAGGTCGGCCGCTGCGCTCAGCCTGGAAGGGGCTTCATCCTGGATGGCTCCAGGCTCAACCAGAACCACGGCATCGAATTCCAGCCCTTTGGTGTGGCCGGTGGTCGTGACCGTGATTTGGTGCTCCTGAGCCTTATCAATATGCAGCCGTGAGCTGACCTCCGCTTCCAGAGCGTTGGGAACGATGATCGCCAGGCGTCCGGTACCGTCTTTGCCCAGATGGCGTTCCGTCAGTTCGCCCACCAGAGCAGGCAGCTGGTCCAGCAGGTTGGCCTGATCGTCAGCTCGCAGGTGGCTGACCGATCCTTCAACCTCGCGGACTGCCTTGAGCGTTGAAACCTCGAGACCCTCGGAGGCTGCGAAGGAGGAGGCCAGGTTGGATACCTGACGAGGGTTGCGATAGTCGATGGTCAGCTGCCTCAGGTCCCATCCGTCCGGTCCGAAAAGCGCGTCCATGGTGGAGGCCCAGGACCGTGTGCCGCCAAGGGCCGCCGTCTGGGCCACATCTCCTACGATGGTAAAGGACCGGGAGGGGCAGCGCCGGACCAGCATCCTCCAGTCCATGGCCGTTAGCTCCTGGGCTTCGTCAACCACGATGTGTCCGTAGACCCATTCACGGTCGGCGGCCGCCTGAGTGGCTGCCTGGTTATCTTCCTGGCCGTTGATGGAATCTAGCAGCATCTGCGAGGTCACGATGCCTGTGCCGATGCCGTTCTGGGCCAAGGTGTCGCTGGCAAACCGGCGTTCCTCTTCACGACGGGCCTTTTCGGCCTGATCACGATCCGCTTGGCGTGGGTCGGGGCCCAGCAGTTCCATGGCCTCATCCAGGATGGGGATGTCGGATACGGTCAATTCGGCACCATCCTGGCGGGTCAGCAGGTCAATCTGTTCCGGGGTCAGCCAGGGGGCGAACCGGCGCAGACGATCCGGCCTGGACCAGAGGTCGTTGACCAGCCAGCGTGGGTTCATAGGTAGCCAGGCCAGATTGAGGGTCCTCCGCACCTGGTCGTTCAGCCGCAGCAATGAGGTGACCCGGGCGAGTTCCTCGGCTCCGGGCTCGTAGTCCACTCCTTCGGCATAACGGGTGGTCATGGCGTTCAGGGCCGAGCGCACAAAGGTGTTTCTGGCCTTGTTGTGGGGCTGGTGGCTGCGTCGGGCATCGATCAGAGCTTGCTCCAGGTCAACTGCAAGCATGGGTACGGCAACCCCATCCACCTTGACCGTGGGCAGGGAGGCAGGCACCCGCTCCCGAGAGGCGACGGCGTTGGCTACGGCCTCGGCCATGCGGATGTCTCCCTTGAGCCGGGCCACGTGCGGATCCTCCTGCCGTTCGGTGCTGATGCCGGGGATGAGGTCGCCCAAGGTACGGCTGAGCACTCCGGTCTCGCCCAGGGAGGGCAGGACCTGGTCGATGTAGTGCAGGAAGGCGTTGCTGGGCCCGACAATCAGTACGCCTGAACTTTCCAGTCTGCGCCTATGGGTGTAGAGCAGATAGGCTGCCCGGTGCAGGGCCACGGCCGTCTTGCCGGTGCCGGGTCCTCCCTGGACCACCAGCGGGCGGGTCATGGGGGAGCGGATGATCCGGTCCTGTTCAGCCTGGATGGTGGCTACGATGTCGGTCATCTGCCCGGTCCGGCGGCTGGACAGGGAGGCCATCAGCGCACCCTCGCCGGCAAGCGTACCGCCCTGGGCTGCCTTGTCTACCTCGGGGGCCGACAAGTCCAGGACTTCATCTTCGATGCCGGTGACCTGGCGGAAGTTGAGGGTGATGTGCCGACGCATAACGATGTCACCGTGGTCCGCCGGTGTGGCCTCGTAGAAGGGGCGTGCGGCCTCGGCCCGCCAGTCGGTCAGGATGGGCTCGTGGTTGCTGTCCAGAAGGCCCAGCCGTCCGATATATCGCCGGCTGCCCTGGTCAGTATCCAGTCTGCCGAAGACCAGACGGTCCTCCACGGCCCGCAGCTGGGTGAGCCGGTCCTCATACATGTTGGCAAAGGAATCCCGCTCGGTGCGCTGGGTAGGGGATCCGTGGGAGCCGGCGGCCCGAACCGCGTCCAGTCTGGTCCTGGCCTGCGTCCGCAGCTCGTCCAGACGGCCGTAGGCCCTGTCCACCGCCGCCTGCTCTTCATGCAGCTGTGAGGAATAGCTCGACATGTGCGTCCGTTCTGTGGAATGTTCAAAAATCGGATGATCCAATATACCGCTCGACCTCTACTTTTTCGGCCCGGCAGACCCTTGGTCGCATCGTCTTTGCCGGGTGGCGAAACGCCGAGGCGGACCCTTTGGCGAGGCAAATGGTTGGGTTTGGGCCTGAGGTGGTGCCATAGTGGTGAGCAATGGGGATAAGTGGGGTAAAGTGGGGAGCATTGCGTAGGGGACGCTACCCGATGGGGCCGTCTCTTGGTTACCAAACTGGCATTGGAGGTGGGGCATGGCCGATACATACGACGCAGATGCCGCCTCGCCTTCCCTGCCCCCCATGCTTCTGGGCACCTACTCGCCCAAGATGGATTCCAAGGGCCGCCTGGCTCTGCCGGCCAAGTTCCGCGCTCAGCTAGGTCAGGGCCTGGTTATGGCCCGCGGCCAGGAACGCTGCGTCACTCTGTTGCCCCCTGAGGAATTTCAGCGGATGGCCGTGCGCATCCAACACACCTCCATGGGCGACAAGTCGGCCAGAGACTACCTGCGTGTATTTCTGTCCGGCGCCGTCGACCAGGTCCCTGACAAGCAGGGCCGCATCCTGGTCCCGCCCATGCTTCGATCCTATGCACGGCTGACCGGCCCTGTTGTGGTCATTGGTGTGGGCACCCGTGCTGAGATCTGGGATCAGGATTCCTGGACTGCCTACTTGGAGAGCAAGGAGCAGGGCTACGCCGATATCGCCGACGATGTTCTTCCGGCGGTGGATTGCTGATGGAGACCCTCATGGAAAATCGCAATCCACCCGACCAGGAAGCTGTGGACAGGGGCATGGTCCACCGTCCCGTTCTGCTGGAGCGTTGCCTTGCACTGGCCCGGCCTGCCTTGGAGCACCCGGGGGCGGTGGCTGTGGATTGCACGCTGGGTTTGGCTGGTCATGCCACCGCCTTCCTCAGATCCTGCCCTGAGGCCCGTCTTATAGGCATTGACAGGGATCGTCAGGCCCTGGGTCTAGCCACTGGCCGGATGTGCGACGAGGGTCTTGCCGATCGCTTCACGCCGGTGCACGCCCCCTTTGACCAGCTGGACCAGCAGCTGGATGCGCTGGGAGTAGGCCAGGTGGATTTGGTCTTCATGGATCTGGGACTCTCCTCCCTGCAGATTGACCGGCGCGACAGGGGATTCACCTACCGGCAGGACGCTCCGCTGGACATGCGCATGGATACCAGCCAGGAGCTGACGGCCGCGCAGGTTCTGGCCGAGTATGACCAGGAACACTTGGCCGACATTTTCTCCCGGTATGGGGAGGAGCGCTATGCAAGACGCATCGCACGGGCCATCATCGAGGCCAGGCAGGAACAGCCACTGACCACCTCGGCGCAGCTTGACCGTCTGGTCGACAGGGTCGTGCCGCGTGGCCACCGTCCCCCGGGCAATCCGGCCAAGAGGGTTTTCCAGGCGCTGCGCATCGAGGTCAATGGAGAACTGGACCGTCTGAGGCGCACCCTGCCCCAGGCCATTCTGCGACTGGCTCAGGGAGGTCGTTTGGTCGTGGAGTCCTATCACTCCCTGGAGGACCGCATGGTCAAGCGCTTCATGGCGCCCGGGCTGCATGTGGACCTGCCGGCAGGCATGCCGGTGGTGCCCGATCAGGCCCGCCCCTATCTGTTAGATCTGACTCATGGGGCCATCAAGGCCGATCCTGCCGAGCGGGAACGCAACCCCCGGTCCGCCTCAGTGCGCCTGCGGGCCGTGGAGATGATCGGATCCATTCCCGAGGAGCGTCGTCGTCGGCTTCAGGCCGAGGCACGTGGTGAGGTTTCAAATGGTCGCCACTGCAATGTTGGCCACGGTTCGGAATCGAGGCGCCGGTCATGAGCATGCCAGCACGTTCAGTCCGTTCCAAGGCATCCCCGGACAAAGGGCATCCCCGCATCCAAGAGATGCCCACCAGGCCTGAGCTCAGTCTGATCAAGGGCACAGGCAAGGCAGGCAAGGCGCGCCAGCCGGAACGAGGTCCAGTGGCTGAGGGAGCCCGGCGTCTGATCGGCTGGACGCGAACCCGCGGCAATCCTCTGCTGCGCATCATGACCTCGGTTGTTTTTCTGGCAGCCTGCATGTTCGGTTCCCTGATGTTGCGCACCCAGATGGTCCAGGACTCTTTCGAGGCCACCCGGGTCCAGCATCAGATCAGTAATCTCAACCAGGATGTCCAGGATGACCAGAACAAGCTCGACCAGCTCCAGGCCTCCCTGCCGGACAAGGCCCAGGAGTTGGGCATGCAGCCCCAGCAAGGTCTGAACTCCATCGATCTGCAGGGCTACAAGCCCCCTCAGAACGCCCAGGGCAAGGCGGGGCAACCATGAGCCGCAAGGGAACCAAGGGTTCTTGGCACATCTCCTTCTGCAAGCGTTCGTTGTCTGTAGGCCTGATCCTGATCGTGGTAGCTGCGTTGGCCCTGGGCAAGCTGGCCTACATCCAGCTCTTCGATGGAAGGTCCATAGCCCAGGCCGCTGCGGCAAGTCGCACCGTGCCGCACACCATCAAGGCCCAGCGCGGCCGCATTCTGGATGTCAATGGCCGGGTGCTGGCCCAGAGCCTGGAGCGTTACAACATCATTGGTGACCCCGAGGCTGCGGCTTCCTTCATACCTATCAACTGCACCAAGCGCACAGGCAGCGACTGCCACAGTATCAAGGGTCATCCAGTGGGCGCCGACGGTGCTGCCGGCGTGGCCCGCCTCCTGGCGCCGGCCCTGGGGATGAACGCCATGGAGCTGGGTGGCAAGCTCAGCGTCCCTGGAAGATATGTGGTCCTGGCCAAGCGGGTGACTCCCGAGGCCAAGCGCGCTATTGACAAGCTCGGGTTGCAGGGGATCATCACGGCCGAGCTGAGCAGTGAACGTACCTATCCGCATGCCGATCTGATGGGGGCCCTGATCGGGGGCATCGATGACAGCGGCAAGGGCGTGGCCGGGATTGAGCAGATGGAAAATCGGCGGCTGACCGGCACTGACGGCTATACGGTCTATCAGCAGGGACTGCTGGGCCAGGAGATCCCGGGAACCGTGACCCGTCAGCGCAATCCGGTCAACGGCAAGGACGTGACCCTGACCATTGATCAGGACGTGCTCTGGTACGTCCGTCAGGCCCTCAAGTCAGGTTGCCAGCGCTACCATGCGGACTGGGGCCTGGCGGTGGTTCAGGACACCCGCACCAACGAGATCGTGGCCCTGGCCGACACCGACGATTACCAGGCGGGTAGCGACCAGGCCAAGGTCAACTCCTCCAGGGCGGTCGCGGAGACCTTCGAGCCCGGCTCCATAGGCAAGACCATCTCTGCTGCAGGCATGCTTCAGGAGCAGGTCCACTCCATGAGCGACCGCTTCACCGTGCCCGACCACATCACCGTGGACAACCAGCAGTACAAGGACGCCTTCTACCATCCCGCTGAGCACTGGACTCTTGCCGGCATTCTGCAGAACTCCTCTAACGTGGGCATGATCATGGCCGCGGATCGCTACTCTGATCAGAAGCGTTACGACTATCTGACCCGTTTCGGCATCGGCCAGGCCTCGGCCCTGGGCCTGCCAGGGGAGTCCAAGGGCCTGCTGACCACGCCTCAGACCTGGGACCGCCGCACCCGTAACACGGTTCTGTTCGGCCAAGGCTATGCCACCAACGCCGTTCAGTTGACCAATGCCGTCGCCACCCTGGCCAACAAGGGGGTCCGGTCCGACCAGACCATCATCCGAGGGCAGGGCGCGGTCAAAGCCAATCAAGTCAGGGTCGTGGATGAGAAGGTTGCGGCTGCGGTCATGAACGGCATGGAATCGGTGGCCGAGAAGTACGAGAACACGGCCAAGGTGGAAGGCTATCGAGTGGCTTCCAAGACCGGAACCGCCGAGGTGGCTGACAGCTCGGGTCACCTGGGCGGCATCATCAGCGACTGGGTGGGGATCCTGCCCGCCGACGACCCCCATTTTGTGGTCACTGTGGCGCTGAAGAACCCTCAAAGCAGCGATGGGGTTTTCGGCAGTATGACCGCCGGACCCATCTTTGCCCAGATCGGTGAATTCCTTATGCAGAAATACCAGGTCCCCGCGTCGCAGCCAAGGACCGATGCTATCCCGGTAACATGGTGATACCGGCAGGCATCATGGCGTTCCCGGACGAAGGAGAGATTGCAGCATGAGCGCGCTGAGTGAATCAATCTCCCGACGGTTGACCCTGGGGCAGCTCAAAGGGCGCTACGGGTTGACACTGGTCCCTGACTTCGCTGAGCCAGTCACGGTTACCTCATTGGTGGACGACCTGCCCTCAGTGCGCCCCGGCAGCCTGTACGTGCCTGCAGACCAGCAGGTGGACCAGGGCATGATCGAGGAGGCCGAGCGCCGTGGGGCCTATGCAGCCCTGCTGCCGACTTCGGCTCGCCAAGAGGTGGGACGAGCCCGCATACCCCTGCTCTTCGGCACCATGCACCCCTGGCAGATGGGCCAGTTGCTGGCCAATGCCGCAGGGGATCCTTCGGGAGCCTTGGCTGTCTTCGCCTTGGTCGGTTCCCAGGTGCAGGACCAGGTGGATCTTCTGGCCGATTTCCTGCACGTGTTGGGCAATCCCGTCGGCATTCTCAGTGCCAAGGGCTCGTATTCGCTGGATCGCCGGTTGGACCTCGAATATCCCCTGAGCATGTTCGATGTGCAGCGCAGTCTGTCCATTACGCTGGAGGACGGGGCGGCCGCTGTAGTCATCTCCGTGGATGAACAGACCCTGGCCAAGGATGCCCTGCAGGCGGTGGACCTGGATGTGGTGGCCCTGGGCGCCCAGGAGGGCTCCACCCGCGATATGCGACACTTGCGGCTGATTTCCAAGGCCCGCCGATATGGGTTCAACCTGGGCGGGCATACCATCGTGGCCCGGCGCAACGAGGAATCAGACGGACTGGCCCGCCAGTCCCTGCCCGCAGACGCAGAAAGTGACGACCTGTCCCTGTGCATCGCCATGACTATGGCCGCCGGCGTCAAACGCAACAACATCAGGAGCGCCCTGCGCGTCTCCCGTGAAATGTCCTGAGAGGTGAGGATGAGTCAGTCTGTAGGGGCCGGGTCCATGCCCATGACCCTGGAAGAGGTCGTCGAATATGTGCACGGTCGGCTGGTCGAGGCCGGTCCTGGTCGCGAACCCGATCGCAGGTCTGTGCGCATGCGGGTGGTGACGGACTCCCGGCAGGTGGAAGCCGATGGGCTCTTCATAGCCATCAAGGGCGAGCACGTGGACGGGCATGACTATGTTCCCGGCCTGGGGGCCAAGGGCTGCCGCGCGGCCTTGGTCGATCACCTCGTTCCGGGCGCTGACCTGCCGCAGATTCTTGTGGACGATACGGTTGCTGCCCTGGGGCTGCTGGCACGGGCCAACATAGACCGTCGGCGCAAGGACTCAGGCCCCTTCACGGTCATCGGCATCACCGGTTCTGTCGGCAAGACCACGACCAAGGATCTGCTGGCTTCCCTGCTGGCCCTGTTGGGTTCTGTGGTGGCTCCGGTCGGGTCTTTCAACAATGAGATCGGTCTTCCTCTGACTGCCTTGGAGGTCGGGCCGGACACCCGCTACCTTGTGGCGGAGATGGGTGCCAGCCACGTGGGCGAGATAGCAAGCCTTACCAGGATTGTTCCTCCGGACATGGCCCTGGTTCTCAAGGTGGGGGTGGCCCACCTGGGTGAATTCGGCTCCGTGGAGCGCATCGCCCAAGCCAAGAGCGAGATCGTGCAAGGTTTGGTGCCGGGTGGGACCGCCGTGCTCAATGCAGACGATTCCCGGGTGGCGGCCATGGCCGATCTGGCCTCTGGGCCTGTTCTGCGGTTTGGCTTGGCCACTGAGGACAGCGGGCAGGACCGCGACCTGGATGGTTCGGCTCGCTACTTGGACAGTGACAGCCTGGACAGGCCGACCTTCGAGCTGCGCCTGTGTGGCCAGCAGCCAGTTCGGCTTCGTTTGGGCATCCCGGGACGACACAATGTCATGAACGCCCTGGCTGCCGCCACGGTGGCCCACGCCCTGGGTTTGGATGCAGAGCGTATCGCCGATGAGCTCGGTCGACAGCAGCGGATCAGCCCGCATCGGATGGCCGTGTCTTCGGTCCAGTTGCCGGGTGCCTCCTTCACTCTGATCGATGATTCCTTCAACGCCAATCCCGACTCCGTGCGGGCAGGTCTGGATGCCCTGGCTGCCTGGAGGGGATTCGATGGCCCGGTCTATCGGATAGCGGTCCTAGGAGTCATGCTCGAGCTCGGCGATCGAGGGGAGCAGCTGCACCAGGAGATCGGTGCCTATTGCCGTCGTCAGGACATTGATGCATTGGTCGCAGTGGGTTGCCGGAATCAGCAGATGGACGGTCTGGTCCAGGCCCTGGTCCGTGGTGCCGGCGGCCCGTCTGATCCGAGCGATGATCAGCCGGGGGCCATGCGGGTACTCTTTGCTCAGGACGCTGACCAGGCTGACCAGATGGTCCGCCGTCTGTGCGCCAAGCATTCGGACCGGAAGAACCTTGTCCTGCTCAAGGGCTCGCACATGTCCGGCCTGTCCGCTCTGGCCGACCGGTGGCAGGGCTGAGCTATGAATCTACTGGCATCCCCGCAGCGGGGTCTAATGTTCAAGGACAGAATCCAAGAGTTGGAGTACACACTGTGATTGCCCTCATCATCGGAATCCTGGTCGCCCTAGTGGTGACGCTGGCGGGGACCCCCCTGCTGATACGGCTGGTCCATCGGCTGCACTACGGCCAGTACATCCGCCAGGACGGGCCCAAGTCCCACCTGGTCAAGCGTGGTACGCCGACCATGGGCGGGCTGGTCATCAACCTGGCCATCCTGCTGGGCTGGGCAGCCTCGGCGCTTTACCGCTACCTGTCGCGGGGGGAATCCGTGTCCCCTTCGGCCATGCTGGTTCTGTTCGCCATGCTCTCCATGGGCTTACTGGGCTTCATTGACGACTTCGCCAAGGTGCGCAAGAAGCAGAACCTGGGCCTGTCGGTCAGGGCCAAGTTCACCGGCCAGTTTATTTTGGCCACCATATACGCAGTGCTCGCCCTGAAACTGCCCACCAAAAATGGCTATCCCAGCGCACAGGCGGGCATATCCTTCGTGGAGCAGCCCATCATTGACTTCCGAATGGCGGGCAGCGTCCTTTCCGTGGTGCTATTCATCATCTGGGTCAATCTGCTGATGACGGCTTGGAGCAATGCGGTCAACCTGACTGACGGCCTGGACGGGCTGGCGTCGGGCTCCTCCATGATCGCCTTCGTGGGTTACACGATCATCGCCTTCTGGGAGAGCTACCACTTGAAGGGCGGCGGCCATCCAGGCCATGCCTACGCGGTCTCAGACCCCCTGGACCTGGCCATCATCGCCTGCTGCGCGGCTGTGGCCTGCTTTGGCTTCCTTTGGTACAACACCAATCCGGCCTCCATCTTCATGGGAGACACAGGATCCCTGGCTCTGGGCGGGCTCTTCGCCGCTCTGTCCATTGCTACTCATACCGAGCTGCTGGCGGTCATCCTGGGCGGACTTTTTGTGGGAGAGGCCGCCTCCGATGTCATCCAGGTGGGCTACTTCAAGCTCACCCACAAGCGGGTCTTCAAGATGGCACCCATCCACCACCACTTCGAGCTGATGGGCTGGCAGGAGTCCAAGGTGGTTGTCCGGTTCTGGATGGTGGACCTGATCTTCGTCCTGTTGGCCCTGGTCTGCTTCTATGCAGACTGGGTGGTCCGCTCCGGGCTGCCCATCTGAGTGCGTCCATTCACGGTACCGGACTTCGGCAGCCGGTATCATGCCAAGCAGATGCCGGAGCTAGCGGAATGAGGTGTTCATGGATATGGACTTGAGCCAGAAGCGCATACTGGTCGCAGGGCTGGGCATTTCCGGACGGAGCGTGGCCGCAGCCTTGCGAGGCCGGGCGGCCGGAGTGACCACTGTGGACCAGCGCGCCCCGCAGGCCGATCTTCATGACTTTGACCAGGTGGACTGGAGTCAGGTGGACCTGGTCATGGCTTCGCCAGTCTTCAATCCGCGCACCCCATTTATCCTTGAGGCGCAGCGTCGGGGCATCCCCGTGGTCAGCGAGGTGGAGATGGCTTGGCTGCTACGGGTGCCCTCGGCCCGGACAGGCCGGCCGGCACCCTGGATTGGCATCACCGGCACCAACGGCAAGACCTCGACCACCAGGATGGTCTCCGCCATGATGCAGGCCAGCGGGTTCACGGCCCCTGCGGTGGGCAATATCGGCAAGGCCGTCTCCACTGCCGTCCTGAATCCCGACAATGACATGCTCTGCGTGGAGCTGAGCTCCTTCCAGCTGCATTTCACCTTCTCGCCGGCCCTGGAGTGCGCGGCCATCACCAATCTGGCCGACGACCACCTGGATTGGCACGGGGGCTTCGAGGCCTACGCGGCCGACAAGGCACGCATCTACCGTGGCGTGCGCAAGGCCCTGGTCTACAACGCCGATGACTCCCGGGTCTCCAACCTGGCCAGACAGGCGCAGCCAGCCCCAGGTTGCCGACTGGTGGGCTTCACCCTGGGCCGGCCTGAGTCTGGGCAGCTGGGCGTGGAGGACGGCTGGGTCGTGGACCGCAGTGGATTGACCCGTCAGGACCGTAATGAGGGCGTCAGACTGGTCCGGGTGGCCGACCTGACGGACCTGTGTGAGCCTGATGGCACGGTCTACCCACATCTGCTGGCTGATGCTCTCTGTGCCCTGGCTCTGGCACTGGGTGCTGGAGCCAAGGTCGACGCGGCCATCGAGGCCATGCGCGCTTTCACCCCCGGCGACCATAGGATCAGCACCGTGGCCACACTAGGCCAGGGTGCACAGGCCATCCGTTTTGTAGACGATTCCAAGGCCACCAACGCCCATGCAGCCGAGGCTTCCCTGGCCAGCTACCATGACGGCCAGGTGGTCTGGCTGGCCGGCGGACTGGCCAAGGGCGCCCGCTTCGACGATCTGGTCCGGTCCCGCAGGTCCAAGCTGGCCGCAGCTGTGGTCATCGGCCAGGACCAGCAGCCCATGATCCAAGCCATCAAGGCCCAAGCGCCCGATCTGCCGGTTACCCTGATCGATCCTGGTGCTGGAGATCAGGTCATGGCCCGGGCTGTTCGAGCGGCTGGCTCCTATGCACAGCCCGGCCAGGTGGTTCTGCTGGCACCTGCCTGCGCCTCAATGGATCAGTTCGCCTCCTATGCTGACCGGGGCGACCAGTTTGCCCAGCAGGCCAAACAGTGGGTCCACGAGCATGAAACGCAACACTGATCCGAGCAAGGCCCACTCACGAGGGTCTGGCAGCAAGGGAGACTACCGGGGTTGGCGGGCCATTCTCAACCCGCTCTGGTGCTACTACGGCTTTCTGGCCACAGTCGTCGCCACCACGGTCTTCGGCCTGATGATGGTATTCTCCTCTTCGGCTGTGGATCTGGTGGCCCAGGGCAGCTCACCCTGGAGTCAGGTCATCCGCCAGACCATATACGCAGTGTTGGGGCTTTTGCTGGCCCTTCTGGCTGTGAGGATCAGCATTGATCACTACCGGAATTGGAGCAACTGGTTTCTGATTGCCAGCCAGGGCATCCAGCTGTTGACCCGCACCCCGCTGGGGCGCTCCGCCAACGGCAACGAGGGATGGATCTCGATAGGGGGCATCTCCATGCAGCCGGCCGAGCTACTCAAGCTGGCCCTGTGTCTGTGGCTGCCCCAGGCATTGATCGAAGCCCAGCGGCAGGTCGGCAAGGAATCCGATCTGAAGAGCCTGGCCAAGGCCTATGCCAAGCCGGCTTTCGGCTTTCTGATCAGCTTCATGTTCATCATGCTGGGCAAGGATCTGGGGACCGCCATGATCATCGTCATCATTGGCTTCGTGGCCTTCCTGGTCTCAGGCTTCCCCCTGCGATGGCTGCTCAGCCTGGCGGTCCTGGGGATGGCTGCGGTCATCGGTTTTTCGGTCTATGGCAACAGTAACCGGACCCAGCGGATCATGGCCGCCTACGGCAAGTGCTCGGCGGATGACATCCAGGGTGTCTGCTACCAGTCCATCCATGGGCTCTACGCCATGGCTTCGGGAGGATTGACCGGAGTCGGTCTGGGCAACTCCAGGGAGAAGTGGAACTATCTGCCCGAGGCGCACAATGACTTCATCTTCGCTGTCATCGGCGAGGAGCTGGGTTTTGTCGGGGCGGCTATGCTTATTCTGGTCTTCGTGGTCATGGGCTGGTGCATGCTGAGAATCGCCTTGACTACCAGGAACCGGTATGCGGGCATGGTGCTGATTTGCCTGGATGTGTGGCTGGTGGGCCAAGCCCTGATCAACATCTGTGTGGTTCTGGGTCTGCTGCCGGTCATTGGGCTGCCCCTACCCTTCGTGTCGGCTGGAGGGACCGCCCTGATCTCCTGCCTGGCTTCGGCCGGGGTGGCTCTGAAGATGATTCGGACCCAACCAGACGTGATGGCGGCCACAGACGGGTCCTGAGATGCGGAATGGACATGGTGGAAAGGAAGCGGATTCGCGGATGACGACAGCGACGAGGGCCGAGAAAGGGATGCCTGGGGATGCCCAGGAGCATTCCGGGAAAGGTGCTGGTCCCCATCTGGTGCTGGCCGGGGGAGGGACGGCAGGGCATGTCAACCCCCTGCTCAGTGTGGCTGAGGCCATTAGGGAGCGCTGCCCGCACGCTTTTGTCAGCGTAATTGGCACTGCTGTCGGGCTGGAGCACGACCTGGTGCCGGCCGCCGGACTTCCCCTTGACCTGATTGAGAAGGTGCCCTTCCCTCGTCGTCCTGGCAAGGCCGCACTGGACTTCCCCCGGCGTTGGCGGCGTGAGGTGCAGCGAGTCCGAGGGTATTTGCAGGATCGGTCAGCCGACCTGGTGGTCGGCTTTGGCGGTTATGCCTCGGCGCCGGCATACAGGGCCGCACGGAACCTGGGTCTGCCCATCGTCGTCCACGAACAGAATGCCCGGGCGGGCATGGCCAACAAGCTGGGTGCCCGCTGGGCCGATTTCGTAGGTACGGCCTATGAGAATACAGGCATACGGGCCAGGTCCGGAGTACCAGTGCGCCGCGTGGGTCTGCCTTTGCGGCCGACCATCGCCCGACTGGCCAAGCAGATGGAGGCTGACCATGCAGGAGCCCGCCGGGAGTCTGCGCATTCTCTGGGGTTGGATCCCGATAGGCCCATCCTGCTGGTGACTGGAGGATCCTTGGGAGCGCTCAGCCTGAACAAGGCGGTGGCTGGCGCAGCCCGGCAGCTGCTGGATCGAACACAGGTCATCCATCTGACGGGCCGTGGCAAGGCCGACCGGGTCAGGGAGCAAGTGACGGCTGACCTGGGCGATGCGGCTATCAACGATCTGGACAAGGCTCACCGGGGCCAGGGGGACTACCACATGGCTGAATACCTGGAGCGGATCGATTTGGCCTTCGCCTGTGCTGATCTGGTGGTCTGCAGGGCTGGTGCAGGCTCTGTCAGCGAGCTGGCCGCCCTGGGCGTGCCGGCCGTCTACGTGCCCCTGCCCATCGGCAATGGTGAGCAGCGGTTCAATGCCCAGCCGGTCGTTGATGCCGGGGGAGGGCTCATGGTCGATGATGCGGCCCTGGACGCTAAATGGATAGCCAGCCACGTACCTGCTCTTATGGCCAATGGGGATAGGCTGGCTGACATGCGCCGCCGGGCCTGGGGGTACGGGATTCGCGATGCCGCTCAGGTGATGGCCGAGCAGATCCTGACCATGGCCGACCAACACCTTGCCCGCAAGGACTCTGGGAGGGACTAATCGGGCATAATGGAGGCAGAAGACGCGCGGCCGTCCTGAATGGTCCTGAACTGTTGGAGGAGATGCAACTACTGTGCCCAAGCATGAATTGAATACAGTGCCCGGTCGGCAGGACGGCGGTGACAGGTCCCTGCCGGTCCTGGATCCCTGCCTGCCCGCTCTGGCCCAGGCCGGAGTGTGCGACTCAAAGGATCTGGGGCCCACACACTTCATCGGCATCGGCGGGGCCGGGATGAGCGTGCTGGCCGAGATGCTCCACCAGGAGGGGGTGCAGGTCTCCGGATCCGACCGCGCCGAGGGGGACAAGACCCGACGCCTGCGTCAGCTAGGAATCCGGGTCGCCATCGGTCAACAAGCCAGCAATGTGGCCGGGGCCCGCACGGTGGTCTGGTCCAGTGCCATCAAACCTGACAATCCCGAGATTCTGGCAGCTCGTGATGCGGGCGCCCGGCTGGTTCATCGCAGCGACATTCTGGCCCTGCTTATGGCCTCTAGGATTTCGGTCACCGTGGCCGGAGCCCACGGCAAGACCACCACCAGCGCGCTCTTGGCCCACCTGCTGACCAAGGGCGGCCGAGGGGATCTGGCTGATCCCAGCTACGCCATCGGGGGCAGCCTCCAGAGCAGCCAGGGGCCCATGGACGGCGGGCACGTGGGAGTCGGACGGGTTCTAGTGGCCGAAGCGGACGAGTCCGACGGCAGCTTTGGCAAGTACACTCCCGACATCGCCATCATCACCAACGTCGAGCCCGACCATCTGGACCACTACGGCACGGCTGATGCCTTCCACCAGGCTTTTGTGGAACATGCCCGGCATGCCCGACGTTTCCTGGTGGTTTGCGGGGACGACCAGGGGGCCCTGGAGGTGTTGCGGCGGCTGCAAGGGGACTGCCGCGCCAAGATCATCGTCTATGCATCAGATCCCCAGCTGAGCATTGACTCCATGCCTGGGGTTCTGGGCTTGGTCCGCATCGGGTCCGAGTCCGAGAGCAGCGGCAGCGGCCGTGAACATTGCCGTCTGGCTCTCCCCGTGCAGGTGCTCCAGGCGGCAGGGTTGGATGCCAGCAAGCCGCTCGATCTGCAGGTGGATTTGGCGATTCCCGGCATCCACAACGCCCGCAATGCAGCAGCAGCCGTCATCGCCGCCGTCCTGCTGGGGATGGATCCTGATACGGCCGCCGCTTCCGCCGCCGACTTCCGTGGTGCCTCTCGACGCTTCGAGGTCCGCGGATGCCAACATGGGGTCACCGTAGTGGACGATTACGCCCATCATCCCACGGAGATCGCCGCCCTGCTTACCGCCGCCAGGCGACGCTATCCGGGCCGGACTATCAGGGTGCTCTTCCAGCCTCACCTGTATTCGCGCACCGCCATCTTCTCCGACCGGTTCGCTGCCGCTCTGTCCCTGGCGGACGATGTGACGGTAACTGACATCTTCCCCGCCCGTGAGCTGGCCAGCGATTTTCCGGGCGTGGATGCAGGCACCATCCCTGCCGCCGCCCGCAAGGCATCGGACCACAAGCCCCAGAACTCAGGACATAAGTCGACTGAGACCGTCTTCCGGACCTGCTCGGACATGCGTCAGGCCGCTCTGGATCTGGCCGAACGAGCGGAGCCTGGGGATGTGATCCTGACCGTGGGCGCCGGCGATATCACTGCCATGGGGCCGATCATTCTCGACAAGCTGGCTGAACGGAATGAGCAGTGAAGAACGGCAAGAATCGCAGGGCCTCCAGTGGAGCCTCGTCCAGAACCAGGGCAGTCCGGGCCGCAAAGGCCGCACGGACTGCCCGGTCTGGGCGCACCAGGCCTTCGGAAGAGGAGCAGCGGACCGGTAGAACCGCCAGATCGGGCAAGTCGGCCGCCTCCGATGCTTCGGCACAGGCCAGCCAGTCCAAGGTGGAAAAAACAGGTGGTGAGGGCAGGCGCCTTAAGCGGTCCAAGCGTTTCAAAGGTTCGAAGCGTTTCAGGGGTCGTCCGAGTCGTTCCAAGAATACAAGCGGTTCACGTACTCGTAGCGCCAGATCCGCCTCATCATCCTCCCGTTCTCTGATAAAGGGCAATAGCGTATCAGTCTCCAAGTCTGCGGCATCCAAGTCCGCGACCTCACGCTTGACAAGTTCGGCCGGAGGATTCGTCGATGCCCGGGCCATACCGCCGGACCGACCCGTCTCAGGCAGAATAGGCACTGATCAGGAAGATCAGGGGCTGGGGATTTTTGTTCGGCCCAAGGTGCTGGATTTTCAGGCTCGGGTGCGCGAGAAGAAGAAGGTCAGCCGCAGGCTGGTCCTGATCCGGACGGGTGTCGTCGTCGTGGTCATGGCTCTGATAGCAGGACTGGCATGGTTGCTCTTTCTCTCGCCGGTCTTTCGCCTGCAAACCGACAAGATCAACGTCAGTGGCGGCAATGCCTGGGTGTCCAACGATCGAGTGGTCTCAATCGTGGCCAATCAGGGTGATCGCTCTCTGCTGCTGATTTCCACCAATGGCGTCGAGCAGGAGATCAGCGGCATGGCCGGGGTGACCGATGCCAAGGTCCGTAAGAGTTTTCCGCACGGTCTGGAGGTGACCTTCGATGCCCAGGAGCCTACTGCGGTCTTCAAGGATGCGCAGCGGAAACTGACGGCTGTAGACAGGCAGGGCAGGGTGCTCAATACTGTGTCCAAGCCAGTGGAGGGGGTGCCGGTCATCCAGGTTGCCACCGTCAAGCGTGCCCAGCAGGATCAGGCGGTCAGGCAGACTCTTCGGATTCTGTCAACCATGCCGGAGGCCATGCGCCATTCGGTGACCAAGGTGACTGCGAAAACCCAAGACTCCATCACCACTGAGCTGGACCAGGGCAAACATGTCATCATCTGGGGTGACGGCTCTGATCTGAAGCTCAAGCAGGCCGTGGTCGACAAGATCATCAACGATCCGTCCAAGATTGGCGATAAGCATCAACTGGATGTGTCGGCGCCCCTTAGGCCCATTGTCAAGTAGTCGCTGAAGGAGCTGCCGGCTTCATCAATCTGTCGGTGTCCAGCAGGATGGTCACCGGTCCGTCGTTGACCAGATCCACTCGCATGTGGGCGCCGAAGCGTCCGGCGGCAACCGGCACACCGGTTGCCTCCAAAGCTCGGTTCAGATCCTTCCAGACGCTTTGGGCGTGTTGGGGTTCTCCCGCAGCCATGAAGCTGGGACGGTTGCCGCGACGAAGATCCGCGTAAAGAGTGAACTGGGAGACGGAAAGGATGGAGCCGCCGCAATCAAGGATTGACCGGTTCATCCGGCCCTCCTCGTCGGCGAAGATGCGCATCCGGGTCAGCTTGCGGACGGCATAGTCCACCTGGTCTGCCCCGTCGCCATCCTGGACGGCTACCAGGAGCATGAGCCCCATGCCGATGCTCTGGGGTTTAAAATCGGGATCCGGCCGCCCCTGCTCATCGACCACATCGACCCGGGCACGGCTGACCCGCTGTATGACGATTCTCATGGTTTCAGTCTAAGGACTTCAGGCATTGTTGTAGTGTCGCTGGGAAAAGCTGGATCGGTATCTGGTTGGGGTCAGACCGGAGAACCGTTTGAAGACGCGCATGAAATACTTAGGGTCGTCATACCCGCAGGCCTCGGCTATCTGGCTGACACCCATGGAGGTCGACAGGAGCAGCTCCTGAGCTCGTTCGATGCGGATCCGCCTGATCTGTCCGGTGATACCGATGCCGAACCGCCGCTTATAGATGGTCGACAGGTACGAGGGCGAATAGTTGAAGTTTTCTGCTACGCTGGCAACACTGATCCGGTCGCAGGCGTTGATACGGATCCAATCTTGGACCTTCTGGAGGGTGCTGTCCTCGTCGTCAGCTTCTTGACGGTCCTTGGGCGCGGGCCTTCCCATGGCGATCTCCATGAGCAAGCAGGTCATGAAATAGCTGCAGTAGGGGCTGGGATCCGGGTAGGTGCGCTGGTAGATGTCCAGCAGCTGGTTGAACATGACGGTCAACCGATTGTTGTCTGCCAGACGAAAATCCAGGGGCAGCACCACGCGTGCCGCGCCCTGGTCATTTCCATCCCTCTGTTCGTCAGACAGACCTTGAACCCTTTGCCAGTCAGGCAAGGTGAAGTGGGCCCAGTAGAAGGTCAGAGGCTCCTGTCCCAGCCGTCGACTGCCCTCATGAGGGGTGCCGGGCGGAATCAGCAACAGGCCGCCTGCCTTCAGATCATGATGCCGTCCGGCTACCGTCAGCGGGAGGAGGCCCTCTTCAACCAGGATCAGCTCAAAGCTGTCGACGGTGCGGCGCTCGTGGATCCATCCGGGAGTGCCGATGAAGCGCCCTGCGGATTTGAAGACCGCCGCATCGTTGGGGAAACTGGTGATGATTGCCTGATCCGTGCTGACCGTCCTCCCTGTAGCTGAAACCTTGGCCTTGGGACGCGGTCAGTGGCTGGCCACTTCGACGTAGGCATGATATGGCTGGTTTTCGTCAATGGTCCAGAGGGGGACGAATTCCAGGCCGCTGTCCCGGTGACGGAAGACCAGCTTCTCGCCCTGGCGCTCGAAGGCGGACCCAGGATCCTTCCGGTCGATGTCAAGGCTCTGCATATCAGTGCTGGGGCTCAAGGCGGCAAGTACGTAGGGTCCCCAGGCCACGGCGGCCAGGGAAGGCCTGTCAGGGGTGCCAATCAGCCGGATGGTCGGTTCGAATGTCAGCGTAATGGTGGTTCCTGACCAGGAATTCAGACCGCAGGCGCTCACATCAAGGACCGCCACAGCCGGGTCAGTGCCCATGAGAGCCTGGGACACCGGGGTTCCGTCGATGTCGATGTGGACCCTGCCGCGGGTCCAGGCGGGGATGCGCAGCGCCAGGCGGGGTCTGTCCAGGGCCTCTATGGTGATGGTCACCTTCTCGGGGTGGCGGTCGTCCACGCCCACGCTCAGGGCCATCTTCTGATCGATGTCGTTCAGGCTGCAGGGCAGATACTGCTCAATCCACAAGGTCGTCTCGTCCGTGTAGAAGGCTCCGTCCGCATAGTAGAAGTGCGATTCCAGGCCGGTGCCGTGGCAGCAGCTGTTCTCCTCATCAAACTCCTTGCGGCCGCCCGGCTGTGTGGGGAAGAAGTAGAGACTGCCGCCCTGGGGCACATGGTCGGTGCTGGCGGCGATGTGGTTGAGCATGGTCAGCTCGGTGTAGTCTGCATACTCCTGATCCGGGTCGAAGGAGAACAGGAGCGCCGACAGCTTGAGCAGGTTGTAGGAGGCGCAGGACTCGGCGGTGTTGTCCTTGAGCAGGGCGCCAATCACGTCGGGCTGCTGGAACATCTCGCCCTGCCCGGTGCCGCCCATGGCGTAGATGTGATGGCCCATGACCGACTTGAGGAAGAATTCCGCCTGCTGCAGGTAGTAGGGCAGACCGGTCTGGCGGAAGAGTTCCACCGAACCGATGACCTGGGGGATGTGCTGGTTGCCATGCAGTCCGCCCAGGGCATCCACCTTCTGGCGCATGGGAACCATGAGACGGTCGTTGTCGAAGAGGCGAGCGGCATCCAGGTGCTCCTTACGTCCGGTGATGGCGTACAGATGGGCCAGGGACTCGTTCATGCCGCCGAACTCGCCGGCGATGTACATGCTCCACATGTTCTGCAGCTGCTCATGGGGGAGCCGGTGGACACGGTCATAAACCCAGTCACCCAGGTCCGAGGCCACACGCAGAGCCGTTTCATTGCCCGCGAAGTGGTAGGCGTCGATCAGCCCGGCCAGAATCTTGTGCAAGGTGTAGTAAGGCGCCCAGATGGTGGGGTAGGGCGCGTATTGCTCCAGCTTGTCGAACTGGCTCTCGTCGTAGGCCGACAGGAAGCCCGGTTTGGTGTTCCCGCTCTTTGCAAAGGCGGCCTGGACCTCAGCCAGCCCGTCGACCAGATAGGTCAGCTTTGTCCGAATGTTCTCGTCGCCGGTGGCGGCATACCCCAGGGCATATGCAGACAGGACATGCCCGGTGGTGTGGCCGCGCAGGTTGGAATCCGGAGCGTCCCAGCCGATCATGGGCTTGGCGCCCTTGGTGTCCAGGTGGGCGGCCCGGCGGAACTCCACCAGGAGCTGATCGTCGTCCAGGGTCTTCAGGAAGGCTATCCGTCGGCGCTGGTTGCCTGCCAGCATGCCATCACCGGTCAGCCGCACCCGAGAGATGGGCACGCGGCGGACCTTGGGGCTGGAATCCACTGGCTGTTCGGGATCTTCGTCAATCACCTGAACCTTGCATTGCACACGGATGTCGCTGCCGTCGATGGACCCCTGGAAGTCGTGCTCGCCGGTCTGTTCGTCCCGATGCTCAACACCTTCGTCCCAGTTGACCCGCTGGGAGACTTTCTGGCCGTCCTTGGTCAGCACGGCCGTGAACATGGGCAGATAGTAGGTGGCGCCCTTGCGCGCCTTGATCTCGATGGGATAGACCTTGCGCACTTCGATCTTGTTGGGCATCTGCAGCACGGTCACATCGAAGTTGCGCTGCGCCTTGGCACCGCCCTTGGTGACGGTCGCGGTCAGGGTCACGTTCCGGTCGCCCCGACCGTATTCAGGCTGATTGACCTTGCCTGTGGGACTGACCCATCGATCGTCGCTGCTGGCCCATTCGATTGTGGTTCCCTCTGCCCCCTCGGTCGGCAGCTTCAGGTCGAAGTCCACGGTGCCCGTGTTGCCGATGTAGATCTGACGGGCCGCCTCGTCGACGCAGTCCTGATCAGTGTGCATGGATGATGTCATGATGAATTACCTACTTCCTCCGCTGACAGGCGGATTCTGGCCGGTCATGGTTTCCGTCGGGTCGTCTCCGATCCGTCGGCGCCGCTCTGCCCCGACGCCTTCGTGCGCCTTACCTCATCAGTCTATGGACGGAAGCCCGATCAGGAAGGTGGGGGAAATCGTCGAATGGGTGGACAATCTTGTGCCTTTGGCTTGGAGTTGTTCTGGCTGGCTTCTATTTCTTCCTAATCCTTGCAATGGCAAGCTTTCTGAGCAAGGAACTACCTGACTGGGAAGCCTTGTCGAGTAGTGGCCACATAGCATTACCGAGAAATATCCACCTTTTTCCGTTCTCTTTGCACCTACGTTCGACGGGCTGAGGATTTACCGTCGAAGTGGAACAGCCTGTGGTTCCACGCAGAGCAAAAGGGTGTCCGTACAACGAGGGTAGGCACCAGTGAGAAGCGAGGAGAAACGTATGGCAGCACCAACGGAAAACGGCGGCGAACAACCGGACATTGTGGTCGATGAATCCGGCCTCAAGGTTGACCGACGACAGGAGGAGGAGCTGAACCAGCTGAGGGCGGACCGCTCCTTCTTCGGCTACCCCAAGGGCATCGGTGCCCTGGCAGCCGGCAATTTCTTCAATTCGATCTGTTGGGCCTCTTATGGGGCCGTGACGATCTACTACCTTTATAAGCCTTGGACCCAGGGTCTGGGATTCAGCCAGGGGGAGGCAGCACAGCTTATAGCCATCGTTGCGGCCATCAATTCCATGTTCGGCATCGTGGGCAGCTGGCTGGCGGATAGGGTGTTCGGTGCGCGCAAGGCCCTGGTCATCGGCAACATCGTCAAGGGGCTGTCCTGCGGGCTCTTGGCCATTCCGGCCTTCTCCGTCAGTCAAGGTCGAGTCATGGCCATAGTGGGCATGATCCTCATGAACCTACCCATCATGGGGGCTTCGAACGCCTCGCTGACCGGCATGCTCTTCCACCGCAAGGACAACCGTCGTGACGGCGCTTTCGCCATTCACGCCATTGCCAACAACATCGCCGGGTTCATCACCCCAATCATCTCTGCTCAGCTCGGTCTGCTCAACTATCATTACGGATTCGCCATCGGAGCGGTCGCCGCGCTGATTTACGCCGCCATCATCGGCGTGCCGGGCAATCGTTTCTTCGGTTCGCTGGGCTCCAAGCCCTCACGCCCGCTCAACAGCCAGGAGCGTAAACGCTACGGATGGGGCGCCTTGGGCGTGCTGGTGGTGATTGGCCTGTTCATCGCCATCCTTCTTGTCACCCACAAGATCAGCGTCAATGCGCTGGCCAATACGGTCAGCTCCTGCACCTTTGTGGTGGCCATCGCCTTCTTCTTGGTCATCTGGCGTTCCAAGAGGATCGTCGGTGTGGAGCGTCGCCGGCTCAAGGCCTTCGTGCCCATCGTGATCATGCAGATTGTTGCAGGGGTGGATTACGCCATTCAGGGCACCACCCTGCTCATGTTCCTGGACCAGCGGATCAACAGAAAGTTCGGCAGTATTGAAATCGCGCCGGGTTCCTTCAACACTCTCGTGGGCATCATCGCCATGCTGGCCGGCATCTTCTTCAGCTGGTTCTGGCTGACCGACACGGGCAAGCGTTGGAAGTCCACCAACCGCCTCTGGTTCGGATTCGCTTTCTTCGGCATCTCTAATTTGCTGCTGATCGTTCCCACTGTGGTGCTCAATCCTCATACGGCTAGATATTCCGTGCTCTGGTTGCTGGTCTACTATGTGGTCTCCAACTTCGGTGGCTTCCCCTACGGCGTTGCAGCTAACTCGACTGTGGCGGCCATAGCGCCCAAGTCTTATGAGACACAGATGCAGACCGCTTTCACCCTGTCGGCGGCCATCGGCACAGCTATCATGCTGCTGGTTTATGGCAAACTGACCACCCTGGACCAGCAGCTGCCGTTGATGCTGATCATCGGCATCATTGAAATCGTCGTGGCTGTGGCGGTCATGCTCTTCCGAGGCAAGATCGACGCGACGGTCATGTCGGATTGAGCAACTGGTTCCCTGCCGGAGGATCGGTCTTCTGCAGGGAACCGTGATACATGACTGTTGTGTGTATGAATGACCTGCGCGTCTGGTGCTCGGGTCAGGGCCGATTGCCCTGATTCGGGCGTCAGACGCGCAAGTTTGTGCTTGGGGTTGGTGATGCCGGGTATCGCCGATTTCTAAAGCGGCACCCGGTGCCTCGTGTTTGCACAGAGGTAGCCATCAATTGACCGCTGCGGTCATAATCCAGTCGGTCTGAATGTCTGTGCCCAAGGTGAATGTGTGCTCGCCGGTCCGTTAGAAGCCCATGGCTTGGTAGAAACGTTGAGCGGGTTCATTGCGCTCCCATACGCCCAACCAGATTTTGCTCAGATCCCGGTTCCTGGCTCGTTCGTAGGCCTGATTGACCAGCATGGTGCCCAGTCCCTGGCGTTTGAAGTCCGATAGAACGTATAGCCGCTCGATCTCCATGGAAGTATCACCGAACTGCTCCGTCTGGGCCTTCCCAGTGTTGAGCTGCATGTAGGCTGCGGGAGTGCCGCCCACGCTGGCCAGCATAAAAACGGATTCGGGTTCAGACAGTTGCGACTTGACCAGTTCGGGGGAGAAGGAATGCCGGAGGTAATCTTCCATGTTCTCCCGGCTGTTGTCGGCGGCGAAGGTGTCACGGAAGGTGGTCATGCCCAAGGAACGTATCAGCCAGGCATCATCCGAGGTGCATTGCCGTATTACTGCGGTCATGATGGCGACTCCTTTCCTCTTGAGTTTGTTTGTTGCTGGGGTGTACCTGCTTTCATGGGCATCAATTCTTAATTGACAACCTTGAGACCGACTACGCAGGCGACTAGACCGATGATGAGCAAAATGCGGGCGAGTGAAACAGGCTCCGATCCTGTAGCCATGGCGTATAGGACAGTCAAGGCAGCTCCGATACCGACCCAGACCGCGTAGGCTGTACTGGTAGGGATGCTGTGCATGGCAAAGGCCAGACCAACCATGCTGAGAATCAATCCCACGATAAAAACGATGTCAGGGACGATTTTGGTAAAGCCTTGGGACTTGCCTAAGGCGTTGGCCCAGACCGATTCACAGATGCCGGCGAGTATGAGTACAATCCACGAGGACATGGCTTCCTTTCTGCAAGTCTTGTCGCTGTCCGGGTACTTGACCATCGTCCGGGAACCTGCATTAGATTCTGAGCATCAGAATAGCGCGGGGCAACACTCTGATGCTTGAATGAGCAGGGGGAGTGGCCAACGGTCCATTGTAAGAAGGAATCAGGGTTAATTCAGGGTCGTTTCAGGGGTTTGCCGGATGTTGTCTCCCGCGCGGATCGGCTATTCATATAAATAGAGGGATCTGGCAGAGTGTACGCACGAGGATGTGGCAGGTGAATGAATCATGACTTGGGCCTTACGTGATCTGAAAGCCAATAGCGGCATTTGGGCTGGCGTCTTTATCGTTCTTGTGGTCACACAAACCTTGCTCTGTGCCATGAGTGTGAGCATGGGAGTCAACAGCTACTACCAAAGTCTGTCGGTCAAGACCAGGGATCCTGCTAAGAGTCTGGCTTCGGCCCTGAGTCTGGTCTTCCTCACGGTCATTGTGCTTGGCTGTCTGGTGATCAAGCAAACCCTGCAGGCATCAATTCGCCAACGTCGGCAGGGGCTGGCCCTTCTCTCGCTGCTGGGAGCTACGCCTAAGCAGGTCCTGGTGCTTACGCTTTTGCAGGTGATGATTTTGCTTCTGCCGGCCTCCCTTGTTGCCGTGGCTCTTTCACCTGCGCTGGCTGGAAGGATCCTCGATTGGTATTCCACCGGGATGCGAATGCCGGTACATTTCGCTTTTACCTGGCACAGGTTTCCCAGGTCTGCCCTGACTGGCCTTGTAGTGGGATTGGCCACGGCCGTCTTGGCGACCAGCCGGACATTGCGGGATTTGGGAAAGATGACACCAGTCCGGATGGTGCACCGTGCTGAGGAGAGCGAATCGGTTGAACGGCCGAGACATAGACGTGGTCTTGTGGCCCTTTTCCTTGGGCTGGCCTTGCTGCTATTGCCGTTGCCTGTCTTTGCCTATCTTTGGCACAGCGGCTCTGGACCTTTGGATCCTAAGCAAGTCCGGGCGGTCATAAGTGCCGTTGGAAGTGGACCGCTTTTCGCCATTCTCTTGCTGCTGATAGCCTTGGCTCGCGCTGGTGGGCCGGTTATAGGCAGGGTCACTCAACTCTGGACTGCTCTGGTGCCGTCATCGTCTGCCGTCTGGCGGGTAGCGCGTTCACAGGCTGTTGTCAGAAGCAAAGACACGACATTCGGCTCAACGGTCATAGCGTTGACCGCCTGCATGTTTTTGGTCGGCGGTCTGCTGACTGCCGGAGGCACCAGTACCGTCGCCATAAACAAGGTGCCGGGAATACCGAGTGCCACAGCGGGCGGGACTTTGGAGTTGCTCTATGGTTTCTGGGCAGCGCTGCTGGTCGCCCTGGTCGGCGTGATCGCGGGGTTCGCCATCGCCGCTCGGGATCGTGACCTTGATCTGGCGCTCCTGTCAATCGCTGGGGCAAACCCGCAGCAGCTTACTGCTATATCCACATTGGACGGCACCATCGTGATGACTACAGGCATTATCATCGCAGCAGGCGGCACCGGACTGGTCGGACTGAGTACAGCCATGGTCTATTGGCCGCTTGTCCACAGTCTGTCCGTAGTTTTTCCTTGGCAGTTTTTCCTTATCTGCGGGTCGCCGATCATCATTGTCGGGTCGCTGGCGACCATGCTGACGGCGCGGCCTGCTTTGAAGCGCTCGCCCATAGCCATTTTGCAAGGTGCTATAGGCGAATGATCGGCAGTGAGCTTTAATTGTTGGATCCGCGATGTGTAATTGAGCGGTCTTGCCAGGCATTGATTTCGGCCATGGTTGTGTGTGGCATATTCATCAACGGGCAGTTTTCTGTGGGATTGGCCAACACAGGTCAATACGACAAATACATGCTGGACGCTCGAAGATGAGTATCGCCATTATGGCAAGTTAATCTTTAGGAGATCCTGTGGACGGTTAACCTTTAACATAGGAGTAGATAAACAATTGGCGGTCAAGTTTGTGTATTGAGTACAGTGAGTCGTGTCAGTCGGAACAAGGCTTGATTGCCGAGACTTTCACTTATGTCACAGTGTTTGGTCGTGGCTGCCGGTGGTCATCAAGGTAAGAACCATTCGATTCTTATCGCGCTTGTACACTAGGAGCCAGTCTGCGTCGACATGGAGTTCCTCGTATTCGGACCAGCGTCCTTTCGACTGGTGCTTTCGATATTTACGTTTAAGCAGTGCTGAATTGTAGTTAGTCAAATCGTCGAGCACTTGATCGAGCATGCTTAAGTCGAAATGCTTTTTCTTGGTTTTCTTGACATCGCGCAGGAATTTTTGCGTATATGCAAACTCATACATGATGGATGATGTCTTTCATATTCTCTACATCACCCACGTGAGTGACCGGTGAAGCCTCGGCCTCCTCCATTTCTCTGTCAAATTTGGAAAGTTGAGAGCGGAATGGAAGCCCTCCCTCGCGCAACGACTGAGAGAGGAACATGTTAATTGCCGTGCCGAGATCAAGGCCTAGGTCTTCAAAAAGCTGTGAGGCCCGACGTTTCATATCCTCGCTGGTGCGAATTTGAATTCTCGCTGTCTCTTTCATTGCTTTCACCTGCTCCGATTGCTCAATTATTTTCTTAGCTCCAGAATTATATCGTTATTGCTCCGAATGGAGTTATCTTGGAGTCATTTAACACTGCAAGTAGAGAAACGAGAATGACCCGAGATTCATGAGTAAGGTTATTGACAATGGATGCACAAAGTAATCCGGGAAGGTGGATCCTTGAACTGTAAAGCGGTATGACAAGGGCCAGCCAAGTTGCCTCGGCTGGCCCTTGTCTTGTGGAGCTGCGGGGAATTGAACCCCGGTCCGGTGACCGCACCCTCAGTCTTCTACGTGCGTAGTCTGCTGGCCTTTGTGGCTATCTGTCTGCCCCCACCTGTGTCGCAGACAACCGTTGGCGGGCATAGCCGCAGAAAAAGTCCCCGAACCGCCCTGTGGCGCGGCAGTCCAGGCAAGTCTTCTTAATGACGCTCAGCATCCCCCCGAAGGCGAAGGGGAGTGAACGGAGCAGCTGCTCACTGGTTAATCCTGGCGCGAAGCTCAGGCAGCGAGAGCGAACTCAGTGCGGTTAGATTTAGCACTTGTTGTTTGCGGGAGGACATTAACGAGCGGACCCCCGCGTTCTCGGCACGCTTCCCTGCGACGAACAGGTCACCGTCGAAACCGATCAGCCCCAATCTTGAATTATCAAGCTCCGCTGGTGCCATTGCGGACCAGCCTCGTCAGTATACAACAGATGGACGCTGTGGATATTCCCGCTTCTCCCTGGGCATTGTCTTAGATCCTGGTCAAGCCGCAGAGTCCTGTCGATGCGTGGCAGCTCATCGGCATCCGGTAAATTCCCAATTCCGTAGGTATAAGTTTGGTCCCGTCCTGTCGGCATTGACGGCTCGACCTGACGGGACCGCAGTCATGCTCAAGGACAGGGACTCATTGGCCCTGCTGGCCTAAATAGTCGGGGATATGCTCAGGATATTCGGGCCAGGCGCCCTGCTGGGTGCAGACGAAGGCGGCAGTGTTGACTGCAGCCCGGTGGGCCTGAGTCAGGGAGGCCCCCAATAGGCGGTTGATTGCGAAGGTGCCGGAGAAGGCATCGCCGGCCCCGACCGTGTCTGCCACTGTGATTTTAGGCGTGGGCAGGTGTGAGGACTGGCCGTCCGCCAGATAGATCGTGCTGTAGTCGCTACCGGCGGTCAGCACGATGGTGTCCAGATGCCACTGGTCCATGAACCAGCTGCAGAGTTCGTCGTCGGTGGCCCCAGGAATGTGGAACATGTCGCGCAGGGTGACCAGCTCCTCGTCGTTGAGCTTGAAAACCGTGGCCATGTCCAGCAGTTCCTGGATCAGATCCTTGCTGTAAAAGGTGCCGCGCAGGTTGATGTCGAAGAAGCGCATGGCATGGCTCTTAGTGTGGCGCAGGACCTGCAGGCAGGTTTCGCGGGACTCACTGCTGCGCATGCTCAACGTGCCGTAGCAGACGGCGTCGGCCTTGCTGGCCAGCCCGGCCAGGTCATCCGTGTATTCCAGATGATCCCAGGCCACATCAGGCTTGAAGACGTACTGGGGGATGCCCTCGGTCAGCTGGACCTCGACGGTGCTGGTGGGGTGGTCGTTGTGCTGTAGGAAGGCATCGACGCCGGCCTTCTGGACCGCCTCCTCAAGCTCTCGGCCCAGGTCGTCCCGGCCCACGGCGCTGAAGGCATAGCCTTCCGCCCCGTTCTTTGCGGCATGATAACTGAAGTTGACCGGTGCTCCACCGGCCCGCTTGCCTGTTGGCAGGACGTCCCAGAGGATCTCGCCGATGCTGAGGACCACGGGTTTACTGGTCATGGTGTTCCTTTCCTGACGACGGGCGATGTGCCCGCCTTGTGTTTGCTGATTTCACAGTTGTGCGGCCCATGCTGGCCGGGTGCTCCAAAAATTGGCTGGCCGCCACCGCAGCGGCTCCGGTCAGTGTGGCATCGGCTGGAAGACGGGAGAGCAGAATCTGCGTGTGCTCGCGCAAGCCAGGCAGGGCGCGTTGGGATACTATGGTGCGAACTCGTTCCAGCAGGCGGGGACCAGCGGCGGCCACCATGTCTCCGATGATGATTTGAGCAGGGTTGTAGGCGTTGACGATGGTCACGCAGCCATAGCCCACGTAGTCGGCTATTTGATCCACCAAGGTCCGGGCGACCTGCTGGCCCGAGCGGGCCTGGTCGAACAGACTTGTGCAGGCCTTGGCGTGGGTCATGGTCTCGATTCCAGGGAAGTGATCCCGCATATCCAGCTGGCACATGCGGCGGTGGATGGCTACCGCCGAGCAGTAGCATTCCAGGCAGCCGCGGTTGCCGCACTCGCAGGGCAGGCCATTCAGGTCGATGCTGACGTGGCCGATTTCGGTGGCCGCTCCCTGGCTTCCGTCCACCAGGGCGCCTCTGTCTATGACTCCTAATCCCACGCCTTCGCCCACCAGGAAGTAGGCCATGCTGGAAGCGCTC
The DNA here is from genome assembly GCF_016101415.1 of Bifidobacterium sp. M0404. Taxonomy (NCBI): domain Bacteria; kingdom Bacillati; phylum Actinomycetota; class Actinomycetes; order Bifidobacteriales; family Bifidobacteriaceae; genus Bifidobacterium; species Bifidobacterium sp. M0404. The sequence continues at coordinate 885,715 of NZ_JACFQP010000001.1, read as the reverse complement.
ACGCGGGGGTCGAAGAGGCTCTGGCCCAGCGCGCCAGCTCGTGCATCCTGCTCGATGAAGGTGGGTACGCGGAAAGCCTGGCCGAATTCGTGTATAAAGTCCACGCCACGCCAGCCGGGCATGCTGGTAACCAGTGCGATGCGGCCGGTCTCTCGCAGGTAGGGGCCCGGCACAGCTATGCCCACGGCCACGATGGTGGGGTTTGTCTCCAGACGTTTTCTCACCCGTGCTCTGACTTCAGTTACTGTGCCGGGGATGTCATCGGGATCGACGGGGGGCAGCTCCTCCGAGTCCAGGAGATGGCCGCTGATGTCGAACAGTCCGATGCTGACCAAACTGCGAGCGAACTTGACTCCGATGACCTGGTAGCGGTCGGCGTTCAGGGCCAGGCCGATGGATCGGCGGCCGCCCTCTGAGTCCATGCTGCCGGTCTCGCTGATTAGACCCAAGCTGATTAGTCGGGCCACCAGCTTGCCTACGGCCGCCGGCGTCAGGTTGAGGTCCCGTGCCATCTGGGCTCGTGAACTGGTGCCGTGCTGATGCAGATATTGGACGATGCGTGACTGATTGAGTTCGGAGAGGGCCTTTGGTGTGCTGGCGTATGGACTGCCGCGCATGTCGACCTCCTCCTTGAGTAGTACAGTCTCACGATCTTCGTGCACTTTATGAACAACGTTTATATATTAACACTGTTTATTATCCTTGCACAAACTTTCAAAGTTGTTCAAGGTTTCTCGACAAGACAATCCCGTCGTTGGCCGCTTCATCGCAGCCAAGAAGTTCATCAGCCTCTATTTCTTCACCAGTGCGATGGATAGTAGGTTCTTGTAGGCTCGCAGTCCTAAGCGAGCTGCTTGTGCGGTGGATATTGGGCTCTGACGGTGCCCGTTCGCCCTAAACGCCGGCACCTCTTCTCGTCTCCGGCTTATGGGTAGACTGATGAGGTGGCCATCGATGGTCATGGCTGGAGCATGTCAAGGACGCGGTCGTCAGTGGCATCAGTCTATTGCACGAAAGGTATGGATCATGAGTCTTGATAATGGCATCGACACCGTCGCCGATCCGTCGAAGGAGCGGCCGCTGGCCCTGATTCCCCGGCCGCTTCACATGCAAAGGAATCGGGGTCAGCTGCTGTTGCCAGTGGCGGGCAGAATTGTCTGCGGTTCAGCAGTTGACCAGGAGCTGGCTTCCGTCCTCAGCGACCAGTTGACAGATACCATCAAGCAGGCTACGGGTATGGTCTGGGATCATTCGCGAGGGGGAGCTTGGACTGGCGCAATCAGTCTGGACCTGGACCAAAAACTTGGTCCTCAAGAGTATCTTCTGCGCATCGCCGATCAGGGGGAGCGCCGCCCGATTGTGGATGTCCGCGGCGGCGACGGTCAGGGACTGCGATGGGGGGTACAGACCCTCCGCCAGGTCATCATGCAATGCGGTCCGGTGCTTCCCGCCTTGCACATTCAGGACCGCCCCGCCTATCCAACGCGCATCTACAGTCTGGATGTGACCCGCGGTCGGGTGCCCACCATGGAATGGCTGCGGCACTGGGCGGACATATTGGCCCTGTATAAGTTCAATCAGCTGCAGCTCTACATTGAGCACACCATGGCTTTCCCGGGCATGAGCGAGGCCTGGAGGGGCACAAGCCCTCTGGAGCCCGGGCAGATCACCGACTTCGATGACTATTGCGCCCGCCTGGGTATCGAGTTGGTGCCTTCGATTTCCACCTTCAGCCACCATTACACCAGCCTTCGCACTCGCGGATTCAGGGATCTGGGCGAGTTTCCCGAGCAGGCGGACCGGCCCTACTCTTTTATAGAGCGCCAGGAGCATCACACCATCAATGTCAACCATCCACAGGCCCTGGCATTCTCCACTGGGCTGATTGACGCCTATGCGCCGCTTATGCGTACGCGTAACTTCAATATCGGCGGAGATGAGACCTTCGATCTGGGCAAGGGGCGTTCGCGGAAGGATGGTTCCAGCAAGGATCCTGCTGACATGTATGCCGATTATCTGATCAGTCTGTGCGATCACCTACATGCGCAGGGCCGCCATCCCATGTTCTGGGGCGATGTCGCCGTGTCCATGCCCAAAGTCTTGGACAGGCTGCCCGAGGACTGTACGCTGCTCAACTGGCTCTATGACCCGCAGGTGGGGCCGGACAAGGTTGCCCTTGTAGCCTCGACGGGGGCCCGACAGGTAGTCTGCTCGGCCGTTCATGCCTGGAATCTTCTCCTTCCTGGAATCGACAATGCTTGGAAGAACATCAGCCGTCTGAGTCAATATGGGATCCAGTACGGTGCCGTTGGAGCCATGGTCACCGACTGGGGCGATTATGGGCACATCAACGACCCGCGCATGAGCTTGCCTGGCATGGCCTACGCCGCGCAGTGCTTCTGGAACCCCAATGACGATGATCGAGACCGGGTGGACAGGGATCTGGGTCTGCTGGTCTATGGGGATGCGACGGGGGACTATCTGCCGGCACTGATCCAAGCTGGCTCCAGTGCGGTCTTCGGCTGGGACGACATGGTGCGTTACTGGGAGCTTGATGACGGACATGGGGGCCTCAACCAGGATGTGGCCTCTACATTGCCGGGCGCAGGCGTGCCTGCACTGGATTCGTCTGCCGATCTCGACGAAGCTCGCCGGAGCCTGCTTAAGGCTTTGCGCATTCGTCTTGAGCAGGTGGATCAGCGTGACGCTCTGCTGGTCGACGCAGCTGTACGCATGGGCAGGGCGGCCGCCGGATGCCGGGCTGATGCGCGCAGAACTTTGCAGGCTCAGTTGATGGCTGTCCAAGGTCAACGCCTCTTTAACGCACTGGGTCGTAGTCTAGCCGTTCGCTATGGCGTTCTGCCTGGAGCTCCGGATGCAGAAGGCGATCGGGGCCTGGCCGATGCTTTTGAGATCTGGTTTGAGTCTTACGCTACGGTCTGGCGTCAGGTCAGTCGGGAATCGGAGTTGGGAAGGATCGCCTCTGTGATTTGGGGCTTCGCCGACATTCTTCGGAAGGGAGCGAACTCCTGATCGGATCGATTACGAGTTCAAATCGAAAGGCGGGAAGAGCGCGAGAATGATCATCAATGAGTAGAGTATGGCTCTGCGGCTTTTTGGACGTTTCTTGCACGGAGTCTTAGGATTGCATAAATCTCGAGCCAGGAAAATGGTCTGTGCCTCGTCTGCCGGTTTCAAGCTTTGGCCAGTTTTTATGCCAAAGCTTAAAACCGACAGGATAATTGTCGTACCAAGACACGTTCGGCTTTCATCGTTGGGTACTTGTTGAGCACTGGGTCTTATACGGCGAAGGAGCTTCTCGAAATCAGCTGAGTAGTACCAGGGGGTAGTGATACCGCTTCTATATAATTCAACGAATTGACAAAATCGATTCATCCCTCTACTCTTGTTGCTCAGGAGGCAGGAATTGGTTTCCTCCCCTGTAAACGCTGTAAAGGTAAATGCAATAGGCAAAGGAGCATTTCGGATGGGTTTGTGGGACGTTGACAAAATCGAATACGTGGGTCGCCAGGGTGTCAAGGAAGGCTTGGGATTCCGTTACTACGACAAGAACAAGGTGGTGGCCGGCAAGCCCATGAAGGACTGGCTGCGCTTCGCCGTTGCCTGGTGGCACACCTTCAACCAGGGTCTGGTGGATCCCTTCGGCGATCCCACCGCTCAGAGGCCCTACTACCGATACACCGATCCCATGGATCAGGCGCTGGCCAAGGTGGATTACGCCTTCGAGCTCTTCACCAAGCTGGGGGTCGAGTTCTTCTGCTTCCACGACCGTGATCTGGCTCCCGAGGGCGACACCCTGCGCGAGACCGATGCCAATCTTGACAAGGTGATCGACCGCATCGAGGCCGCCATGAAGGACACGGGCGTCAAGCTACTATGGAACACCTCGTCGCTCTTCACCAACCCTCGTTTCGAGGCCGGTGCCGGTACCTCGCCTTTCGCTGATATCTATGCATATTCGGCAGGCCAGCTCAAGCACAGCCTGGAGATCGGCAAGCGGCTCGGTGCTGAGAACTACGTCTTCTGGGGCGGTCGTGAGGGTTACGAATCCCTTTGGAACACCCGAATGAAGGAAGAGCAGGACCATATGGCCGCCCTCTTCCATATGTGCGTGGACTACGCCAAGGAGATCGGCTTCGACGCGCAGTTCCTGATCGAACCCAAGCCCAAGGAGCCCACCCTCCACCAGTACGATTACGACGCGGCCACCACCATCAACTTCCTGCGCACCTACGACCTGCAGGATAACTTCAAGCTCAATATCGAGGGCAACCACGCCAACCTGGCCATGCACACCTATCAGCATGAGGTCCGCGTGGCCCGAGAGGCCGGCTTCCTGGGATCCCTGGATGCCAACCAGGGCGACAAGCTGATCGGCTGGGACATGGACGAGTTCCCCTCAGACCTTTACGATGCCACTGCCGTCATGTGGGAGGTGCTGGCCAATGGGAGCATCGGGCCCCACGGAGGCCTGAACTTCGATGCCAAGCCGCGCCGTTCCTCCTTCCTGCCTGAGGACCTCTTCAGGACCCACATCGTAGGCATGGACACCTATGCCGCCGGTCTGCTGGTAGCTGCCAAGATGCATGAGGACGGCTACATCGAGCAGTTGCAGCAGGAGCGCTATTCCTCCTTCGAATCCGGCATCGGCGCCACTGTTGAGGACGGCACGGCCACGCTGGCCTCCCTGGAGGAGTACAGCCTTGACAAGCCACAGGCGGAACTGATCGCCGCCGACAAGTCCGACCATCTTGAAGTGGTCAAGGCCACCATCAACAACTATATTGTCGAGGCTCTGGCTCAGGCCTGAGCATAAGAAAATGCTGTCTTCGGCCTCATGCGATGCTCCTGGCACTGTGTGGGGCCGAATTCTCTTATTTGAGGTTGTTGTGCCTGCAGGTTCGCGATGAATTAGGACTAGTCATATTTGGTCCTCGTATTGTTGACTGAAGTTAAGAATGATGGCTACGTCAGGCGTGCTAGTGGTGCCTCCCGGGGTCTGCATTAAGTAAGCAGGTGCCGCCATTGCCAATTCCATGCAATGGCGCAACGACACTAGTCAGGAATTTATCTAGTCCGCCAACCCGTCGAATCCCAACCTAAACAGCTCAATGTGAGTGCTCCCCGGTTCCAAGTCTTCACGCGGCCACTGTCTTGTCGGCCGCGCCTCCCAAATACATCGAGAGGCTGCCGGTCAGCGCCGTATGTCTGGACTAGACAACTGGCAATGTCTGTCGGTTTTGTCAAGCGGCCGATTGATTCTTTTGAATTCATTAATCTCGCCATAGTTTCAGGAGCCTTTGCCAGCGTTTTCAAAGATTTGAATGCTCAGGACTTCATGGGGGAGGGGCAGACTATTTCGATGGTCAACGAGTTAATGAGGACTTTAATCAACACTCAAGAATATTCGCTTAGCCTGGCAATTCCAGCTTTATCGGGTCTGTGTCAACTCTAGTGTGAACAGTACAATCGGCAAGACCTATGAAGGCTGAGCCTGCTTCAAATACATGCTGAAAGTCTTCCAAAAGGATTTGGTTAAGTAAAACAATGAAATAGTTTTACGCAGTGACGGATCTGTGATTCGATTCATAGGGTAGATCCCCTTCTGATACGAAAGATAAGGCTCGTCAAAGGTATCTTAAAACTTGAACAGGGGAAATGACATCGGTATCTCAATCGTGTACTGACAGTCGAGTTGCGTCAATGGGTTTTTCGTTGGCATGGTCTATGTTCGTGCGCTGCCTATTTGCACCTCAGACAGTAGTCCGAAGATTAGTGATAGCTCTGACTTTTCTCCGTTTGATCATTAGCCTTTGACGACACGCCGGCAATTTCGGTTATCAGCCTGGATTATCGGGTTTTATCGTGTGAGTCATTGCTTCTCTGCGAATCGTGCTACAATTTAACTAAACCGCTTTAGTTATCAATGTTGAATCGGCTGAAACGAGGAGGTTTGCGGGATGCAGCTAAACGTGGGGCGTGAACTCGACAGGTGCGATCGAGTCATGAGGCAACGACTGTTGCCCTATGTCGATCGGCCGGTTGGCCATTGCAATGTCAGGGCCTACCGGATCCCTGGCGAGCCTATTGCTTCCCAGGACTTCTTCGCTCGCTTGGCTAAAGGAGATATTCCCTTTGAGCACATGGCCGTAGGTGAATCCTGGGGGACCACCTGGGGGACCACTTGGATGGAAATTTCAGGAAACATTGACCAGGATCACCGCGATGAGACCCCGTTGGAACTAATCGTGGACCTTGGATGGCAGCCAGACTCACCGGGGAGCCACTACGAGGCAGAGGCTTACCGTCCCGATGGTTCCATAATTAAAGCCGTTAACCCAAAAAATAAATGGATTCCCCTGGATGGCAGAGACTGGAAAGGGTCAGCCATTGATGAAGAACCTTCGCTTATCAGGTCCGATGGCACTTTTACCCTCTATCTGGAGGCAGCCTGCAACCCGCTCATTCTCGGGGTTCCTCCATTCGTTAAGACTCGTTTGGGTGAAGGCACCACGGGCCGACCCGACGAGCCTAACGCTCTGAATCAACTGGATGTCTGTCATTTCGATTATGAGATGTGGAACTATGCCATGGATCTGGAAGCGGTCAGCCAGATCATCCGGGAGTGCGACCCCAAGCAGCCACGCTATTGGAGGCTGGGTAAGGCCCTGCAGACTTCCTTGAACAGCTATCGGGAGGGTGATGCAGCTAGTCTGCAACAGGCCCGTACGGCCCTGGCCGAAGAACTCAGCCTGCCGGCTGTGTCAAGCAGTTTGGATCATGCAGTGGTAGGTCATTCACACATTGATTCGGCCTGGCTTTGGCCCAAGCGTGAAACTCGCCGAAAGGTAGCCCGTACAGTCTCTAATATGCTGGCGCTGATGGAGCGAGATCCCGATTTTATCTATGTAATGAGTTCCCCACAACAGTATGCCTGGCTTGAGGCTGATCATCCAGATCTGTTTGCTCGCCTTTTGCGTCGCGTCAAAGAGGGACGCTTCATTCCTGTGGGTGGCATGTGGGTCGAATCTGATGGGATGTTGCCAGCGGGCGAATCATTGACACGCCAGTTCAGCTATGGAAAACGCTACTATCGTGAGCATCTAGGCGTAGATACCGATGTAGTCTGGGAGCCTGACAGTTTCGGCTATACGGGCCAGTTCCCTCAAATTGCCCGGCGTGCTGGCATGCGTTACTTCCTTTCGCAAAAGATCTCATGGAATGACACTACAAAGTTCCCTCATCATACTTTTGACTGGCAGGGTATCGATGGCACGCCTATATTCACTCACTTTCCACCGATGGATACCTACTCCTCAAGCATGACTGCCCGGGAGCTTAATCATTCTGAAGAAAATTACCAAGACAAGGACTTCTCCGATAGAGCCATAGTCCTGTGCGGCTACGGTGACGGAGGCGGCGGCACTACTCGCGAAATGCTGGGTCGGTTTGACCGTCTGCGTGATGTGGAAGGTGTTGCAAAGGCGCGTTATGAGACTCCGGATGATTTCTTCCGTGAGTCTTGTCAACAGATTCATCAGCGCGCTGGTCGAGAGATGCCGGTCTGGAAAGGCGAACTCTACCTGGAGCTCCATCGTAAGACACTGACTTCCCAGCAGGATATGAAGCGTGGCTGCCGGCAGGAAGAAGCAATGCTGCGTACTGTGGAGTACCTGTGCGCTTATGCTTCCCTGGCTGATGCGAATTATGACTATCCTCATGCTGAGCTGGATCAAATCTGGCGAACTTTGCTGCTGAACCAATTCCACGACATTCTGCCCGGTTCAGCCATCTCTTGGGTTCATCGACTCGCTCGCGAGGATTATCAGCGTGACATTGATCGCCTGCGAGAAATCGGTCAAGAGGCCGCCAGTGTCATTGCCAGAGTACAGAGGGGGATCCAACGTGTGCCTGCTGCTCTAATAAACCCAATGGATACTGATGGGGACGACGCTTGGCGGGCTGTACCGTCAGTGCCCAAGACAGGTGGTCCAACGTCTATGGTCCAAGTTTCTGCTAACGACCAAGGATATATTCTGGACAATGGCCTTATCAAGGCGGTAGTGGGGACTGATGGCACAGTCCACTCCTTGCTGGATGTCGTTTCCGGACGGGAGCTGATTCCCAGGGGTTCAACAATGGGTGGTTACGAACTGCTCAAGGATGAGCCCACTATGTGGGATGCGTGGGATTTGGAACGTGACGCCCTTCTTACCGCCATGCCGGTGGATGACCCTGTTCAGATCACTGCAAAGAAGTCCGGGGTAGACGTGGTTCGAAACCACGGTGACACGCGGATCACTACTGGCATCAGCCTGTCGCCTGGGGCCAGGAGGCTGGACTTCACCGCTTCCGTGGACTGGCATCAGGATGAGCAGTTGCTGAAAGTGGATCTTCCCTTGGCTATCCAAGCACGTTATGCCCAGTTTGAATGTCAATACGGATTCATTGACCGGCCTATACAGAAGAACAATGCGGCCGAAGAGGCGCAATTCGAAAGTTGCACCCACCGGTTTGTGCGGGTTAGGGATGACGATCTAGCCGTTGGCGTGGTAAATGCCTCGACCTATGGCGGCGATACCACACCTATTCCAGCTGATCCGGCTCATGGTAAGGAGGCAGGAACTTTAGTTCGTCTGACACTGCTTTCTGCGCCAGTTTTCCCAGATCCGGACACTGACCGAGGTCATCATGAGTTTGCCTGGTCCGTGGTCCCTAACGAAGACCAAAACGCTGTCTTAGCTCAAGCTTATCGGCTTAATGCTCCTGTCTTCCCAGATGGTCTGCCTGACGCAGAGCCTCTGGTGAGTTTGGACACCACTTCCGGAAGGCTAGTCATTGACTGGATGAAGATGGCTGACGATGGCAGTGGTGATCTGGTGATTCGTGTATATGATCCTGATTCCTCCCCTGCCTGCGGTCGTCTGAGGCTGGGACCGTTGTTGAAGGGGGCTACGGTACGAGAGACCGATTCCTTGGAGGAGTCGCCCTTGCCTGACGATTTGCGTCATGGATTGGTAGATAAAGGTGAGGTGAATGCTGAAGGTGCCTCTCTGGAGTTTATGCCCTTCCAATTCACCACCCTCAGACTGCACCAACCACAAATTATCGGCAAATAAGATCGAAAGAACAATGAAGGGTCATTGATTATGTTGCTTAAAGTACAGCGTGAGGTTGATCGCTGCAAGCGGGTCATGAATGAGCGGGTACGCCCTCATATCCACCATGTGCTCGCCCAGTGCGATGTACAGGCTGTTCGTTATACGGGGGAACCGGTGAATCCGTCAACCTTCCTTGATGAAGCACGGCATGGGGGTGTGGCATTCACCCCTCTTGCCGTCGGTGAGCCATGGGGCACCACATGGGGGACGACGTGGATGAAAGTGACTGGCCAATTGCCTCGCAACTCAGGCAATGGACACCCGATCGAACTGCTTTTCAATCTGGGTTGGCTGGATTGGCCAGTTGGCGGACACATCGAAGGAATGGTGTATCGGCCTGATGGCTCGGTAATCAAGGCCATCCATCCACGTAACTACTGGATTCCATTGGTTGATGATCAAGGCAAGGCGGACCAAGTCGTTGATCATGACGGAGCCTTCACTGTCTACGTTGAAGCGGCATACAATCCTAACGTCCCGTCTTTCACGGTTACGAGTCTTGGCGATGCCCCCACGGGCAAGGCGGATGAGCGTTACGTCTTTGAATCGGTGCAAATCGCCGAATATGATCACGAAGTCCATGAATACTGGATAGACCTCGACATCGTCAGCGGCGCTGTAGAACAGTTGGATGCCGGTTCGCCACGGTATTGGAAGCTGGCCAAGGCGCTACAGCGTTCCATGAACATCTTTGATGGAGCTGATGAAGAGACTGTGAGAGCCACCCTGCCTGCTGCGCGTGAAACGCTGGAAGCGGTGATGAATAAACCCTCTGCACCTTCTGCTTTGCAGCTATCCGCCATGGGGCATGCTCACATCGATTCAGCTTGGCTTTGGCCTGTGCGTGAGACCAAACGCAAGGTAGGACGGACAATCGCCAATGTGCTGACCCTCCTGGATAACGATCCAAAGTTCTGCTACGTCATGAGTTCTGCCCAGCAGTATGCCTGGCTCGAGGAACGGCACCCGGATTTGTTCAAACGTGTGCAGCGCTACGTACAGGAGGGAAGGTTTATTCCTGTAGGAGGCATGTGGGTCGAGTCGGATGGAATGGTTCCCTCAGGCGAGTCGCTGATTCGTCAGCTTTCTTATGGGCAACGGTATTTTAAGCAGAAGTTCGGTGTTGAAACCCATGGGGTTTGGCTGCCGGACAGTTTTGGATACTCAGGTTCATGGCCCCAAATCGCTCGCCGGTCGGGAGCACGTTGGTTCCTGACGCAAAAACTCTGTTGGAATGATACGACCCGATTGCCGCATCATTCGTTTATGTGGGAAGGGATTGACGGTTCCAGGATTTTCACCCATTTCCCTCCAGCAGATAAGTACGATTCCGACATGTCCCCCAAGGACCTGCACTATGCGGAACAGAATTTTAAGGATAAGGATCTGTCGGATCACGGGATTCTGCTGTTCGGCTATGGAGACGGCGGTGGTGGACCAACAAGAGAGATGACCATGAGGGCTGCGCGTCTTCGTAGCTTCGAAGGCCTTCCTCGGGTGGAATATGACAATCCAGATCATTTCTTTGACGTGGCTTATCACGATATGGCTGACCAGGCTGGCAGTGAGATGCCCACTTGGAAAGGCGAGTTGTATCTCGAGCTCCATCGCAAGACGTTGACCTCCCAGCAGGACATGAAACGTGGTTGTCGCAAAGAGGAATCATGGCTGCGCATGGCGGAATATTGTTGTGCCTATGCCGAATTGGTCAATGAGGAATATGTTTATCCGCGAGAAGAGCTTGACAGAATTTGGAAGACCTTGCTTCTCAATCAGTTCCATGACATTTTGCCTGGATCTGGCATCGCCTGGATATACCGCGTGGCTCGCAAGGAGTATGCAGAAGGTATAGCCCGGCTGCGGGAGTTGACCGCCGAAGCCTTGCGTGCGGTCGAAGCATCTACTAAGACCAGAATTTGGCCTGAGGCGCGAATCATGCAGGTCGGACGAGCTGAATCGGGACAGGCATCCTGGAGTCCGGTTAATGCAAAGGGAATAGTCAGGAATGCTTCAGCCGTCGCTGTATCTCATAATGCAAACAGCGAGTTGATTCTGGACAACAGCCTTTTGCGCGTTGTCATTGCTCAATCTGGAGCAGTGACATCCATATGCGATCTGGCAACCGGCAGAGAAATAGTGGCACCTGGCCAATCCTGTGGGCTTTATCAGGTACTCAAAGATGAGCCTGGCGTCTTTGATGCTTGGGATGTAGAGCGCGATGCATTCTTGGCTGTTTCTGATTTGGATCAAGGCCAAATCGAAGATGTGAAGACTGACGAGGACGGTACTGTTCACGTCCATGTGATCAACAAATACCGCGCCAGCAATATTCGAACCAGCATCAGTTTGCGTCCAGGTTTGAGACAGCTTGATTTTCATGCTGACGTTGATTGGCTCGTGCCGGAAAAGCTGCTCAAGGTTGCTCTTCCGCTTGCTGTCAGAGCAGACCGTGCCCAGTATGAAACACAATTCGGCCTTATCGAACGTCCTATCGTGAAGAATACCGAGGGTGATGAGGCACGTTTCGAGAGTTGCACGCATCGTTTCGTCCGCATAGCTAATGAAGAATTTGGCGTTGGCATCGTCAATGGGTCGACTTATGGATCCGATGTGTCCGCCATATATGGACCAGAGAATGGTCCGGAAGTCGGCACTCAGGTACGCCTGACCTTGGTAGGTGCTCCAAAAGCACCAGACCCGCATGCAGATCTGGGCCACCATGAGTTTGATTGGGCTCTGGTGCCTGGTCCTGATCTGGATTCGACCTTGGCTGCAGCTGCGGAAATCAATGCACCAGTGTTGAAGGATGTGCCTGATATGGAGCCCTTGATTGGTCTGCAAAATGTGCAGGGCTTGCCTGTCGTCGATTGGATCAAGATGGCTGACGATGGCTCAGGTGATTTGATAGTGCGTATCTACGAGGCCAAAGGCCAACCGGCATCTGCATCGCTTGCAGTGAATGGGCCCATGGTGGGGGCACAGGTCTATGAGACCGACTTGCTGGAGCGGGACCGCCACTATCAGGGTGAGCCTGATGCTCTCAAACAGCCGGGGGCTGCTGAGGGGGCTCGGCTTGATCTGGGACCTTTCCAGATTGCTACTCTTCGGCTTTCTAAAGCCGGAATTCAAGGATGAATTAGTAAAGGAGAAATCACAATGAACAAAACCATAAAAACGGCGCTGTCGTTGCTGTGCTCAGCAGCGGCAGTCGTGAGCTTCGGAGGATGCGGGGGAAGCGCATCCTCCGGGTCTGGTCCTATCGAACTGAAGTTCCAGACATGGAACCTCAAAAACGACAAGTTCACAGGATACTTCCAGGATCTGATCAAGCAGTTTGAAAAGGAGAACAAAGGCGTCCACATTAAGTGGGTAGATCAGCCGGCTGACAACTATGAGGACAAACTCTCAACCGATGCCGCCGCAAATTCCCTGCCCGATGTAATTGATATGGGGCCTGAGCCTGCGTATACCTTGGCTAGTGCTGGAGCGCTGCTCAACATTGCCAAGGAGGAGCCGAAAGCCAAGGATCAATATCTTGATGCTGCATGGCAATCGGCCACTTTCAAAGGTCCGCATCTGGAGGAGGGCACCTATGGACTGCCTTGGTACCTGAATACAGGCCCTACCCTCTATAACAAGGCCTTGCTCGATGAGTGCGGACTCAAAGTGCCAAAGACTCAGGATGAGATGTTTGCCAATGCGGAAATCTTCGGACCGAAGTGTGGCGGCAAGTATGCTATGACCACCGGTATCCCCAGCATCCAGGATTTCGGCATGTACGGCGTCCCGCTGATGAACAAGGATCACACCAAGTTCACCTTTAATGATCCTAAGGGTGTGGCCTTTGTCCAGCATTATGTGGACATGTATAAGGCCAAGGCCTTTACTGACGAGATGCTGAACACCTCCAATAGCGGCGAGTCAAAGAGCTTCAACTCAGGATCACAGGTTTTCCTCAATGGCAGCCTATACAGCATTGACGATATGAAAAAGAATGCCCCCAATGTTTTTGAACATATGGGCATTACCAACATGGTAGCCAACACCCATCCGAACATGATGTTGGAAATGATGACCGTCAATGCCAATTCCAAGCATAAGGATATGGCGCTGAAACTGGCCAAATTCGTGACCAACTCCAAGAACCAGCTGACCTTCGATAAGAAAGCCAATGTCTTCCCATCCTCTAAGGGCACCATTGACGATCCATTCTTCAACCCATCTGGTGACGATATGAATGCTGTAGGCATGAGGATGGTCGCCAAGCAGGTGCGTGAAGGACGTATATGGGGTCCTCCGCAGTTTACTGCAGTAGACGGCACCAGACTTCAGGAGCAGATTGTTCAGGCCCTGCAGGGCAAGGTGACTCCCAAGCAGGCACTGGATAATGTTGTTGAATACGCCAACGGCAGGTTGAAGTAATGGTCCAGTTGTCTCATAGACAGCGTAAGGGCGCCGGTTCCGCCGGCGCCCGGCGCCTTAACCCTGACGGCACCTATGTGCATCCTTTGGGGGCCAACAGGAGCGGTCGTGTTGCTCCATGGCTCTTCGTGACTATCCCGATTTTGTGGATTCTGGTCTTTTCCTTGTTGCCGTTCCTGAACACAATCCGCTTGTCCTTCACGGATTCGACCTTGTTGCGTCCTGGAAAATTCATCGGATTCCAGAATTTCACCGATATGTTCCATGATCCGCATTTCAGAACGGCAATGACAAACTCATCGCTGTATGTCGTCTGCGTTGTGCCCTTCATGATTATCCTGCCGTTGATTCTTGCGGCGTTGGTGGCCGAAAGAACCAGAATAATGGGATTCTTTAGAACATCGTTCTATGTCCCGGTAATCATGTCCAGTGTGGTGGTTGGATTGATATGGACCAACCTGCTGGATTCCAAGGGTCTGGTCAACGGTCTGTTCCGTGCCTTGCACTGGATAAGCAAGCCCATTCCATTTCTCACTGATCGCTGGTTGCTCTTGTTCAGCGCCATGACTATAACCATATGGACCGGTCTGGGCTACTACATGATTATCTATTTGACGACTATCGCCAATATTGATCCGGTCTTGTATGAGGCTGCACAAATTGATGGAGCAGGCGCAATTCGTCAATTCATCCATGTCACTCTACCTGGATGCACCTGGACTATGATTCTGATCTCCCTGCTGTCTTCTATGTCAGCTTTCAGAGTCTTTGGTGAGATTTACATGTTGACTAACGGCAGCGGTGGAATCGGCGGAGCTGACATAACGATGACAATGCTAATCAAGAACGAAGGCACTGGCATCAATGCCCGAACCGGATATGCCGGGGCATTGGGTCTGGTTATGTTCTTTGTGCTCGGTGCTCTGATTCTCTTCGAATGGTTCCTGGAATCGAGGTCCTCTGATGACGAGTAAGCATATAACGGTAGGCAAAGTTGTGAAGTATGCCGTCTTGGTCCTGCTCTTCCTTTTCCTTGCCTGCCCGCTGCTATGGCAGATATCCTTGGCTTTCAAGGGGCCTAAGGATGATATGTATGCCGTTCCGCCATACTTCTGGCCTCGTGACCCTACGGTCAGTAACTTCAGCGGAGTCTTCAAGCGTCTGCCTATAGTTGGCTATGCCTTAAACACACTGGTCGTGGCTGCAATCAATATTGTCGGCAATGTCATCAGCGGTACTATGGCCGGCTATGCCATTGCTTTGCTCAAGTTCAAAGGCAAGCGGATCGTAGTAGGAATTCTGTTCCTTTCCATGCTGATTCCTGGAGAAACAGTTATGATTACGCAGTTCCTGATCATCCGTTCTTTGAACTTACAGAACAACTTGATAGGTGTCGCCTTGCCCGGCATTGTAAGCGCGATGAACATTCTGCTGTTCGTTAATGCATTTCGTGCGATACCTCGAGATCTGATTGAGGCCGCAGAAATGGATGGCGCTAGCGTTTGGCAAAGGTTCACCATGATTTGTGCGCCGCAGGTCAAGGGGACCATGGCTCTAGTGGCTATCTTCTCATTCATGGGTTCGTGGAATGACTTCCTCTGGCCTCTGATTGTTCTGACAGACGACAGTCACTACACATTGACGCTAGGGATGTCTCGTTTGCAGGGAACATTTGTCTCGGATCCCAGATTGGTAGCCGCAGGGACTGTCATTGCCCTGGTGCCTATTCTCATCTTCTTCTTCGTCTTCCAGCGCTATATTTTCCACGGACTGGAAGTCGGCGGGGTTAAGGAATAACGGAATACAGATACTCATGAAATACGGCGTTAATTACACACCATCCGCCGGTTGGTTCTATACATGGCTTCATCCTGATTGGGGACGTATCAGAGAAGATCTGGAACAGATAGCCTCGATTAGGGTGGACCATGTAAGGATCTTCCCTTTATGGCCTATCCTGCAACCGAACAGAAACTATATCAATCCTCAAGCGCTGGATGACTTACGGCATATGGGGGAACTGGCAGCGGAAGCAGGTTTGGATTGTTATGTAGATGTGCTTCAGGGGCACTTGTCCAGTTTTGATTTTCTTCCATCCTGGCTGCGCTCTTGGCATTCTCGCAATATGTTTGTCGATGCTCAAGCTGTACAGGCTCAGATCCAGCTGGTTATAGCCATCTATGACGCTATGGCTGATGTTCAAGGCTTTGCCGGATTGACTCTAGGCAATGAATGCAACCAGTTCGCGAGTATGACGCATCCTTCGCCAATGCCACTGACAAAGGCGCAGGCCGATGCCTGGCTTCGCGCTTTGCTGTTGCCTTTGCAGGAGCGTGCTCACCACGATGGGAGAGTGCTTCTGCACAGTGAGAATGATGAGGTCTGGTATGCCGACGGTCATCCATTTACTCCCGACCAGGCAGCGAATCTGGGAGATGTGACAGCTATCCATTCGTGGGTCTTCAACGGAACTGCCCAGCATTACGGTGCTCTGAGCGTCGAAAGTGTTGGTCATGCTGAATACCTTGTCGAATTGTCCAAAGCATTCGCACGTCATGATCATCGGCCGGTATGGGTCCAAGAGATTGGGGCTCCGAATAATGTGATAACCAATAGTGAATCTGGGGTTTTCTGCAGTCGCTCAATCCAGAGGATGCTGCGTTGCGGCGATCTCTACGGTATTACCTGGTGGTGTTCCCACGATGTCGATGGGCGTTTTGTTGACTTTCCGGAATTGGAGCATCACCTGGGTCTGTTTGATCTAAAAGGGAATCTAACGGAGGTCGGCAAAGCCTTTTCTCAGATAGTGGCTGAGCCCTTGCCCATGGTTGTCAATAGACAGGTCGCTGTAATTGTCGATGTGGACGAGCAGGGATTGCCGCTGTCGCGGGGCTCCTTGGCTCCTGGAGGCTCTGTGTTCGAAGCCTGGATGCAGTTGTCACGCTCAGGAGAGCATCCTGCAGTGGTCACATCTGCCTGTGTGCACGACGAGCAGAGCCTGAATGCCAGGGGCATACGTGAATGTCTGCCAGTTGAGCTTCGTACAGGGAATGTGTACAGCAATGTAGCCCGATCGGATTGAATCTAACTCGGACCATGACAGGGGGGATCCTTCGAGAATGGACGAAGGATCCCCACTTGAAGCAAGTAAACAAAGGGAGATACACGGATGGTTGATTCTCGCTTGTTCTCGTTGGAGAGCATGGGGGCGCATCCTCGGATGTGCGAAGGTTCGGTTGTGCAGGGCGACCGATGGAGAATAGGCATTCTTACGGATGCGCTCATACGTTTCGAGTGGTCAGATACTGGGGTGTTTGTCGACGATGCCACGACTATGGCCATTAATCGGCGATTCGAGCCAGTTCCGGACTACACAGTCACGCGCAATGACGATGGTTCGTTGGAAATCGAAACTTCAGAATTAAGAATATTCTACGACGGGCAGCCCTTCAGTCCTGAGGGACTGTACATCTATATGAAGCATTCAGGCGCTCAAGAGAGTACCTGGCATTATGGAGATGAGCAGAAAGGCAATTTGGGAGGAACCACTAGAACTCTCGATCAAATCGAAGGCTCCACTGCATTAGATCCAGGCCTAATATCCAAATATGGCTGGGCAGTGATTGATGATAGCCGAACAAGCCTGATACGCAAGGCGGATAAGGTAGGCGGGAAGCCCAATCCTTTCGGTACCTGGGTATTCCCCAAGGAAGGGCCGAGCCAGGATTGGTATTTCTTTGGCTACAATCAGAAGATAACCGAGGCTGTAAAAGATTTTTACCATTTGAGCGGGCACACTCCGCTCTTGCCTAGATACGTCTTGGGTAACTGGTGGAGCCGATACCATCGGTACTCGCAGGATGAGTATGAACAGCTTATGGAACGGTTCAACCATGAAGGCATTCCATTCACCGTAGCCGTCATCGATATGGACTGGCATCTTGTCGACATTGATCCCAACTTAGGCTCAGGTTGGACGGGCTATACCTGGAACAGGGAGCTATTCCCCAATCCAAAAGACTTTCTGCATTGGTTGCACGATCATGGCATGCGAACCACGCTCAGCCTACATCCGCGTGATGGGGTTCGGTCGTTTGAAGAACCATATGAGCGCGTAGCTAGAGCCGCCGGAATCGATCCTGCATCGAAGAAAACAGTCGAATTTGATGTGACTTCGCCCGTAAGTATGAATGCTTATTTTGATGCCCTTTTGCACCCGATGGAAGAACAGGGTGTTGATTTTTGGTGGATTGATTGGCAACAGGGATCAGTTGCCAAGCAGAAGGATTTGGATCCGTTGTGGTTGCTGAATCATCTGCATTATTTGGATTCTGCTCATATGCCTGGGCATAGACCTCTTACTTTCTCCAGATATGCCGGTCCTGGCTCGCACCGTTATCCGGTAGGATTCTCTGGCGATACTGTTGTTAGTTGGAAATCACTCAGATTCCAGCCATATTTCACTGCCATGGCCAGCAATATCGGTTATGGGTGGTGGAGTCATGACATCGGCGGCCATATGTTCGGTTACCGTGATGAAGAGTTGGAGGCTCGATGGTATCAGTTGGGGACCTTCAGCCCCATCAACCGATTGCACTCAAGTTCGTCACCTTTCAATGGCAAGGAACCTTGGAACTTCCGCGTGGATGTTGCTCAGAGTATGGTCGGGGCCCTCAGACTGCGGCATGCGCTGATTCCATATTTGTATTCCATGAATAGACGTGCCGCATATGAGGATCTGCCATTGGTGGAACCGATGTACTGGCATTACTCAGGAGGCAATGTGCCCACTCAGTTCATGTTCGGCACCGAGTTAATTGTCTCTCCCATCCTGGAACCGGCTGATCGTGCCTTGCAGAAAGCCAAAGCGCAAGTTTGGTTCCCACATGGTCTTTGGTTCGACTGGTTTGATGGCCGCCATTATGACGCAGAACAGAAGAATGGGCGCAACATGGAAGTCTGGCGTGGACTGGACCGGATGCCGGTTTTTGCCAAGGCAGGAGGTATTGTTCCGCTTCAGAGTCGCAATGACCATAGGGGACAAAATGATAACGATTACGATTATTCGTTGAACACTGTAGAAAACCCACAAGGTCTGGACTTGCGTATTTTCCCTGGTGATGACGGGCATTTCACGCTTTGGGAGGATGACGGGGCACCCCAGGGCAGGATTACATGGGTGCGGACTGATCTGGACTTGAACTGGAAAGAGGGAAAGTTCACCATCAGTCCGGCTCAAGTATGTCCGGAAGAGGGGGCAGCGGGGGTATCCAATGACCCGGGGCTCGTAGTGCCAAAGCGCAGGGATTGGACGCTGACTTTCCGTGGCTTAGCCCCAGTGGACGCATCGAGGATCACGGTACTGTCAGACAGTCAGGCGGTTCCTTTTTCCTGCACCTATGATGAGGAACGACTCAGCTTGATTGTATCCTTACGAAGTCTGTCGTGTACCTCGCAAATTGATCTGGTCTTCAATGATCGACCACAAGTTGCGCACAACCCTATGAATCATGATGCTCTGCAATTGTTGCAAGGTGCACAAATGTTCTACTTCACTAAGGAGCAGGCCTGGGATCAAGTCAGGAATCTTGGCGTCAAAGCAGTGTCAGCACTTCACACTCTCGAAATGCCTCCTGGGGACTATGGTGAACCTTCCTGGTTCCAATCTCACATGCCGCAGGAGGTAATACGAGGTCTGGAGGAAATTTTCCTTAGGGATCAGTAAGTTATCTGAACGTTCAGGGTAAGGTGACGGTCAGTTGGCGATGGAGCGTGGGAAGGGTATGAGTCGAGTCAAAACAGATATGGAGCGACAGGATTCGTCTTCGGAACCACAGCGTGTCAGTCTGAAGGATATCGCTAAAGAGCTTGGCATATCCCAGACGGCTGTTTCGTTTGCGATCAATGACAAGCCTGGCGTCTCCAGGCGCACCAAGCGACGGGTCAAGGATGCAGCGGCCAGGCTTGGTTGGAGTCCTGTGTATGCGGCCCAGGCTCTGGGCTCCTCTCGTACCATGACCATTGGGTTTGCTCCAGCGCGATCGATAGATGCTTTCCAGACGGAAACTTTCATGTTGCATTTCATGGCTGGAATTCATGCATCCCTCAGCGATCACGGGTATGGCCTTTTGTTTCGGCCCTGCCGTTCCTTGGAGGAGGAATTAACAACATACGAGGATTGGGCTCGACGCAAACGAGTTGACGGGGTCATCCTCGTGGATTCGTTGATTGACGATCCGAGACCGGGCAGACTCAAGGCTCTGGGAATGCCGGCCGTCTTGGCGGGTGGTCCCGATACCCATCATGAACTGCCTTCACTCTCGATTGATGATTCCAAAACCATGACCACTATTCTCAGACATCTGAGATCTCAAGGCCATAGGCGTATTGCTTACCTTTCCGGAGATCCAAAATTGGATTACAGCAGGGCTAGGGCCTCAGCATTCCATCATTTTGCGCAAGGTAATGGCCTGGATTCAGCTATAGTCAAATTCACGGATTTCGATCCGGATGAAGCCGTGAACCAGACCTTATCGTTGTTTTCGGGCACACACCCTTATACAGCGTTTATCTATGAGAATGAAATTCTGGCGGCTGCAAGCCTGCGATCCCTAAATATGCGTCGTTCGGATGACGCCGCCGTGGATCTTCCAGCTAGGACTGATGCGCTGCCGGGTATCGTCAGTTTCGAGGACAGCTTCATTTGTCAGTCCACCAGTCCATCGATAACCGCAGTACATCGTGATGCAGGGCTTTACGGTACAAAGGTTGCCAATCTGCTGTTGAAGGTCTTCGACGGCGGTGCAGTTAGTAGCAACCGCCGAATTCTGACCCCCAAGCTGGTCATCCGTGAGAGCACGGCACGTCCAGTGCGATGAAATCCGTGACAACCGCCGGTAAGTCTGTGCTATGGCACCGGTATCATGGTCGCATGTGAGCGTAAACAGTCATACCTGTGAAACGTCTGCTGCCAAGGCCACCGAGGAGGATGGAGTCGTCATGTTCATACCACGTTATTACGAGGATCCAGCCACACTGCATGTGGGAACCGAGCCCAACCGTGCCTACTTCGTGCCGGCCGGCGCCCCCATGGACACGCGTGGCGACCTGCGAAGGCGCTCTGATCGGTACCTGGATCTGGATGGAGACTGGGACTTTCGCTATTACGCCAGCATCGACCAGCTGGACGCCGAGGTTCAGTCCGCCAACGAGGCTAAGGATCCGGTCTTTTTCGAAGCCGACTACAGCCCTTCTCGGGATGCGGGCCAAGGGGTATACCAGCCCATCCATGTGCCAGGAGTCTGGCAGACCCAGGGCTATGACAACCCCCAGTACACCAACGTGCGTTATCCGTTCCCCTACGATCCGCCCAGGGTGCCTGCCGACAATCCCTGCGGCATATACCTGCGCGCTTTCGACTACGAGCCTGATTCCTCGGCACCCCGGGCCTTGCTCAATTTTGAGGGAGTGGACTCCTGCTTCTATCTCTGGGTCAATGGTGATCTGATCGGCTACAGCCAGGTCTCCCACGCCAGCAGCGAGTTCGATGTGACCGACCACCTGCGGCCGGGCCGCAACCAGCTGGCCGTTCTGGTGCTCAAGTGGTGCGATGGCAGCTATCTAGAGGATCAGGACAAGTTCCGGATGAGTGGCATCTTCCGCGATGTCTACATCCTGCGTCGACCCAAGGCACGTCTGCGTGACTGGTTCGTCCACACTGACCTGGACGAGGACATGAGTCATGCCAAGGTGACCCTGGACTTGGATCCGACCGGCGTATCGGGCCAGAACGATGCTGCTATTGATGTCCAGGCTCTGCTGGCCGACCCCGATGGGGTGGAGGTGGCCCGGGCCGAGCTGACAGGTTGTAAGGAGCCTGCGCAATTTGTCCTGAAAGTCAGCCATCCTCGCCTCTGGAATGCTGAGGATCCTGAACTCTACCGGCTGACGCTGACGACTAGGTCCAGCGCATCTGACACCGGCGATTCTGCTGAGTCCATGCCGGGGGAGCATCCTGAGGAGGTCATCACCGAGTACATCGGTCTTCGCACCATCAGTGTGGACGGCCAGGTGGTTAAGGTCAACGGCAGCCCCATCAAGATTCATGGGGTGAACCGCCATGACGGGGATCCACGCACCGGCTTTGCCATCAATCAGGAGCAGATCATGCGCGACCTGACTCTGATGAAAGAACACAACGTCAATGCCATCCGCACCTCCCATTATCCCAACAGCCCCCAGTATTACGCCCTCTACGACCAGCTGGGCTTCTACCTGATCGCCGAGGCCGACCTGGAGACCCACGGCATCGAGACCCTCTACCATAGTCCGGACTGGAAAGAACCCGATTACTGGAATGGCCGCATCGCTGACGAGCCGCGCTTCACCAAGGCTATCGTCGATCGGGTCCAGCGCAGCGTGGAGCGGGACAAGAACCATCCTTCGATTCTGATCTGGTCCATGGGCAACGAAAGCGGATACGGCTGCGGCATCGAGGCGGCTCTGGCCTGGACCAAGTCTCGGGACCCCTCCCGTCTGACTCACTACGAGTCGGCCATCCACGGTTCGCCCCGGAAGGATCTGGACTATAGCAATCTGGACATCACCTCAAGGATGTATCCCAGCATCAAGCAAATCAAGGATTACTTCACGCCGGAGGGTCCTCACGGCATCAGCAGCCACGGGGATGACGGGGACGGAGGCCGTCGGCCTTACTTCCTCTGTGAATACTGCCATGCCATGGGACTGGGCCCAGGGGATCTGGAGGACTACTTCCGGGTCATTCAGGCCTATCCAGGGCTTCTGGGCGGCTGCATCTGGGAGTGGGCCGACCATGCCATCGATCAGGGCAGGGACCGCAAGGGCCGTCGGATCTATGCCTATGGTGGCGACCACGGTGAGTACCCCCATGATGACAACTTCTGCATGGACGGCCTGGTCTACCCCGACCGGCGGCCTCACACTGGCCTCAAGGAGTTCAAGAACGTCTTTCGTCCGGCCCGTCTGGTCGGATACGATCCCCAGACCCGGCTGCTCACCCTGCACAACTATCTGGACTTCACCTTCTTGGATGAGTACCTGAGCCTGAAGTGGACCCTTCTGTGCGATGGGGAGCCGGTTGCCTCTGGAACTCCGGAGCTTGACCGAGGGACAGGCCTGCACATCGCCCCCCATGCCGAGGGCACCGTGGGTCTGCCGACGATGGATCCGCCCGAGAAGGGCCGTCTGACCCTGCTGGTGGAGTACGCTCTGGCCAAGGCCGATTCAGTGCTTCCGCAAGGGCATCTGCTCGGCTTCGATCAGCTTGAAGCTGCCGATATGGGAATGCCTGAACGTCCCAATGGCGTGGCCAGGGTCATCAGTTCCGATCCCGGCAGCGGAGCCCGGGGCGCCCACCGGCCGGTGGTCAGGCAGACTGATGCCCGCTTCGATGTGGAGGGGGCTGATTGGCGCTACATTTTCAACCGCCGTACCGGCATGGTGGAATCAATGAGCGTCGACAACCGTTCGCTCTTGACCGCCCCTATGGAGATCAACCTCTGGCGGGCGCCCACCGACAATGATGCCACCATCAAGCAGGAATGGCGCAAGGCCGAATACGACCGTGCTAGTACCAGGGCCCTATCCTGCCAGCTACAGACTGATCAGGAACAGGGGTTGACCATAATTAAAGCTGAACTATCCTTGGTGGCACCTTTCATTCAGCCCATGGGCAGCATCCTTGCCACCTGGACACTGAGCGACCAGGGTGGGCTGGATCTGAAGATGGAACTGCACCGTGATCCTGAGTTCCCCTATCTGCCCCGGTTCGGCTTGCGGCTCTTCCTGCCCAAGAGCCTGCAGCGGGTCACCTACTGCGGCTATGGGCCCTATGAAAGCTACCGGGACATGCACCGTGCCAGCCACTACGGCGTTTTCCGCAACACTGCGTCAGGCATGGTAGAGCACTACCTGCGTCCCCAGGAGAACGGCTCCCATTATGGCTGCGACTACGTCCTGGTGGAGGATGACCGTTCCCTGCTGCAGGCAGCGGGGGATGGGCCCATCAGCTTCAACTGTTCCCCCTACACGCAGGAGGAGCTGACCGCCAAGGGGCACGACCACGAGCTGGAGGAGTGCGGCTCGACCGTACTCTGCCTGGACTATGCAACAAGCGGCGTAGGCTCCAACAGTTGCGGACCCGAGCTGGATCCCGCTTACCGCTTGGATGAAACCGATCTGGTCTTTGGACTGCACCTGCGGGTCCGTTCCAAGTGACCAAGGCTGGCGGGGCCTTTCAACCCCGCCAGCGCAGATACTGCTGGTAGACCTGCTCGCAGGGGGCTCCCGTCAGCGTGGTGTCGATGTTCACCGACCAGACGGGAGGCTCCTCTTCTCCAGTCAGAGCCCAGGCTGCCTGGCGAGCTGCACCGATGGCCACATACTCATCCGGCTGCGGCAACTGCACATCCATGCCTAGGATTCCTGGGGCATAGGCTCTGACCGCTGGAGACTTGGCGCCGCCGCCGACCAGGAGAATTCTGGAGACCGTGGTGCCCAGCCGTTTCAGCAGCTCCAAACAGTCGCGTTGGGAGCAGAGCAGTCCTTCCACGAATGCTCTGGCCAGGTTGGTGCGCGTGGTGTTGGCCAGGGTCAGTCCCTCCAGTCTGGCGTGGGCATCAGGGCGGTTGGGGGTGCGCTCGCCGTCGAAGTAGGGGATCAGAGTGATTCCTTCGGCCCCCGGCGAGGACTTCTTCGCCAGCTCGGCCAGACCGTCATAATCCGTCCCGAGAGCAGCCAGACCCGCGTCCAGGATGCGTGACGCGTTGATGGTGCAGGCCAGGGGCAGCCAGTGGCCGGTGGCATCCGCGAATCCGGTCACCGAGGCGCTCATGTCATAGGCGGGGACAGGGCTGACCGCTGCAGCGACACCCGAGGTTCCCAAGGAGATTGAGACGTCGCCCACCTGCATAGCCAGGCCTAGCGCCGTCATGGCGTTGTCGCCGCCACCCGGTGCGATGATGCAGCCGCCTGGTACATCTCTGCCGGCGATGCGTGGGTCAGCCTTGGCTCCGACCTGGTGGGGGCCAAGGACCTTAGGCAGAATCACACGCTCGGCCATGCCCTCGGGCAGGGCCATGTCCAGCAGGTCACGCCGGTAGCAGTCAGAGGCAGGGTCGTAGTAGCCCGTGCCCGAGGCATCCGAGCGATCAGTGAAGAGATCCTCCAGCCCTGGTTCGGTCTCCGGGTCGGCTGCGGGACCATGACCGGCGATGACCCAGCTCAACCAGTCGTGGGGGAGGCATATGGCCGCGATGGTCCTGGCATTATCCGGCTCCACCCTGCTGACCCAGGCCACTTTGGTGATGGTCAGCGAGGCAACGGGGGAGGAGCCCACAGCCCGCACCCAGGCTTGTTTGCCGCGCATGGCCAGGTCCTGATCCGAGTTCGGGTCCTTGTTTGGCCCGTCGTTTTCCGTTTCGGTGCTTTCAGCTTCTTCGGTCTTGGACTTGGCTAGCCGGATGATGAGATTGTCGGCATCAGGAGCCGAACGCGTATCGTTCCAGAGCAAGGCATCCCTGATTACCTGCCCCTGACGGTCCAGTAATACCATACCGTGCTGTTGGCCTCCCACACTGATGGCTGAAACATCGTTCAGACCTCCTGCCTGGGCCGAAGCCTCCTGAAAGGCCTTCCACCAGGCCATTGGATTGACGCTGGTGCCTGCCGGGTGTTGAGCCTTGCCGAAACGGACCAGCCGACCGGTCCGGGCCTCGGTGACCCTGACCTTGCAGGACTGGGTCGATGTGTCCACCCCCGCCACCAGGATCTCATTCATGTCAGCCTCCTTGCTTTCCGGGCTCCGGTCATTGGAGTACTCCATCATAGTATCTCAATTATTAAATCGATAAACTAAATGTCCTTGCTCAGTGCATCTCAATTGCTGAACTGCCGTCAGACTGGAACGTAAGATATTGGAGAGGCCCAGAATTTAGCGGGCCTATGTTTGTTCATGAAAGGTTGTTGAACCGTGACTGCCCTGCGCTCTATCAATCAGGATGATCTGAGGAACCACAACCTCTCGGTCATCATCGATACCATTCTGCGGTCGCCTACCTCGCTCAGCAGGGCGGATCTGGCCAAGGCCACCGGGCTGACCAAGGCCACCATGTCGCTCCTGGCGGGGCTCCTGCTCAGGAATCGGGTGGTGCGCGAGGAGGAGCCTGAGACCTCGCAGAGCAACCACGGACGACCCAGCACCCCGCTGTCCATCGCACACGGGCGCTGGGCCGGCCTGGGCTTGCAGATCAATACCGACGGCTACGGCTGTCTGGCCATGGATCTGGATGGGACCCTAATCGATTCAGCCTGGGTCAAGGACGATATGCACGAGGCGGAGCCCGATCAGGTCTTCACCAACTTGGAAAAGCTGGCCAAGCCCATCGAACGTAAGTTGTCACGTCGCCATTACCATACAGTGGGTTCGGGCCTGGCCCTGCCCGGTCTGGTTGGTGGCGACACCACCCTGCTTATGGCCCGCAATCTGGGATGGGAACGTCTGGATTTGCAGGACTTCCCCCTGGTTCGCCGTCTGGCCCCCCGAGTGGGCAACGAGGCGCGTCTGGCAGCCCTCGCACAGATTCCCGGCTACGCTGCCCAGCGTCCCGCTGACGGGCATGAGGGACCGCTTTCACCCACAGACTCTTTTATCTACATTTCAACTGACATAGGCATAGGCGGAGCTGTGGTGCGCCGTGGAGCCGTGGAGTCAGGGGATCACGGGTTCGCTGGCGAATTGGGACATGCCTCGGTGGATCTGAACGGGCCTACCTGCCGTTGCGGCCGCCGTGGGTGCCTGGAAACCTATGCCGGGCGCAGGGCTCTGGTTGAGGCAGCGGGCATCGCCACCGGAGCCGAGGCGGTCACGCCCCAGGCCATGGAGGAACTCTACCAGCGCTGGCAGCAGGGAGATGCCAAGGCCGTTGATGCCATTGACCGTGGGCTCGATGCCATGATCTCGGTCATCGCCTCTGCCATCAACATTGTGGATGTGGATACGGTCATCCTGGGAGGATTCTGGTCGCACTTCGGGGGAAACCTTGCCCAGCGTCTGCAGGATCGTCTCAATCAGCTGACCCTGGGCCGGGATGCCGTGGACATCCGTGTGCTCATCCCCACCCAGGCCGATTACCCGGCCCTCAAGGGAGCAGCGCTGGTAGGTCTGCGCCGCTTCATCGACGATCCGCTGGATTTCTTCGAAGACTGAGTTGCCAAGGCCTGAGCCGTGCAAGGGTTCAATGACCAACCTACGACTGGTCGGAATTGGCGGGCAGCTGTCTGCCACCGACCTTGAAGAGGGCATGGGCATCTCCGCCATGCAGGCGTTTCAGATAGGTTCGGGCCCGAGCCATGCGTTCTACAGTAGTCTGGGCCAGCGGGGCTGGGAGTTGGTCGGAGTCGAACCAGCCGACTGACAGGCTTTCCTCGTCACCGACATAGGGGTCGGCATTGCCGTTGGGGTCGGGCCGGCAGATGAATAGATGATCCATGTACATGGTCCGGTCACCGTTGACATAGGTGACCACCTGCCGGGAGGATGTGACCGCCGCCAGGTCAGAGACGATCACATCCACCCCGGTTTCCTCCTTGACCTCGCGGACCACGGTGTCGGCCGGGTCCTCTCCGGGTTCGTTGATCCCGTAGACCAGGGCCCACTGGCCGGTGTCAGAGCGCCGGCCCAGCAGGACGCGGCCCTGGCCGTCAGTGACGAAAGCCGTTACGCCGTTCAGCCAGAGCAGGTCATGACCTATAGACCTGCGCAGTCTGAGCACGAAGTCAGGGGTGGGCATGTATCAGTCCCGGTCCGGGTCGGCCAGAGCGGCCCGCTCCGCCATCCAGGCCTCCACCTCTTCCACGGTCTTGGGAATGCCTGCAGACAGCCACTGGGGCCCCTGTTCGGTCATGAGCACGTCGTCCTCTACGCGCACGCCAATGCCGCGGAACTCCGGAGGCACCAGCAGGTCGTTCTCCTTGAAGTAGAGTCCGGGCTCGATGGTGAAGATCATCCCAGGGGCGATGGGGGCACCCTGGTAGGACTCGTACCTGGCCTCCGCGCAGTCGTGCACGTCCAGGCCAAGGTGGTGGGCGCATCCGCAGGCGTGCCAGCGGCGGTGCTGCTGGCCTTGCGGGGAGAGCGACTCCTCCACACTGACCTTGAGGATGCCCCACTCGTGCAGTGTTTCGGCCAGCACCCGCATGATGGCATGGTGGATGTCCGAGTAGGTGGCGCCGGGCTTAGCGGCTTCGAAGCCGGCCTGCTGGGCCTTGAGCACGGTCTGGTAGATCCGCTTCTGCAGGGGGCTGAAGGTGCCGCTTACAGGGAAGGTGCGGGTGATGTCAGCCGTGTAGAGGCTATTGACCTCCACGCCCGCATCGATCAGGAGCAGGTCGCCCTTCTGGACTGTCCCATCGTTGCGCATCCAGTGCAGGATCGGGGCGTGCTTGCCCGAGGCGATGATGGAACCGTAGCCCACGTCGTTGCCCTTCTCACGGGCGTTTGCGTTGAAGACACCCTCCAGCATCCGCTCGGAACGGGGCTTGCCTACCACTTGAGGCAGATGGGTCAGGATCCGGTCGAACCCGTCCTTGGTGGCCGCTATGGCCTTGCGCAGCTCGTTTACCTCATAGTCGTCCTTGATCATACGGGCCTCTGAGGTGAACTCTTCGAGCTTGTCGTCGGCTTCCTCATTGCGGTCCGGACCACCGATGCCGTTGGCCTTGCGGGCGGCCTCCACCTGGTTCAGGACCTCCTGGTCTGCAGTACGGATCACACGCAGCTTGACCGCTCCCTGGTCCGGGCCCAGATCCTTGGCGATGGCATCAGGGAAGGAGGCAATGTCCTTGGTGGGGATGCCGGTCATGACGGCCAGCTCCCGCAGACCTGCCCGGGGACCCACCCAGTACTCTCCGTACTGAGCGGACCGATAGTAGTCGCGGGTGGACTGATCGGCCCGGGGGTGGACGAAGAGCTCAGGGGTATGGGTCAGGCCCTTGGCGGCCTCAGGACTGTCAGGGTCCACAGGGTCCAGGACAAGGATGGCTCCTGGTTCGTAGTCCTCGCCCAGGCCCGTGTAGTAGGCGAAGGTGGTGTCTGGGCGGAAGGCGTAGTCGTTGTCGTTGTTTCGGGTCTTGTAGGAGCCTGCGGGGATGACCAGCCGCTCACCGGGGAAACGCCGGCCCAGCTCACGCAGGCGGCGCTCGGTGTATTTGCTGGATTCCAATGGCTCGATCTGGGGCTCCTGGGCCTGCCAGCCGGTGGTCATGAACTTCTGGAAGGCGGGGGAGTTGGGGCGCAGGGTGCGGTTGTTCACCCGGTCGTCCATGTTCTGCTCATCCAGGTCCACGTTCTTGGGATCGGTGTCTCCTTGTAGATGCTCCTGTGCGGATGCGGTCACGTCCGGCCTCCTTGAAATTTCGGTTCTTACTATGTTGGTTCCATGGTAGTGCGTTTGGCCGATGTGACAGTCGGCTGTTTCGGCCTTCAATCGGGGTCGGTCGCGCATAGAATAGGCGGGAAGCATCCACAGCCAGCAGGAGGCGCAGGCAGAATATGTCATTCGAACACCCCAATAGCAAGGGTCAGAATATTCGCGATGTCGAACGGGCCATCATGGCGCGTCCCGCTGAGCATGACAGCCCCAATCTGGACTTGGACAGGATGGGTATGATGCTGGACCTGCTGGGCCACCCTGAGCACAGCTTCCGGGTCATCCATGTCACCGGGACCAATGGCAAGGGATCCACCGCGCGGATGGCCGAGGCTCTGGTGAGGGCCTACGGTCTGCGCACCGGGCTCTATACATCGCCCCACCTGGAGCGGATCAATGAGCGGATCGCCATCGACGGCAAGGAGCTCTCAGACGAGGACTTCGTAGACCTTTACCAGCAGATCGAGGATTTCATCGCCATGGTGGACGACCGCTTCGCTCAGAAGGGCAGGGCTCCCATGAGCTTCTTCGAGGTCCTGACCGCCATGGCTGTCTGGGCCTTCGCTGATGCCCCCGTGGATGTGGCCATTGTCGAGGTGGGGATGGGCGGCCGCTGGGATGCCACCAACGTCCTCGATGGCGATGCCTCCATCATCGGGCCGGTGGACATGGACCACATGCAGTGGCTCGGGGATACGGTCGAGCAGATAGCAGGGGAGAAGGCCGGGATTATCAAGCCCAAGTCCACGGTCATCGTCGGCGCCCAGCCTCATGAGGATGCCGTCATGCCCATCATCGAGCAGGCTGTGCGCGAGCAGGGTGCCCCCACCCTGCTGAGGGACGGCAACGAGCTGGAGGTGGTCTCCCGCATGCCCGCAGTGGGTGGTCAGGTGGCCACCTTGCGCACACCCCAGGGGCTCTACAAGGATGTGCCCATCGACAAGTTCGGGGAGCACCAGGCCCACAACGCCTTGGCAGCCCTGGCGGCAGCCGAGACGGTCATCCCCATCAATGGGGCCCTGGACCAGGATCTGGTGGCCGAGGCCTTAAGCCAGGTGCGCATTCCTGGACGGATCGAACAGGTACGTACCTCGCCCACCATCATCATCGATGGCGGACACAACTTGAATGCGGCCCAGTCCCTGCGTGCGGCCATCGAGGAGAACTACGACTTCAAGCAGCTGGTGGGCGTGATCTCCATGATGGCCGACAAACAGGTGGAGGACTATCTGGGCATACTGGAGCCCGTGCTGGACAGCGTCGTGGTAACCGAGAACTCTTGGAAGGGCCGGGTCATGCCGGCCGAGGATTTGGAGCGGGTCGCCGTACGAGTCTTCGGAACCGACAGGGTGGTTCGGCGCGATCGGATGCCCGATGCCATCCAGACGGCCGTCGACATGGTCGACAGCGAGGATCAGACCGGCGTGGGCTATGGCCGTGGGGTGCTGATCTGTGGCAGCTTCGTCACCGCCGGCGATGCCCGCACCCTGCTGGCCGAGCGTCCCAACCCCGATCTGGCCAAGCCTAAGGCGGAGCGCGCCTGATGTATCTCAAGGAGCTGACCCTCAAGGGCTTTAAGTCCTTCGCCTCGGCTACCACCCTGCGCTTCGAGCCGGGCATCACCGCTGTGGTGGGCCCCAACGGATCAGGCAAATCCAACATAGTCGACGCTTTGGCTTGGGTCATGGGCGAGCAGGGGGCCAAAAGCCTGCGCGGCGGATCCATGGAGGACGTCATCTTCGCAGGCACCTCCTCCAGGCCGCCGCTGGGCCGGGCGCAGGTCACCCTGACCATCGACAACACCGACCGGACCTTGGACATCGACTACACCGAGGTCACCATCAGCCGGACCATCTACCGCAACGGCGGGTCCGAATACGCCATCAACGGTTCCGACTGCCGCCTGCTTGACATCCAGGAGCTGCTCAGCGACACCGGGCTGGGCCAGCAGATGCACGTGATCGTCGGCCAGGGGCGGCTGGATGCCATCCTGCGGGCTGATCCCGCCGGCCATCGGGCTTTCATCGAGGAGGCGGCCGGCATCCTCAAGCACCGCAAGCGCAAGGAACGGGCCCTGCACAAGCTGGCCAACACCGAGGCCAACCTTTCCCGTCTGGATGATCTGATTGGCGAGATTCATCGGCAGTTGGGACCGCTGGGTCGCCAGGCCAAGGTCTCCCGCCGGGCAGACATGATCCAGGTCAGTCTGCGGGACGCCCAGGCCCGTATCCATGCCGATGATGCTCTGACTTCGCAGAAAAAGCTGGAGGATCTGCGTTCGCAGATGGTTGAGACCCGGGGGCGGCTGGCCAGGGGACAGGAGGACCTGACCAGGGTCAAGCTGCGCATCGAACAGTTGGAGGGGCTGGATAGGCAGTCCAGTCCGGCCCTGGATGCGGTCAACCAGCAGTGGAACGACCTGACCAAGCTCGGTGAGCGTGCCGGGTCCCTGGCATCCCTGGCCAGGGAGCGCAGCCGTTCGCTGGAGGCGGGCATGGTGGCCGATCAGGGTCAGGATCCTGGGGTGCTCAGGCGGCGGGCTGACGAGCTCAAGGGCCAGGCTGATCAGGAGGAGGGCCAGGTCGGAGCCGACCGGATCGCCCTGGATGGCTGCGTTCAAGCCCGTGCGGATCTGGAGCGGCGGCTGGCCGCTCACCGGCAGACCATGACCGAGCTGCGGCAGGCTGCCAGGAAGCGACAGGCTCGGCTTGGTGACCTGGCGCAGCTGGTGGCCAAGGAGGAATCGGCCCTGGAACTTTCCAGGCAGCGTGAGCGCGACCTGACCCGCCAGCAGGGTCAGGTCAGGGAAGGCCTGGAGCGTGCTAGAAACCGGGTGCGGGATCTGGATAATCAGGAGGAAAACCCTGAGCAGGACGGCAGACAGGCCCTGGATCAGGCGGGTCAGGTCAGGGACCAGGCCCGCAGCAGACTCAACGATCTTCAGGAGCGGGAACGTCGAATTCAGTCCGATGCCATCTCTGCTCAGGCCAAGGCTGATGCCTTGGCGGACACGCTGGACCATCGCGGCGCCGGCGAGGCCCTGTCCCAGGCCGGGGATCCGGCCCTGCTGGGCCTGCTGACCGACTTCGTCCGAGTAGAGGATGGCTGGGAGGAGCCCCTGGCCCAGGCCCTGCATGACTATGCCTCGGCCCTGGTGGCCAAGGATGAGCAGACGGTCGATCGAACCCTGGAGCGGGCCCGCCAGGATCGCTTGGGACGCGCCGCGCTGATCTCGGCATCAGGCCCGATCAAGGGTGCAGGCGTAAGGCATGGTGACGGCCCCTGGCGGTCGGCCGCCGACCTAGTGACCCTGCGGGAACATCCTGCCGATCCTGACCGGGCCCAGGGGGTGCTGGATGCTGTCCGCAGTCTGCTGGCCTCTACAGCTGCCGTCAATGACGGTGATCAGGCCCGTCATGCCCTGGAGGACGGATGGCAACAGGCGCTGACTCGCCTGGGCGACCTCTACGACCGGGTAGGCGCCGTAGGTGGATCCGCTCCAGCCACCAGCGACTTGGCGCTGACCGCGCGTAGGGATAAGGCCCTGGCGCAGGTGGAGGCCCTCCAGGAGGAATCCAAAACACTGCAGCCCCAGATGGAAGCGGCACGTGCCGTCCTTGAGCAGGCAGAGCAGAAGCTTCAGGAGGCGCGCAACCAGTGCACTGAGGCCCGGGTCAAGGCTGAGCAGGCCGCCCGGGATCTGGCGGCAGCCCGCAAGGAGTCTGATCGAGCCCAGGCCGGAGTCAAGGATCTGGATGACCGGCTGGCACAGGTGCGCGACCAGGTGCGTACCCACGAACTCAAACTGGAAGATCTCAAGGCCGGCCTGGCTCGTGCCCAGGAAAACGGGGAATCTGACTCTGATGACCCGGAGGGCATGGAAGACCGGCAGCATGAATTGGAGACGGCTCTGGACCAGGCCCGCACTGCCGAGATGGAAGCCAAGCTGACCTGGACCGAGAGCGACCGGCGGCATGCCTCCCTGCTGCGTCAGATCGATCTGCTGCGGGATCAGGCCGAGCAGGCCGAACGCCATCGTCAGCGAATAGGTGAGGAGAATCGTCAGCGCAAGGCTGGCATGGCTTCCCTGGGACTGATCGCTTTCAGGGCAGACCTGCTGGCCCAGCTGATCAAGGAGAGGATGGAGCGTGCTGTCCGCCGCCGGGATCAGCTCAGGGCCAAGGCCTCGGCCCATGACAAGGAACTGACAGATCTGCGTGCCAGCAGGGACGCTCTGGAACCCAAGGTGGCCGGTCTGCGCCAGGATGAGCACGGTCTGGACCTGGAGCGGGAGCGTCTGGCAGGTGAAGGCGGCCGTCTGCGTCAGCGCATCCAGGATGACCTGGGCATGGAGCCGGAGGAACTGATCCGCGAATATGGCCCCGACCGTCCGGTTCCTGTTCTGGATGACGAGGGCAACCCGGTGCCCCTGGACCAGGAGGGGATGGGCGAAGATGGGGATTTGCCAGCTTTCAAAACAGTGCCCTACCGGCGCGGTGAGCAGGAGAAACGGCTGGCCAAGGCCAAGCGGGACCTGGCCGCCCTAGGCAAGGTCAACCCGCTGGCCACCGAGGAATACGAGGCTCTAGAGTCCCGCAACCGCTACTTGCACGAGCAGCGTCAGGATGTAATAGGCTCACGGGATGACCTGATGGCCTTGGTCAAGGATCTGGATTCGACCATGGTCACAGTCTTCAAGGAGGCCTTCGACGACACCGCCCAGGCCTTCGAGCGTATCTTCTCTACCCTCTTCCCAGGCGGGCGCGGTCGACTGCGGCTGGAGGATCCGGACGACCTGCTGACCACCGGCGTTCTGGTCGAGGCCAGCCCGGCCGGCAAGAGGGTCCGCAGGTTATCCCTGCTTTCGGGTGGAGAGCGGTCGCTGACGGCCCTGGCCCTGCTTTTGGCCATCTTTACGGCCCGGCCCAGCCCCTTCTATGTCATGGACGAGGTCGAGGCCGCCCTGGACGACGTCAACCTGACCAGGCTGCTCAAGGCCTTCGAGCAGCTGCGGGAGCATGCCCAGCTGATCATCATCACCCATCAGCAGCGGACCATGGGCATCGCTGACGCTCTCTATGGGGTCACCATGCGTGGCGATGGGGTGACGGCCGTCATCTCCCAGCGGCTGAACGATCCGGATCGTTCAGGTCGCGAAGAGTCCGAACCCGATCAAGGTTGACCTGTGCCGGGACCGCCTGAGAGTCCACGATGGGCCGCTGCGGCATGGCGGGATCCCTCTCTGCCCTGTATGACCGGCTGGAATTCTTTGATCTATTTGAAACCACCTGCCAGGTGGTCGTGCGTCCTGTTCTGCCACGGGGCATCGGATTCCCGTCTTAGGGGCTTGTCGGGATAGTCATCCCTGGGCTGTTCCGGTGGCTCCCAGATTGTAGCTTTTCGTACCCAGCAGGCGAGCTACCACATGGTCGTCGCCCTCATAGGGCACGTGGCTGCCGTCCTTCTTGATCCAGCGTTCCTCGCCTTTGCCGATGACCAGGGTGACGCGTAAACGGTCCCTTGGCTGGCCTGGATCACCTACGGCCTGCTTGATGGCCTGGGTCCTGTCCGGCTCGATGCTGACATCCAGGTTCGGGTTGGTCACGAAGCCCAGCATCTGCTGGTCCACCTGGTCCGAGCTCTCTCCGTCCTCATCGTCGGCGGTCAGGATCAGCCGATCGACACGGTCCTGGGCGGCGCTGACGATGCCCTCCCTGCGATCGATGGCCTTGCCGCCAGCGGAACCGGAAACCAGAGTAATCAGGGGTTTACGCTCGCCGTAGCGCTCATCTACAAAATTCAGAAGCGCTGTGACCGAGGCCTTGTTGTGGGCGTAGTCGACGTAAACCACCCGGTTGTCGGCCTTGAAGCGTTCCATCCTGCCGGCGATTCTGACGTTCCCCATGGCCTGGATGGCTCCGGAATCAGGCTCCAGACCTAGACGGGTCAGCATGGCCAGGGCGGCGGCCGCGTTCAAGGCGTTGAAATCCCCGTCCATGGACAGACTGACCGGTCGCAGGGCTCCGTCGGAGGGCCCTACCAGGTAGTCGTCGCCCTCACCGGGAGCCTTGCGGACCAGGAAGTCGGCCTGTCGAGTTCCATCGCCGAAGGTGGTCACTGGAACTCCGGCGGCGCGGGCATCCTGACGGATCAGGTCGGCTCCGCGCGTATCGGCTCCCAGGACCAGCTGCCGGCTGTTGTAGGTTATGCGGCGCTTGCAGTAGAAATAGTCCTCAAAACTGGGATGCTCGATGGGGCTGATGTGGTCTGGGGAGATGTTCAGGAATGCCCCCAGATCGAAGGTCAACCCGTAGACCCGATCCACCTTGTAGGCCTGGGAGGAGACCTCCATGACCATGTAGCGCATGCCTGCATCCACCGCATGGCGCATCATGCGGAAGAGGTCCAGCGACTCGGGAGTGGTCAGCTGGGATTCCTGGTAGTGTCGGCCGTCCAGGCAGTTGTCCACCGAGGAGAGCAAGGCGGCGCGGCCCCCGGAGAGCCTGGAGAGCATGGCCTGCAGGAAGTAGGCAGTGGTGGTCTTGCCCTTGGTGCCGGTGATTCCCACCAGGGTCAGCCGGTCCTGGGGGCGGCCATAGAAGGCTGAGGCCAGCAGGCTCATGGATTTGCGCACGTCGTTGACGATGATCCCCGGAGCTTTGGTGTGTGCGGACAGGTCCTGCTGGGCCACGTAGGCCGCCGGTCCTTCCGGGCCGCAGGAATCCAGATATTCAGGCAGGAAGTGTCCCTTGCAGAAAAGCAGGCTGCCAGGTCCCGCCTGACGGGTGTCGTAGGTGACATCGGTGAAGGGCCTGGATGGCTGGATATCCTCGGGCGAATCCAAAGTCCACCGGTCGCCTCGGATCACCTCGCGCAGCTGATCATGCTCGTGCAGTAGCTCCAAGGTCGAAGCCATCGTCAGCGCCATGCCGTTTTCCCCCTTGTCCGTTGGGTTGTGCCTGTCCCGATAGGAGATCTGACCGAGACCAGACCCAAGTCTATAACCCCGTTGAGGCCGAAGAAGGTGGGTCCGGCGACCCTTTGACTGAATGGTCAAATGCGGGTAGCCGCTTATCTTGATCACTCCTTGCTCTGTATTTCCAGGCAGAGGCCTGTGGGCATCAGGGCCGGGGTCAGAGCCAGTTGTCAGTGACCGGTCGACGCCCTTGTGAGATCAGGTGCTGGTTGAACTGGTCCCGCCACTTGGCCTGTGCCTGCCGCTGCCAGTCCATAAGGGAGTCCATGGTGATTCGGGCCACCTGGGGGAAGAGGGTGGTCATTGGTTTAATCAAATCCACTGCCGCCACCGTATCCGCCGTGGCATTGTGGAAGTTGCCATGGGGGATGACGCCGTAGTACTCGCTGGTCATTCCTAGGGTGCGGCGGCCCGACCGGTGGGAGATCTCTCTGTCCAGGACCAGAGGGTCCACCACCAGCAGATCCCCCTCGCTCAGGGGCTTGACTGACCCTGCGCACCAGTGGGCGATGTCCCCGTCCAGCATCTGCACGTCGAAGGGGGCGTTGTAGGCCAGCAGGGGGATGCGCTTGTTCTGGGCACAGGCGATGAATCCGGCCATCTGCTCGGTGGCCAGCTCAGGCTCCATGCCCTCGGTGGCCAGCTGATCATCGGTGAACCCGTTGACCCTGCTGGCCCCCTTGCTGATATGCCGGTGCGGATTGACTATCCAGGTGGCTACCACATCCCCTGCGTAGCCCTTAGTCGGGTCGCGCAGAACCAGACTGGCCGAAACAATGCCGTCTTTGCCTGGTTTGGTGCCCGTGGTCTCGGTGTCGAACCCCAGAAGCCAGGAGTCCCCTAGGCGTGTCGACCCCTCCTGTTGCGGGGCCGACTGAAGCGCCTGCTCCATGCTTGTGTACTCGGTGTTTTCCATAAGCGTGATTTCTCCTCAGTCTTTATGGTAACCGAGGAGCGACCGGCCCGCGACCGGGTCGGAACCGCGACGGGCGAGGGGGGATGGCACAATAGGGGTGTGGCAGATACCAGCAAACTCGAAAGCAGAAAACGTCAATTCGAGGCCCTGGCCATGCCTGCGGTGGATGTGCTTTACCGACAGGCCATGCGCCTAACCAACAACCCCGACGATGCCCAGGATCTGGTTCAGGACACTTTCGAGCGCGGATTCAAGGCCTTCGACCGCTTCCAGCCCGGCAGCAATTTCGAGGCCTGGATGACCACCATCGAGCGCAACGCCTACTTCAATCAGTACCACAAGGCCAAGCGGCGTCCGCAAAGGGCCAACGACTCGACTGGCGAGTACAACGACTGGGATATTTATTCGGCATCGGAGCACGGGTCCGAAGGGCTCAAATCCGCTGAGCAGGAATACATGGAGACCTTCGCCCCCGAGGAGATCATGGCCGCGCTGAATCGGCTCAGTCCGGAACGCCGGCGGGTCTTCATCGACGCTGCCATCGATGGCAAGAGCTACCAACAGGTCGCCGACGAGGAGGGCATCAAGATCGGCACAGTCATGAGCCGACTGAACCGTGCACGCTCGCAGCTACGCCAGGAGCTGGAGCGGTATGCCAAGGAGCGTGGCTACCAGCAGGAGCGCGGGGCCGCAGGCAAGCCCTCAGCGGAACACCATGGACCTGTTGAGGTCAGGCCTAGTATAAAAAAAGAGATCAGCAGCAAGGGGCATTGAGGGCCCCCGAAGATCGGGTATCAGGAAGTGGGCAGGAGCATGGACGGACGCGTGGAGATGAGTCACTACGCATACGATGACGGCGGCTCTGTCAGGGTGACCCACACCAGCCTTCGCATCTACCAGGATGCCTCCTGCGTTGACCCCAGCGACTGCTTCGATCCGGATTCCTGCTGCGACGAGCGGGAGCGCATGGTCATCGAGGAGCTGCGCCGGTACCTGCGTCCAGAATGTGCACCGGACTGTCTGCTGGACCGGCTCAGGCACATGTTCGATCAGATGGATGAACTGGAGCAGGGGACCACGGAACGCACTGCGGACAAGTAGATTCAGTTAGGTAAATCTCGTCGATTCCTTGGCAGTACGACGGTTCTATCCGACTGTTCAGGCTATTGCAGGGATCATGGTCATGTCTATGCAACCATGGTTTTTTTTTTTATGTATATATGCAAAACCCCGGCACCGTTGGTGCCGGGGCAGACAATCAGGTGTTCGGCCTCTTGCCGTGATTGGCGGCCTTCTTGCGGCGATCCCTGCGCTTGCGTCCGCGCATGCCCATGATTGGACTCCTTTGCTACTGATGAACCTATAAGCCTTGCCGATTATCGCACACCGGGCTGACCTTTGTCGACCAACCAGGCTGGTCAGACCTCTTGTGCCCGGTAACCCACCTGGGTGGTATAGACAGCTGCAGGCTGCAGAATGACCAGATTCCGACCAGTTCTGAAGGCGTTAGCGTAGGCGGTCATGGGCTCCACGGCAACACCGGCCGGGCGCATGCCCGCGTCAAAGCCGGTTCCAGTGCAGACCTGCCATGAGGTGATGGTCTCATCGCCCCAGAGCTGAATGCGTATGCCGTCCGGCCGGGTGAACCAGGCCGAACAGGTGCCGTCGTCGTCCCGCTCCACATCAGTCCAGGCATCGTCGAAGTCCGCATCCTCACCCAGCGCAGGGCCCTGGCGCAGATCTGTTCGCCCTTGGACGGGTTCGGTACCGGTGGGCAGCAGCCTGTCGGGATCGACCACCACGTGGGTACGGCAGGGAATGGACAGGGTGCAGGGGGCGTTGTCTTTCTGAATCTGGTCACCGACGCCCTGTTTGCCGTTGGCTAGCCAGGGGTGGATGCCGAAGGCCCAAGGCGCAGCCTCGTCGCCTAGGTTCAGAGCACGGGTGGTCATGGTCAGCCCCTGGTCGTCCAGGGTGTAGGTGACGGTAACCACCACGTCGAAGGGGTATCCGCCCATGTCTGGCACCCGCCAGGAGAGGCTGACGGAGTCCTCGGTCAGGGCTTGCAGCCGCCAGTAGGCCCGGTATCCGTAGCCGTGAATGGCGGTGTTCCGGTCATGCTCGTCGATGGGCAGGGTGTAGGTGTGGCTCTGAAATTCGTAGGTGCCATCCTCGATCCGGTTGGGGAAGGGTACCAGCACGTTCCCGTTGCTACATGGTACGGTTTCATCCGGGTCAAATGAGGCCAGCAGGCCTTTTCCCCGGTATTTCAGGACACGCAGGATGGCTCCCAGCTCGGTCACCACCGCCTCATAGTCCCCATGACGGATGCTGTACTGCTGTCCTGTCCGGGGCACGGCCCCGCCCATCATCTCGTTCGTATGCATGCTCCCACTTCCATAGTGCCGTTGATGCTTGGTACGCCACCATCCTAGCGCCTGGGCGGTCTTGGCTTCTTGGTGAAAGAGTGGCGAATGGACTATCGGGGGCCGCTCTGGCTTTCTACCATGGATTTGCAGCGTCCGGAACCGTCCGGATTGATATCGATAAGGAGCGGCAGTGGCAGGATTTCGGACCACCGTGTGCGAACAGCCGATCCCGCAGGGGCATGGCCGGGTCATCCTTGCTGATCCGCGCGGGTTCTGCGCGGGGGTGGACCGTGCCATTCAGACTGTGCAGACCATCCTGGATGCAGACAACCCCCACCAAGGTCTGCCACCGGTCTATGTGCGTCGGCAGATAGTCCACAACCGGCATGTGGTTGAGGACCTGTCCCGGCGTGGGGCCGTGTTCGTGGATGAGTTGGACCAGATTCCCGACCAGGCCGTCCGCGCCGGGGTTCCCGTGGTCTTCTCGGCCCATGGCATCGCCCCCTCGGTCGTCAAGGAGGCCCAGCGGCGGGGGATGCGCGTGGTCGATGCCTCATGCCCGCTGGTCAGCAAGGTCCACCGGGAGGTCCAGCGTTTCGTTCGGGACGGCTACTCGATCATTTACATAGGCCACCGGGGGCACGACGAGGCTATTGGAGTCATGGGGGAGGCACCTGACCGGGTTCATCTGGTGGAGCATGAGGCCGATATCGAGGCTTTGGATTTCGGACCGGACACGCCTCTGGTCATGCTGACTCAGACCACACTGAGCCTGGATGAGACCGCCGATCTGGCTGCGGCCCTGCGTCGACGCTTCCCCTGGATAGAGGAGCCGCCGGGTTCCGACATCTGCTACGCCACCCAGAACAGGCAACAGGCGGTCAAGCTGGTGGCCGGTCAGGCGGACTGCATGATTGTGGTGGGGTCGGCCAACTCCTCCAATTCAGTTCGTCTGGTTGAGGTGGCCCGTCAGGCCCTGGCTGCGCGCTTTCCTGGTCAGGGTGAGCAGAGGGCTCACCGGGTCGACGATGCGGGTGAACTGGACCCGACCTGGCTGCAGGGCATGGATTCGGTAGGGCTCACCTCGGGCGCTTCAGTTCCTGAAAACCTGGTTCAGGGGGTACTGGAGACCCTGGCATCCCGAGGATTCACCCGGGTAACCCGAGAACGAGCAGTCGACGAGCACATGCACTTCGTCCTGCCTGCTGCCCTGCGCTCAACACGCGTGTCCAGGAAGATTCCACAGCCGCAGGGCTGAGCCCAAGCCGCTAAAATCTCTCAGTCAACGGCTAGAGGCGCGGTCTTGGCCTTGAGAACCCGTATCAAATCCCTCGGGTCCAGACCCAGGCTGATGCCGCGCTTGCCGCCGGAGACCATAATGGTGTCGAACTCCAGGGC
Source organism: Bifidobacterium sp. M0404 (assembly GCF_016101415.1). Classification (NCBI taxonomy): domain Bacteria; kingdom Bacillati; phylum Actinomycetota; class Actinomycetes; order Bifidobacteriales; family Bifidobacteriaceae; genus Bifidobacterium; species Bifidobacterium sp. M0404. Next base: position 844,985 of record NZ_JACFQP010000001.1, on the reverse strand, counting down.
ACCTTGGTCCAGCACGGTCAAGTGTTGGGTGCGTTGGCCGAAGGGCGAGATGCCGCCCAAGACATATCCGCTCTCCCGCTCGGCCTGGGCCTTGTCGGCCATACGAGCCTTTTTGGCACCCACGGCAGCGGCCAGGTGCTTGAGGTTCAGATGGCCGGTCACCGGAACAATGCCGATGACCCGCTCCTTACCCGTGTCGGCCATCAGGGTCTTGTAGACCGTGCGCGGATCCAGGCCCAGTTTTTTGGCAGCCTCGATGCCGTACCCCTGGTCCATGTGGTCAGCATTGTGATGATACTCGTGGACGGTGAAGGGAACCCCTAGACGCTCCAGCTGGGCCATGGCCGGAGTCGCGGCATCCGAGTCTGCCCGCTTCTTCTTGCTCATGACTCCATGCTAAGGTACTGACCGTTTGCGTAGGCTTAGGGGTGTCTTTGGTGCGATCTCGCGGAAAGGGTAGTCCATGACCGCTGTCAATGCCTGGCTGCTCGATGCGGTGACGGGCGGATGGGGTCTGGCTGTGCTTTTTCTGGCCGCCTTTCTGGATGCGCTGATCATTCCCATACCTACGGAGCTTATGGTCCTGGCCACGGCTTCGGCCTTTCGAGCCTCGGGGCGACCCCTTCCCATCCTGGTCTTTCTGGTTTGCGCCCTGGCCTTTGCGGGCGGAGATGCCTGTACCTATGGGCTGGGGCGACTTGTCCCGTTGAATCGTCTGGCCGTCTTTCGAGGTGCAGCAGGCAAGACTGTGACATCATGGGCCCACCGGGCGCTACTGCAGGGAGGCGGCTTCTTCACACTAGCCTCGCGGTTCGTGCCTTCGGGCCGGACCGTGGTAAATCTGACTGCAGGGGCGGCGCGGTATCCGTTGAGCCGTTATCTGCCCTTGGCTGCACTGGCTGGTCTGCTCTGGTCCATGTATATGTGGACCTTGGGGTATCTGGCCGCCTCTTGGCTGGAAAACAACCCTCTGGCCGTCATGGCCATCGGGTTTCTGGTGGGCATGGTCGTAGGCCTGGTCTGCGACTTGGCCATGCGGGCGCTCACCCGGAGGCGCTGATTATAAGCAAGAGGTCCGCCCCCGAAGGGAACGGACCCCGAAATCGCCATGGCCAGAGGAACCGGCCGGATGCTCAGTCGCCCAACTTGGCGAAGTAGAGCAGGGTGCGGATCATGTTGCTGGTGAAGCCGTACTCGTTGTCATAGAAGGCAACGGTGCGAACCAGCTGGTCGTCACCATAGGTGTTGACATCAGTCTGCGTGGGGTCGAAGATGCCACCGTGGGTGTCGCCGATCACGTCGGAGGAGACGATGCCCTCGTCGTTGTAGCCGAAGTAGTCCTTGCCTTCGAAGGCCTTCTTGGCGGCGTTGTTGATCTCGTCGACGGTGACCTTCTTGTCCAGGACGCAGGTCAGCTCGGTGACGGAGCCGGAGGGAACGGCCACACGCTGTGCATGGCCCTGCAGCTTGCCGTCAACGGAGGGAACGACCTTGCCGATGGCCTTGGCGGCACCGGTGGAGTGCTCAATGGTGTTGATGGCAGCGGCGCGGGTGTTGCGTGGCTTGTTGCCCTTGGGGCCGTCCAGCAGCATCTGGGAGCCGGTGTAGGCGTGAATGGTGGTCATGTAGCCAATGCGGATGCCGAAGTTGTCATCCAACATCTTGACCATGGCGGCCAGGGAGCCGGTGGTGCAGGAGCCGGCGGAGATGATCTTGTCGGAGGGCTTCAGGGTCTCCTGGTTGACGCCATAGACCACGGTAGGAGTGGTGTCGTCCTTGGCTGGGGCGGAAATCAGAACCTTCTTGGCTCCGGCGTTCAGGTGGGCCTGGGACTTCTCGGCCGAGGTGTAGAAGCCGGTGCACTCCAGCACGTAGTCCACGCCGTCGTTCTTGACCCAGGGGATGTTGTTGGCATCCTTCTCGGCGTAGACCGGGTACTCCTTGCCGTCCACTACAATGGCAGTGTCGGTGGAGGTGACCGAGACAGGGGTGCCATCGTCGTGACGGAAGGTGCCCTGGGTGCTGTCGTACTTGAGCAGATAGGCCAGAATGGCCGGGGTGGTCAGATCGTTGATGGCGGCAACCTCGATGTTGGAGGCGTCGCCGCCACGGGCCTGGAGCTCAAAGATGCGCCGGAAGGCCAGACGACCGATACGTCCGAATCCGTTGATGCCAATCTTTACTGTCATTCAATTCTCCCTTGGAGATTGGCCGTATACAGCACAAAAATTACCGGACCGTATATGGCCGATTACTGATAACATCTCATAGTTTATAGAACCCTATGTACTTAAAGCAAGCGATTACGCGGGTTGTGCCGAGGAAAAAACGAACAAAAAAATTGGTAGGTTTTGTTGTTTGTTTGCGCAACAAAACGATCAGGAATTGTGAGAATTTTCGTTCGTATTGGCCAGCCAATCCTCCCACTGCTGCTGACGGAATCCGACCAGGACATGCCGGCCATCCAGCAGAATGGGACGCTTGACCAGCATACCGTCGGTGGACAGCAGCTGCAGAGCCTGCTCCGTGTCCATCTGCGGCAGGCGTTTGCTCAACCCCTGACTGCGATAAGCCTGACCTGAGGTGTTGAAGAATCGCCGGACGGGCAGGCCGCTCATGTCCAACCAAGCGGTCAGTTCATCCTGAGTGGGGCGGTCCTCCTTGATGTCGCGCTCGGTGAAGTCCACATTGTGGTCACGCAGCCAGGTGCGGGCCTTGGCGCAGGTGGTGCAGCGGCTGTAGCAGATGAAGAGCGGGTGCTCGGCTGTCGGGGTCGTTAGCTGCTTGGTTGATGATGCTGTCATAGATTGTTCCTTTCCACGTGGGGTTTCAAGTCAAAAGAGGGCTCAGGCCAGACGACGGGAGGGTCGGGTCTCCAAGGGGCCCAGGTCGGCCTCGGGTTCCAGACTGGTGCTCCAGACCGGCTCGGGCGCTGATGTGGGGTAGGTGACGAACACTGTTCCCTGCTTCAGTGCTATGTGGGCCGGTCTGCTGGGCAGGAACTCGTTGCTGACACCGGTGACCTGCTGGTTGGTCATGGTCATGCCGTCCGTCTGGTATTTGAGGCCCTGCTCGACCACACCCAGAGCCTGGTCGTCGGCCGCCAGGACGGAGACCATGGACTTGGGCGGGCAGTCCCAGGCCGGAAAGTCCAGGCTTCCGGGTCCAAGAGCCGTGACCAGCATTCCCTGGCCCCAGAGTTCGGCCCGGCCACCGCGGGCAGCAATCAGATGGATCAGATTCAGATTCGCCAGCGTGTGGTCCATACGCCCGCCCAGACCTCCATATATAAGGAATCGTCGGCAACCCCGCTGCCAGCCTACCTTGACTGCGGCCAGCAGGTCGGTGTCGTCCTTTTCAGCAGGCAGGACACGGCGCGGGATGTCTGTGCGCAGCTTTCGGCTGCCAGCGGGCAGGGAGTCGAAGTCGCCTACGACCAGGTCGGGTTCGTCACCGTGCTCCAGAGCCGGCTCCATTCCTCCATCCGCTGCTATGACCAAAGCTTGTTCGCCGCGTGCTGTCTCTTCACCGAAGTACTGTCCGGCACCCCAGATTCGGCAGAGCGGTGCTTGGCCTGTGCGGTCCGACTGACCGTCATCCTGCATAAGATTCTTCTTTCTGCGCTCGCCCATTGGACGCACACTCATCATCCCAGACCAACCAGACGGATCAGGAAGAGCAGCCACCCTTGCACCAGGGCCATGTAGGTCAGGGTGCCGCAGGCGATGCTGACCATCATGTTTCGCCAGCGCAGGTGGACCAGGGCTGTGACCAGCAGAGCCAGGGCCTCGTAGAGCCCGTGGTCGCCTCCGACCAGGTTGGTGTGCCTCAACGAATAGACCACCAGCAGTCCCATGACGGCGGCTGGCAGCAGACGTCCCAGCCTGGTCACCAGGGCCGGTGGCCGACGTCCCTCCGGCCAAATTATGAAGGGCAGGAATCTGGTGGCCATGGTTCCCAGGACCACAATGCCTATGGTGATCAGTTGCTGTGCAGTGGTCATGAGGCCTCCCTTTGGCTGCGGAAGTCCAAGAGGATGAAGACGGCCAGGATGACCGCCATGGACGGGATGATGAACCGGTCAGGTCCAAAGACCAGCAGACAGGCCAAGGAGGCCAGCAGACCGATCAGGGCCGGCACGCGGGCCTCGGCCTGCCGCCACTGCTCCAGGAAGAGCACCAGGAACATGGCGGTCAGCACGAAATCCAGCCCCCGGGTGTCGAAGTTCGCCATGTTGCCCAGCACAGCGCCCAGCGTGGCACCGCCCACCCAGTAGATTTGATTGAGCAGTGTGACGAAGAAGAGGTACCAGCCCTTGTCGGTTCCGGCCGGGTGAGGATCGGAGGACTCGAGGGCGAAGGTCTCATCGCACATGCCGAAGATCAGGTAGGGTTTCTTCCGGCCCGTCCCTCGAAAGACCGGCAGCATGGCCAGGCCATAGAAGAGGTGGCGTGCATTGACCATCAGGGTCAGCATCAACGCGCCCCAGGGATTGAAGGTGGACAAGAGCAGGTCCACGGTCACGAACTCCATGGATCCGGCGTAGATCAGGGCACTCATGGCCAGTGGGTAGATCACCGGGAATCCGTGGCTGGTCATCAGGAAGCCGTAGGAGATCCCCAGCACCAAGAATCCGGCCATGATGGGTAGGGTCCGTGGGAAGGCCGCAGCCAGAGAACCCAGGATGGTCCCGGAGGACCTCGCGTCTTCGTCAGCGTCTTCCTGCGCTCGCTGCATGACCCGCCTCCTGACTTCGATTTGGAGATGGTCATATGATAATCGCCTCTTGCGCCGCAAGGACAGACTGGTCGACAATGTGAGAAGGCTGTCAAGAGGCTGGAAGGACGGAATAGCGGCTCTGCGGATCTGGTTGAACCTAGCGATAGACACCGGTATGTGAGGAGGAATCATGGACAAGAACAAGATTTCGACCAACAACCCGGCTACGGTCGTCCTGGCCGGGGGATGCTTCTGGGGCATCGAGCGGTTCTTCCAAGAGGTGGACGGGATCATCGACACTCAGGTGGGATACGCCCAGTCCACAGTGCCCAACCCCAGTTATGAGCAGGTCTGCAGCGGTGTCACCGACGCTGTGGAGAGCGTGCGGTTGACCTATGATCCCCAGACGGTCAGTCTGCGGACCCTGACCCTGCTTCTGCTGGATCTGATCGACCCCTTCTCGGTGGATCGGCAGGGCAATGACCGGGGCAGGCAGTACCGCAGCGGCCTCTACTGGGATTCCGAGCATCGCGAGCAGGAAGAGCCTGTCTTCCGTCGCGCTCTGGAGGAGCTGGAGCGCAGGACCGGCCGTCAGCCCGCTGTGCAGGTGGAGGCCTTGATCAACTTCTATCCGGCGGAGGAGTCCCACCAGGACTACCTGCTCAAGAACCCCGGCGGATACTGCCACATTCCCCTGGAGGCCATCGCCAACGCCGCCTCCCGCCAGCGCTACATCGAGCGCATCTGGTCCCTGGACCCTGAAAGCTACGAGGTCACTCAGCACTCGGCCACCGAACGGCCCTTCGCCAACGCCTACGATGGGGAATTCCGCCCGGGCATCTATGTGGACGTGGTCAGCGGGCAGCCACTCTTCTCCTCGGCGGACAAGTACGACTCGGGTTGTGGCTGGCCGGCATTCACCAAGCCCATAGATCCCGACCTGCTGGTCAACCGCAAGGACTACAAGCTGCTGGGTCGTCCTCGGATCGAGGTGCGGACGGCACAGACCGGAATCCATTTGGGACACGTCTTCGACGACGGCCCGGCTGACCGTGGCGGGCAGCGCTATTGCATGAACTCCGCCGCCCTGCGGTTCGTTCCGCGGGACCGGATGGAGGAGGAGGGTTACGGAGACTACCTGCCCCTGGTGGACGGAGCAACCGCCTGACTAGGCCCGGTCCTAAGGGTTGTGTTATACTGCTACTCGGCTTGAGAAATCAAGAAAGCGGATGATCCCACCTGGGAGCCTTCCATGGCTTCGGGTTCGACCCGCGCCGGTGACGGTTGACCGTCAGTATTACGGTGCAGGCATTGACGGTTTCGTTGCTATACGGCTGCGACGGTCATGTTCGAAACCTATGGGTTCTTCGCCGGGCAGTGGATGTTGTGGTATTTGAGAAGGAGTCATCATTAGCGACGAACCAAGGATTAACGACGATATACGAGTGTCTCAGGTACGCCTGATCGGGCCCAACGGCGAGCAGGTGGGAATCATTGCGACCTCCGTCGCCCTCAACCTGGCCAAGGAGGCCAACCTTGACCTGGTCGAGGTTGCGCCCAAGGCCAAGCCTCCGGTCGCCAAGCTCATTGATTACGGCAAGTTCAAATACAACGAGAAGATCAAGGCTCGTGAGGCGCGCCGCAACCAGAGTATGTCGGAGATCAAGGAGATCCGCTTCAGATTGAAGATCGACGACCACGACTTCGAGGTCAAGGAAGGGCATGTGCGTCGCTTCCTGTCCGCCGGAGACAAGGTCAAGGTCACCATCATGCTGCGTGGGCGCGAGCAGTCACGGCCCATCGGCGGCGTGGAGCTCCTGCGCAAGCTGGCTGATGACGTCGCGGATCTGGGCTCCATCGAGTTTGCCCCCAAGCAGGAGGGGCGCAACATCATTATGACCCTGTCACCCAAGGGCAAGAAGGTCCATACCCAGTCCGAGCAGCGTCGGCGGGGCGGACAGGCCCGTGCCGAGCGCAAGGCCCGTCAGGCGGCCCATCTGGCTGCCAAGGCCGATGAAAAAGAGACTGCGGGCTCCAATAACAATACTTCTCCCAAGCAGATGAAATCCAAGGAGGGCAGCAATGCCGAAGATGAAAAGTAACTCCGCCGCATCCAAGCGCGTCCGGACCACGGGTTCGGGCAAGCTCATGCACGCCGGGACCGGTATGCGCCACAATCTGGAGCACAAGTCGGCCAAGAAGCGTCGCCACCTGTCCACTGACGAGGTGCTCGCTCCGACCCAGTCCAAGAACATGAAGAGGATGCTGGCCCGCTGAGCGGGTGCTGTCGCGTCGAGTGAGATTTTAGAAAGCTGAGGAATATTTATGGCACGAGTCAAGCGGGCAGTCAACGCGCATAAGAAGCGTCGGGTCGTCCTGGAGCGGGCGTCAGGCTACCGTGGCCAGCGCTCCCGTCTCTACCGCAAGGCCAAGGAGCAGCTGCTCCATTCATATACATACAACTTCCGGGACCGCAAGGCTCGCAAGGGCGACTTCCGCAAGCTGTGGATCCAGCGCATCAACGCCGGATGCCGCGCCCAGGGAATCACCTACAACCGCTTCATCCAGGGTCTGCGCCTGGCCGGGATCGAGCTGGACCGCCGTGCCCTGGCCGACCTGGTCGTCAACGACATCGACACCTTCAACGCCATCGTGGCTGAGGCCAAGAAGGCCCTGCCTGCCGACGTAAATGCTCCGGTCGCTGCCTGATCAGCGGACCTGAACACTGTATTGCAAGAACCTCGCCTTTCGCGGGGTTCATTGCATATTTGACCATTCCTCAGGGGAACGGTAAGTTGATTGACGACAATGATGCCGGGAGCCGCCATGAACGATAACCACAGCCTAGACGCGTCGGCTGTCCCGGCAGAATCAGCAGGTCAAGCCGGTCCATCATCTCGCAGCGGTACATCCATACTGGCCAGAATTAATCAGCCGCGCCCCATCCTTCGGTCGCGGATCTTTCTTTATGTGACGGAGTTCTTTTCTGGCATGGCCGTCATGGCCGCAGAGCTGGGGGCCTCCCGCCTGCTGGCTCCTTACTTCTCGTCCTCCCAGATCGTATGGACCATCATCATCGGGACCATCATGATCGCTTTGGCCCTGGGTGCCGTCGTCGGCGGCCGCTGGGCCGATAGAAACCCCGACCCGGACAGACTCTACCTGTGCATTATGGCTGCAGCCGTCTGGATTGCCCTGATTCCCCTGGTCGGCAAGTATCTGATCATCCTGGTTTCGGGACTGCTGATCGTGGCCGTTTCCACCAACTTCCTGGTCCTGGCGGCCTTTATCTCCTGCCTGATCATCTTTGTTCCGCCCCTCTTCCTCCTGGGCACCATCACCCCGGGCCTGGTCAAGAGCGCCACCGACTCCCTGGACGACAACGCCTCGGTGGTCGGCCGGCTCAGCGCCTGCAATACCGTGGGATCCATCCTGGGCACCTTCCTGCCCACCTTTGTGACCATCCCGGCCGTGGGGACCTTCGTCACCTTCCTGATCTTCTCCGGAATACTGCTCCTAGTGGCCTTGATCTACTTTCTTTCCTCCCACGTGCATCGCCTGGCCTGCTTCATGGCCACGGTGGCCTTTGTCATCTCGGCCGCCCTGTCGCCGATGACGGGGTTCGCCTTCTGGGAGAAGGGCCTGGCATATGAGGGCGAGTCCATCTACAACTACCTGCAGGTCAAAACCCTGGCGGATAGAACCATCCTTTCCACCAACGTCCTCTTCGGCGTCCAGTCGGTGACCATGAAGCACCCCGGGATGACCGGGATGTACTACGACACGGCTTTGGCGGCGCCGCTCATGGCCAATCAGGCCCGCTCGGCCCTGATCCTGGGCATGGGGACCGGGACCTACGCCCGGCAGCTGAAGCGGTACTATCCGCGGATGGCCATCCAGGGGGTGGAGATCGACCAGTCCATCAGCAACCTGGCCATCAAGTATTTCGACCAGCCAGCTGATATTCCGGTTTCCACCTATGACGGTCGAGCCTGGCTGGCGGCCAGTCGCCAGTGCTACGACCTGATCATGGTCGACGCCTATCAGGACATCACCATACCCTTTCAGATGAGCTCCACCGAGTTCTTTAGCCTGGTCAGGAACCACCTGAATCCTGGCGGGGTCATGGTGGTCAACATGAACATGATCGACGACGGTCAGGGGTCCATCAATGCAGCCCTGACCAATACCATCACCAGGGTCTTCGGCTCCGATGCCATCCTGACCGCCGATGTGCCCCAGACCACCAACCGCGAGCTCTTTGCACGTCGCCCCGCTTCCGAGGATTTTTCGGGAGCAGGAGGGGATAAGAGGGAGGCCATGAGGGACTATCCTGGTTCCGACCTGCTGGCGGAGGCCGCTGCCAGGGTCAGCCCTGATCCAGACCTGTCCGAGATGATGAAGCAGGTCAGCTCCCGCCTGAACACGGTTGAGGAAGTAAATGGGAGGGTATTGACTGATGACAATGCGCCAGTGGAGCTGCTTGGTATGCACGCCATTGACGGAATCATCAGCAGGGAGGCCGGCCCCTATCGACGGATCCTTCAGCAAGAGGGGATTCAAGGACTGATCCGGGATGTTTCCTGAGATGCCGCCGCAATCCCAGGCACGTTGGAAGTACGGGAACAGGGGAGTGGAGCGTTAGAATATGCCCTAAAGACCAGCACTGATGAAGAGAACCGGAGGTTAAGCAGTAGTGGACGGTGATCATCAGGAGGGGCTGACTGCATTGCTGGATCAGTTCCTGGCTTACACCGGTCTGGAGCGGGGTCTTGCCACCGCCACGGTCAAGGCTTATAAGTCCGATCTGACTATGTACATCAACTGGTTGTCCGGCCACGGCATCACCAGCATGGGGCAGATCCAAACCGCCGATGTGGAGGGTTTTCTGGCCCATCTGGCCGACGAGAGTCCAGCCAGCCGCTCACGGAGGATGGCCGCCGTCCATGAGTGGCACCGGTTCGCTCTCAAGCAGGGAGTGACCGACCAGGATGTTTCTCGTACGGTCAAGGCTCCCAAGGGCACCTCGGCCCTGCCGGATGTGTTGGACGTGGACCAGGTGACCCGGTTGCTGGATGCGGCTGTGATGGGCGGGTCCAAGGATCCAGTGGTCCTGCGGGACAAGGCCCTGCTTGAGTTCATGTACGCAACCGGCTGCCGGGTCTCGGAGGCCGTCGGCACGGATCTGGAGGACATGGACCTGGACGAGCGGGTGGTCCGTCTGACCGGCAAGGGCGACAAGCAGCGTCTAGTGCCTATAGGTTCCTACGCTTGCCAGGCCATGGAGGCCTACCTGAATCTGGGACGGGCCAGCCTGTGTGATCGAGCCACCAAGAGCAGGGAGCTGAGGGCAGTCTTCCTTAACAAGCGGGGCAAGCGGCTGACCAGGCAGACCGTCTGGCAGGTGGTCAGGGACGCCGGTCGCCGGGCGGGCCTGAACAGACCTCTGCATCCCCACACCCTGCGGCACTCTTTCGCCACTCATCTGTTGGAGGGAGGCGCCGATGTGCGTTCGGTCCAGGAGCTGCTGGGCCATGCCTCGGTGACCACGACACAGATTTACACACACGTCAGTCCCCAGGCCCTTATGGAGACCTACCAGACGGCCCATCCCCGTGCCCGCTGACCCGCCAACCCGCGAATGCGGGTGGAAACTTGATAGGGTAGAGGCATGCCTACGGATTTGTTAGGGCGCGAGTATGAGACGTTCGCTGCCCCGGAGCCTTTGAAACAGCACGGCCCGGCCCGTGTCCTCGCCATGTGCAACCAGAAGGGCGGTGTGGGCAAGACCACCTCATCAATCAACATCGCTGGGGCCATGTGCCAGTATGGGCGAAGGGTGCTGATCGTGGACTTCGACCCCCAGGGTGCAGCCACTGTGGGTCTGGGCATCAATGCCAACAGCGTGGACAACACCATTTACACTGCCATGTTCGACCCGTCACTGGATGTTCACGAGGTAGTCAGGCACACCCGTTTTGACGGGCTGGACATCATCCCGGCCAATATTGATCTGTCGGCCGCCGAGATTCAGCTGGTTACCGAGGTCGGTAGGGAACAGGCTCTGGCAGCCACCATCCGGCCCCTGCGGCAGGAGTATGATGCCATCATCATCGACTGTCAGCCCTCGCTTGGACTGCTGACCGTCAATGCGTTGACTGCCGCGGACGGGGTCATCATTCCCGTGGCGGCCGAGTTCTTCGCCCTGCGCGGCGTGGCACTGCTCATGCAATCCATTGAGAAGGTCCGTAGCCGCATCAATCCTGACCTGCAGGTTTACGGTGTTCTGGTCACCATGTACACCAAGACCCTGCATTCGGACGAGGTGCTTCAGCGTATCTACGAGGCCTTCAGGGGCAAGGTCCTGCACTCCATCATCAGCCGGTCCATCAAGCTGCCCGACGCCACGGTGGCCGGTGAGCCCATCACTATGTTCGCACCCGAGCACAAGACCGCCAAGGAGTATCGGGAGGTTGCCCGGGAGCTGATCGCCCGCGGCATCGTGGCGTGAGCGGATCAGCGGACGGCTTCGCCGTCGACCTGGATGTCTACCAGGGGCCCTTCGACCTGCTGCTGGGCATGCTGGCCAACCGAAAGCTCTCCCTGACGGAGGTTTCGCTGGCCTCCATCACTGGGGAGTTTCTGGACTACGTACGCACACTGGACTTCAGTCAGGGTCTGGATCAGGCCAGCGCCTTCCTGGACGTGGCCTCTGTTCTGGTAGAGGCCAAGAGCGCTGCCCTCCTGCCTGTGGAGGACGAATCCATGCGTGACCAGGCCTCCATGGATGCCCTTCGTGAGCGTGACCTGCTCTTCGCCAGACTTCTGCAGTACAGGGCCTTCAAGCAGGCTGGACAGGACTTTCGAGCCAGGCTGGCCGCCAACTCGGGCCGCTACCCGCATCCCGGCCATCTGGAGCCCCAGCTGGCCCATCTGCTGCCTGATCTGGTCTGGACCCTGGAGCCAGAGGATCTGGCCCTGCTCTGTGCCAATGCCCTGGTCAACGCTCCGGCCTCCCAGGTCCGTCTGGACCAGTTGCACGTGCCCCTGGTCGACCTGAACAAGGAGGCCGACCAGGTTCGCCAGGCCCTGCTGGCGCAGCCCGGTCAGCCTGTGGCTTTCGCCGACCTGGTCGCCTCCTCCAAGGGCCGGGCGCAGGTGGTGGCCCGATTCCTGGCTGTGCTGATTTTCTTTAGGCAGGAGCTGATCCAGTACCGTCAGGATGGCCCCTACCAACCGCTCTATCTGCGCTGGGTTGGGTCTATCCAGGAGCCGGAAACGGCCTTGATCAGTGAGGGGGACTTCGCATGAGCCAATCCTCGGCTCCCGATACCCGTCCCGAATATGTGGACTTCGACGTGCAGGACTTTCCCGGCGGGCTGGCCGCCTGTCTGGAGGCTATTTTGGTGGCCACGGATCGGCCGCTGACTGCAGAGGACTTCTCCCGGGTGTTGGCCGTGGATCCGGGTCCAGTCAATACTGCCCTGGAATCGCTGGCCGAATCCTATAGCGACCGAGGATTCGAACTGCGTCGGACCGCCCGAGGCTGGCAGCTGACCAGCCGGGCCGTCTACCAGCCCGTGGTGGCGGCTTTCGTCAAGGATGGTCAGACGGCCAGACTTTCCCAGGCGGCCCTGGAGGCCCTGGCCATCGTGGCCTACCGCCAGCCCATGACCCGTGCCCAGGTGGGCCAGATTCGCGGGGTCAGCTCAGACGGGGTCATCCGGGCCCTGCTGGTGCGTGGCTTGGTCCGGGAGGAGGGCCTGGATGAGCAGACCCATGCCGCGCTGCTGGTTACCACCGACCTCTTCCTTGAACGGATGGGCCTGCAATCCTTGGAGGATCTGCCCTCCCTGGCCCCCTTCCTGCCCGATGAGGACTCGGCTCTGGCCCAAGCACGCCAGGAGCTGTCTGGGCAGCCCGAATCCCCGGATCCTGCCTAGGGTTCTCCCCAGGGCGAGGGGGAGTGAACGCCTGTCACACAAAGCGGTTACACTTGTCTCTGTTTGTCCAATTCCTGGACCACGCCAGCCGGCAGCTAGGCCGGTGGGGGCATGGATAGCATTCACGAGAATGAGGTTTTGATGGCGGTACGCGGCGATATACGAAATGTGGCGATTGTGGCACACGTTGACCACGGCAAGACCACCCTGGTCAACGCCATGTTGCAGCAGTCGCACGTCTTCTCCGAGCGGGAGGAGGTGCCCGACCGGGTCATGGACTCCAACGACCTGGAGAAGGAGAAGGGCATCACCATCCTGGCCAAGAACACCGCCGTCAAGTACACGGGCCCCCTGGCAGCCAAGCTGGGCGAGCCTGACGGCATCACCATCAACGTGGTGGACACCCCTGGCCACGCCGACTTTGGCGGCGAGGTGGAGCGTGGCATCTCCATGGTCGACGGCGTAGTCCTGCTGGTGGATGCCTCCGAGGGACCCCTGCCTCAGACCCGCTTCGTCCTGCGCAAGGCCCTGGAGGCCAAGCTGCCTGTCATCCTGGTCATCAACAAGACCGACCGGCCCGATGCCCGTATCTCCGAGGTGGTCTCCGAGTCCACCGATCTGCTCCTGGGCCTGGCCCAGGACGTGAGCGAGGAGGGAGTGGACCTGGATCTGGATTCCCTCCTGGACCTGCCGGTCATCTACTGCGCTGCCAAGGCTGGTAAGGCGTCCGTCAACCAGCCGGCCGACGGCGCTGTGCCAGACAACGACGATCTGGAGCCTCTCTTCGAGGCCATCCTGAATAACATCCCCGCCCCGGAGTATGAGGAAGGCGCCCCCCTGCAGGCCCATGTGACCAACATTGACGCGTCCGATTATTTGGGCCGTCTGGGTCTGGTACGCATCTATAACGGCACCCTGACCAAGGGCCGCCAGTACGGCCTGTCGCGTGTGGACGGATCCATTGAGAACTTCAAGCTGACTGAGATCCTGCGCACCAAGGGCCTGCAGCGCTCCCCAGTGGACGAGGCCGGCCCCGGCGACATCGTGGCTGTGGCCGGTGTTGAGGACATCATGATCGGCGAGACCATCGTCGACCAGGACGATCCCCGCCCCCTGCCTCTGATTCACGTTGACGACCCGGCTGTCTCCATGACCTTCGGCACCAACGACTCGCCGCTGGCCGGCACTGAGGGCAAGGACCATAAGCTGACCGCCCGCATGCTCAAGGATCGTCTGGATCGCGAGCTGATCGGCAACGTCTCCATCAAGGTGCTGCCCACCGATCGGCCCGACGCCTGGGAGGTTCAGGGCCGTGGCGAGCTGGCCCTGGCCATTCTGGCCGAGCAGATGCGCCGCGAGGGCTACGAGCTGACCGTAGGCCGTCCTCAGGTGGTCACCAAGACTGTGGACGGCAAGATTCAGGAGCCCATGGAGTCCGACACCATCGACGTGCCTGAGGAATACATGGGCGCAGTCACCCAGCTCATGGCCGATCGCAAGGGTCGCATGGAGACCATGACCAACCACGGCTCCGGCTGGGTCAGGATGCAGTTCACCGTGCCCTCCCGTGGCCTCCTGGGCTTTCGCACCGCCCTGCTGACCGCCACCCGCGGCACCGGCATCTCCTCGTCGATCTCCGCCGGCTACGCCCCCTGGGCAGGTGACATCAAGACCCGGCAGAACGGATCCATGGTTTCCGACCGCTCCGGCAAGGCCAGCCCCTATGCCATGCAGAAGCTCCAGGCCCGCGGTGAATTTTTCGTCAAGCCGCAGTCGCCCGTCTACGAGGGGCAGATCGTGGGGATCAACAACAAGCCTGGCGACCTGGACATCAACATCACCTTGGAGAAGCACATGACCAACATGCGTTCCTCCACCGCCGACGTGCTGGAGACCCTGACTCCGCCCATCGACATGAGCCTGGAGGAGTCTTTGGACTTCGCCAACGATGACGAGTGCGTGGAGGTGACACCCGAGTCCATCCGCGTGCGCAAGATCATCCTGGACAGGGATGCCTGGTATAAGTGGAACGCCCGTCAGCGCAGGGCCAACAACAAGTAAACCTTTTCTCACAATCGGATCAGTGCGACCCGGCCGCCCCACGGTGACCGGGTCGGACTAGTCTTGAATCCATGAAGTCTCAGGTTTCCAAATCCAAGGACCAGACCGTCTCCCATTCGACGGGGGAGTCTGACAAGGCAAGTCCCTTCCGTTGTTTGCTGGGCCTGCCCATCGGGCTGGCGGTGGGCGTGCTGGGTACTCTGGTCCAGCGTTCCGGAGCCGCTCAGGGTCTGCCTTGGGGGATGGTCCTGGCCTATCTGCTGGTGGCCCTGGCCGCCTGGTGGGTTCGTTGCGATAGCGGCACCATGGGCCTGGCCCTGCATCTGGTGGCCTCCACGGTCACGGTCTGGCTGCTCTCCATGCGGGGGCCGGGCGGCGATGTACTCATGCCCTATGCCAACTTCCCTACATTCTTTGCCAAGTATGCGGTCTTCCTCTGGATGGGCGGGCTGGTCCTGATCCAGACCTTGGCCATCTGCCTGCCGGCCTCCTGGTTTTCTGACGGCCCCCTGCGTCGTCAGGGGCGATCCGCATGAGTCAGGCTCTGTCAGAATCACGGGCGACTCTGCCCGATCGTATTCCTTTGCACTTCCTGGGACCCGAGGGGACCTTCACCCATCAGGCCGCCCTTGAGGCCACCAACCTCATGGAGACAAGGTTGGGCTGCCAGGCTGATCTGAGGCCCTGTACGGATGCAGCTGCCATTGTGGCCGCCGTGGAGGAGGGCCGAGGCTGGGGAGTGCTGGCCTGGGAGAACAACGTGGAGGGCCATGTGGTGCCCAACATGGACGCCTTGATTGATGCTCAAGCGGTAGCGGGCTTCGGCATGGTCCGTCTGCCCATCGTTTTCGACGCCTTCGTCCGGTCCGACCATGGCCCCCTGAGCCAGGTCGGCGCCCACCCTCACGGACTGGCCCAGTGCAAGGGCTTCATCCAAGAGACCGGCCTGAAACCGGTGACAGCCAACTCCAACGCTGCGGCCTGCCGTGATCTGGGCCCTGATCAGGTGGCTCTGGGTCCGCGCATCTGTGGGAGCCTCTACGGGCTGGAGACCTATCGGCGTGAGGTGCAGGACTATCAGGGGGCCCGAACCGATTTTCTTCTGTTGGCTCCCCGGAATCAGGTCGCCGGGCTGGCACGCCGCCTGGCGCCGGGCGGGGATTTCGAGTCCATCATCACCTTTATTCCCCTGAATACGGGTCCGGGCGTGCTGGCCAACCTGCTGGACCGTCTGCGCGATGCAGGCTTGAACATGACCTCATTCATGTCCCGGCCCATCAAGGGGCACGACGGGACCTACAGTTTCGTAGCCAGCATCGACGCCGCACCATGGCAGAAGGGTCTGAACCAGGTGTTGGACGACCTGCTGGAAAGGGGGGACTGGCTCAAGACACTGGCGGTTCATCCGCGCACCCCGCATCCAGCCCCACCCATACGTGAATGGATGCTGCCCAGGGCGGGGGCCTTCAGGGGTGAGGACCCCGATTCCGAAACAATCAGCAAGGAGTTGTTATGGTAGATGAATCCGCGCCTTTCCCACATATGGACCTGTCTGGGCCCGAGCACATGCACCCGATAGCGGGCATGGCCGCCTCGCCGGTGCTGACCTCGGCCCACAAGATTGCCATTGCGGGGCTGGGTCTAATCGGCGGATCGCTGGCCCGACGCCTGGCCGCCCGGGGTCGATTCGTGATTGCGTGGAACCATAACGACCGTCCCTACGAGCAGGCCCGCAGCCAAGGGATCCATTGTGTGGACACCTTGGAGGAGCTGGCCAAGGGCAAAGCAGACGTGCTGGTGCTGGCCACACCCTTGCGTGCCATGCCCGACGTGCTCAAGGCCTTGGCGCCGGTGCTGACCCGTGGCACCACCTTGACCGACGTGGGCAGCGTCAAGGGTCCGGTCCGCAGGCAGGTCGAGCAGGCAGGTCTGGCCGATCGTTATGTAGGCGCCCATCCCATGGCCGGCAGCGAGGGCTCCGGCTATGAGGACTCGGACCCTTCCCTGCTGGCAGATGCCCTCTGGGCCCTCTGCGTCGATGAGCGTACGGACTACAGCCGCTTCCTGACCGTAGCCGATATGGTCACCCAGGGGCTGGGGAACAGACTGATTGCTCTGGACGATGCCACTCATGACCGGGCTGCGGCACTGATCTCGCATATGCCTCATGTGGTGGCCACCGCCCTGGCCAACATGCTGACGAGATCGTCTGACCGTCGTGTGGCCTCGGCTCTGGCGGCCGGATCCTGGCGGGACATGACCCGTGTAGCCCTGACCGACCCGGAACGGACCCGGGCCATGGTGGAGGAGAACGCCGACCAAGTGGCCGATCTTCTGGATGTTCTGGTCGAGAATCTGCAGGGCATAGCTTCTCTTTTGCGGGACCAGGAGCCAGAGGCCGATGGAAAGCGTCAGGACTTCTTCCTTCAGGCCGATCCCTTCCGGCGCTACAAGGCAGCCATGGTCGACCAGGAGCAGATGTCCGCAACCGATTTGGAATTGGATCCGCAGGAAGGCAACTGGCGGCAGGAGCTGCTGGATTCGGCCTTGCGCGGCGAGCAGGTCTCAGCCTTCCTGACCACCAGCAGAGCCCGGGTGCTGCACCCGCCGGTCATCGACTGAAATTCTGAGGGTCCGGAGGCGAACGGCGTTCCGGGACCGGCTTCAGTGCCACCATGTCTTCTGCTTGGAGGGTCACGCGCTCCCCGGGACGCGATCCGTTGGCCGCTGGATCCCTGTCCAGGATCAGCCGCCGTCCGTTCCAGTCAACCACATGCCCTATGTAGTCGCGGAACTTGGGCCTTCCGTCTTCCCGGTCCGGTCCAAGAGCAATCCTGACCACCAGCCGTGCTCCGGCCGGTATGGTTGCTGGCAAACGCATGGTCATCCACCTCCTGGATCAGTATCACCAGCGGCTGCGACGAGGGCGGAAGCGCCTAGACTGTATTGCACATACTGCACAGCCAAGTGAAGGGAGTGCCCGCAGTGGACCAGGATTTGCAGGACTTCACCGACTATCTTTCCCGGGTGGCAGGCAAGAGCCCCAACACAGTGCGCTCCTACCGGGCCGACTTGGCGGGCTTTCTGCACCTGATGCATCTGCATGGCATTGATGACCCCTCGCAGATCGATCTGGCCACTATCAGGTCCTGGCTGGCCCACGAGGCATCGACCCACGCCCGCTCGACTATGGCCCGAAAGACGGCCGCACTGAGGTCCTTTTTTGGCTGGCTGAGCCGGCACGGCCGGATCCAGACCGACCCCACCCTGGCCCTGAGCAGTCCCAAGCAGTCCGAGCACCTTCCACGGATCCTGACACACGATCAGGCTCGCACCCTGATGGATACGGTTGACCAGGATCCGGTCGAGCCCCGAGAAGACAAGAAAGTTCAGGCGGCCCTGCAGGTGCGCGATGCGGCCATGCTGGAACTGCTGTACGCCACGGGCATGCGTGTGGCCGAGCTCTGCGGACTGGACCTGGATGACGTGAACCGGCACAGCCGCACTGCAAAGGTTCTGGGCAAGGGGTCCAAGGAGCGGGTCCTGCCCTACGGCCTGCCAGCCGATCGCGCCTTGGGCCGCTGGCTGCGGGAGGGGCGGCCGGTCCTGGCGGGCTCAACGGCCAAAGCGGCCCGCAAGGCAGGTCAGGCCCTCTTCCTGGGTCAGCTTGGCGGCAGGGTTGGCCAGCGGCAGGTCCGTAAGGTGGTTCATCAGGCGGCTGGCCAGGCTGGGGTACCCGACATCGCCCCCCACGCCCTGCGACACTCGGCCGCCACGCATATGCTGGATGGAGGAGCCGACCTGCGCGAGGTTCAAGAGATGCTGGGCCACTCCTCCCTGCGGACAACACAGCGCTACACCCACGTCTCCATCGAGCAGTTGCAGGCCCGATATAGGCAGGCTTTTCCACGGGCTTGAGATTCGGCAAATGAGACAAGTCTTGTCCTGTGAAACATCCTGGTATCAGAATGTGGCGTATCGCAGCCTACATGTCAGTCAAGGTACGTCAGTCCAGTACCGTCGAAGTGTATGCGCGAGGTTGAGAACCAGTTAAAGGGAGCAGCAGCAATGAAAAAGGGTTCAAAGCTTACGCTCGTGTCCGCGACCATCTGTGCCTTGGCGCTTTTGGCAAGCGGTTGCGGCAGTGGCAGCAGTACCAACACCGAGGGTGCCGAGCAGTCCTCCGGCAGCCGGTCCAGCAACAACGCCGTGGTCTCGGTCCATGGGTGTGAGCCGGCCCAGCCGCTCATTCCCAGCAACACAGTGGAGAGCTGCGGCGGGCAGGTCGTTGATGCCATCAACTCCAGACTGGTCCGCTTCGACGACCAGGGCAAGGCCCACAACGATCTGGCCTCGGAGATCAAGGGCAACGATGACATGTCCCAGTACAAGGTCACCCTGGTTGACGGACGCAAGTTCTCTGATGGCACCCCTATCACGGCCAAGTCCTTCACCAGGGCCTGGTCTTGGGCTGCCAATGTGAACAACGGCCAGCTGAATGCCAGCTTCTTCGCCAACATCAAGGGCTTCGACGATCTGCAGAAGCAGGGTGTGCCTGCGGATGCTCAGTTCTCCGGGTTGAAGGTTATCGACGACAAGACCTTCACCGTGGACCTCATCTCGCCCTCGTCCACTTTTCCCATTCAGGTGGGCTACGGCGCTTTTGCGCCGCTGCCTGAGTCCTTCTATAAGGATCCCAAGGCCTACGGGGAGAGCCCGGTCAGCTCGGGTCCCTACAAGTTTGAGTCCTGGCAGCACAACGCCATGGTCAAGCTTCGCAAGAACAGCGATTACGGCGGGGAGGTCAAGGTTCAGAACGGCGGCATCGACTACAAGGTCTACACTGATATGGGTTCGGCATATTCCGATGTGCAGGCAGGCAACCTGGATGTGATCGACAGGATTCCAACCTCTGCTGTCAAGACTTTCATGACCGACAGCATGGTGCAGAGCTACAACAAGCCCGGCTCCGGTCTGCAGATGTTCACCATCCCCACCGCCATGGAACACTTTGGACAGGATCAGGAGGGTCATCTGCGCCGTCAGGCCATCTCCATGGCAATTGACCGCAAGATGCTGATTGACAAGGTTCTGGGCGGTCTGGGTGTGCAGCCCACCGACTTCACCGCACCGACTATCCCAGGCTATGCCAAGCACCTCAAGGGTTCGGACAACATCAAGTACAACGCCAAGAAGGCCAAGGAGTACTGGGCAAAAGCTGATGCCATCAGCAAGTGGCCTGCTGACAGGAGCTTCCGGATGCTCTACAATGCCGATGGCGGTTCCAAGGACTTCTATGACGGCATGGCCAACTCCATCAAGAACACGCTGGGTATCAAGGCTGAGGCCACCCCTGTGCCCACCTTCAGCGAGTTCCGTGGCAACATCAAAAAGCGCCTCTACAATGATGCAGCCTTCAGATCCTCCTGGTCGCCTGACTATCCCTCGCCTGAGAGCTACCTGATGAGTAACTTTGCCAGCTCTGCGGCCGATGGCAACGGATCCAACGACGGTGACTACAAGAATCCGAAGTTCGACTCGTTGCTGAAGCAGGCTGCCATGGCCAAGGACACCAATGAAGCCAACAAGTTCTTCCAGCAGGCCGAGGAGATTCTTCTGCAGGACATGCCTGCGGTGCCGCTCTACAACCCCACCAACAATGGTGCGTCCGCCAAGAAGGTCCATGGGATGCGTCTGGGCTGGGACGGTTATCCGATCTTCGAGGAGCTTTCCAAGGACCAGTGATGACAAGTGGCTGCGGGCCTGAGACCGGCAAATGAGATGAGACTTGCCTTACGAAACATCTTCGTACCAGAATATGGCGTATTGTGGCTTACACGTCGGTCAGGGATCTTTGAGGTTCGGTCATCCTAGTGTCCTTGGTTGTAGACGTGACGTTGACACTCAATAAACAAATAAATAAAGGGAGCAGTAATGAAGAAGGGTTCACAGCTTACGCTCGTATCCGCCACTATCTGCGCCTTGGCGCTTTTGGCCAGCGGCTGCGGCAGTGGTTCCGACACCAAGGGCGCTCAGCAATCGTCCAGCAGCCAGTCCGGCAATAATACTGTCGTTTCAATCCGTGGGTGCGAGCCGGCCCAGCCGCTCATTCCTAGCAATACTGTAGAGAGTTGCGGCGGCTCGATCGCTGACGCCATCAATTCCAAGTTGGTCCGCTTCGACGACCATGGCAAGGCCCATAATGATCTGGCCTCGGAGATAAAGGCCGATGACGACATGACTCAGTATAAGGTCACCCTGGCTGATGGGCGCAAGTTCTCGGACGGTACTCCCATCACGGCCAAGTCCTTCACCAAGGCCTGGTCCTGGGCAGCCAATGTGAACAATGGCCAGCTGGGATCCAGTTTCTTCGCCAACATCAAGGGCTATGACGATGTGCAGAAGGAGGGTGCGCCTGCCGATGCCCAGCTGTCCGGCCTGAAAGTCGTAGATGACAAGACCTTCACTGTGGATCTAAGCTCGCCTTCCTCCACCTTCCCCATCCAGGTGGGCTACACTTCCTTCGCCCCGCTGCCCGATTCCTTCTATAAGGACACCAAAGCCTACGGTGAAAATCCTGTCAGCTCGGGTCCCTACAAGTTCGATTCCTGGCAGCACAATACCATGGTCAAGCTCCGTAAGAACACCTCCTACACGGGTGATGTCAAGATCCAAAACGGGGGCATCGACTACAAGATCTACACCGATATCGGCTCGGCCTATGCTGATGTACAAGCAGGCAACCTGGACGCGATCGATACCATCCCTACTTCGGCTCAGAAGACCTTTATGACCGACAGTTTGGTCAAGGGCTACAACAAGCCCGGCTCCGTCCTGCAGATGTTCACCATCCCCACCACCATGGAGCACTTCGGCCAGGATCAGGAGGGCCACCTGCGCCGTCAGGCCATCTCCATGGCTCTGGATCGCAAGATGCTGATTGACAAGGTGTTGGGCGGTCTGGGCGTGCAACCTACCGACTTCACCGCGCCGACCATCCCTGGGTACTCCAAGAACCTCAAGGGTTCCGATAACTTGAAGTACGATGCCAAGAAGGCCAAGGATGCTTGGGCCAAGGCCGATGCCATCAGCCAGTGGCCTGCTGACAAGAGCTTCCAGCTGGTCTACAACGCCGATGGCGGTGCCAAGGACTTCTATGACGGCATGGCCAACTCCATCAAGAACACGCTGGGCATCAAGGCCGTGGCCACTCCTGTGCCCACCTTCAGCGAGTTCCGTGGCAACGTCAACAAGCGCGCCTACAAGGATGCAGCCTTCCGGTCGGCCTGGTCGCCCGACTACCCATCTCCTGAGAGCTACCTGTTGAGCAACTTCGCCAGCTCGGCTGCCGACGGCAACGGGTCCAACGACGGCGATTACAAGAACCCCAAGTTCGACGACCTGCTGAAACAGGCTGCCAAGGCCAAGAACACTGACGAAGCCAATAAGCTTTTCCAGCAGGCCGAGGAGATCCTTCTACAAGACATGCCTGCGGTTCCGCTCTACTACTCCAATAACAAGGGTGCGTCAGCCAAGAATGTGCAGGGATTGGTCATGCGCTGGGACGGCCATGCGAACCTTGCGGAGTTGTCCAAGAAGAAGTAAAGATCGTGCCGGAAACGGCATAATCCGTCGTCGCCGACCCGGCCGGATTCGCAGCAAAGCGAATCCGTACCCGGGTCTTATGCACTGGCGACGGATTTGGGAAACCAACTAAAGGAAAGAGCAGTATATATGAAGAAGCAATCGGCCCTGACCATTGCTGGTGCCGGACTGTGCGTCATGGCGCTCACGCTGAGCGCCTGCGGTGGATCCGGTGGATCCGACTCTTCTGCTAAGGGGACCAGCGGTGGCAGCTCAGATGCCATGATCTCGGTCTTCAACCCGGAGCCGGCCAATCCACTCATCCCCAGCATGACCAACGAGGTGGGCGGCGGCAACCCCATCGATGTCATGTTCTCCAAGCTGGTCCGCTTCGACGACAAGGGCAAGCCAGCCAACGAGATCGCCAAGCAGATCAAGGCCAACGAGGACAACACCCAGTACACGGTGATCATCAACGACGGCTGGAAGTTCTCGGACGGCACCCCGGTCACCGCACAGTCCTTCACCAAGGCCTGGTCCTGGGCATCCAGCATCGCCAACAAGCAGCTGGGCTCCAGCTTCTTCGCCAACATCAAGGGCTATGACGATCTACAGAAGGATGGCACCCCTAGTGATGCCCAGTTGTCTGGCCTTAAGGTCATCGACGACAAGACCTTCACCGTGGATCTGGCCTCGCCCTCCTCCACCTTCCCCATCCAGGTGGGCTACACCGCCTTCGCGCCGCTACCTGAATCCTTCTACAAGGACACCAAGGCCTTCGGCGAGAAGCCGGTGACCGTGGGACCTTACAAGTTCAAGTCCTGGGAGCATAACAAGTCCATTAAGCTGGTCAAGGATCCTTCATACAAGGGCGGCGTCAAGGTCAAGAACGGCGGCGTTGAGTTCCGCGCTTACACCGATGCCACAGCAGCCTACCGCGACGTTCAGGCCGGCAACTTGGACGTGCTGGATACCCTGCCTGCCTCGGCTCGCAAGACCTTCCAGACCGACAACACGATCCAGGCCATCAACGACCCGGGCTCGGTCATCCAGATGTTCACCATCCCCACCTACATGAAGCACTTCGGCCAGGATCAGGAGGGCAAGCTCCGTCGCCAGGCCATTTCCATGGCCATCGACCGGCCGACCATCATCAAGAAGGTGCTGTCCGGAACCGCCAAGGAGGTCCACGACTTCACTGCCCCAGTCATCCCCGGCTATTCAACCAGCATCAAGGGATCCGACGTGCTCAAGTACAACCCGTCCAAGGCCAAGGAGCTCTGGGCCGAGGCCAACAAGATCTCCCCATGGGGCGAGGGCGACACCTTCAAGATCGCCTACAACGCCGATGGTGCCCACAAGGAGATCTACGACGCCGTCACCAACTCCATCAAGAACGCCCTGGGAATCCAGTCTTCAGGCAATCCTCTGCCTACCTTCAGCGAGTTCCGCTCCAATGTGCAGAACCGCAAGTTCACCGACTCGGCCTTCCGCTCCGGTTGGCAGCCTGACTACCCCTCGCCTGAGAGCTATCTGTCCAGCAACTTCGCCAGCTCGGCCGCCAACGGCAACGGGTCCAACGACGGCGACTACAAGAACCCCGAGTTCGACGACCTGATGAACAAGGCAGCCTCCGCCAAGGGTATTGACGAGGCCAACAAGATCTACCAGCAGTCCGAGGAGCTGCTCTTCCGTGACCTGCCCGCAGTCCCGCTCTACTACCAGAACTCCAACGGCGTGGCCGCCAAGAACATCAAGGGATTCTCCTTCAATTGGAAGGGTGTCCCCGCTTACTACAACATCAGCAAGTGAGGTGACGGGAGCCTGAATCACGCACCTTAAAACTGACACCGCCCGGGCCGGCGCGGAAGGATTTACTCCGCGTCGGCCCTGGTGTTCTTACACCCCTGTTGAGGTGTGCTGGTAGACTCAAACAAGAATTTTTGCGGCGGCCCCGATCCCCATGCCGATCCCGGTCGCGGATGACAAAGGAGAATAGCCGATGGGAAAATATCTTCTGCGACGTATTCTGCAGATGATCCCCGTCGTTCTCGGCACGACACTGCTGATATACGCGCTGGTCTTCGCGCTTCCTGGTGACCCTGTGGCCGCCATGTTCGGGGACAAGCCGGTCAATCAGGCCGTTGCCGCACAGATACGTTCGGAATATAATCTCGACAAGCCCTTCATCGTGCAGTATGTGCTCTTCCTGAAGAACGCGCTGACCCTGAACTTCGGCAACACCTTCGCCGGTCAGCCCGTGATCAGTGTGATCGGCAGGGCTTTCCCGGTGACTATCAAGCTGGCCTTGATGGCCTTCGTCTTCGAAGGCATCTTCGGCGTGATCTTCGGCATCATCGGCGGCCTGACCAAGGGCAAGTGGTCGGACAACATCATCCTGGTCCTCTCCCTGCTGCTGATTTCGGTACCTACCTTCGTTACCGGCTTCATCCTGCAGTACTTGTTCGGGGTCAAATGGCATCTGCTGCCAGCCACGGCCGGGGCCAATCCAGGCTTTATTGATCTGCTCATGCCGGCCGTCGTGCTGGGGTCGGTTTCCATGGCCTCCATCATCCGTCTGACAAGGACGGAGATCACCTCTAACATCTCCGAGGATTACGTACGCACGGCCCGGGCCAAGGGCATGAGCAACCGGTCCGTCATCGTGCGGCACGTGCTGCGCAACTCCCTGATACCCGTGGTCACCTACCTAGGCGCCGACATCGGCGGACTCATGGGCGGAGCCATGATCACCGAGCGCATCTTCAACATCCAGGGAGTGGGTAACACCCTCTACCAGGCCATCCTGAGGGGCGAAGGCACCCTGGTGGTCTCCATCGTGACCATTCTGGTCCTGATCTTCGTCATAACCAGCCTCCTGGTCGATTTGCTCTATGCAGTGCTCGATCCGCGAATCCGGTATGCGTGAGGGAGAGGGACCGACTATGAGTGAAACGGCAATGAACGAGTCAAGCGAACAGAACGAAAGCCAGGCCCGCGTATACTTCCCTGACCCCCTGCCGGGGCAGGAGCGGTTCGTGGCCCCAGTCGACGAGACACCCCTGCGCGAGGTGGATTCGGTGGATGAGGACGTGCCGCCTACCAGCATGTGGGCCGATGCCTGGAAGACCCTGAGGCGCAACCCGCTCTTCATCATCTCTGCAATCCTGGCGATCGTGGTCATCCTGGTGGCCCTCTTCCCCGACCTCTTCGCCAAGCAGGACCCCATGGCCTGCAACCTGTCTAACTCTGTGGAGCCAGGTCGGCCGGGGCACCCCTTCGGCTTCGACCTGCAGGGTTGTGACGTTTACAGCCGCGTCATCCACGGGGCCCGAACCTCGGTGGCCATCGGCGTCATGACCACCATCCTGGTCACCGTCTTCGGCGGACTCATCGGCGCAATCGCTGGATTCTTCGGGGGCTGGGTCGACGCAGTACTCAGCCGCATCACCGACATCTTCTTCGCCATCCCTATGATCCTGGGTGCCATCGTGCTCCTGCAGATGTTCCGTACCTCCACCTCACTGTGGAAGATTATACTGACTCTGACCCTCTTCGGCTGGGTCAACATGGCACGTATCACCCGAAGCGCCGTCCTGGAAGCCAAGAACCTGGAGTTCAATACCGCATCCACGGCCTTGGGCTCCACGCCTCTGCGCAACCTCTTCCGGCATATCCTGCCCAACTCACTGGCTCCGGTCATTGTCATGGCTACCATGTCGCTGGGTAGCTACATCGTCTCTGAGGCCACTCTGAGCTTCCTGGGCATCGGCCTACCCTCCACCGTGGTCTCCTGGGGAGGGGATATCTCGACGGCCCAGAGCCTCCTGACCACCAATCCCTCGGTCCTCTTCTATCCCTCCGCAGCCCTGGCCATCACTGTGTTGGCCTTCATCATGATGGGTGACGCGGTCAAGGATGCGTTGGATCCCAAGAGCAGAACGGCCTGAGTGGAGGAAGCATGACTGAAGCAGACAAGAACATGACCACCAATCAGGAGAATCAGCCCCTGCTCGATGTACGGGACCTGCAGGTGGACTTCACCGCCGATGGGCGCACCGTCCACGCAGTTCGCAATGCCTCTTTCAACGTCTATCCCGGCCAGTGGGTGGCCATCGTGGGGGAGTCCGGCTCGGGCAAGTCCACCTCGGCCATGGCTGTGCTTGGTCTTCTGCCTGGCACCGGCAAAGTGACCGGCGGCAGTATCCGACTCAAGGGTCGCGAGCTGGTGGGCTTGGACCGCAAGGACTACGAGGCACTACGCGGCTCCCAGGTGGGCCTGGTCCCGCAGGACCCCATGAGCAATCTGAACCCGGTCTGGCGCATCGGTTCCCAAGTCAAGGAGGCGCTGACCGCCAACCACATGGATGTCTCCCGGGAGAAGCGCTCCCGGCTGGCCAAGGCTCTGGCTAGCGACGAAGAGGTGAAAGTAAAGAAGTCTGACGACGAGCTCTTCATCTCTTCCAAGGACCTGCCTGGTCTGCTCGAGGCCGCTCGCCAGGCCCTGAGCGACGCCGGGGTTGCCGACGTGGACAAGACCATGGAGGCCATGAAGGCCGAGTGGGATGTGGGTTCCGAGACCCGATGGGGTGTGGCCAAGTCCCTGATCGACGCCGGTGTGAATGACGACAAAGCCTGGACGCTGGCCAAGGAGCATGTGACCGGATCGGATATGGATGACCGTATTGCCGGTCTGCTGTCGGAGGCCGGGCTGCCTGAGGCCGCCACCAGGGCCCGGCAGTATCCGCATGAGTTCTCCGGCGGCATGCGCCAGCGCGCCCTGATCGCTATCGGCCTGGCTTCCCGCCCTGACCTGCTGATTGCGGATGAGCCCACCAGCGCCCTGGATGTGACGGTCCAGAAGAGGATTCTGGACCACCTGCGCAGCCTGACCGAATCCCTGGGCACCGCGGTGCTCTTCATCACCCACGACCTGGGTCTGGCAGCCGAGCGCGCCCAGCACATCGTGGTCATGTACCGGGGTCAGGTAGTGGAGTCAGGGCCTAGCCTGGAGGTCCTGCAACACCCCCAGCACCCTTACACCAAGCGGCTTGTCCAGGCTGCGCCCTCGCTGGCCTCCCAGCGCATCATATCCGCCAAGCAACGTGGTCAGGATGCCGAGGGGTTGCTGGAGCATCATGTCAAGGGCGAGAGCACCCTGGAGCGCAGCGAGCACGTCATCACTGTGGAGCACTTGACCCGCGAGTTCAGGCTGCCGCGTCGTAAGGAGATGTTCAAGGCAGTGGACGACGTCTCCTTCTCGGTCAAGCGGGGAACCACCCTGGCCATCGTGGGGGAGTCCGGCTCGGGCAAGTCCACCGTGGCCAACATGGTTCTGCACCTGCTCAAGCCCACCTCGGGCCGGGTGACCTACGAGGGCCAGGACATCGCCGGTTTCGGCAGCCGTCAGCTCATGGAGTTTCGGCGGCACGTGCAGCCGGTCTTCCAGAACCCTTACGGCTCCCTGGACCCCATGTACTCCATCTACCGCTCTATTGAGGAGCCCCTGCGCATCCACAAGATCGGCAACGCCAAGTCCAGGCAGAAGCGGGTCAAGGAGCTGCTGAACATGGTGGAGATGCCCGAGTCGGTCATGGGGCGCTATCCCAACGAGCTTTCCGGCGGTCAGCGTCAGCGCATAGCCATTGCTCGGGCCATGGCCCTGAATCCGGATGTGATCATCTGCGACGAGGCCGTCTCCGCCTTGGACGTGCTGGTCCAGGACCAGGTGCTGCGGCTGCTCAACGACCTTCAGGCCGAGCAAGGTCTGAGCTACCTGTTCATCACCCACGATCTGGCCGTGGTCAGGCAGATCGCCGACGAGGTGGTGGTCATGCAGCACGGTCGGCTGGTGGAGCACGCCACCACCGACGAGGTCTTCGACCATCCGCAGCGCCAGTACACCAAGGATCTGCTGGACGCCATTCCAGGCGGCAAGCTGCGCTTGGGTCTCGACTAGGTATCCTTTGCACAGACTCACAAGGAAATGAGGCATCATGGGATTGTTCGGTTTCGGCAGGAAACGCGCCAAGACGCAGGCCGAGGAGGACATCAAGGATCAGGAGGACAAGTCCAAGGAGCTCGACAAGTCCAAGGACGCTGAGGAATCCACTGAGCAATCTGATCTGACGTCAGAGACGGATCGTGACGAGACGGCTGCGGAGCAGGACGAAGCCGAGCAGAGCGGCCAAGGCCCTTGGGACAGCATGGATCCCGAGGCCCCCGATACCGATGAGTATCTGGACATCGGCGCCCTGATGCTTCCCTTCCTGCAGGGCAGCGAGCTGAGGCTCAAGGCCAACTCGCAGACCGGCGACGTGCTGGGAGCCACCATCACCTATAAGTCTTCCAGTCTGGAGTTGGAGCCCTTCGCTGCCCCCAAGTCCCTAGGCCTGTGGGACGAGGTTCGGGCCGACCTGCTAAAGGCCAACCCCTCCTGCAAGGAGGTGGACGGCGTCTTTGGCAAGGAGCTGACCCTGCCTGTCAAGGTCAAGGGCAAGAACCTGCTGACTCGGGTGGTGGGCATCGACGGACCCCGTTGGATGCTGCGTGGCATCTTCTCCGGCCCGGCAGCCAAGGGCGGCAAGGAGAAGGATGTTCTTGACGGTTACCTGGCCGACCTGGTGGTGGTCCGTGGCGATGAGCCTCTGGCCCCTCGTGACCTGGTTCCCATGCATGCGCCCATCACCCCCAATCAGCGCCGCGGGGAAGCTGAAGACTCGGAGTCCAAGGACGATGAGAGCGCGCAGATCCCTGGCAAGCCGGAGGGGCCCTTCGACTCGGACCAGCAGACCGAGGTGAAGACCACACTGTCTCGCGGACCCATGTTCTCGGAGGTTCGCTAAGGCTGTGAAGCAGAAGCATTCCGGGCTGGCAGCGCTGGCCGACGACGATTTCTCCGTCATGGAGGCCATCGGCGGATGGCGGGGGATCGTCGAGTCCTTGCTGCCAGGACTGGTATTTCTGCTTTTCTTCCTGGTGACCGGCCGTCTGGGTCTGACCGTTGCGGTTTCAGCAGCCCTGGCCCTGTTGCAACTCTTGATTCGTCTGGTCCAGCGGCAGTCTTTTCTGGGAGCTCTGACCGGTTTGCTCTCGGTGGGCATCTGCTTGGTGGCTGCATGGTTGACCCGGGATGCCCGCAACTATTACCTGCCAGGATTCCTGACCAACGGATTCTGGATTATCGTTTTGGCCGCCTCACTGCTGGCACGGATGCCCGGCATAGGCCTGCTGGTGGAGTATATGCGCCGACCCGTCGTCTCAGGCTGGAAGCAATGGCTGGTCTCCTGGCGGGGCGAACCTGATCTGATTCGGGCCTATACCCAGGCCACCTTGGTCTGGATCGCCGTCTTTGCTCTTCGTCTGCTGGTTCAGCTGCCGCTCTACATGGCCGGCTCCGTCGGGTTCCTCGGCGCAGCGCGTTTGATCCTGGGCCTGCCCCTGTTTGCTCTGGGCATCTGGATCAGCTG
Source organism: Bifidobacterium sp. M0404 (assembly GCF_016101415.1). Lineage (NCBI taxonomy): Bacteria > Bacillati > Actinomycetota > Actinomycetes > Bifidobacteriales > Bifidobacteriaceae > Bifidobacterium > Bifidobacterium sp. M0404. The sequence goes on along the minus strand of NZ_JACFQP010000001.1, from coordinate 815,209 downwards.
GCTGCTGATCGGAGGCCCTTATCATCGTCGCCAGGTCGACCAGGAGGTCCATGCCGATCATGACTGAAACCAGGGTTCGTCTGCGCATCGAACGCTATGCCGACCAGGGCCGTTGCGTGAGCCACTTGGAGGACGGCCGGGTGGTCTTCGTCCGCTTTGCCCTGCCTGGGGAGCTGGTGGAGGTTCTTCTGGACGAGCCTCACGGCCGAGCCGGTAGATTTGCCACAGGCGAGGTCACCCAAGTGCTGGAGGCCAGTCCTGACCGCCGTGAGCCAGTCTGGCCCCTGGCTGGACCGCTGGCCTGGGGAGGAGGCCTGGGCGGCGCCGATCTGATTCATGTGAGCCTTCCCGGTCAACTGGCCTGGAAGGCCGACCTGATCGGCCAGCAGATGTCCCGCCTGGGCGGGGTGGATGTTCAGGTGCCTGTGGCCCGGGTTCCGGGCGATGAGGAGCTGGGCGGCCTGCACTGGAGGACTCGAATCGAGCTGGTGGCCGACGACCAGGGCCGTCCCTCCATGCGTCGGCGGGGATCGCATGACCGTCTACCGATTCAGACCATGCCCCTTGCCACGCAGGAGTTGCTGAAGCTGGCCGAGGGCCTGGGTATATGGGAAGGCGGCCTGCCCGCAGGAGCCCGTATACGTCTGGCTGCGCCCCAGCCGCGCGATGGGGGACCGGTTGGCGACAACTACGCCCTGCTGGTCAATGGCCGTCTGCGCCAGGGGAGCCGCCTGCTAACAGAGCGGTTGGAGGCAGGGACGGGACCTGAGTACCGGGTCCAGGCTGACGGATTCTGGCAGGTTCACCGTCAGGCACCAGTCGTGCTGGCCAAGGCGGTATTGGACCAGGCTAAGAGGGCCCTGGCTGGGGTCGCTGAGCCGGTCATCTGGGATCTTTACTGCGGATCAGGTCTCTTCACCCTGCCCCTGGCTGCCCTGGCGGACGGACGAGCCCGGCTCCTGGCTGTGGAGGGTTCCGCCGGAGCCATTGCCAGTGCGAAAAACAATGTGAAACGGGCTGGACTGGACCGAGTGGTCCTGCGTCGAGGTGATGTGGCCAAGGTTTTGACTGGAGGTCCGCCCAAGGGACTGGGCCATCCCGACCTGATCCTACTTGATCCTCCTAGAGCTGGCGCCAAGGCTGCGGTCTGTCGACTGCTGGCCGCCAGCGGGGCTGGGACCATCATCTATGTGGCCTGCGATCCGACCAGCCTAGCTAGGGATACGTCCACCCTGATTTCCCTAGGCTATAGTCCCAAGCATCTTGAGGCCTTTGACATCTACCCGATGACCCACCACGTGGAGACGGTGGCGGTCTTCACCCGCACGGCGGGAAGGCGGCGCTGACTTGAACCGCGCCGGGCGGGTCTTGGCAGTGGTCAGGCGGCTCTGCGGTCTGTTGATGGCGGTCGCCCTGTTGGCAGGCTTGCCCATGCTGACCGGCTGTGCCCCAAAGGACAGGGCCGTGGGCGACTCCTGGAATGATGGCACCGTGCCCCATGACGGTGTCGATCGCTCCGACATACTAGTGGCTTTGATTGGCTGCCCGCAGACAGGTGACAAGGACCCAGATGCCGGTCTTGACAGCCGCATCCTGGCATCGCTGAAGGCGGAGCGTATAAAGGGCTATTTCTCCTCAGCGCAGTCCACTAGCGATCAGCAGGATGGGGTGCAGGATGCCGTCAACCGGGGTGTCAGTCTGATTCTGATCCGTCGGCCCGGGGCCGGGAACTGGACTCCCGTCCTGAAGGCGGCCCGGAAGGCGGGCATCCCTGTGGTAGAGTTCGCTCAAAGCGCCAAGGCTTGGACCCCTGACCCAGGTAGGCTCTACTATGCGGCTACGGTCCACCCGGTGGATCCTGCTGGGCATCCGCACTCGCCTATGTTGGCTGACGCTCTGCAGACCATAGTGGACGACGGGCCGCATGCCAGGATCATGGCCGTGCGCCTGAGCGCCGACCGAGAGGGGGCCGAGGATGAGCACAGGCAGTGAGCAAGAGCCGACAGTGGGCACAGGCTTTCCGGACACCGACAGGCCGGGGCTGAGCTCGCAGGAGGTGGAGCAGCTGAAGGCCCAGGGTCTGGTTAACGTCTCCCAGCACCAAACCTCGCGCAGCCTGGGCCAGATTATCCGTGACAACGTCTTCACCCTCTTCAACGGGATCATCCTGACCGCCATGGTGGTGGTCCTGCTGACCGGGCAGTGGAAGGACGCGGTCTTTGGCCTGATCATCATCATCAACACTGGCATTGGCGTGGCCACTGAGCTCAAGGCCAAGCACACTCTGGACGGGCTGTCCATCCTGGTGGCCTCCGACTATACAGTGCGCAGGGATGGGCGCAACCTGACCGTGCCCCACGATGCCATCGTCAAGGGGGACCTGCTCTGGATCCGCTCTGGGGACCAGGTGCCCGCAGACGCGCAGATCATCGACACCTACGGTCTGGAGCTGGACGAGTCCATGCTGACCGGTGAGTCGCGCACAGTCAAGCACAAGCCGGGCGACCAGGTCTACTCAGGTTCCACAGCCGTCTCGGGCATGGCTCTGGCCCAGGTGACCGCCGTGGGCGCCGACTCCTACGCCGCCACGCTGACGGCCAAGGCCAAGGTCTACAAGAAGGTTCGCTCTGACCTGAACGAGGGCATCAACACCATCCTCAAGGTCATGACGGTAGTGGTCATTCCCCTCTGTCTGCTGCTCATCTTCACCCAGATGCGGACCGTGGGCGGCTTCCAGACGGCGCTGGCCACGGGAGCCTGGCGGCAGGCTGTGGTGTCTGCCGTGGCCGGTGTTGTGGGCATGATCCCCGAGGGTTTGGTCCTCTTGACCTCCCTGAACTTCGCCCTGGCCGCCATCCGCCTGGCCCGGCATCAGACCCTGGTCCAGCAGATGGAGTCCGTGGAGACCCTGGCCAGGGTGGATGCCCTGAATCTGGACAAGACCGGCACCATCACCGACGGGGGCATCGTCTATGACGACCTGCACCAGCTGGCCGAGGATCTGCCGGCACAGCAGCTCCGGCAGGCCCTGGTGGACGTCTGCGCAGAGGAGAGCCCCAACGCCACCGGCCGAGCCATCCTCAAGGGGATGGATGATCCGCACCCCGGCAGAGCCGTCAGCCGCCTGCCCTTTTCCTCGGCCCGCAAGTGGAGCGCCGTGGCCGACCAGTCCGGGCGGATCTGGTACTTCGGCGCCCCGGAGGTGCTCCTGGCATCCCAGGCGGGCAGATGGCCCCAGGTGGATCAGCAAGTGGCCGACCTAGCCGACCGCGGCTACCGGGTGCTGATGCTGGCCGCCCCCGATGGGTATCCGAGCACCGACCAGTCTGACTACTTCACCAGCAGTCCCGATCTGCCCGGGAACCTGAAGCCCCTGGCCCTGATCACCTGCTCTGAGCACATCCGTGACGACGCTGCCGAGACCCTGGCATGGTTCCGTCAACAGGGCGTGCGCTGCCGGGTCATTTCGGGCGACAACCCGGCCACGGTGGCGGCCATCGCCAGCAAGGTGGGTCTGACCGGCGACCGGGCACCCCGGGCCATGGATGCCCGTCAGCTGCCCGAAGACACGGCAGCTCTGGCCGAGGTCCTGGAGGACGTGGACGTGCTGGGCCGGGTTCTGCCCGACCAGAAGAAGGCCATCGTCCAGGCCCTGCACCTGAAGGGTCACACAGTGGCTATGACCGGCGACGGGGTCAACGACTCCCTGGCCCTCAAGGAGGCGGATCTGGGCATCGCCATGGGCAATGCTGCGGCCGCCACTAAGGCCGTGGCCCAGCTGGTCCTGGTGGATTCGCGCTTCTCCCATCTGCCTGACGTGGTGGCCCGGGGTCGGCAAGTCATGGCCAACATGGAGCGTGTGGCCGGCCTCTTCCTGGTCAAGACCGTCTACTCGGCCCTGATCTCCCTGGGCGTGGTCCTGACCGGCATCCCCTTCCCCTACCTGCCACGGCACATCACCTACATCGGCGCCCTGACCATCGGCACACCGGCCTTCTTCCTGGCGCTGGCCCACAACACCAGGCGCTACCGGCCCGGCTTCCTCAAGCGGGTGGTTACCTTCGCCCTGCCCTCGGGCATCGCCACGGCTTTCATTGTGCTGGCGGTGGCCTGGAGCCTGCCCGGTCTGTTGGACCTGAACCTGGCTCGGCCCGGGGATCTGGGACGCTGGCGATCCGTCTGCGCCATCATTCTCTTCTGCATGGGCGTGCTGGTCCTGACCCAGGTGGCCCGACCCCTGCGCTCCTGGAGGGGCCTGCTGGTCCTCTTCTTCGTCGCAGTCGGAGTGATCGGAGCCCTGATTCCCATAGTGGCGCAGTTCTTCGCCATCAGTCTGCCCACTGGTCCTGCCCTGGCCGCCACCGTGGCCTTCGCCCTGGTTGGTGCTCTGCTCATGGTCCTGGCCGTCCTGGGCTATCCAGCATGCGCACGTTACATCCGTCAGGTAACACATGGGCGCTAAGAATGAACCTCAAAAGCACAGATAAGCGTCGCTGACGGCTTGGGGTTCTCCCGCCGCCGGTCCACATGGGCGCAAGGACTAATGCCTGAGCGTCCAAGGAAGGGGTGGTGCATGTCAGAATCCGCACAAGATGCCGGTCGTTCCAAGCTCAAGGTGGGCTCCGAGGAGTTCGAATACTACCGAATCAGCGACCTGCCGGGGATCGATCACCTGCCCTACAGCCTGCGCATCCTGGCCGAGAATCTGCTGCGGCACCAGAACGGAACCACGGTGACCCGGGACCAGCTGGACCAACTTCTGAACTGGAACCCCAAGGCCCAGCCTGACAGGGAGATCCAGTTCAGCCCCGCCCGGGTGCTCATGCAGGACTTCACCGGCGTGCCCTGTATGGTCGACCTGGCCACCATGCGCGATGTCGTCAAGGCCCTGGGCGACGACCCCTCTCTGGTCAACCCGCTCATCCCAGCGCAGATGGTGATTGACCACTCTGTCCAGGTAGACAGCTCGGGCGTGTCCGGCGCCCTGGAACACAATATGGACATGGAATACCGGCGCAACAGTGAGCGCTACCGCTTCCTGCGCTGGAGCCAGCAGGCCTTCCAGAACTTCCGCGTCGTGCCCCCGGGCACTGGGATCATCCACCAGGTCAACCTGGAGTACCTGGCCCAGGTGGTCATGCGCAGGGACAGGACCCAGGGGGAGGGGCCGGCCCTGGTCTATCCGGACTCCTGCGTGGGCACCGACTCCCACACCACCATGGTCAATGGCCTGGGCGTGCTGGGCTGGGGCGTGGGCGGTATCGAGGCCGAGGCGGCCATGCTGGGCCAGCCAATTTCCATGCTGGTGCCCCAGGTCTTGGGCTTCAAGCTGACAGGATCCATTCCCGAGGGGGTCACCGCCACCGACGTGGTGTTGACCGTGACCCAGATGCTGCGCGAGGTGGGCGTGGTCGGTCGGTTCGTGGAGTTCCACGGCAAGGGCCTGGCCCAGGTCCCGCTGGCCAACCGGGCCACCCTGGGCAACATGAGCCCCGAGTTCGGATCCACCTGCGCCATCTTCCCCATCGACCGAATCACCCTGGACTACCTGCGTCTGACTGGCCGCAGCGACGAGCATGTGCGCCTGGTGGAAGCCTACGCCAAGGCCAACGGCCTGTGGATGGACCCGGAGGATGACGACTGCCCCGAGCCCGAGTATTCGCAAGTGCTGGAGCTGGATCTGTCTACGGTGCGTCCGTCCATCGCCGGCCCCCGGAGGCCACAGGACCGCATCCTGATGGACCAGGCCCAGAAGACCTTCCAGCGGGATCTCAAGGATTATAGCGACCAGGACAGGGACGGCGACGGCGCGGCTGTGCCGGTCAAGAAGGCCGATGGCAGCGAGTTCAGCCTGCGGGACGGGGATGTGGTCATCGCGGCCATCACCTCATGCACCAACACCTCCAACCCCTCGGTCATGGTGGCTGCTGGTCTTCTGGCCCGCCTGGCACGCGCCCGCGGCCTCAAGCCCAAGCCCTGGGTCAAGACCTCGCTGGCTCCCGGCTCCCAGGTGGTGACGGACTATCTGAACCGGACCGGCCTGAGCAAGGACCTGGATGCCTTGGGCTTCGAGCTGGTCGGCTACGGCTGCACCACCTGCATCGGCAACTCCGGCCCCCTGGACTCGGCCATCCACCAGGCCATTGTCGACCACGATCTGACGGTGACGGCCGTGCTCTCGGGCAACAGGAACTTCGAGGGGCGCATCAGCCCGGACGTGAAGATGAACTACCTGGCCTCGCCGCCCCTGGTGGTGGCTTACGCCCTGGCCGGCACCATGGACTTCGACCCCTGGCGCGACCCCCTGGGCCAGGACAGCCAGGGCAAGCCGGTCATGCTGGCGGACATCTGGCCCTCCCAGGAGGCCATCGAGTCCGTGGTGAGCACCGCCCTGGACCGGGACATGTACCTACGCGACTATGCGGACGTCTTCGGCGGGGACGAGCGCTGGCGGAAGCTGGAGGTGCCGGAGGGCGAGCTCTTCCACTGGGACCAGGATTCCACCTACATCCGCCGCCAGACCTTCTTCGACGGCATGAAGGCCCAACCCGACCCCCTGGAGGACATCCACGGGGCCCGGGTGCTGGCCCTGCTGGGGGATTCGGTCACCACCGACCACATTTCGCCCGCAGGGGCCATCAAGGCCGACGCGCCGGCCGGCCGCTACCTGCAGGAGCATGGCATAGCCCCCAGGGACTTCAACTCCTACGGCTCCCGGCGCGGCAACCATGAGGTCATGGTCCGGGGCACCTTCGGCAACATCCGCCTGCGCAACCAGCTGCTGGCCTCGGTGGGGCTGGATGTACGCCCGGGAGGGTTCACCTACGACTTCCTAAACGGCCAGGAGACGACCATCTTCGAGGCGGCGCAGGACTATGCCAGGCAGGGCACGCCCCTGGTGATACTGGCCGGCAGCGAGTACGGCACGGGCTCCTCCAGGGACTGGGCGGCCAAGGGCACAAGGATGCTGGGTGTGCGGGCCGTCATCGCCAGGTCCTTCGAGCGCATCCACCGCAGCAACCTGATCGGCATGGGCGTGCTGCCGCTGGAGTTCCCAGCGGGTCAGTCGGCCCAGAGCCTGGGTCTGGATGGCCAGGAGACCTATGACCTGATTGGTGTCGATGTCCTGAACAGCTCCCTGCCCGAGCAGGTCCAGGTACGGGCTCAGCGGCCCGACGGTAGCAAGGTGGAGTTTGCGGCCAAGGTGCGTATCGACACACCTGGCGAGGCCGAGTATTACCGCAACGGCGGCATCCTGCAGTACGTGCTGCGTGGTCTGCTGTCCAGAGCTAACCAGGAAGCCTGAAGAAGATATAAAAAATCCCCGCCACCAATGCCAGGGGCGGGGATTTCCTTGTCAGTTGCGATCGCCGACCAGGTCCAGGATGTAGAGGAAGAGGTTGACGAAGTCTAGGTAGAGGTTGAGTGCGCAGAGGATGGAGACTCGCTTGATGGCTTCCGGCCCCTGGCTGCGGTAGGTGGCGAAGATAACCCTGGTCTGTTGGGCGTCGTACATGGTGAGCCCGGCGAAGAGGATGATGCCGATGGCCGAGACCACGCGCAGGGCCGTGTTGGAGGGGGCCACGAAAAGCATGACCACCTGGACCAGGATCAGCATGAGCAGGCCGGCCATGAAGATGGACCCCATGCCCAGCATGTTGCGCCGCGTGGTCAGCCCCAGCATGCTCAGGACGAAGAAGAAGCCTGCGCTGATCACCAGGGTCAGCATGATTGACGGCAGGGAGTAGGTCATGAAGATGGTGCTCAGGGTGAAGCCCATCAGGGCCGCATAGATGTAGAACATGACCCGGGCGGTGGAGGTGCGCATGCGCATAACACGGACGCTCAGGACCATGGCGAAGGCCACCTGGACCACGGCCATGCCGATCCAGCCCAAGGTGCCCGTGGCCTGCATGAAGGCCAGGAGCAGACCGGTCCGGGCAGTCAGGTAGGCGGTCAGGGCGGTGACCAGCAGGCCGACGGCCATCTCCGCATAGGCACGGGACATGGAGACCCGTTCCGCCTTTTCAAAGCTGTATGCTGCGTTGGTGTCTATGGGCGAACCCATGCCGTAGGGTTCACCACCCTGCGTGGTAGGCATCGGTTGCTGTGCGTACTGACTGTATGGGGCCTGCGGCCGCGAATCCCCGTTGAAAGCCATCTGCTCCTCCTTGTCGTTCCCGCCTGTGGCGGATGATCGTCTTGTTCAATTCTACATGGCCGGTTTGGCCATATAAAAGGTATTTGCTCTGGCTGGAATCAGGAGAGGATGGCTGCCATGGCGGGATGGTTGCATGCCCACTTCTCGTCGTCGCGGTTGCCCAGCACTTGGCAGGATGGACGTGGTGGGGCGCGGGAGGAGTATCGGCCCCGTGGGGTTTGAGCCTTGACTGGCACGTTCCTCCCTGCTCCCCTGTGTAGGTCAGGGCGGGGGATTGATACGCCTCCTGGCCTCTTTTATTCGGGCGAAGCGTGTGACAGCTGTTGCTGTTCTCTTCGGTGACGGCGGGATGCCAGGACCCCGCCCATGCCGGTCATGCCGGTGGTCAGGGCGAGCAGGATGCCTTCCCCTCCGGCCTGGGGGAGTACGCCCGCAGGCGTGTACGTGTATTTGAGGGAGGTGTCCGGCTGCTGGGGTGCGCCGCACAGCGTATAGTCTACGCTGACCGTGACCGTGCTCGGCAGGTGTTCGGGCGTGGTCACGGTGACGCTGTTGCCATCGCCGCTGGTCAGCCCTGATACGGAGGTCTGGTCGAACCAGACATCAGTGATCACCAGCTGCAGTTTGAACGCCACCGGCACAGGAACACTCGAGCTGCTAGTGGTGCCGTCGCCGAGCCGTCCAGAGTCGTTGCGTCCCCATGCTTTGGTGTTTCCGTCCGTGTCGATGGCCAGCGAATGCTGGTCACCGGCGATTATTCGCAAGGCGTGCAGCCAGGGGCCGGCCTTGCTCGAGGACTGCTCGGAGGCGAGCACCTTCACAGGGTAGGAATAGTAGCTGCTGGTTGCGTTGTTGCCGAGCTGGCCCTTGTCATTGTTTCCCCAGGCGTAGGCGTATCCGTCGCTGCCCACGGCCAGCGAATGCTCGTATCCGCCGTCCACCTGCGTGGCTCGCAGTCCTTTATCATCGTCATTAGGGCTGGCGGGGTCGCGCACGTGCACAGGAACAGTTGAATCCGTTGTGCTGTTGTTGCCGAGCTGACTACAGTAGTCGAATCCCCAAGCGTAGGCGTATCCGTCGCTCCCTACAGCCAGCGAATGAGAGTATCCGCCGCTGATCTGGATGGCTTGTAGTCCTTTGCTTGCGTCCTCGGGGCTGGCGGGATCGCGCACCCGAACAGGAACAGGATTCGCATTCTCGCCGCTGGTGCTGTTGTTGCCGAGCTGCCCATTTTTGTTGTATCCCCAAGCGTAGGCGTAACCGTCGCTGCCGATTGCCAGCGAATGCCTCCATTCCGCGCTCACCTGAATGGCTTTCAGTCCTTTGCTTGCGTCAGCGGGGTCGCACACGTGCACAGGAACATCAGCCGGATGGTTGTTGTTGTTGCCGAGCTTGCCATACTCGTTGTATCCCCAGGCGTAGGCGTATCCGTCGCTGCCCACGGCTAGCGAATGAGAGTATCCGGCGCTCACCTGTACGGCTTGTAGTCCTTTGCTTGCGTCCTCGGGGCTGGCTGGGTCGCGCACCCGAACAGGAACAGGATTCGCATTATTGCCGCTGGTTGTGTTGTTGCCGAGCTGGCCATACGGGTTCCATCCCCAGGCGTAGGCGTATCCGTCGCTGCCTAAGGCCAACGAGTAATAGCTTCCGGCGCTGACCTGCACGTAGGTGAAATCCGCCGGCAGGTCCGTATACGTCTTACGATCAGGCTTTCTCACCATGACCGGCGTATGCCGGCTGATGGTCGTGCCGTCGCCGAGCTGGCCAAACCTGTTGTCGCCCCACGCGTAAGCGTTCCCGTCACTGCCCACAGCCAAGGAAAAACCATAGGGAATACTACTGTCGTTTTTTGATCCGCTGACCTGGCTGAATCGGATGCCTCGGCTCGTGCTGTCAGGCGGGGTGATGGTGGTGGTTTCGTTGCCCAGCTGGCTGCCTTTGTCGGGGTTGATGGTCCATCTGCCTGGCGTCCATTTGGCGGTGAGGGTGAGGTTTTGGGTGACGGGTTTGCTGAAGTCGTAGGCGACCTGCCCGGTGAACCATCCGTCGAACTGGTAGCCGTCGCGTACCGGGTCGGGGGAGGGTCGTTTGGCCCTGCCGTACGGGGTGGAGACACTCTGGTCTTCGGGTTTGGTGTTTGCTTCGCCTGTGTCGAAGGTGACTGTATGGGTGGAGTCTGTAGTGGCGTCTCTGGTCAGGGTCTGGTCGACCGTGTACATGAGGCTCTTGGTGAAGGGCTGACCGTCTTGTCTGCCAGCGAGTGTGATGGCGGCTGGTCCGGGCTTGCGGGCGGGCATGTCCGTCTGCCAGGCGTCGCCGGTCTTGGTGAGTGTGAGCGTCTGGCCGTCCAGGCTGGCAGATTCCAATGTGGGCGCGGTGCTGGAGACGAGCCTGGATGGCTTGCCGGGCTTGCCTTGAGCGTCCAGACTCCACTGGTATAGGCCGCCTTGTCTGCTGGTGGCGGTGATCCTGCCGTCGGCTTCGGCGGCCTGCGTGTAGGCTTGGCTCCCGTCGTCCGCGCGCACGGGTTTGCTGCCGGGCTTCCAGGCCCAGACTTGGCCGTCCGTCCCGGTGATGATGGCCTGGCTGCCGTTGGTGGTGATTGAGCGGGCTTTCATGCTTTCCTGCAGGCTGTTGGTTGCAGAGCTGGTCGTGCTGTCGGCCAGGTACCAGGCGTGCCCGTCCGCGTCCAGGAGGATGAACCCCTTGTTGAGGGCTTGGGCTTGGATGATGCGCCTGCCTTGGCCCTGCATGACGCGTTCGGGTTTGGCTTTTCCAAACTTGCTCGTCTCCCATGTCCAGGTTTGCCCGTCCGCGTCCAGGATGAGGATCCGCTTGTCAGAGGCGGCGACGGTGACGGCCTGAGAATGCCCGGGCAGGCCGGTTGCGGCCTTCTGGGTGAATTCCGGGGTCTGGTCCTGGTTGTTGGCCTGGCTGGACTGGTAGGCGTGGACGTGTCCCTGCCGGTCCACCGCCAGGAGGCGGTCGTCATTCATGCTGATGCTGGTGAACCCGGTGTTCCGGTCGGTGTCGAGGATCGTGGGTGTGGCCTGTCGGCTGGTCCAGGCGTAGATCCGCTGGTCGGATCCCAAGGCGGCCTGCCACCGGCTACCGGCTCTGGCCTGCTGGTAATGGAACCCGCTGGGAGTCTGGGCGGGGAAGGGCACCTGCTTGGGCGGGCTGTCTTTCGTCCATGTGTAGATGCTGCCGTCGCCGGTCAGGCCGACTGTCGGGCCGCCTGCTGTGTGGATGCTGACGTAGTACGGCTTCTGCAGGCCGGGGGGGCTGATGGTCAGCCTGGTGCCGGAGGCGGGCCCATGGTCCGGGCTCAGCGTCCAGTCCGTGGTTTTCGACCACTGGGCTTTCAGGGTCATGTCCTGGAGGACCGGGGTTTGGAAGTCATAGGGCTGGCCGTCAAGCGTCCATCCGTCGAACCGGAAGCCCTCACGCTGCGGATTCCGTTCCGGAGGGGAGGCGAGAATCCCGGTCTTCACGGCTGTTTGGGTTGGCTTGCTCCCGTCGGCCGGGTCAAAACGCACCATATGCGAGGCTTGATCATCCGTCTGATCGGATGGCTTGTCTGAAGCGGAGTCTGTGTTTTCTGGTGTGCCCGTCGGCGATGACGATGTTGTAGCGCTCGGCGTGGGGTTCAGCGGCGAGGCGGTTTCCAGAGGCGAGGGTGAAGGTAGGGGGGTATTGGTTGCGCTGCTGGGGGGAATGGCGGGGGTTTGCTCAGCTACGCGAGGGCCTGATCCGGCGGGTGCAGGAGCGTCCGCTTGGGCGGATGCGACGCCCAGGCCCGCCAGCAGGCCCAGCAGGACAATCATCATCGCACAGATGCGACGCAGACGGGAAACCAGACGCATGACACCAACCCCCCACCGGCACCATGCAGAATCAGCGCCGTTTGCCTCCTAAAGTTCTGCCTGTCGGAAGCCCTTCTGCCTGCCGACGTAAGATGTGTATCAGATTGCGCGAATCCCGGCGGAAGCCAGTCATCTCTCGACATCCCGCCCTTTACCCTACCACCAAGACAACAGATAATGTGCGAGTTGTAAATGCATAAAGTGCATAAAGTTAGGCGTGTGCAGCAGCCGCCAATCGATAAAGTCGTGATTGGCATTTTTCCATCTTGCCTGCCAGCTAGAATGAACACAACACGTCGCGACCTTCGATTGGTCGACAAGGAGTATGCCTATATGACAGGAAACGTCACCGATACCGTCATCACCCTCAACAACGGGGTCAGCATCCCCCAGCTGGGGCTTGGGGTCTTCCAAACACCCGACGGCGAGGCCACCAGCCAGGCCGTCACCTGGGCCCTGCAGGCGGGCTATCGCCACATCGACACCGCCATGATCTACGGCAACGAGCAGTCAGTGGGGGAGGGTCTGCGCCGCTCTGGAGTTGACCGGCGGGATGTCTTTCTGACCACCAAGCTTTGGAATGACGACATCCGTGCGGGACGCACCAAAGAGGCTTTCAAAGAGAGCCTGGACCGGCTGGGTGTGGACTACCTGGACCTCTACCTGATCCACTGGCCCGCCAAGGGCTGGCAGCAGGCTTGGGAGGACATGGAGGAGCTCTACACCCAACGGCGGGTGCGAGCCATCGGTGTCTGCAATTTTCAAAAACACCACCTTGACGAACTGCACACCATCAGCGGCACCAAGCCGGCGGTCGACCAGATCGAGTCCTCGCCCCAGTTCGTCAACGGCGACCTGGTCGACTACTGCCATGGCACCCTGCGAGTGGATGTGGAGGCCTACAGCCCCCTGGGCGGCACCGGCGGCAACCTGCTGGCCGACCCCAGGCTCAAGGCCATGGCCGAGCGCTATGACCGCTCCCCGGCACAGATCGTGCTGCGCTGGCACCTGCAGCGCGGGGTCATCGTCATCCCCAAGTCCACCCACAAGGAGCGGATCGAGCAGAACGCGCAGGTCTTCGACTTCGAGCTGAGCGATGAGGACATGAAGGCCATCACCGCCATGAACAGGGACGAGCGCACCGGCGGGGATCCCGACAACTTCGACTTCTGAGTGATGGTGGTACAGGAGGAGACCCGACCTTGAAGGCGGGGCCTCCTCCCGGGACCCGGCAGAAGCCCCAACCCTTCCACCTGGCCTGATTCCTATGGTAAAGGATTTGTGAGGATTCAGCTAATCGTTATTCCCACTGATGGCTTCGTCGTCGGACTCCTGCTCCTGGGGCGAACCTGAAATGTCTCGGTGGATGGACTGCATCTGCACCTCGATGTTCTGCAGGGAGCGGGCGCAGTCCAGCAGGGTCTGCGAATGTTCGGCCAGGCGGGCGTCGGGCAGGTCGGACTTGTAACGCAGCTGGTGTTCCAGGGAGGCCCAGTAGTCCATGGCAATGGTGCGGAACTGCACTTCGACCGGCGTGTAGTGGGGGCCCGAGGTCAGAAAGACCGGCACGGCGTAGATGACGTGCAGGCTGCGGTAGCCGTTCATCTTAGGGTTGCGGATGTAGTCCTTGACCCTCAGCACCTGGATGTCCGACTGGTCGGAGAGGTAGCGGGAGACCGAGTAGACGTCGTCCCGGTAGTTGCAGATGACGCGCACGCCGGCCACGTCGAAGATGTGATCGCGCACCGAGGGGATGGTGACGGGCAGGTTCTTGCGGTGCAGCTTGCCGATCAGGGAGTCCACGCTCTTGAGCCGGCGCTCCATGTGATGGATGGGGTTATGACTGAACCGGACCTGGAATTCCGTGTCCAGCACGTCCAGTTTGGTCGAAATCTCGTACATGGCCCCCTCGTAGGTCTGCATGAGATTGACGAATTCCGTTATCTCGTCGATGTCCAGCTTAGGACGGTCCTTTTCGTCCAAGTCGGACAGTCGTTGCTTCATTTCGGATGCGCTCATGGCACTGTTACGGTCGAGTATCACATGAACCTCCCATGCCGTCGTTCGTAACCATGACTCATGGTACGCACAGGCCCCGATGGTCGCGGGACCCGACCTACGCATACAATCATGGCTTATGGAAGCAGGCGAGGGCATGAGCGTGACCGCTCAGCGTAAGGACAGCAGGGGCGTCTACTATGTACGGACCCTGGGCTGCCAGATGAACGAGCACGATTCCGAGCGGATCGCTGGGGTGCTCCGGGACCAGGGCTACCAGCAGGCTACGCCCGAGCAGGTCCGCGCGCGCGAGGTGGACGTGATGGTGCTCAACACCTGCGCCGTACGCGACAACGCCACCCAGCGCATGTACGGGACCATCGGACGCTGGCACAGGTTCAAGCAGCACAAGCCCGACACGCGCATCGCCGTGGGCGGCTGCATGGCCCAGAAGGACCGGGAGCGGATCATAAAGGCGGCGCCCTGGGTGGATGCGGTCTTTGGCACGAGGGACATTGGCTCGTTGCCCGGCTTGCTGGACAAGGCCCGCAAGGACGGGCGACCCCAGGTGGGGGTTTCGCAGGAGCTACGGGATCTGCCCGGGAGGCTGCCGGCGGTCAGGGCCTCGCGCTCGCAGGCCTGGGTGTCCATATCGGTCGGCTGCAACAACACCTGCACCTTCTGCATCGTGCCCTCGGTGCGCGGGCGAGAGCGGGACCGGTCCATGGACGACATCCTCCAGGAGGTTGAGGATTGCGTCCGTTCCGGGGCCCGCCAGGTGACCCTGCTGGGGCAGAACGTCAACTCCTACGGCTGGTCGACGGGGGACCGCTACGCCTTCGCCCGGCTCCTGCGCGCCTGCGGCCGGGTGCCCGGGCTGGAACGAATCCGCTTCACCTCGCCCCATCCTGCGGCCTTCACCGACGATGTGATCGCGGCTATGGCCGAGACGCCCACGGTCATGCACCAGCTGCACATGCCCCTGCAGTCGGGCTCCGACAGGATTCTGCGGGCCATGAGGCGCTCCTACCGGTCCCAGCGTTTTCTGGAGATCCTGGACAAGGTGCGGGCTGCCATGCCCGATGCCCTGATCACCACCGACATCATCGTGGGCTTCCCCGGGGAGACCGAGGAGGACTTCCAGGCCACCATGGACGTAGTGCGTCGGGCGCGCTTCTCGTCGGCCTTTATCTTTGAGTATTCGCCTCGTCCGGGCACTCCAGCCGCGCGCATGCCCCAGCTGCCCAAGGCCGTGGTCCAGGACCGGTTCGAGCGGTTACAGGCCCTGCAGGAGTCCATCACCATGGAGCACATGCAGGCCTTCCTGGGTAAAGAGGTGGAAGTGCTGATCGGCGACGGGCGCGGCCGTCACGACGGCAGCACCCATCGGGTGACTGGACATGAGCGTACCGGGGTGCTGGTCCACGTCGGCGTGCCCCGGGGGATGCCTGTGCCAAAGCCCGGGGATCTGGTCACCTGCACCGTCACCCAGGCCGGACCCCACTATCTGATTGCTGACCCGGATCCCCGGGCGGGGCAGGTCTATGACATTCGCTGAACCGGAGCAGCCTGCCGGAGAGGGACCCCGTATTGTCTCCATCGTGGGTCCCACGGCCTCGGGCAAGACCGCCCTGGGAGTGGCCCTGGCCCAGGCTCTTGAGGCGCGCGGGCAGATGGCTCATATCGTCAATGCCGATGCCTACCAGATGTATCGGGGGATGGATGTGGGCACGGCCAAGCCCTCGGTTCAGGAGCGGCAGGCGGTGGTCCATCACCTGATCGACATCATCGAGCCGGAGGAGGCCATGAGTGTGGCCCGCTTCCAGACCATGGCCCGATCCCTGATAGCTGAACTGCGGGCGGGGGGAATCAGGCCCATTCTGGTCGGCGGCTCCGGGCTCTATACCCGGGCTGTCATCGACGATCTGTCCTTCCCCGGCACCGACCCGGCGGTCAGAGCCGGGCTGGAGGAGCGGGCCCAAGAGGAGGGCCCCGGGCTGCTCTTCCGCCAGCTGCAGGAGCGGGACCCGGAGGCTGCGGCCCGGATGGATCCCCGGAATGTGCGGCGGACAGTGCGGGCTCTGGAGGTCATGGAGATCACCGGACGGCCCTATTCGGCCAGTCTGCCCCGGTACCGCTACCTGCTGCCCGCCCTGCAGCTGGGGCTGGACCTGCCCCGGGAGGAGCTGGACCGCAGAATCGACCAGCGCACCCAGGCCATGCGCGACCAGGGGCTGGTCGATGAGGTGAGCGGGCTGCGGAACCGCCTGGGGGCCACGGCCTCACGCGCCCTGGGCTATCAGCAGATTCTGGACTATTTGGACGGCCGCACCGACCTGGATGCCGCCTTCGAACTGATAGCGCAGAAGACCAAGCGCCTGGCCCGCAAGCAGATGGGCTGGTTCGGCCGCGATCCGCGCATCCACTGGCTGAATGCCCTGGCCCCGGACCTGGCCCAGCAGGCCCTGGACCTGGTGGACCAGGCCGACCAAGGCTGCTTCGACCAGGCGGACGCCCAGGCTGACCAGTCGGACCAGGGGAGGGTGACCAGACACCATCTGGGCGCGCTTTGACTTCAAGTACTTGAAGTTCCTAGGCTGGACAGGTATGACCACCATCACGCAGCCCCAGGCTGAAACCCAGACCGTCCAAACTCAGCCCGACCATGAATCAGGGCCCTGGTACACCATTCGCCAGGCCTCGCTCATGTCGGGGATGCCGGAGACCACCCTGCGCTATTACGAGACCATCGGCATCATTCCGCCCATCGCCAGGGACCCCTCAAGCGGACACCGCTGCTACAACCAGAAGGATCTTGACTTGCTGGAGACCATTTCCTGCCTGAGCGCTACGGGTATGTCCCTGGAGCACATGCGGGAGTATCTGGGCAACCGCGCGGCGGGAGCAGAGGCCGCCGGACGGCAGATCGAACTCCTGGCCGAGCAGGAGCGGCGGCTGGATCAGCGGATGGCCGATCTGCGGGCAAGAAAGCGGTATGTGGAGCTCAAAATACAATACTGGGGGCACGTGCGCGACCACGACCAGGCCGGGGCGACGGAACTGATCAATCAGAGTGCCCAGATTATCGAGGCCGCCAAGCGCAGCGGCAACGAGCGGCTGGCAGGCTGAGGCTGTCGGCTCAGTGGGCTGGGCCCTGGTCCCATCCGGCTATCAGAAATATTCTGGTTGGGTTGACCGGGCGAACCATGCCTGCAATCAGGGTCTGCAGGTCGTCGGTGTTGGCCCGGAGCGCTCGCTGGATGGCCTTGCGGTGGGCGGTCGGATCGGCCCGTCCCCAGTCCAGGTCCCAGCCTGCATCGTGGGACAGGCGTGAGAGGAAGATGCGCAGGGTCATGCCATCGCAGTCGGCAAAGGGATGCAGGTAGGAGAGCTCGTCGTAATAGTGGGCCAGACGCTCAATGAAGACCGGACGGTCCAGGCTGGCCAGATTGCGTTCGGCGGCCAGCTCCTGGCTGATGGCAGCGGCTCCCTGCTCCAGCATGGTCGCTGGATACAGGCTGGCGTTGTCGTCGGGTTGAGGTCGGCGCAGCGCTCGCTCTTCCGGCAGGCTGGGCAGCAGCCGGCGGTGGATGGCTCGCAGCTCTTGAAGGTCGCCCTCAGTCGCCCAAGGCCGCTGACAGACCAGGATGGTCCGCAGAAAGAGGGCATCCGCCTTGGCGTTCACCTTGGCCTCCAAGCGTCGGGCCTGGTCGGCCAGTGCCTCGGCCTGTTTCCCGCCCGCCATAAAGTCGCTGGCCGTCTGCAGGGCCGAAGGACTGGGCTGACGGTCATCCAGAAGCAGGTTGCGCAGGGCGAAGGCCACGGCGCTCTGACGTTCGGCTGGTGTCATGCCAACGATGCTAGCCCTGTCGGCCCCCGTCTGAAAGAGTTGTGCACACTGACCCGGCGGGCCCGTTGCAGACCGGGGTTCTGGGTAGGCTGAAAGGGTTATGACACGTAAGCAGCAAGCAGACGCACGCGGTCGCGGCCGGACCGCATCCAAGGACAGCCAGGACCCGGAACCCTTCTGGCATAAGGCTTTGCTAGCCTTGCCCCGGGGTCTGGGATCCCTGGTGCGCGCTGTGGCCGGCAAGAACGGCGATAATTCCGCCTATCGCAAGGATGGGCTCTGCTTCGTGTTGGTCATTCTGGCCGTGCTCTTCTGCGCCAGCGAATGGTTCCGCGTAAACGGCTTTCTGGGGCGGGGGCTGCACACCCTGGCTGCAGGCGTTCTGGGGCTCTGCAGCATCATCCTACCGGTGGTCCTGCTTTTTGCGGCCTTCCGGCTGGTCTGTTACACCGGGCGTGAGGGCGGCAACCTGCCTGTGGTGGGCGGTCTCATGGTGGTGCTTTGGTCGGTCTGCTCCATTCTGGACGTGCTCATGGCTTCGGATTATCGGGGCTTCGATATGAGAGCCATCAGTGACTCAGGCGGCCTTCTGGGGTTCGTCCTGGGTTCGCCCCTGGCCTGGGGGCTGTCCAAGGTCTTCGCAGTCATCATCTTCGTTCTTGTGGCTATTTTCGGTCTCTTCATCACCTTCAGATTCCATATGAGCGACCTCATGGCCTGGCTGCGAGGCAAGAGGATTAATGCCTCCAGCTCGGCTTCTGCGCCGATCGCTCCCAACGAGGTCAGGCTGGGGGATGACACCCTGCCGCTGGCTCCTGGCGTGCCCACTAACCAGGAGCCGGATCAGGAGGATGCCCAGAACTCCGGCAGGGGCGGGGTGGTCGGGTGGTTCAGTCGGTTGCTGCATGGCCGCATCGGCAAGGACACGGACACCCATCTGGAGCGTTACGAGGCTGACGAGCCCTTCTCCCAGGCGGCCTCACTGGAGGGGACTGACCAGGGTGATCACTCGGAGCAGGAAGCCGAGTCTGATCAGGTTTCCACGCAAAACATGCCTGCGGTGGAGGCCCCGGCCACGGCTGCCCTTTTGGATGCTAGGGAGCAGGGGCACCCCAAGGTGGATCCGGCTGCCCTGTCAGGCGTGGGAGCCTCGGATCCATGGGCCGCTGCTGCAGCAGCGGCCGACACCGTGCAGATGGATGCCCAGCCCGCTCCGGGAGCAGGGAACCAGATGGCCGAAGCCCAGGCTGCCGACGCGTCAGGTTCCTCCGATGATCGCCAGGTGGACGAGAGCCGGCCCTATGTGCTACCCAGCACGGACCTACTGGTCAAGGGCAAGCCCCACGCGGTCAGGACCTCAGCCAACGACTCGGTCATCAAGGCCCTGCAATCGACCTTCCAGCAGTTTGACGTGGATGCCAAGGTTGTAGGCTTCCTGCGTGGCCCCTCGGTCACCCAGTACGAGGTGGAGCTAGGTTCGGGCGTCAAGGTGGAGAAGGTCACCAACCTTCAGCGCAACATCGCCTACGCGGTGGCCAGCTCGGACGTGCGCATCCTCTCGCCCATCCCCGGCAAGTCGGCCATCGGCATCGAAATTCCCAACGTGGACCGCGAGATCGTCCACCTGGGCGACGTGCTGCGCTCCGACAAGGCCAAGCAGGACGACAACCCCATGATGACGGCCGTGGGCAAGGACGTGGAAGGCCACTATGTGACTGCCGACCTGACCAAGATGCCCCACCTGCTGGTGGCCGGCGCTACGGGTTCGGGCAAGTCCAGCTTCATCAACTCCATGCTGGTTTCGCTGATCATGCGTGCCACGCCGGAGCAGGTCCGCCTGATCATGGTGGACCCCAAGCGCGTGGAGCTGAGCGCCTACGCCGGCATTCCCCACCTGCTCACGCCCATCATCACCGAGCCCAAGAAGGCCGCCCAGGCCCTGGAGTGGGTGGTCAAGGAGATGGACGCCCGCTACGACGACCTGCAGTTCTTCGGATTCCGGCACATCAAGGACTTCAACAAGGCCGTGCGCGAGGGCAAGGTCCACGCCCCCTCCGGCTCCAACCGCAAGGTGGCCCCGTACCCCTACCTGGTTGTGGTGGTTGACGAGATGGCCGATCTGATGATGGTGGCCAAGAACGACGTGGAGAGCTCCATTCAGCGCATCACCCAGCTGGCGCGTGCCGCTGGTGTCCACCTGGTCCTGGCCACCCAGCGACCCTCGGTGGACGTGGTGACCGGCCTGATCAAGGCCAACATCCCCTCCAGGCTGGCCTTCGCCACATCCTCCTCCACGGATTCCCGGGTCATTCTGGACGCCACCGGCGCCGAGACCCTCATCGGCCAGGGCGATGCCCTCTTCTTGCCCATGGGCCAGGCCAAGCCCACCCGTGTCCAGGGAGCCTGGGTTTCTGAGTCCGAGATTCGCAAGGCGGTGGATTATGTGCGCACCCAGCGCAAGCCCCACTACCGCGAGGACATTGAGCAGATGGCCGACAAGGCCGACCACAAGAATGAGATCCAGGAGGAGATCGGCGGCGACATGGACGAACTGCTCCAGGCGGCCGAGCTGGTGGTCACGACACAGTTCGGATCCACCTCCATGCTCCAGCGCAAGCTGCGTGTGGGCTTCGCCAGGGCAGGGAGGCTGATGGACCTGCTGGAGTCAAGGGGAATCGTAGGGCCATCGGAGGGTTCCAAGGCCCGCGAGGTGCTCATTCAGCCGCCGCAGCTGCAGCAGGCTCTGGCCTTCATCCGCGGTGACGCCACCTCCATGGATCCCGCCCCGGATGAGCAAGCGCAGGGCTGAACATCGGTCCAAAGAGCTAGGCCTGGTCTACCGTTATGATGAAACTGCCGTCCGGCAAGTATTGTTGGACGGCCCGAGCGCACCAGTATCGCGTATAAGGAGTGGCAATGCAGGAGCATGCCGAGTCAGAGACCGGTCGTGAGAGGCGCAGGCTTCTCGAAGGATGGAATTCACCCCCAAATCTGGTCACCTACACCCGTATCCTCCTGGTCCTGATCTTCATCGCCCTGGATCTGATGGCGGGTCCATGGGGGGAGCGCAGGCCTGGTATGCGGTGGACCGCCGCAGTGCTCTTCATCCTCGCCGCCTCGACCGACAAGCTGGACGGGTGGCTGGCCCGCCGGTACAATCAAGTGACCGAGCTGGGTAAGCTCATGGATCCCATCGCCGACAAGTTGCTGATCTGCTCGGCGCTAGTTGTGGCATCCGTCTTCGGCGAACTCTGGTGGTGGGTCACCCTGCTCTTCCTGGTGCGGGAGCTGGGCATTACCCTGCTGCGGGTTCTGGTCATCAATAGGCAGGGACGGGTCATCGCCGCTTCCCAGGCTGGCAAATACAAGACCTTGTTTGAATGTATCGGTCTGGGCATGCTCATGGTGCCCCTGTCGCCGGTCTGGCCCTGGTACCTGGTGACCACCCGCGTGGTAATTCTGGTGGCCCTGGCCCTCTGCCTCTATTCAGGAGCGGAATACGTGATAGGGATGCGGCGATGATTGGCAAGAGCATGCAGGGCCGCTGCGATGACCTGGCTGGAAGGATTATCGACACCTGCCGTGATTCGGGCCTGTTGCTGGCCGCTGCCGAATCGCTGACCGGGGGGCTGCTGGCCGATGCTTTCGTCAGGATCCCCGGCGCATCAGACGTCTTCCTTGGGTCAGCCGTCACTTACGACATCGCCGCCAAGGCTGCCATCCTCAAGGTGGATCAGGACCTGCTGGCCACCCAAGGCGCAGTTCATCCACGCGTTGCCCAGGAGATGGCCGAGGGCACGGCCAGGCTCTACACCCGGCCAGGGCACGAGGACACGGTCATCGGTATGGCCACTACAGGTGTAGCTGGTCCGGGTCCTGATGGGGATGATCCTGCCGGACTGGTCTACATCGGTCTGGCCCTACCAGTCCGGGTGATGGGTGGCCGTATGGAGACTGGCCTTCAGTCCCATGCCTACCGGACCTATGCTTATGAGTTGCACTTGGATGGCGACCGGGAGCAGGTGCGCAGGGGCACGGTCATGAGGATTCTGGACCAGCTGGATCAGGCCCTGCATTCGCGGGGCTGAGGGCATGATGTGGTAAGTTGCTTTTATGGCTTCCGCAAGCCGATGTCGGGTCTTGCGCTTGCAGTATTTGCTGTAGCCGGCAGGCCTGGGGCAAGAGGCTAGCTGTATTGAGCCATCCCTCCTGGCTCTGGTCTTTCGCATACGTGACTTTGGTCACAAAACGGGCCTTTCGGGTTCCTCCCCTGGAATAATCTTTGGGCTCGTCTGTTGGTCATTGCGTAAGAAGTTGAACACGATAATGGCGAAAGGGGCTGCTATGGCCAGCACCGAGACCGTGATGACTCGAACCAACAATACCTATGATGTCAAGCCAGCCGCACCCGGAGTGGAGCGCAATGCGCGGGTTCGTGATCTGACACCCGCCCAGCGTCGTGCCGTTGTCTTCGCCCAGCAGCAGGTGATTCGTGCCAAGGCCGCTAAGAAGGCCAAGGAGGAGCGCCAGGCCAACCTGAACAAGATGTGGATGGAGGAGGACGGCATGGAAGCCAGCCGTCAGCGGGCAGCCTCCGCCAACGACGGCCGTGCCGTCACCCACACCGTCTCTCTGCGCGAGGCCCTGGGCCACGTGCTGCGCGAGCTGAGGACTAATGATCACAAGACCCTGCGTGAGGTCAGCGAGAAGGCAGGTGTCTCCCTGGGCTACCTGTCCGAGGTGGAACGTGGCCAGAAGGAGGCCAGCTCTGAACTGTTGAGCTCCATCGCCGACGCGCTGGGCCTGGGTGTGCCTCAGACGCTGCGGATGGTGGCGGACTATCTGGAGTCCACTCAGGAGTAAGCACGTCCGATCCGGCTGGTTGATCCGGCGGACCGTTCTTGAGGGCGTCCGGTTCTTATGAACCAGGCGCCCTCTTCTGCTGACTGTCGGTTGCTACCGTAGAAGGGGTGTGACAAGGTGGGCCTTGGACGAAAGGTGATGTCGGGTGCGTGAACGGGAATTCTGGCAACTGCTGGAGGAGGTCTTTGGCCGGGTCTACGGACGCAGTCTGGCCCGCGACCAAAGGCTGACCGCCTTGGATGCCATGACCGTTATAGAGGCCCTGGATGCAGGCGTGGAGCCGCGCGTAGTTTGGAACGTGCTCTGCGATCAGATGGAGATCCCAGACTCCCGCCGCTGGGGGAAGGACCACAATGCGCCGCCCTTGCCGGCAGCCTGATCAGCGGGTTTTATCCTTCGCGAATTTATTTCCTGCCCCAGGCGATTTTCGAACATTTGTTCGCATGGTCGGGTATACTGATACCCATGGTCCGGTGACCATCGGCACGTTCGACCACATCGGGCGCCGGGACTGCAGACGGGTTCCGACGACGGATAGGCTGTCAATCGTGAGGTTGTCAATCAGGATGTCGTCATCGTGAGGTCGGTTACGAAGAAGGAGAGCCATATGGCACGTCAGAGCAACAGTGGCAAGGCGAAGAAGGAAGAGGAGAGCGGGATCGACCCCCGTCGCCAGGCAGCCTTGAACACGGCCCTCGCGCAGGTGGAAAAGAGCTTCGGCAAGGGTTCGGCCATGCGCCTGGGTGATAAGCCTGCCCAGGACGTGGAGGTCATCCCCACCGGGTCCCTGGCTTTGGACATGGCCCTGGGCATCGGTGGACTGCCCCGCGGCCGCATCGTCGAGATCTACGGTCCTGAGTCCTCGGGCAAGACCACCCTGGCCCTGCATGCGGTGGCCAATGCGCAGGCTGGCGGTGGAGTGGCTGCCTTCATCGATGCCGAGCACGCTTTGGATCCCGAGTACGCCAAGAAGCTGGGTGTGGACACGGACTCTTTGATCGTTTCCCAGCCAGACAACGGCGAGCAGGCGCTGGAGATTGCCGACATGTTGATTCGTTCGGGCGCCTTGGACGTTATCGTCATTGACTCGGTGGCTGCCCTGGTGCCCAAGGCCGAGATTGAGGGCGACATGGGCGACAGCCATGTGGGTTTGCAGGCCAGGCTGATGAGCCAGGCCCTGCGCAAGATGACCGGCGCCCTGTCTCAGGCCAACACTACGGCCATTTTCATCAACCAGCTCAGGGAGAAGATCGGCGTCTTCTTCGGCAGCCCGGAGACTACCACTGGCGGCAAGGCCCTGAAGTTCTATGCCTCGGTCCGCCTGGACATCCGCCGTATCCAGACTCTGAAGAACGGCGACGAGGCGGTGGGCAACCGCACCAAGGTCAAGGTGGTCAAGAACAAGATGGCTCCGCCTTTCAAGGTGGCCGAATTCGACATCCTCTACGGAGAGGGCATCTCCAAGGAGGGTTCGGTTCTGGATATGGCCTTGCAGACCAATATTGTCAAGAAGTCGGGGTCCTGGTTCACTTATGAGGGCGATCAGCTTGGTCAGGGCAGGGAGAACGTCCGTCAGTTCCTCAAGGACAACCCTGGCCTGACCAAGGAGATTGAGGATAAGGTCAAGGTTGCCTTCGGCCTTATCCCTGCTCCCTCCGAGGATAACAACGACGATCAGGCTGATGCCGACCAAGGCAGCAAGGAAGACGACTCAGCTCCTGTCGACGTCAACGGCACTGTGCCTACTGCTCAGGCTGCATGACCCGATGATCTCGGCTGAGGACTTCCTCAAGGAAAATCCTGTCCGACTGGTTCAGGCCGAGGATTCTGCCGACTCCAGCACAGAGCCGCGGGATTCTCGACCGGACCGGTTCCAAGCAGACTCCGCAGGTGCGCCTGGCTCGGCAGGTTCAGTAGGTGTGGCGGGTATGGGAACAGTCCCAGATTTCGCTACTGATTCGCGGTCTGACTCAGGCTTTCCGCATACCGTAAATTCCCTGCCCACTGCGGATGTTCGCCCCGTTGCTAGCCAGAAGAATGACAGCTACAAGGAAGACAGCAGCCCAGTGCAAGCCGCTGCCCTGGGGCTGGAGCATGGCGCTCGATTTGGAGGGAGTCTGGAAGATATTGACAGTGCTGCCAATACTGATATGTCTGACGAATCACTGGCAGGTCACCATCCTTCCCAGGGGCACCGTTCTTCCCGGGGTTTTGACAGAAAGGCCCGCCGTCGTGGCCATCACCCACGTGCTGGCGGCTTTGGCGGAGGTTCTGCGCCTGCAGTCCCACGAGCAGATGCGGATGACGCAGATGTTTGCAGGGAGGCTGCCCTGACTTTGCTGGATGCGGCGGCCCGTTCAAGCGGAGCCCTGGCCCGTCGTCTGGCCGACAAGGGGTTCGACACGAACGTGATCAATCAGGTGATCGACCGGTTGACCAGACTGGGTCTTGTGAATGACCAGGCCTATGCCCAGGATCTTCTGCGTTCCTGCCTGCATCGAACACTGGGGGAGCGGGGCGTGCTCTCGGAGATGACCCGCAAGGGTCTGGATTCAGGACTGGCTGCGCAGGTGGTGGCCCAGGCCTCTCGTGAGGGACTCTTCGTCGACTCAGCCTATGAGCTCGGTCGCAAGGTGGCCCGCAAGACAGCCGGACTCGATCTCAAGGTACGCAAACGGCGATTCTGGAGTGCTGGATCCCGCAAGGGCCACAGCCCCGACCTCCTCAACCAGGTCGCAGCAGACCTTTTCGCTTCTGACGACCCTCTCGATTGAGCTGATTGCTGCCAAGGCACCACACAGTAGAAGAGTAGATGAGACCTCTCATATACCCCGGGTTCTGTCATCGACCGGATAGAAATCCGGACGACGGATGGCCATCCATCTCGACCTGACGTTGCCGCCAGGCTCTAGCGGCCTACCCGAAGGCGGGACGAGCAACCCCTGAATGCCTTCTGCTTGGCCTTGCTCCCGATGAGGCTTGCCATGCGGTCGGCGTTACCGTCGACCCGGTGGTCTCTTACACCGCCGTTTCACCCTTACCCGTCTTTACAGGACGAGCGGTCTGTTCTCTGTTGCGCTATCTCTCAGGTCGCCCTGGGCGGACGTTATCCGCCATCGTGCTCTATGGAGCCCGGAAGTTCCTCAACCCTTCCCAAGAGGAGGGGCCGCGGCCATCCGAGAGGTCTCGGGGATACAGCATAGCGGAACTGAACGACCGTACCAGTGGTGATGATTCCGCTGTGGCCTCAAGCTCAATCAGTGAGTCAGCCTTGCTCTTCGGATACAATCGGAAGCACAGTCGATGGTGACCAAGTCCGCCATCGCACCAGCGGTTCGTCCGCTCACGAGTGCAAGGAGATTCCCATGGAGATCGTCATTACCGGTCGACATACCCAAATCAAGCAGCGGTTCCGCGATGTTGTGGACAGCAAGATGAACAGGGTGACGGCCATCGCCCCCGATGCCCAGCGCATCCAGGTCGTTCTGACACATGAAGGCAATCCCCGCCAGGCTGACAGCGCCAAGAGGGTGGAGCTCACTGTCCAGGCCGGCAAGACCGTGATTCGCGCCGAGGCCTCCAGCGCCGACGAGTTCAGCGCGCTGGACATGGCTTTGGACAAACTGACCCAGCGTCTGCGGCGAGTCCGCGACCGCCGCAAGGACCACCGCCGTGGACTGGAGCATCCGCCCCTGCCCGTCGATCTGCCCGTGGATAATCAGGCAGGCGATCAGGGAGAGCAGGGCCAGGAGTCCAATCCCGACAACAGCGCCCAGAGCGCCGTGGCCTCGGACTTGGCGCCGGGCCAGTCGGTCGAAGTGCAGGTGGGGGACACCCCTATCGTCATTCGCCGCAAGCTGCACATCGCGGAGCCAATGAGTATCGACGAGGCCCTATATGAGATGGAGCTGATCGGCCACGACTTCTTCCTCTTTGTCAACAAGGAAACTAAGCGGCCATCGGTGGTCTACCGTCGGCACGGATGGAGCTATGGCGTCTTCGAGATCGATACGCCTGAGCATGTAGGCCGAAAGCAGTAACCGAAGAACGGATATTGAACTGTGGGGCGATTCCCCGGCGGCAGGTTGTCTGACCACCGGAGAATGGCCCTTCTTCAATGCCCGGTCCAGCTGCTAAGGCCGAAGCTGGGTTTGTGGAACAATCGGTTTCGAGAAAATCGGTGCATTCGCGTAAGATAATCAAGGTCTGGGCCTACGCCAGCTGAGGGCGTGTTAAGGCCATAAAGAAACGGTAGGGAGCGCAACGTGGTAGCAGTCTTGGACAAGGTCCTCCGTATGGGCGAGGGTCGTCAGATTCGCAAGCTTCAGGGGGTGGCCAAGGCGACGAACGCCTTCGAGGATCAGATCTCGGCCATGAGTGATGAGGAGCTCAAGGCGCAGACGCCTAAGTTCAAGCAGCGATTGGAGAACGGCGAATCCCTCGATTCCCTAATGCCCGAAGCCTTCGCCACGGTACGCGAGGTTTCCAAGCGCACCCTGGGCCAGCGGCATTTCGATGTCCAGCTGATGGGTGGAGCGGCCCTGCACTGGGGCAACATAGCCGAGATGAAGACCGGAGAAGGCAAGACCTTGGTGGCTACCTTGCCCAGTTATCTGAATGCCCTGGAGGGTAAGGGCGTGCATGTGGTTACGGTCAACGACTACCTGGCCTCCTACCAGAGCGAGCTTATGGGGCGCATCTTCCGCTTCCTGGGCATGAGCGTGGGCTGCATCATCACCGACCAGCGCCCCGCCGAGCGCCGCAAGCAATACCAAGCGGATATCACCTACGGCACCAACAACGAATTCGGCTTCGACTACCTGCGCGACAACATGGCCTGGGACAAGGACGAGCTGGTTCAGCGCGGACACCACTTCGCCATCGTGGACGAGGTGGACTCCATCCTGATCGACGAGGCACGAACTCCTTTGATTATTTCCGGCCCGGCCGAAGGCGACGTGACCCGATGGTATCGGCAGTTCGCCAAGCTGGTCCCCAAGCTCACCAGGGATGAGGACTACGAGGTCGACGAGAAGAAGAAAGTCGTCGGCATCCTGGATCCTGGCATCACCAAGGTGGAGGACTACCTGGGCATCGACAACCTCTACGAGCCCGCTAACACCGCTCTGATCGGGTACCTGAACAACGCCATCAAGGCCAAGGAGCTCTTCCTGCGCGACCGCGACTATGTCGTCCAGAACGGCGAAGTCCTGATCGTGGACGAGCACACCGGCCGTTTGCTCAAGGGACGTCGCTACAACGAGGGTCTCCACCAGGCCATCGAGGCCAAAGAGGGTGTGGAGGTCAAGGCCGAGAACCAGACCTTCGCCACCATCACCCTGCAGAACTACTTCCGTATGTACGACAAGCTGGCGGGCATGACCGGCACGGCAGAGACCGAGGCCGCCGAGTTCATGAATACCTACAAGCTGGGTGTGCTGCCCATTCCCACCAACAAGCCCATGATCCGCAAGGATCAGGACGATCTGATCTATCGCTCCAAGAAGGAGAAGCTGGCCGCCATCGTCCGCGATGTTGCCAAACGCCATGCAAAGGGCCAGCCGATTCTGCTGGGCACCGCATCCGTGGAGTCCTCCGAGGTGGTCTCCTCCCTGCTGGACGTGGCCGGCATCGACCATCAGGTCCTCAACGCCAAGCAGCATGCGCGTGAGGCTGCGGTTGTGGCAGTCGCAGGGCGCAAGGGGGCCGTGACCGTGGCCACCAACATGGCTGGACGCGGCACCGATATCATGTTGGGCGGCAATGTGGAGTTCCTTGCCGATCAGAAGCTCAAGGAGCAGGGCTACTCGCCAGACGACACACCAGAGGAGTACGAGAAGCGCTGGCCCAAGATGCTGGACTCCGTTAAGGAGCAGGTCAAGGACGAGCATGAGGAGGTCGTCAAGCTGGGCGGCCTCTATGTGCTGGGCACCGAGCGGCACGAGTCCCGCCGAATCGACAACCAGCTGCGCGGCCGTTCCGGCCGTCAAGGCGACCCCGGTGAGTCCAGGTTCTATCTGAGCTTGGAGGATGACCTGATGCGCCTGTTCAACACCCAGCTGGTGGCCCGAATGATGTCCTCCAAGAGTCTGCCCGAAGGTCAACCCATTGGCACCAAAAGTGTCTCCAAAGGTGTGCGCAATGCACAGAAGTCCGTTGAATCCCGCAACTACGAGATTCGCAAGAACGTGCTCAAGTACGACGACGTGATGAACAAGCAACGTCAGGTCATCTATGGCGAGCGTCAGGCCGTGCTCAAGGGTGAGGACATTCATGAGGACATCCTCCGCTTCATCCGAGAGACCGTGACCTCATATATCCGCGGGGCTCAGAACGGTTCGGACAAGCCAAAGGACTGGGATGCCGACGGGCTCTGGAAGGCGCTGGCCTCCGTGTATCCGATCAGTCTTGATCAGGATGAAACCATGGACTCCCTGGAGGATCTAAAGGGCGACAAGGCCGTTAAAGCCTTGGCCGACAAGGTCGTGGAGGATGCCAATTCCATCTACCAGGAGCGTGAGGATGAGCTGGGCGAGAAGGGCTCCAGGCAACTGGAGCGCCAGGTGGTTCTCTCCGTCCTGGACAGCAAGTGGCGTGAACATCTCTACGAAATGGACTACTTGAAGGACGGCATCGGCCTGCGCGGCATGGGTCAGCGTGACCCTCTGGTCGAGTACCAGCGTGAGGGCTACCAGATGTACAACTCCATGATCGATGCCATTAAGGAGCAGACTGTACAGCTGCTCTTCAACGTGGACCTCAAGCAGATCGCGGCCAGCCAGGAGAACGAGCGGCGGGCCCGCGAGGAGCGCAAGGAGAATGAGGAGAGTCAGTCCGAGCCGGTCAACTATCAGGCGCCTGAAGAGCCTGATGCCGAGGACGAGACCACTGACATCGACGAGACAGCCGAGGAGCGTGACGAAGGTGCTCCTGCTGGCAGCGTCCAGGAGGATTCGGAAGAGGATTCCGATAAAGACTCTTCCGAGGATATCGCTGAAGCGAGCGAGGCTGATGACGCTAGCGCTCCGGCTCCGGTTGGACCTGCGCCCATCAGTCATGCCGAGGGCAAAGTTCCTGCCAATAAGAGGCCTAAGGCCGTAGAAGATCACTCGCCCTGGGCCGATGGCCGTACCTTCCCAGGCACGCCTCGAAACGCTCCTTGCCCCTGCGGGTCTGGACGCAAGTACAAGATGTGCCATGGCCAGAACGAGAAGAAATGACACGTATGCATAATCTGCAGCGGACTGCCTAGGCAGGGTTGCTGATCTACTTGACGGCCATCGCTCATTAGGGCGGTGGCCGTTTCCATATATTGGATTAGGTGCTTCCATATATTGGTAGACAAGTGACCGAAATGTGGGATGGCCTTGTGTCAGGGAGGGCCAGGGCAGTAAACCTAGAGCAAACAGCGGGGCATCCAGCCCCGCTTCTTCGAAGGAAAAGAGTCATCATGCGGCCACTTAGCTGGAAATCCGTCCTGAACTCCTTGGTGTCCGGTCGACACCTGAGCGCGGATGAGGCCGAGTGGTGCATGAACGACCTGATGGACGGAAATGCCGACCCGGTGCAGGTGGGGGCCGCCCTGTCCATGCAGTCCACTCTGGGTCTGACCAGTCCGGAGGTCGAAGGGGCTGCCAAGGCCATGGTGGGTCATGCGGTGCCGCTGAAGGTCAGTGGCGACGTGACCGACATCGTCGGTACTGGCGGCGACGGGGCTGCAACAGTCAACCTGTCGACCATGGGCGCCATCGTGGCTGCGGCAGCAGGGGTCAGGATCGTCAAGCACGGCAACAGGGCCGCATCCAGCAAGAGCGGCACCGCCGACTGTCTGGAACAGCTGGGTCTTCCGCTGGATCTGCCGCCCAAGGAGGTGGCCGCCATGGCGGACCGCTACGGCATCACCTTCGTCTTTGCCAAGACCTTCCACCCTGCCATGCGCTTTGCAGGACCTGTCCGCTCGTCGCTGGGCATTCCGACCGTCTTCAACCTGCTGGGACCCTTGACCAACCCGGTTAACCCGCGCTATGTGGCCATTGGATGCGCCCAGCGTCAGCTGAGCCCCATGATGGCCCAGGTTTACGCCTCACGCGGTCAGGAGGGCATGGTCTACACCTCGGTCGAAGGCCTTGACGAGATGGCCCCGACCGGCCCGGTTTCCATTTGGGAGATCCACCAGGGCAAGGTGGAGGAGCGGTCCTTCGACCCGACTCGTGAGCTAGGTATTGATCCGGTCGATCTGGATGACCTACGCGGCGGCGATCCAGCTTTCAATGCCAGTGTCGTCAGGGACTTCCTGGCTGGAAAGTCGATTCCCTCCCGTTCAACAGCCCTGCTCAATGCAGCGTCGGCCATCGTAGCTGACGGCACACAGATCGAAGCTGATCCCGAAGCCGATCTGAGTGTCCGGTTTGCTCAGGCCTACCAACTGGCTACGGAGGTTGTGGACCAGGGCAGGGCCGCCGACCTGCTAGCCGCCTGGATTCACGGAGCCCAGGAGGCGCAGACCCGCTGCCAGCAAGAGGAACGGGCACGTCGCCCGATATTGGTGTAGGTTCACGGCTACCACAACTGTTTGGGCCTCGCTGGCTGATGCTTCTGCCAGCGAGGCCCGAACGTATTGGCGGTTTATATATGGCGGCTCACAGCTTCATCGCCGGTAGTGTCGTTCGTCATCATCGAAGAGGCCGCTTGAGGCATCGCGGAAGTTCTTCCGGTCAATGATCAATCCTGCGATGCCTATCAGCAGAAGCAAGCCCGCCAGCAGGCCGGTCAAGCCGGACCAGCGGGGGATCAGGATGGTCAGGAAGAAGCAGACCAGGCCCAGCACCGTCATGATGATGAAGGCCATCCGCCTTTTGCCAAGGTCGCTCAGGTCAGGGTTAGGCGGCACAAAGTTCGACGACTGGTCCATGACCTCGTCGGTGTCCAGCCAGCTCCTGCCTTGGAAATCGCGTGGCCCGGAGCCGCCGACGAAGGAATCGCGCTTCAAGTCCTCGGCCCTCAGCGCCGCCTTCTTCTCGGACTTCCGAGCTTTCTTTTCGAATTCCTTGGCCGTCTTGGACGATTCCAGGGAACCTAGTTCGTCAGCGTGCGAGTTCAGGAAGTCCATCCACTCATCGTTCCCCTGTGAGGACCCGGTTCCCGCCTCGCTGTTATACTGATTCCCGGCGTCGTTATGCTTGTGCTCGGTCATAGAACCATCGTAACCTCGGCCGCACGCATTCGCTACCAAGGAGTCTCTGTGCTGTACTGGTTCTTCGTCAAATTGCTCGGTCCGTTGGCGCGTACCTGGTTCAAACCGACCGTTGAAGGCACGGGGAACATTCCCAAGCAGGGGGCTGCCATCATCGCTTCCAATCATCTGGCCGTCATCGACGATGCCCTCCTACCCATCACCTGCCCGCGGATGATCCACTTCATGGGCAAGGCCGAGTACTTCAACGGCAAGGGAATAAAGGGCAAGTTCAAGAAGTGGTGGTTCAGCTCGGTCGGAGTCTTCCCCGTCGACAGGTCGGGCGGCTCCAAGTCACTGGGAGCCATGGAAACCGCACGTTCCATCCTTGAACACGGGCATATCTTCGGCATCCATCCAGAGGGTACGCGAAGCCCTGACGGCAGGCTCTACCGTGGGCACACCGGGGCGGCGCGGCTTGCCTTCGAGACTGGAACGACAGTAGTGCCCACTGCAATCATCGGTACTCGGCAGCTTCAGGAACCCGGCCATGTGCTTCCGCATCGTGGCAAGACCAAGGTCATCTTCGGCAAGCCCATTACTGTGCCCTACGTGCCTGTCAACAGCCTCACCCACGAGGAGATCCGCAACCTGACCGACAGGATCATGCAGGAGATCGAGGAGATGAGCGGGCAGCGCTACGTGGATGTGTATGCTCAGGTCATCAAGGCGCATGAGAGCAAAGAAGAACTGGGCTGACAACGGACTGCAGGGAATAGCGTAGTCAGACCACAGTCAGAGTCACGACGGCTGGTGAGCCGTCATCATTGACCACCTTGACTCGGGTGCCGGGGTTGGGATCCTGAATTCGCACCGTATGGGTCAGGTTGCCCAGCGGTGCGGAGATGTTGACTTTGAGTCCGTATCTCTGCAGGATCTGGGTGGCCTCGTCCTGGCTCTTGCCCTTCACATCGGGCATGGTGATGGACTGCGGCCCCTTGGAGATCACTACGTTGACCGCATCGCCCCAGTGAAGCTGTTCCTGGGCCTGGTGGGAGGCGGAAATCACCTGGTTGCGGGGTACCGTGTCTGACCAGTCCTCGCTGTAGTTGACCTTGAGCCGGAGGGCTTCCAGGGCCGCCTTGGCATCGTCCCTGGCCTTGCCGATGATGTCGGGCATGGCCACGGGCATCCGACCCTTGGATAGGACCAGGCTGACCTTGGCATCGTGCCGGGTTTTGGTCCCTGGGGCCGGGTCCACTGAAATCGCCGCTCCCTCGGGTATATCCATGGAGTACTGGTCCTTGGATGAGTCATGGACGATCTTGTCGAACCCAGCCGCTTTCAGGGCTTGGACGGGGTCCTTGCCGTTGGAGGTATCTGGCATCAGGATGTCCTTGGGCACTGTAGCCTGGCGAACCCCTTTGGAGACGGTCAGGTTGAGGCGACCGCCACGTTTGCTGATATGGGCCCCGACCGCATCGGGATCCGCAGCCATGATGGTCCCTTTGGGCACTTGATCGCTGAAGTCATAGTCGGTATAGACCTTAATGCCTGCGACCTTAAGCGTGCGGGTATACTTGGCGTAGTCGGCGCCAATAACCTTGCACTCCTGATTCTCGGAGCAGGAGATGTCATCCGGTTTGGGCAGTGCGTAATAACTGCCCGGACCCAGGTAATACCACCAGGCGCCTCCGCCGCCTCCAGCCAGGGCCAGTACCAGCAGAATCACCAGCACGATGATCAAGCCCCGATGCCGGTGCTTGGGTTTCGCTGCTTCAGCGCCTTGCTGCATGGTCTGGACAGAAGCCGGGACAGCCGCCACATCGGCGGGGGAAGTCGTCGGGTCCTGAGGCTGTAGAACGGTTGTAGTTTCGGCCTGGGAGGGAGTGTCCACGTCGTTGAGCCGATAGCGTCTGGTCGCTGCGTCCGCATCGGTTTCGGGCGGGGCGGGCACAGCCAGGACCGTGTCTGAACCCTCCGGGTCGGTTGCTGCAGCAATGGTATGTGTGGCTGCATCTTCGGCATCGTCACTGGGTGCCGTAGCTCTTTGAGTTAGCGATTCGGGCATCTCAGGGTCGTGTCCAGGGGTCCCGGCGATGGTGAGTTCGGGCTCTCTGCTTGCTGCGTCTGCTACGGCCGCTGTGGCTGTTGCAGGCAACATGTAGTCCATGGCTTGCCGGTCTAGTCCCCTGACCACCTTTCTCAGGCTCTCCAGGGCCTTGCCTGCGTTGTCTGGGCGATTTTCGGGGGAGCGGTCGGTCAGTCCGGAGACCAGGGCGGCTACGGATGGGTCGATTCCCGGGCAGACCCTGGCCAGGGAGGGGACATCCTCGTGGACGTGCTTGAAGACGATGGTTACCGGATTGTCACTGGCGAACGGGACCGTGCCGGTCAACATCTCGTAGGCGATGATGCCCACGGCGTAGAGGTCGCTCTGGGGGGAGGCATCATTGTTCTCAATGGTTTCGGGGGCCAGGTAGGCGGCCGTGCCCATGAGCATGCCTGTCGAGGACAGAGTGGCTTGAGCGGCGGCGCGGGCCAGGCCGAAGTCGGTGATCTCCACATGGCCGCGGTCGTTGATGAGGATGTTTTCCGGCTTGATGTCGCGATGGATGACGCCGGCTCGGTGGGCGGAGGCCAGGCCGTCCAGGATTTCGCCCACGATGCGCAGGGTCTCCTTCAGGGGATAGACGCCCTGACGGGTCATGTCCCTCCGCAGGCTTATTCCGTGGACATACTCCATGACCAGGTAGTCCAGACCTTGGTCGACGCCGGTATCGTAAACCTGGACAATGTGGGGGTTGGCGATGGCGGCCGCAGACCTGGCCTCCCGGCGGAAACGCTCCTCGAACTGGGCCCTGTGCGGCCCCTGGGCCAGCATGGTATGCATGATCTTGACCGCCACATGCCTGGACAGCCGCAGATCCAGAGCCTCGTAGACCGTGGCCATGCCACCTTGCGCAATCTCGCGCAGAATGCGGTAGCGCCCGTCTACGATCCGGTCGCCTGTCCTCTCGTCCGCTTCACTCATGCTCGTCTTGTCCGGCCCTCTGCACCTCGGAGGCCTGACCGGCCTCGGCATCAATGGAAGATACACGTTCATGATACCCGGCGGTGGTGGCAAGCGGCAGGAAGCGTCGGCAGGCCTTCAAGAAGATGGTTCGGCCCCTGGCAGACAGGTGCAGGTCATCGGCCAGGGCCTGGGCTCGGGCCTGGGCTCGGACGGACAGGTCGGCTATGCGTCGACGACTGGCCTCTACAGCACCGCAGGACTGCATCAGGTCACGGACCATATTCACCTGGGCATCCTTGCGGCGTTGGGAGGGGGAATCATAGAGACGGCGAACCTCCTTGGCCTGGTCAGGATTGGCCATGGCCAGAGTGTCTGCCAGGAGGACGGTCCGCTTGCCCTCGCGAATATCGCCTCCCACGGGTTTGCCGGTGTGGCGGTCGTCGCCTACCACATCCAGCAGATCGTCCGACAGTTGGAAGGCCAGTCCCAGATCCAGGCCTAGGGCGTGCACTGACACTTTATGCTCTTCCAGGTCCGTTCCGGCAGCTAGCAACCCCAGAGCCAGGGGGGCCATGGTGGTGTAGGAGGCGGTCTTCCATGCCATGGTGTGCATGGCCTGGCTGCGCAGACGTTCCGGATCGTCCAAGG
Organism: Bifidobacterium sp. M0404; assembly: GCF_016101415.1. Taxonomy (NCBI): domain Bacteria; kingdom Bacillati; phylum Actinomycetota; class Actinomycetes; order Bifidobacteriales; family Bifidobacteriaceae; genus Bifidobacterium; species Bifidobacterium sp. M0404. The sequence continues at coordinate 779,635 of NZ_JACFQP010000001.1, read as the reverse complement.
AAGCCTCTTCCATCCCCATGTCCAGGACTTGTCCGGTGACCACAGCTGTCTGTATAGCTTGGAAGACCCTGCCGATGGCCGGCCCCTGAGGCAGGTCGGCAGCCGCCTGGAGGGCCAGGGCCGTGCTCAGCGATGCCAGCAGGTCGCCAAGGAGGATGCCCAAGCCAGTGCCGCGAGCATCAGGTCGGGCGGGGGCCCGGTCGTTTGGATTGTTTTCGGCAACCGACCGGCTCAGAGCCAGATGCGCGGCAGGGCGGCCCCGGCGACGGGGGGAGCCATCAATGATGTCGTCGTGGACCAGGGCGCTAGTCTGGTAGACCTCCAGGGCACAGGCAAGGTCCACTACCGCCTGTTCACGGTCTGGATTCTGCTCGGATTCCAGAGCCCTCCAGACGTCGCAGAGCAGCAGGGCACGCAGCCGTTTGCCGCCTCGGCCAGCCTCGATTGCCTGGAGAATAACCGCCTGCAAAGCCTCCTGGGAGGGGTCCTGATCTAGGGGATGGTCCGGTCCGGGCCTCGGAGCAGTCAGGTGGTCGCAATGGCGATGGAGTAGTTCCTCCATACGCTGTTCGACCCGTGCTGCTGTCACGCTCTTCATGCCTTAGAGCCTATCTGCATATCTGCCCAGCGGGTGGGCTGCACGGCCCATGGCTGCAAGGAACATGGTGGATGGATGACCCCACTTGACCACATGATCGGCTGTGGCCTTCCCAACGGTTCCAACTGGTTCAGGATGGTGCCAAGGCTCCCCGGACCACAGACCGGGAGCGGATGGGAGGCGATGACTGTATGAGTGACATGCACGAAGACGGCATGACAAAACTTGTTGAGAACTACCGAGAGGGCCGACGACGATGGGGTGTGGAAGATGCTGACAGGCGATGGCTCCGGCAACCCTTGACGGACTGGACTGCCGGCTTGAAAGGGCAGCAGCCGTACCCGCCTTTGGACTCCGATACAGCTGACCGTCTGGCTGTGGCCATCAAGGAGACCCTAGCCATACGCGACGGGCTTATTCTGTCCATCCTGGCGCCTGAGCCTGGTCTGCACAGGGATCGGTTGCTGGACCTGTGTGTTCGTCCCAACGATCCATCCAACGTGACGGCGCTCTGCAGCATTCTGGATGCGGTCTTCAAGGATCCTGCGACACGGCCGGACCAACCCCGTTGTCAGGCTGGACTGGCCATGCTTGAGGCCATGGCGGATAAGGTTCCGCCGGGGTTCCGGTCCCAGCCCCTGGCGGTCGCGGCCTATGTCGACTGGTGGAGTGGGGGATCCCGGGCGTCCGGTCTTGCTGAGGGAGCCCTGGACGACGACCGCTCATGCAGCTTGGCCGCCATCGTTCTAGCACTGATCGGCCGCAGTATCGACCCAGCTTGGAGGCAATCGGGCTGAATCGGGAATAATCGTCCCCCTGGGGTGGTTCACTTAGTGAGTCTACGATTTGACCTTGCCATAGCTGTGCCTTAAAAGCAGTGTCGGCGGGTGGGATGATCCAGGAGGAGAATTTGGCCACGAAGGACACCAAGTCAGCCAAGACAGCCACAGTGGATACCGGAAAGGGCCGGACCAGTTCAACCGCCGGCAAGACCAAGACCGCCACCAGGTCCAAGACCAGCAGCAAGGCGTCCCGCAAGACCACAGCCCGCAAGACCGCCACTGCCGGCACTTCGGCTACCAAGACGAACCACCGCTCGGCCTCCAAGACCACGAAGAAGGTCGAAGAGGAGCCTGTCCTGCAGCAGGAGGAGCAAGAGCCCGACGAGGACCTGCTAGAGGACCAGGAGGACGACCAGCTGGACAAGGGCGAGGATCAGCTGGAGGACGAGCCCGACGAGGACGATCAGGAGGAGGATGAGGCCTCCCAGGTCGAGGATGAGGCCGAGGAGGACCGCAAGGCCGCTCATGCCCTCGCTGCCAAGGTCAAGGGTGCCTTCGTTGTCGACGATTCTGATGACGACGAGAATGTCACCCCCTCAGGCAACCCCAAGCGTCGTGTGGTCACCGCTGGCGCCACTGCCGATCCTGTCAAGGACTACCTCAAGCAGATTGGCCGAGTCAGCCTGCTGAACGCCGAGCAGGAGGTGGACCTTTCGGAGCGTATCGAGGCCGGCCTCTATGCCCAGCATCTGCTGGACACCGAGGGCGAGGGCATGGACTTCAAGCGCCGCCGCGAGCTCAAGTGGGCTGCCAATGACGGGAAGAAGGCCAAGGATCATCTGCTGGAGGCCAATCTGCGACTGGTGGTCTCCCTGGCCAAGCGTTACACCGGCAGGGGCATGCTCTTCCTGGACCTGATCCAGGAAGGCAACCTGGGTCTGATCCGCGCTGTGGAGAAGTTCGACTATACCAAGGGCTACAAGTTCTCCACATACGCCACCTGGTGGATCCGCCAGGCCATCACCCGTGCTATGGCCGACCAGGCCCGAACCATCCGCGTGCCCGTCCACATGGTCGAAGTCATCAACAAGCTTTCCCGCGTTCAGCGTCAGATGTTGCAGGACCTGGGCCGCGAGCCCACCCCCGACGAGCTGGCGCGGGAGCTGGACATGCCTGTCGAGAAGGTTCAGGAAGTCCAGAAGTATGGGCGTGAGCCCATCTCCCTGCACACCCCTCTGGGTGAGGACGGCGACTCGGAGTTCGGTGATCTGATCGAGGACACCGATGCCATTGCCCCATCGGATGCTGTGGCCTTCTCTCTGCTGCAGGAACAGTTCCAGCAGGTTCTTGAGACCCTGAGCCCCCGCGAGGCCGGCGTCATTAAAATGCGCTATGGCCTGGAGGATGGGCAGCCAAAGACCCTGGACGACATCGGCCGTGTCTACGGGGTCACCCGTGAGCGCATTCGCCAGATCGAGTCCAAGACCATGTCCAAGCTGCGGCATCCTTCGCGTTCGCAGACCCTGCGGGACTTCCTGGATCAGTGACCTCTACGCCCGACCGGGAGGATCTGACACTGTCGAGGCCTCCTTGCTAGAAATGGTCATCGGTGCGTAAGCGACCGCCCATGTGAGGAGCTATATCCTCCTGGGCGCCATGAGGTGAACGGCGAGGTAAATGGTGGCGAAAAAGCCTGATAAGGGAAAGTCCTATGGTGCCGGCAGTCTGACGGTCCTGGATGGCTTGGATGCAGTGCGCAAGCGTCCAGGCATGTACATCGGGACCACGGACAGCCAGGGGCTCATGCATTGCCTTTGGGAGATCATCGACAATGCCGTGGATGAGGCCCTGGCTGGCCAGTGCGACCACATCAAGGTCATCCTGCACCGGGACGGCTCTATCGAGGTTGACGACAACGGCCGAGGCATCCCTGTCGATATTGAACCTCGGACAGGGCTGACCGGCGTGGAGGTGGTCCTGACCAAGCTCCACGCCGGCGCCAAGTTCGGTAACTCTTCATACACGGCTGTGGGCGGCCTGCACGGAGTGGGCTCTTCGGTGGTCAACGCCCTGAGCTCCCGACTGGACGTGGAGGTGGACAGGGATGGCAAGACCCATCGGATGCGGTTCCACCAGGGTCATCCTGGCACCTATCAGGACCCAGATTCGGAGCATCCATCGCCTGACTCGCCCTTTAAACGCACCAGGAAGAACCGGCCTACGCCCCTGGAGGTAGTGGGTAGCGTGCCCAAGTCCCGTACCGGCACCAGGGTGCGTTACTGGGCTGACCCAGAAATCTTCAACCCCACGGCCCGGTTCAGCTACGCCCAGCTGATTGACCGGGTGCGTCAGACCAGCTTCCTGGTGCCCGGCCTCAAGATCACCGTGATTGACGACCGCATTCCGGCCACAGGAAGCGCCGAACAGGACCTGCGCCTGGAGGTTGACGGCGACCCCGCTCCGGTCCAGGACGATCAGGACATTCATGAGAACCTTCGTGAATCGCCTGACAGCGGCGATATCTCTGAAAAAGGTGCCGGAGACGAACGTGCCGAGGACACGCAGGCAGATGCTGCACTAACCTCGGTCGGACATTCAGATGGCTCTGATTCCGACGGATCGGATCATGAGAGAGATGACGCCAATCTTTCGGCCACTGAGCGGGCTGACCGGCTCATGCTGCAGCCGGAGGACGAGTCCGGCCATCAGCGAGTGGAGGAGTTCCTTCACACCGGTGGAGTGACGGACTTTGTTGACTTCCTGTCCAAGGGTGAGCCGGTCAGCGACATCTGGCGGATCAGTGGACAGGACACCTACCAGGAGGAGACCCAGCGAGTGGGTTCGGACGGCGAGCTGCATGCCGAGCAGGTGGAACGTGTCTGCGGGGTGGATATCGCCCTGCGCTGGGTCAATGACTACGATTCAGTCGTCCGTAGCTTCGTCAATGTGGTGGAGACACCCGGCGGAGGCATGCACGTGGACGGGTTCATGAACGCCGTGACCCGTCAGGTGCGCAAGGCCGTGGAGGCCAATGCCCGCCGCCTCAAGGTCAACCTCAAGGACTCTCACACTAAGGTGGAGCGCGACGATGTCTTGGCTGGGCTGGTGGCCGTGGTCACGGTACGCATCGCCGAGCCGCAGTTCCAGGGCCAGACCAAGGATGTGTTGGGTACAGCCCAGGTCAAACCCATCGTCACCCGAATGACCGACGATCAGTTCGGCCAAATGATCAGTGGCTCCAAGCGCGGCTTCAAGGAGCAGTCCGGCCAAGTACTGGAGAAGATCGTCGGCGAGATGCACGCCCGCGTCCAGGCACGCAAGACCAAGGAGGTCACCAGGCGCAAGAACGCCCTGGAGTCAGCTTCCATGCCCTCCAAGCTCTCGGATTCCATGCCTGGCAACGACGACATCGCTGAGCTGTTCATCGTCGAGGGCGACTCCGCCCTGGGTACGGCCAAGGCCGCCCGAAACTCCATGTTCCAGGCCCTGCTGCCCATCCGCGGCAAAATCCTCAACGTGCAGAAGGCCTCCCTGTCCCAGATGCTGACCAACAAGGAGTGCGCCTCCATTATCCAGGTGGTCGGTGCTGGCTCGGGAGCCAGCTTCGACATCGACCAGGCCCGCTACAACAAGGTCATCATGATGACCGACGCCGATGTTGACGGCGCACACATCCGCATCCTGTTGCTGACCCTCTTCTACCGTTACATGCGGCCCCTGATCGAGAACGGGCGGGTCTATGCAGCCGTGCCGCCCCTGCATCGAATCGCTCTTGCAGGCAAGAACAAGGGGAAGTTCATCTACACCTATTCGGACGATGAGCTGGAAGGCAAGCTGGCCGACCTACAGGCCAAGCACATCGACTACAATCCCGATGTGCAGCGCTACAAGGGTCTGGGTGAGATGGACGCCGACCAGCTGGCTGACACCACCATGGACCCCAGGACCCGCATGCTGCGCCGTATCCGCATGGAGGATGCCGCTCAGGCGGCCGGCATCTTCCCCCTGCTCATGGGCGACGACGTACCGCCCCGCAAGCAGTTCATCGTGGACAATGCCGACGACTTCGACCGGAGCAAGATCGATACCTGATTGACCTTCAGGAATGTCCAAAAGGACGGGGAGAGGAACGTGACACATATGAACGATCCCTTGGGTAATTTCTCCCCGCAGACGGCGGACTGGTTCCGTCAGGCCTTTCCCGAAGGTCCCACGCCGACCCAGGTACAAGCCTGGCCGGCCATCCGTTCGGGCGGCAATGCGCTGATCATTTCGCCCACCGGTTCAGGCAAAACTCTGGCTGCCTTTCTTTGGGCCATTGACGAGCTCGTGACCAGGCCTCGGCGCTCTCGGGAACCAGGTGTCGCTGTGCTCTACGTCTCGCCCATGAAGGCCCTGGGGACGGACGTGGCCCGCAACCTGCAGAATCCGCTGGACGGCATTGCCGAGCGCTTCGCCAGACAGGGACGAAAAGTGCCCAAGGTCCGGACGGGCATCCGCACTGGGGACACCGATGCCCGCGGCCGTAGGGCTCTGGCTGCTCATCCTCCGGATATTCTTGTCACCACCCCCGAATCGCTCTATCTGATGCTGACCTCAAAGACGGCCAACACACTGAAGAACGTCCAGACCGTTATTGTGGACGAAATCCACGTTTTGGCAGGCAACAAGCGCGGGGCTCATCTGGCGCTGAGCTTGGAGCGGCTGGACGACCTGGTCGGACGGCCAGTGCAGCGGATAGGTCTGTCGGCTACGGTCCGGCCGCCCGAGCAAGTGGCCCGTTTTCTGGGAGGCAGCCGTCCCGTCAGCCTGATTCAGCCCAAGTCGTCCACAGCCATGGACCTGCGGCTTATCGAACCCCTGAAGGACATGGGCGATCTGGCTGCGCCGCCCGGCCAATCGGGCCAGGATGGTCAGGATGGCGACCAAAGAAGCGGATCCATCTGGCCTGCCGTCGAACGGGCCATTCTGGACCAGGTCCTGTCCCACCACACCACCCTGGTCTTCGTCAACTCACGGGGCCTCGCCGAGCGCCTGACCGCCCGGTTGAACGACCTGCACCAGTCAGATCTGCAGGCCTTGAATCACGACCAGCCAGGTTTATCCCATGAAAAAGTCGAGTCCACCGGCAGGGCTGGGCAGGCCAGGGAGCCCGCCCACTACGATTCGGCCACCGGGTCCACTTCCGATAGGACTTCCGGCCTGAGTGTCGACCAACCCATTGCCATGGCCCACCATGGTTCGGTGTCCAAGGAGCGCCGCCGCCAGGTTGAGGACGACCTCAAGGCCGGCAGGCTGCGGTGCGTAGTAGCCACCTCCAGCCTGGAGCTGGGCATCGATATGGGCTCGGTCGATCTGGTCATCCAGGTCAATGCCCCGCTGTCGACCGCCTCGGGGCTGCAGAGGGTGGGCCGGGCCGACCACCAGGTGGGACGGGTGTCGCAAGCCAGGCTTTTCCCCCTGACTCGTGAGCAGATCCTGGAGTGCACGGCCAGCATGGAAAGTATGGTCCAAGGTGATATAGAACCCACCATCATGCCCAGCAGTCCTTTGGATGTTCTGGCTCAGCAGACGGTGGCCGCAGCTGCCATGGGGCCACTCAAGGAGCAGGACTGGCTTGCCACAGTCAGACGGGCTGCACCCTTCGCCCACTTGGACCAGCAAGTCTATCGGGCGGTGCTGGGCATGCTCAGTGGCGCCTACACCTCACAGGACTTCACCGCCTTCCGCCCCATCCTGGTCTGGGATCACCAGGCTGGCACATTGACAGCCCGCCCCGGCGCGCAACGCCTGGCGGTTACGTCCGGAGGCACCATTCCCGACCGTGGCTCCTACAGTGTGGTCATGCCTTCAGAGGCCGCCGGCGGCAAACCCCGTCGAGTAGGAGAGCTGGACGAGGAGATGGTCTATGAGTCCCGAAAGGGAGACGTGATCACCCTGGGTACCACCTCTTGGAGGATCCAGCAGATCACCCGCGATCGTGTGGTGGTGGTACCCGCTCCGGGACGCTCAGCCAGACTGCCCTTCTGGCATGGTGAAGGCACTGGACGTGACCCTGCCTTCGGCCGTCGCCTGGGCAAGCTTGCCAGGGAACTGTCCCAGGGTCTGATACCGGCGGTCCAGACCGCCTCCGGTCGGCCGGGCTTCACTCAAGCTGTCTGCTCTCGTCTGTTGGAGGACGGCTTGGACTATCCTGCTATCAACAATTTGGCCGCCTTACTGGCCGAGCAGCAGGCCTCTACGGGCCAGGTGCCCGACGACCGGCATCTGGTGGTCGAGCGTTGCCCCAACGAGGAGGGCGACCTGAGGCTGGTCCTCCATTCGCCATACGGACGCAGGGTCAACGAGCCCTGGGCTTTGGCCATCACCGCACGGCTCTCCCGCGAGCGCGGCTACGACGGATCCGTCTGGGCAGGCGAGGACGGCATTGTCGTGCAGATTCCAGACACGGATGCCTTCCTGGAAGATCAGCGAATATTCGGATTCACCCCCGATCAGGTGGAACGCGAGGTTCGACGGCATCTGGTTGGCTCTGCGCTCTTCCAAGCCCGCTTCCGCCAGTGCGCAGCCCGCTCGCTCTACATGCCCAGGATGGAGCCCGGCCGCAGGGTTCCGCTCTGGCAGCAGCGTCTACGGGCCTCCCGTCTGCTAAATGCAGCCCTGAAGGAGGATGACTTCCCCCTGGTTCTGGAGACCATGCGCGAGTGCCTGCAGGACGTCTACGACATGCCTGCCCTGCGCGAGCTGATGGCCGACCTGGAGCAGGGGAGCGTCCGTCTGGTCCCGGCCTCTACCAAGACCCCCTCGCCCATGGCCTCAGGGCTGCTCTTCGGCTACCTGGGTACCTTCATGTACCAGTACGACATGCCCAAGGCCGAGCGCGATGCCGCTATGCTGGCCATCGACTCCGACCTGCTGGAGCAGATGGTCGGCCAGGTGGACATGGCCGACCTTCTGGACCAGGAGACAGTAGACCAGGTGACCGCTGATTTGCAGCGGCTCTCGCCCAGGACCCGGGCCAAGGGGGTCGAAGGATTGGCCGACCTGCTGCGCATCCTGGGCCCCATGGATTTGGCGGGGATTCGTCGGCGCATGCACGGGCAGGAGGACGAACCGGCAACGGAGGCACAGGTTCGTGTCATTTTGGAAGAGCTGAAGGCCCAGCACAGGGTGGTACAGATCAGGCTAGGCGCTCGCGACTGCTGGGTATGGGCTGGTCAGGCGGGGCGGCTTACGGCGGTCCTGGGCCCAGGCATCCAGCCATTCGTCCAGTCAACAAAGGAATCAGACAGCGAGGCCTTCGACCAGCTGGTCAGGCAATACGCTGCAGTCCATGGGCCGTTCACCACCGCGGACCTGGCCGGCCACCTGGGCCTGGGCAGTGCCCTCTTGGAGGACAGACTGCGTTCCTTGGTCGCACGCGAGCTACTCATGACCGGGGTCTTCCCCCGTCCTGACCTGAGTGCCTATGGTGAGCCCGGATGGGAGGGAGGCGAACCCCGTCGAGGATGGCTGGATCCCGAGGTCTTCCGTCGGTTGCGCTCGAGGTCCCTGGCCAAGGCGAGCAAGGCCGCCAGCCCCGTTCCCGGCCATGTCTACAGCGACTTTCTTCTTCATCGGCAGGGTCTGGCACTCCTCGGTCAGGAACCCCTGATAGGCACTGAGGGGCTACTGGAGGTAGTCGGGCAGCTGGAAGGGCTGGCTCTTCCGCCTGCGCTCTGGGAATCGGCCATCTTCCCGGCCAGGGTGCGTGATTACGGTCCCGCATTGATGGACGATCTGCTGGCCTCGGGCAAGGTGGTCTGGGTGGGTTCCGAACAGGGCGAGGGGCCTCTGGGCGCCATGACCTTTTATCTGGCCGAGGACCTAGATAAGGAGCTTCCAGCACATGCTGCCGGTTCTCTACCAGTCACGGATGAGGCCGACAAGTCGAGCAACTCGGGCAACGCGGGCGATCTGGAAGAGACCTTGCTGAATGTTCTGGCTGATGGCGGAGCCTACCGCTTCGATCGGCTTCTGCGAGCCTGCGCCGATCGGGGCAGAAGTGACATTGATTCCACTGATTCTGAGACCCCCGACCAGGAGGCTCTGGCCCGGTCGCTCTGGTGGCTGGTCAGGCGTGGAATGGTCACCAACGCCTCTTTGGCTCCAGTACGGCGCCTTGTCCGAGGGTCAGGCCCACAGACCTCAGGTAGGACCCGCCGTTTGCCCCATGGATTGCGTGGACGCGGCAGGCCCTTGGGTCGTTCGGCCTTGACGCGGACAGCCGGCTCATCAGCGCTGTCAGCGGCTACGGAGGGGTTCTGGACTCTGGTTGCGGATGAGCGCGGAGCAGCGGGAGGTGCGTCAGGGACTCACAAGGATGATTCAAGCGATGAGCTTAGAGGTAGTAGCCAGGACGCTGACCGGCAGCGGACCGTCCGCCTGGTCCACGAGGAGCAAGCCATCCTGGACCGTTATGGGCTCCTGGCTCCGGTACTGTCTGAAGTGCGGTCCCTCCCTGGCGGATTCTCGGCCCTCTATCAGGTCTGCAGACGTATGGAGGAGGCCGGCCAGCTGACGCGCGGAGTCATCGTTGACGGTTTCGGCGGCGCCCAGTTCGCCCCCCGGGAGGTGATTGACCAGCTCAGAGGCTTCCAAGAGGATGAGCGCGCTAACGATGATTCCGAGCAGCGGCCCCCCGAACCCGTGGTCATGGACGTGACCGATCCAGCCAACCTCTATGGCACGGCCCTTGCCTGGCCAACCACATCGGGGGATGGCAGCGGTCGGCCCATTCGGCGCATGGGGAACCTCATGGTGCAGAATCGAGGCCGTGCCCTGGTCTATGCGGCGCCCAAGGGTCATCATCTACTGGTCTTCGGCAAGCCGGACCGTGGATTGCTGGAGGCCGCCTTCGCCCAGCTGGCCTCATGGCTGAGGCGGGGCGGGCAGGGACGCATTCTCTTCAGTGATGCCAATGGCCGACCCCTGACTATGCGCGAACCGGTGGGCATGGCCATGTCCGTTGCCGGATTCACGGCCGGGCCGGGTGGCATGGCCCTCTACTGAGCCTTTGCTGAGCGTCCTCATGCCACGAAGGCGATAGGTGCTGCCAGTTCCTGGCCGGAGGCATCCCGTCGCATGTCCACGTCGGGCAGTTCGACCGGCGATCCGGCAGCAGTGCTGGCGTGCAGGGGCCAGGAGCCCACCCGGGCCAGCAGCAGGGTGTCCTGACCTTTGAGGAAGCGCTGGGAGCGCACGCCGCCCGTGCCACGGCCCTTGACCGGATACATTTCCAGCGGCGTCAGCTTGGCCGATCCGTTCTCGGTGCCTGGCAGGGCCTCGGAGTCGCCGGCCACGGTCAGGACCACGGCCCCGGCCTGGGTGCTCATGCCATCCTCGCCGGTCTCCTGGTAGGTCCAGCCGATCTCCCCTGCCGGTACGACCGCGAAGGTGGCGACCTGGCAGCCCTGGGCCAGACGTATGCCCGCCATGCCTGTTGCATTGCGGCCCTGGGGTCGGACTTTGTCCCCGGTGAAGGTCAGCAGGCTGGCATCCGAGGAGATAAGAACCATGCGGTCCCCGTCCTGGCAGGGGGCTGCGAAGATCACCTGGTCGTCATCCTTGAGGTCGATGACCGACCAGGAGTCCATGGTGGTCGGCGACTCGCGGTTCCAGCGCTTGACCTTGCCCAGGCGTGTGCCCAGTGCCAGAGGCCGGGAGTCGGTCATGTTGATGACGGTGACGGCGTGCTCGTCGGCCTGGGGTTCGGTGCTGGCCGTTCCGCTCAGGAGCTCGTCGGCCACGATGCCTCCGCTCAGGTTGGGGTTGGCGGTGGCCGGGATCAGCGGTAGGTCGGCCACAGGAGTGGTGATCAGCCGTCCAGCTGTGGTGACCAGGCCGTATCTGGCCAGGGTGGTGGTGGCGAATATGGCGATGATCTGGTCGTCATGCCCACGGTCCTGGTTGCGTGGCCGGGACCGCCATGCATCCAGGGCGCCTGGAGTGCTGCGTGCCAGCAGTCCGGTGGCGCTCATCATGACCGTGCAGGGCTTGTCCTCCATGTGCAGATCGCCACCATCTTCGCTGCGGCTGGTTCCTCCGTTGACCGCCAGTGCAACCTTTCGGCCAGCACTGGCCTTACTGGTGGTCTGTTGAGCGGTCTGCTGATCACTGGCTGCCGACTGCACAGGGGCCAGATCTCCGGATGGCTCCTGGTCCAGGATGACCGTGCGCCTGGGTGTGCCCCACTGGGCCACCGCCTGATCCATCTCCTGGATGACCACCCGGTCCAGCTCGGCCGAGGAGTCCAGAATCCGCTCCAGTTCCTCCAGCTGCTTCTTGAGGTCGTCGCGCTCGCCCTCCAGCTCGATCCTGCTCATCTTGGTCAGCCGCCGCAGCCGCAGGTCGAGAATATACTGGGCCTGGGTCTGATCCAGGTCGAAGACCGCCATCAGCTTGGTCTTAGCCGCATCCGCGTCGTCCGAACTGCGGATGACCTGGATGACCTCGTCGATGTCGACCAAGGCCAGCAGGAGCCCTTCAACCAGGTGCAGACGCTCCAGGGCCTTCTTGCGGCGGAACTCGCTGCGACGGTGGATGACCGTCCGCCGGTGCTCCACCCAGACCTCCAGCAGCTCCTTGAGCCCCATGGTTCTGGGTCGTCCATGGACCAAGGCCACGTTGTTGATGGTGAAAGAGTCCTCCAGGGGCGTGTACTTGAAGAGCTTGCCTAGGACCTTGCCTGGGTCGAATCCCGTCTTGATTTCGATGACCAGGCGGGTCCCGTTGTGCCGGTCGGTCAGATCGATGGCGCTGGAGATGCCCTCCAGCTTGTGGTTGCGCACCCCCTCGGAGATGCGCTCCAGAACCCGCTCAGGGCCCACCATGAAGGGCAGCTCAGTGACCACGATGGCCTTCTTTCGGGCGGTCACGTTTTCCAAGTGGGTGACGGACCTGGTCACAAAGGCCCCCCGGCCGTGCTCGTAGGCCTTGCGGATGCCGTCCCGCCCTACGATGATCCCGCCTCCGGGCAAATCCGGACCGGGTACATAGCGCATGAGTTCATCCAGCCCTGCGTCCGGGTGGGCCATCAGATACTTGGCGGCGGCCACCACCTCGCCCAGGTTGTGGGTGATCATATTGGTGGCCATGCCCACGGCGATGCCTGAGGCTCCGTTGACCAGCAGGTTGGGGATGGCCGAGGGCAGGACCTGTGGCTCCTTGAGTTTGTTGTCGTAGTTGGGGGAGAAGTCCACCGTGTCCTGGTCGATGTCGGCGTTCATGCCCAGAGCCGCCGGGGCCAGCCTGGCCTCGGTGTAACGGGAGGCCGCCGGTCCGTCGTCCAAGGATCCGAAGTTGCCGTGGCCGTCGACCAGAGGTAGGCGCATGGCGAAGGGCTGTGCCAGGCGGACCATGGCCTCGTATATGGAGGAGTCGCCATGGGGATGCAACTTGCCCATGACCTCGCCCACGGCCCTGGCAGACTTCATGTATGGGCGGTCCGGGTTGAGGTTCATCTGGCCCATCTGGTAGATGATCCGTCGCTGGACCGGCTTGAGTCCGTCACGGGCATCGGGCAGGGCCCTAGCGTAGATGACCGAGTAGGCGTATTCCAGGAAGGACTTGCTCATCTCCTCGTTCAGGGGGGTTTCGACGATGTGCTCCTTGACCTGCCGGGGGTCGTACCCCGCCGCCTTGCTCCTGCGATGAGTTGCCATGCTCCAGCTCCTGCTCCTTCACGTTCCGCCTTATGATAACCGGACGGTCCGCCAAAGCGTGCCTGCTGGGTCCGGTGTCGGCCTGGGGTCTGACCGTGCTTGAATGGAAGGTATGGGTCTGGATACACCTGACATGAAGGAACTGCTGGAGCCGAGTCTGCCTATCCAATACGGGGACCAGGCGGGGGACAATCATGTTGGCGGACCTCGGCATCTGTCCGCTGTCCTGCCCGCCCTGAGCGCATGTCTGGGAGTGCCTGTGGCCACTGACGTCCATCCGTCTGCCAAGGCCCTCCAGGAGGCCCTGGGGCTGCCTGATGCCCGGTCGGTTGTCGTCGTCCTTGTGGATGGTCTGGGATTCTGGAACCTGGTCAGCCGTCAGGGCCATGTGCCCTACCTGCGCTCTCTGCTGTCCGAACCCATCAACCAGCGTCCCCTCTATACCAGCCTGCCCTCGACTACGGTGGCGGCCATGGGGGTCTTCGGCACCGGGACCAGCCCTGGACTGACCGGTATGACCGGCTACACACAGCTGAACCCCGACACCGGCCAGCTTGGTCAGATGATCCAGTTCAGAGGCGCCCAGGACCCCGAGCGCCTGCAGCGCCGTCCAACTGTCTTCGAGACCCTCCAGGCGCAGGGGGTCCGCGTGACATCTTCGGGCCTGCCGCGTTTTCGTGACTCCGCCCTGACCCGTGCGGCTCTGCGCGGCGGAGAGTACCTGGCCCACAACCACTCCCGTCAGCGTCTCCTGGCCGCCTGCCAGGCTGCCCGCCAGCCAGGGCTGACCTACCTCTACATCCGCGATGTGGACAAGGTGGGCCATCACAGCGGTTGGGAGGGCGAAGAATGGGTGGCCGCTCTCGAAGCGACCGATGCACAGCTGGCCGAGCTTCATCGCCGCCTGCCAGCCGGGACGCTGACGGTTATCGTAGCCGATCACGGCATGGTCGAGGCTGATCCGGATCAGCGCATCGACATCGCTCAAGACCCGGAATTGAACCGGGAAGTGCGACTGGTTGGCGGCGAGCCCAGGGCTGTCATGCTCTATCTGGACCAGAGGGCGGATCCCAAGGTCGTGGCCGCCCGTTGGCGGGAGCGTCTGGGGGAGCGGGCCTGGGTGCTGACCCGGGATCAGGCCATCGAAAGGGGAATCTTCGGCCCGGTGGACGTTCGGATTCGCCCCATGATCGGTGACCTTCTGGTTCTGGCCGGTGACCGGGTCACCCTGGTGAATTCGGCTGATCAGACTGATGCAGCGACCAGACTGCCTGGCGTCCACGGCTCCTGGACCCGTCTGGAGACGCAGATTCCCTGCCTGATCGATCTGGTCTGACTGCTGGGGATAGAACCCTACAGCTACTTGCCGAAGAGGATTTCGTCCCAGCTGGGTACGGCCGACCGTCCGGAGTGCTTTTTGGCGCGTTTGCTCCGGCGACCCTCCTTGGGTTCGTCCTCCTGACCGTCCTGACTGGCATCATCGCCTTGATCCGGCTGCTGGAGCTGCTCCTGGTCAGCCTGGCTCTGCCCATGGCTCTGAACAGGCAGGACCATGGTGGACTCGGTGTCCCTGATTGGGGGATGCTCAGCCGTGTCGGGGTCCTCAGTCAGCTCGGCACTGAGGTGGTTGGGTTCTCGTTCGGCTGTCCGCTCCTGGCCTTCCTTGGGTTTGCCATAGAGCCAGGCCGTGAGCGCCGCCTGACGCTCCCCGTTCTCCTGGTCGCCCGATCCATGGTCCTCTTCCTCGTCCTCTATTTGGGCAAAGGCATCGTCCTGGCTTGGAGGGCGCCTGTCAGTCTGGTCATCGATCTCTTCGGCTGTGCCCTGGTCCAAATCGGGCCGATCCTGGCCATGGTCGTCTGCGGAATCATCCAGCAGCATCCTGGCTGCCCTGTTCAGGCAGGTCACAGTGTTGTCATGCATGTTCCAGGCCCAGCGGGCGTTGAAGATCCGCTTGTCCAGCGTAAACACGCCGTTGATGTTCCAGGGTTCGTACCCTCGTCTGGTGGCCTGCCAGGAAACCTGTGCCAGGCTGACCCCGGCACGGGCCAGCACCTTGCCGATCAGTTCCTGATAATTTCGCCCGCCCGACCCTTTGGGCGCCGGCATGGTCAGGAACTGCTCTATGGCATACTTCTTTTCGGTCTCCACCGGGGCCGCGAAACGCCGTACCAGCGCTTCGTTGACAGCGTATTGTTGTGCCACCTGCTCAGGGCGGGCGCCGGCACGCACAGCCGCCTGGATGGCCGAGACAGGTAGGGGCTTGGACTTGCCGGTCTGGGGATCCACATCCTCTTCCTCCTTGACCTGCTTGGCCTCAAGAATGGCGCGATCAAGCGCATCGTCGACCCGTACGGCGAAGTGCCGGTGGTCACAGACGAAGACCAGATCGCCCCTGTCGTCGACATGGTCAAAGCTGGCCATCCTGGTCCCATTCTCAGACATGCACGCCCCTATCCTCTTACGGTTCCTTTACACGGCCTCAGGTATTTCCATTGTGCCCTACGGTTGGTATTTTACGTGCTTTTGAAATCGTGTATCCTATGCGCAGTACATATCGTGTGGAATGACCGGTATACGAGGTGACTGGTCGAACAAGGAAAGGGTACACGATGGCACAAGATTACGATACCCCGCGAGACAAGGATGAAGACGAGGAATCCCTGCAGGAGCTCGGCAAAAGCGGCCAGGATGCCGGGGCCGATCTGGACGACGACGAGAACGCCATCGCCGAGGACTACGAGCTTCCTGGCGCCGACTTAAGCAATGAGGATTCTTCGGTGACCGTCATCCCCATGCAGGGCGATGAATTCATCTGCTCCAACTGCTTCCTGGTCAAGCACCGGAGCCAACTGGCCTACACCACCCCCGACGGCAAGCCCGTCTGCAAGGAGTGCGCCGCCTGATGGCCTATGACGAGTCCTACAACGAGCCAGAAACGGTCGAGGTCCTGTTCAAGTCCTTGGGCGGGGCCGACGTGCCGGAATATGCCATGCCCGGCGATGCCGGGGCCGATCTGCGAACCAGAGTGGCTGTGGATCTGGCCCCCTTCCAGCGGGCGCTAGTTCCTACGGGAGTGGCCTTGGCTCTGCCCAACGGGTACGTCGGCCTGGTTCACCCGCGCTCGGGGCTGGCAGTGAAAATGGGGGTGACCGTGCTCAACGCGCCGGGGACGATTGATGCTGGGTACCGGGGCGAGATCAAGGTGCCGTTGATCAACCTGGATCCTCATGAGTCGGTCCACTTCGAGCCTGGGGAACGCATCGCCCAGCTGGTCATCCAGCGTTACGTGCAGGCCCGTTTCGTGCCTGCTGAACGCCTGCCTGGCTCGGCGCGTTCGGATAGCGGATTCGGCTCGACCGGCCGCTGAGGCGCGGTTCGGACACGAGCGACCTGAATGGACTATATCGAAGTGTAGGATTGGTGCATTATATCGGGATATTGGAGGCTTGAATGGTCACTCAGGAGGGCAGCGTCTGTAGCAATGATGTCGGCGACCAGGCCCCTTCTGGCTTGTCCTCCAGAGCCCTGGGCTGTGAGGTCAGCGACGATCCGCTCAACCCCCTGATGCCAATCTGGGAGATCTGCGCCGCCCATCATCCTGATGAGGATTTGTCCATGCTTCAGCGCGCCTATGACCGGGCCGTGGTCCAGCATGCCGACCAGAGGCGCAAGTCTGGCGAGCCCTACATCATTCATCCACTGGCTGTGGCACAAATTCTGGCCGACCTTGGCATGGGGCCCACGGTGGTTTCGGCCGGTCTACTGCACGACACCGTGGAGGACACCGACTACACCCTGGAGCAGTGCAGGGACGAGTTCGGCGACACGGTGGCTGGCTTGGTGGACGGGGTCACCAAGATATCCAAGATGGATTACGGCGATTCGGCCCAGGCCGAGACCATCCGCAAGATGATTGTGGCCATGAGCCGGGATGTGCGCGTCCTGGTGGTCAAGCTGGCTGACCGTGTGCACAACGCCCGTACCTGGCGCTATGTCAAGGCTTCATCAGCCCAGCGCAAGGCCCGTGAGACCCTGGACGTATATGCGCCCCTTGCCAACCGGCTGGGCATGAACGCCATCAAGACCGAGCTGGAGGAACTCAGCTTCAAGACCCTCTATCCCAAGATCTACAATGAAATCGTGGTCCTGGTCTCCCGCAGAGCCGGCCAGCGGGAGGTCTACCTGCAGCAGATCCTGGACGAGATTCACGAGGATCTGGATGCTCAGGGCATTAAGGCTCAGGTGACAGGGCGGCCCAAGGACTACTTCAGCATCTACCAGAAGATGATCGTGCGCGGGCACGATTTCGCCAACATCTACGACCTGGTTGGGGTGCGCATCATCGTGGATACCATTCGCGACTGCTATGCTGCCCTGGGTGCCGTCCATGCCCGTTGGAGCCCGGTGCCTGGGCGGTTCAAGGACTACATCGCCATGCCCAAGACCAACCGCTACCAGTCCCTGCATACCACGGTGGTGGGCCCGGGCGGAAAGCCGGTCGAGATCCAGATTCGCACCTGGCAGATGCACCGCCGCGCCGAATTCGGCATCGCCGCCCACTGGAAGTACAAGGAGAACGGTTCTGCAGGCCGCGAGCTCTCCCAGCCCGACAAGTCCGACGTCAAGCGTGAGCGCCAGGAGGGGGAGCTGAGCCAGGAGGACAACCTGACCTGGATCCAGCAGTTGGCCGACTGGACCAGCGAGACTCCGGACTCCAACGAGTTCCTGGGCTCCCTTAAGGATGATCTGGGCGCGGCCGAGGTTTACGTATTCACGCCCAAAGGCAAGATCATCTCCCTGCCGGCCGATTCAACGCCCGTGGACTTCGCCTATGCCGTCCACACCGAGGTTGGCCACAGAACCATGGGCGCCAGGGTCAACGGCCGCCTGGTCCCCCTGGACACCAAGCTGCGCAACGGGGACACGGTAGAGATTCTGACCAGCAAGTCCGACACCGATGGGCCCTCGCGCGACTGGCTCAGCTTTGCCAAGAGCCCCCGTGCCCGCAGCAAAATCCGTCAGTGGTTCAGCAAGGAGCGCCGTTCGGAGACCATCGAGGAGGGCAAGGACGAGCTCATCCGCGCCATGCGCAAGCGGAACCTGC
Organism: Bifidobacterium sp. M0404; assembly: GCF_016101415.1. Lineage (NCBI taxonomy): Bacteria > Bacillati > Actinomycetota > Actinomycetes > Bifidobacteriales > Bifidobacteriaceae > Bifidobacterium > Bifidobacterium sp. M0404. Next base: position 761,446 of record NZ_JACFQP010000001.1, on the reverse strand, counting down.
CCGTGGCCAGCTTGCTGACCCCTGAAGCCATGGTGGGGGCTGCCGACGAGCTCAACTATCCCAATGAGAAGGCGGTTTACGCCGCTATTGGCGACGGACAGGTCTCCACTCAGAACGTGATCTCCCGGCTGGTACATGATGCCGGCCGGTCGGCCCTTGAGGACGAGGTGGAGCAGGAGGCCATTCCCCTGCAGCGGGTCACCAAGTCCAGCCGGCCGGAGACCTCCCAGGGGATTTCGGTCAAGGGCGTGGACGATGTCTGGGTCAAGCTGGCCCGTTGCTGTACTCCAGTGCCAGGGGACCCCATCACCGGGTTCATCACCCGCAACCAGGGCGTCTCGGTTCATCGGTCCGACTGCCAGAATCTTCTGGAACTGCGCAAGAAGCAGCCCGAACGCATCATAGAGGTCTCCTGGACGGGCAAACAGGGCACTTTCATGGTCCAGATTCAAGTGGAGGCCCTGGACCGGCCCCACCTGCTCTCGGACATTACTCAGGTCCTGTCCGACCACGGGGTCAACATCCTGTCGGGCAGCCAATCCACCGGTCGTGACCGGGTTGCGGTCAGTCAATTCGTCTTCGAGATGGGCGACCCCCAACATCTGAATACGCTCCTGTCGGCTGTCAGGAAGATCGACGGTGTCTTCGATGCCTACCGGCTGACCGGAGCCAAGGGTTCGACCAGACCCCATATGCGGGCCATCTGACTTTCCCTGCAATCACCGTTATGCCTACTTTTCTTCTTACTCTCGCGACGGCATTTTGCCGGTATCTCGTCAAACCTATTACTTGCTTTCAGCCTTGAAAATTCAACGACTCAAAATCTAAAAGACGGTTATTAAAAAGACGGTTATTAACGGTTATTACAGAAAGACCCCCGGTGGTCAATGACCAAGCCGGGGGTTCTAACGGAAACTGCTACAATCAGCGCACGGCGTTCATCCACTGCTCCTTGGTGGCCTTCTCGGCCTCCAGTTCCTGCTTCTTGGCCGGATCCTGCTCGGCAGCGATTCGCTGATCCAGGTCCTGAAGCTGGGCGGCCAGCTGCTGTTCGAAGCTGGAGACGCGGGCATCGGCCTCGGGGTCGGACTGGTTCCAGGCCGCATCTTCCACGGCTTTGATTTGCCGGTCCACGGCATCCATCCTGCCCTCGATTCGGCGCACGTCGTCACGGGGGACGAAACCAATGGCGTCCCATTCCTCCTGAATCTTGGCCAGCTCCTGCCGGGCTTGCTTGGCGGCCTTGGAATCCTTGACGGGCAGCAAGGCCTCGGCCTTGGCCACCAGGGCCTCCTTCTTGGTCAGGTTCTCGCGCTCGTTGACCGAGGTCTTGTCCCGGTCGGCCTGACGGGCGTTGAAGAAGACATCCGCGGCCTGACGGAACCGAGCCCAGAGGGCGTCGTCATCCTGACGTCCTGCACGCCCGGCCTGCTTCCAGCGGTCCATGAGCTCGTTGAACTGGTGGGAAGTGGGTACCCAGTCAGTGGAGTCCTTGATCTGGTCGGCCTCGGCGATAATTTCTTCCTTGATCCGCTTGGTCTCGGACCGCTGGGCGTCACGCTGCTGGGCCCACTTGCGGCGGGCCTGGTTGAAGGTGGTGCGGGCGGAGGAGAAACGCTTCCAGAGCGCGTCCGCGTCGGCCTTGTCGATGCGGATGGTGGTGCGCTGGTGGTGTTGCCACTGCTCGAAGAGGGAACGGAACTTGTCTGCTGTGGATCGCCAGTTGGTGGAGTCGCCGAGGGAGGCTGCCAGCTCTTCGGCCTTCTCCACGATGGCGGTCCGCTCCTTGATGGCCTTGGCCATGGCATCCTTGCGTGCCTGCGCCAGTTCAGCCTTGCGAGTCTGCCCCTTTTCGGCCAGCTGCTCCAGTTGCGTGCGCAGGGCGGCAAGGTCGCCGACTGCTTCAGGCTGACTGGTCTCCTCCTTGAGTGAGGTTATGGATTCGTCGATCTCGTGGGCCTTGATCTTGGGACTGCGCAGTCTGGAGGCGAATAGGTTCAGCTTCTCCTTGAGGTCCAAGTATCGGCGGGCGTAAAGGTCCAGGGCCTCCTTGGCATCAGCATTGGGGAACTGGCCCACCTGGCGCTCCTGGTCACCTTCGCGGACGAAGACGTTGCCCTGCTCGTCCACCCGGCCGAAGGCTTCTGCCTTGTCGATCTCCTCCTGGCTGTAGGTGGGAGCGGCCGGGGCGGCCTTGACGTGAGGGGCCTTGTGGGCCAGAGCTGCGGGGGAGGGAACCGCCTTGGGCTTGGGCGCAGCAGGTGTAGCTGCTGGCGCGGGTGCTTCCGCAGTTGCAGGCTGTGGCTCAGCCGGTACCGGTGCGCTCTGGGTTGGTGCATCCTCAGTAGATGCGGTCTGTCCGGGGGCAGCCTGTTCCTGCCCGGCTTCGGGCGTTGTCGCAGCGGCGACCTGGCCCTCCGCGTCCGCGGTGTGCTCCTCCTGCGGTGTCGAGGTGTTCTCGGGTGTGATGGCGGTGTTGTCGGCCATGGCCAGCTCCTTAGGCTTGTGTGTTGGAGAGATCGCAAAATATGGCAATACCATTTTCCTTGACCTCCTATAGTATAGGTTCTTATGGCAAAAGGCACATCTCTATCCGGTTTCCCAGAATGGCTTCCTTCGCAAAGAGTGGTGGAGCAGCGCATCCTCGACACGCTCCGCAAGGTCTTCGAATTGAACGGCTACATCGGCATTGAGACCAGAGCCGTAGAAGAGGGCTCCAGCCTGCTCAAGAAGGGGGAGACCAGCAAGGAGATCTACCTGCTCTCCCGACTGCAGGATCTGGGCCAGGAAAAGGATGTGCCAGTGGAGCGCCGGCTGGGGCTGCATTTTGACCTGACCGTGCCGCTGAGTCGCTATGTTGTGGAGCACAGCAACGACTTGACCTTCCCCTTCAAACGCTGGCAGATTCAGAAGGTCTGGCGAGGAGAGCGGCCCCAGGAGGGACGGTTCAGGGAGTTCGTCCAGGCTGACATTGACGTAATTGGCAATGGAGAGCTGCCCGACCACTACGAGGTCGAAGTGCCCCTGGTCATGCTGAGTGCTCTGGAGGAGCTGCGGGCCTTCGGCCTGCCCAAGCCCACTGTGCACGCCAACAACCGCAAGCTATCCGAGGGATTCTACCGGGGTCTGGGTCTGGAGGATGTCGAGGGCGTTTTGCGCGAGATCGACAAGCTGGACAAGATCGGCCCTGACGAGGTGGCCAGCCTGTTGGTCAGTGAGTGCGGCGCCAATCAGGACCAGGCCAAGGCCTGCCTGGCTCTGGCCGAGCTGACCGCCGACGATGGTAAGCAGCTGCGCCAGCGGTTCGATGCCTTGGTTGACAAGGTTGGCATCGATAAGGAGTCTTCTTCGTACGCCTTGGCCATTGAGGGGCTGGAGACGCTGGCCATGATCATCGATGAGGCCGCTCGCATTCGGCCTGGCTCGGTCATCGCCGACCTGAAGATCGCCCGCGGGCTGGACTACTACACCGGCTCTGTCTACGAGACCTTCCTAGAGGGGGCGCAGTCCCTGGGATCCATCTGTTCCGGCGGCCGCTATGACAATCTTGCTAGCCAGGGCAACCGGACCTATCCAGGCGTAGGGCTGTCCATTGGGCTTTCTCGCCTGCTCTCCTACCTGCTGGCCCACGGGGTTCAGGCCTCCAGGGTTTCTCCGGCTGCGGTCATGGTCGCCGTCTGGGACGAAGAGGATCGGACCATCAGCAACCACATCGCCCAGGATCTGCGGGCCAGGGGTATTGCCGCTGATGTGGCGCCTACTGCAGCCAAGATTGGCAAACAGATCCGCTATGCCGACCACCTGGGCATCCCCTATGTCTGGTTCCCTGCCAAGGAGGGACAGCAGGAGGGCGACCAGGTCAAGAACATCATCACCGGCGATCAGACTCCGGCTGACCTGGTGTCTTGGACGCCGGATAGCCTGTATGCCCGGCAGAGTGTGGAATACCAGGCCTGACGCAGGGGCAGGCCGAGCATTATGGAGGTACAGGAAAGCATGGGCCAGTCGGCTTACAGAACGAGCTACGCCACGGATGTCACTGAAGATATGGTCGGTCGCCAGGTGACGGTGGCCGGATGGGTGGATCGCCGCCGTGATCACGGAGGCGTGGCCTTCATCGACCTGCGTGACCGCTCCGGTCTGGTGCAGATCGTCATCTATGACGAGGAAGAGGCCCGGCCCCTGCGTAGCGAGTACGTCATCCAGGTCACCGGCAAGGTTCGCGAACGCCCTGAGGGCAATGACAACGAACACCTGTCCACCGGACACATCGAGATCGTTGCAGACAAGATCGAGGTTCTGGCCAAGTCGGCAGCCCTGCCCTTCCAGGTGTCCACAGCCCTGGAGAACGAGGCCGAGAACAAGCTGCCCGGCGAGGATGTGCGGCTGCGCTACCGTTATCTGGACCTGCGTCGCCCCTCCATGCAGCGCAACATCCGTCTAAGGGCCGCCATGAACCGTGCCGCCCGTGCTGCCCTGGACAAGATGGATTTCTGCGAGATCGAGACGCCGACCCTGATCAAGTCAACCCCCGAGGGCGCCCGTGACTTCCTGGTGCCGGCTCGCCTGGTGCCCGGATCCTGGTACGCCCTGCCGCAGTCTCCCCAGCTGCTCAAGCAGTTGCTGATGGTGGGCGGCTTTGAGCGTTACTACCAAATCGCCCGTTGCTACCGCGACGAGGACTTCCGCGCCGACAGGCAGCCTGAGTTCACCCAGCTGGACATCGAGATGAGCTTCGCCTCCCAGGAGGACGTCATGGCCATGGCCGAGCAGGTCATTGCCGAGGTCTGGAAGGCTGCAGGATTCGAGGTCACCCTGCCCATCCCCAGGATCAGCTGGCAGGAGGCCATGGACAAGTATGGTTCCGATAAGCCTGACCTGCGCTTCGGCAACCCTATCGTCGAACTGACCGACTACTTCAAGAACACCCCCTTCCGGGTCTTCCAGGCTCCCTACGTAGGCGCCGTGGTCTACCAGGGTGCGGCTAACCTGCCCCGCAGGCAGTTCGACGCTTGGCAGGAATGGGCCCGCCAGCGTGGTGCAAAGGGTCTGGCCTATGTCCAGTTCACCGGCGACGGCACTCTCAAGGGCCCGGTGGCCAAGAACCTGTCTGATGCCGAGCGCCAAGGCCTCAAGAAGGCCGTAGGCGCCACGGACGGGGATGCCGTCTTCTTTGCAGCCGGTCCCCGTGAGGCTTCGCAAACCCTGCTTGGCGCGGCCCGTGTGGAGATCGCCCGTCGCCAGGGGCTGCTCAAACCCGACGAATTCGCCCTGACCTGGGTGGTGGACTTCCCGCTCTTCAAACCCACCGACGACCCGGACGACGACGATGTGGCCGTGGGACATTCTAAGTGGACCTCCATGCACCATCCCTTCACCATGCCTTCGGCCGACTGGATCGACCGCTTCGACAAGGATCCCGAACACGCCATGAGCGACTCCTATGACATCGTCTGCAACGGCGAGGAGATGGGCGGCGGCTCGGTGCGTATTCACCGCGATGACATTCAGGACCGGGTCTTCAAAGTGCTGGGCATCGGCCCCGAGGAGGCCCAGGAGAAGTTCGGCTTCCTGCTGGAGGCCTTCAAGTACGGCGCTCCGCCCCACGCAGGCATCGCCTTCGGTTGGGACAGGACTGCCCAGATCCTGACCGGAGCGGACTCCATCCGCGATGTCATCGCCTTCCCCAAGTCCGGTGGCGGCCAGGATCCCATGACCGGGGCTCCAGCGCCCATCTCCGACCAGCAACGCGCCGAGACCGGCGTGGATTGGGAACCGGATCAGGAGGATACCGACTGAGCGCACTTCGTCACTGGTCGACGAGAGTCTAAAAGGGCTGGAATTCTGCGGGATTCCGGCCCTTATTGTTTAGGCCAGTTTATGCGCAGCAGGTCAATCGGTCGCGTTCGGCCAGTGGCTCTGCTTCTCAGGAGAACCGTTTCTATGACCGCTCTGCAACAAAGGATGAGTAAACTGCCCAATATGAGCGAAACAACCAAACAGCCGTCGGAGCGGATTCTGCCGGAGAAACCGGCCTCGGATCGCCCCGTCCAGGATAACTCCGGGCCGCTGGTCGAGCTGGCGCACGTCGAGAAGCATTTTGGCAACCTGCACGTCCTCAAGGACATCAACCTGCAGGTTGATACCGGCGAAGTGCTGGTGGTGGTCGGCCCCTCAGGCTCCGGCAAGTCCACCATGTGCCGGACTATCAATCGTCTGGAGTCCATCGACTCCGGTGTCATCAGGATCGAGGGAGAGCCTTTGCCTCAGGAGGGACGTGACCTGGCTCGGCTCAGGGCCGAGGTGGGCATGGTCTTCCAGTCTTTCAATCTGTTCGCCAACAAGACCATCCTGGAGAACATGACCCTGGCGCCCATCAAGGTGCGCCATATGCCCAAGAAGGATGCTGAGGACCTGGCCATGGACCTCTTGGCCCGGGTGGGCGTGGAATCCCAGGCCTCCAAGATGCCCTCCCAGCTCTCAGGCGGCCAGCAGCAGCGTGTGGCCATAGCCCGCGCCCTGGCCATGCAGCCCAAGATCATGCTCTTCGACGAGCCCACATCGGCTCTTGACCCGGAGATGGTCAACGAGGTGCTGGATGTGATGATTCAGCTGGCCCAGGAGGGCATGACCATGATCTGCGTGACCCACGAGATGGGCTTTGCCCGCCAGGCCGCCGACCATATCGTTTTCATGGCCGATGGACGGATTCTGGAGAAGGACGACCCCGACGACTTCTTCGATCACCCCAAGACCCAGAGGGCCGCCGACTTCCTGTCCAAGATTCTGACCCACTGAAGCAGGAGGGAAGCGTATCCGCATGAATGCAAGCATGCATGGCATGGGCCAGCCGTTGAAACGGCTTGCCAGGAATTTGACCGCGATCCTGTGTGCTTTGGGTTGCCTGATCTCCTTGGCGGCCTGCGGCTCCGACAAGGAGGCAGGCAAGATTCGGGTGGGCATCAAGTTCGACCAGCCTGGTCTGGGCTTCAAGAAGGCCGGAACCTATGTGGGCTTTGACGTGGACGTGGCCACCTACATCGCCGACAAGCTAGGTTATAGCCCCGACGACATCGTCTGGAAGGAGGCCCCCTCCAAGCAGCGTGAGGCCATGCTCCAGAATGGCGACGTGGACATGATCCTGGCCTCCTATTCCATAACGGATGAGCGCAAGCGGGCCGTCTCTTTCGCTGGACCCTACATCGTGGCCGGACAGGACCTGCTGGTGCGCAAGGAGGACCACCATATCCGTGGCCCCGAAGACCTCAACGGCAAACGACTGTGCTCAGTGACCGGATCCACCTCGGCCGTCACCGTCAAGAAACGGTTCGCCAAAGAGGTCCAGCTGATGGAGCAGCCGGGCTACGCCGAATGCGCCACCGCCCTCTTCTCCGGCATCGTCGATGCAGTCACCACTGACGACATCATCCTGGCTGGTCTGGCTTCTGCCTCCCGTGGAAGGCTGCGGCTGGTGGGCAAGCCCTTCACCCAGGAGTACTACGGTGTGGGCATCAAAAAAGGCAATACCAAGCTGGCCCACAAGATCAACGCGGCTCTGGCCGACATGGAGGCCAACGGCTCCTGGCAGCGGGCGCTCGAGAACAACACCCGGGGCACCCATTACAAACCCGATCCGCGCTACAACCCACCTAAGCCCAAGGAGGGGGAGTGAGATGTCAACCATCATCGAACTGTTCACCGACTACGACATCCCGGCAGCCTTTTGGGTCAACATCCAGCTGACCCTCTGGTCGGCCCTCTTCTCGCTGATCCTGGGCATCATCCTGGTGATCATGCGCATCTCGCCCATCTCCTCCCTGCGGGCCGTCGGCCGAGGGTATGTGGAGTTCTTCCAGAACATGCCTTTGACCATCATCATGGTCTTCATGGTCCTGGGTGCCTTCGCACAGCTCAAGATCAGCTTCTCGCCGGAATTCTCCGTCAACTTCTTCTGGCTGGCAGTGACGGGCCTGTCCCTGTATACGGCAGCATTTGTCTGCGAGTCCTTGCGCTCGGGCATCAACACGGTTCCTCTGGGCCAGGCCGAGGCGGCCCGTGCCCTGGGGCTGAGCTTCTTCCAGTCGGCCTCGCAGATCATTCTGCCCCAGGCCTTCCGTGGTTCGGTAGCGCCCTTGGGCAACACCTTCATCGCCCTGCTGAAGAACTCCACCGTGGCTGCGGCCGCCTCCGTGGCATCCGAGAGCTCCTCCCTGATGAGCGAGATGATAGAGTTCCACGCCAATGCCATTGTGGCCATCTTCCTGATTTTCGCCCTAGGATATGTGATTCTGGTTTTGCCCATCGGAGCTTTGACCACGTACCTGTCCAACAAGCTGGCAGTGAGGAGGTGAGCGGCCATGGCACCAGATAATGAGAGCTCGCTGCTCTTCGATCAGCCCGGTCCCAAGGGTCGGCGCACCATACGAATCGCCAATTGGATAGCCGCTATCATCTTCGCCATAGTGGTCATTCTGGTGCTGATGAGGCTGCACAATCCTCCTGATGGGGAGAACCAGCTCAGCTGGGAGCTTTGGCGTCCGGCCCTGGACTACGAAGCTTGGTCGGACTTCTATCTGCCTGGGCTCTGGCTGACCATCAAGGCTTCGGTGGTTGCAGTGATTGGCTCGGTCATCTTTGGGTTTGTCTTCGGCCTTGGCCGTCTGCTGCCCAACTGGCTGGTAAGGGCAGTCTCAGGAATCATCGTGGAGTTCTGCCGGGCCGTCCCGGTTCTTATGATGATGATCTTCTTCTGGCGCTGGTTCGCCTTTGCCGGAGTCAGCCAGGCCTCCTATTGGGCCGTCGTGCTGGGCCTCATTCTTTACAATGGCTCCGTGGTGGCTGAGTTGATTCGTTCGGGGGTGGGCAACCTGCCCAACGGCCAGCGTGAGGCCTCCCTGGCACTGGGGCTGACCAGGACCCAGTCGCTGATGCAGATCGAGGTTCCGCAGGCCGTCTACGCCATGCTACCGGCGGCCGTGACCCAGCTGGTCGTGGTCCTCAAGGATACGGCTCTGGGCTCCATCATCATGTACACGGATCTGCTGCAGGAATCTCGTCGCCTGGGCTCCATGTACTTCAACATCCTGCAGACCCTGGTGGTGGCCTCGGTGGTCTACTTCTTCGTCTGCTTCCTGCTGTCGCACTTCGCCCGTTGGCTGCCCAAGAAGATGCAGGAGCGCACTGCCGCCCCCGCCGACTTCGTGGAGCCGGCCGCGCCCGTGGCCATCATGGATCCCTCCAACGTCAACCAGATAGCCGTAGCCAAGGAGGTGGACGAGGACCGGTACGGCGGTGCGCCGTTGCAGTACCACGCCCACCACCGTGGATCCAATGCCTCCATCCAGCACTGGAGGAAGACCCGCTACATCCAGGGCTATGACCGGACTCAGCCCGACACGCTGGTCGATCCGCACAAGGCGAGCCTTGAGATTCCGGACTTCCTTAAACCCGGCCGTGGCAGCCGCTCCGGTGGTGAGCAGAAAGCCGAGGGGAAGACCAGGAAGGAGAAGAAAGGCGGCAGCGACAAAGACAGCAAGAAAAGGAGCTGACGAAGAGCTCCTTGCTGTTCCCTGTCTGGCGGCTTTCCCGTTTCTGGACTTAGTTGACGAAGCCTGTGTCCGGCCGTACTTGTGTGCCTGGCCGGATAGACTGGTGGACATGGTCCAAGAACATGCTGATTCCTCAACCGCCTCAACCGACCAACCAGTCTCCTTGGGCGACTTGGTCCCTGAGGCGGGAGGCCCCCGCAATCTGACCGAGGATCAGATTTACGACCGTTTCTTCTCCTGGGTGGCTTCCCGGGGCATCACCCCCTGGCCGCATCAGGAGGAGGCTGTCCTCTCCCTGGTTTCTGGCGACCATGTGATTCTGTCGACCCCGACCGGCTCGGGAAAGTCCATGGTGGCCCTGGCCATGCATTTCATCGCCCTGTGCACTGGGCGGCGCTCCTATTACACGGCTCCCATCAAGGCCCTGGTCTCCGAGAAGTTCTTCGACCTGGTTTCGGTTCTGGGTCGCGACCGGGTGGGTATGATCACCGGCGACACCCATATCAACACGGATGCCCCGGTCATCTGCTGCACTGCCGAGATCCTGGCCAACCAGGCGCTCAGGGAGGGTCGCCATGCCGATATCGGCTGTGTGGCCATGGATGAGTTCCACTATTACGGGGATCCGGACCGAGGCTGGGCCTGGCAGGTGCCCCTGCTGACCCTGCCCGATGTGCAGTTCCTGCTCATGTCGGCCACCCTGGGCGACGTGGATCAGATCGCCCAGGACCTGGAGCGCAAAACCGGGGTGGGGGTGGACATCGTTGCCGACGCCCCCCGACCGGTCCCACTGGATTACCGTTATGTGGACACCCCATTGCCCAACACTGTGGAGTCCTTGCTGGCCGATGGGGATTCGCCGGTCTACATCGTCCACTTCTCACAGGATGCCGCCCTGGAGACGGCCCAGGCCCTGTCCAGCACGGGGGTCTCCGACCGGGGCCAGCGGGACCGGATCAAGGAGGCCATGGCCGGCACCCGCTTCACCACGGCCTTCGGCAGGATTCTGCAGCGGCTGCTGCGCACCGGGGTCGGGGTCCACCATGCGGGCATGCTGCCCCGGTATCGGCGTCTGGTGGAGCAGCTGGCCCAGGATGGCCTTCTGCCGGTCATCTGTGGCACGGACACCCTGGGGGTCGGCATCAATGTGCCCATCCACACGGTCCTGCTGACCGGACTGACCAAGTTCGACGGCTACAGGATGCGTCGCCTGAGGGCTCGGGAATTCCACCAGATTGCTGGCAGGGCCGGGCGCATGGGCTTCGATACCAGCGGGCTGGTCGTGGCCGAGGCCCCCGAATACGAGATTGAGAACGCCAGGGCCGTGGCCAAGGCTGGCAACGACCCCAAGAAGCTCAAGCGGATCAAGCGGAAGAAGCCACAGGAGGGGTTCGTAACCTGGGGCAAGGGGACTTTTGACAAGCTGATCGAGGCACGTCCCGAGACCCTGACGCCGCACCTGAAGATCTCCCATGCCATGGTGCTCAACGAGGTCGACCAGGGCGGGGATGCCAGGAGACGGGTGGAGGACCTGATCGAGGACTCCCGTCAGACACCGCAGCAGAAGGAGTATCTGCAGGACCGGGCCGACGAGATTTTCCAGACCCTGACCGACACCGGGGTCATCGAGACCGAACGAAACCCCGACGGCGGCCTGGACTACTTCACGACTGTGGATCTGCCCGAGGATTTCGCCCTGGATCAGCCTCTTTCGCCCTTCTTGCTGGCCGCCCTGGAGCTGCTGGATCCCGAGGACCCTGATTACGACATGGATCTGCTCTCCATGGTCGAGGCCACCCTGGAGGATCCCCGGCAGATACTCAAGGCACAGCAGCGGCAGGCCCGCGACGCGGCCATCCAGCAGATGAAGGAGGATGGCCTGGAGTACGAGGAACGTATGGAGCGTCTGCAGGAGGTGACCTGGCCCAAGCCCCTGGAAGAGCTGCTGGGGGAGGCCTTCGACCGCTACCGCCGGGATGTTCCTTGGGCCAACGACTATGAGATCCATCCCAAGTCTGTTCTGCGGGACATGATCGAGACAGCCTCGGACTTCAACGGCTACATCGCCCGTTACGGAATATCCCGGTCGGAGGGGACACTGCTGCGTTATCTGTCCGACGCCTATCGGGCGCTCAGCAGGACGGTTCCCGAAGAGTTCATGGATGAGCGGCTGGAGGACATCCTGGCCTGGCTGGGACTTATTGTGCGCTCGGTGGATTCCAGCCTGGTGGATGAGTGGGAGGCCACGGGCAGGGCTGAAAATGGCGAAGTCGCAAGCGGCCTGGATGCCGCTCCGCCCAAGGTGGAGAACCAGGTGGTGACGGACCGGCGGGGACTGACCCTGCTGGTGCGCAACGCCATGTTCCAGCGGGTGGAGCTGGTTGCCGCCGACCGGCCGGAGGTCCTGGCCGACCTGGATGCGGACTGGGGCTATGGCCTGCGGGCCTGGAGCGACGCGCTGGACGACCTTTACGAGGACCATGAGCAGATTCTGACCGATGCCCAGGCCAGGTCCTCGGACTTCTTCAGCCTGGATGACCGTGACGAGTACCAGGGGCACACCTGGCGGGTCCAACAGATCTTCGACGACGTCGAGGGGGAGCGCGACTGGGGCATCGCAGGCATCGTGGATCTGGATGCCACCCAGGAGAGCGGCCAGGTGGTCTTCAAGGAGTACCGGGTGGGTCCCATCGAGGAACTGATGGACCTATAAACCCGGGTCCCTATAGGACCTTGGAGAGGAAGGACTGCAGCCGAGGGCTCTGCGGGTGGCCGAAGATCTGTTCGGGCGTGCCCTCCTCTTCGATGATTCCGGCGTCGGTGAAGATCACCCTGGAGGAGACCTCCCGGGCGAAGGCCATCTCGTGGGTGACCAGAATCATGGTCATGCCGCCCTCAGCCAGTGAGCGGATGACTTCAAGCACGTCGCCCACCATCTCCGGATCCAGGGCCGAGGTGGCCTCGTCGAAGAGCATGATGTCCGGGTGCATGGCCAGGGCGCGGGCGATGGCCACACGCTGCTGCTGCCCGCCTGACAGATCCGTGGGCCGCGCGTCCGCCTTCTCCTGAAGCCCTACGGTCTCCAGCAGGTCCAGGGCCTGCTGCCGGGCATCCTCCTTGGGCGTCTTGTGTAGCATATGAGGGGCCAGCATGATGTTGTCGGCCACACTCATGTTGGGGAAGAGGTTGAAGTGCTGGAAGACCATGCCCACGTGCTCGCGCAGCTTGTCGATGTTGGTCTTTGGATCGGAAATGTCGATCCCGTAGACGCTGATGGTGCCCGAGGTCGGCATCTCCAGGGCGTTGATGCAGCGCAGCAGGGTGGACTTGCCCGCGCCGGAGGGGCCGATGATGGAGATGACCTCGCCCGGCTTGACCTCCATGTCGATCCCCTTGAGGACCTCGGTGTCGCCGTAGCGCTTGTGCAGGTCGCGGATGGATACGGCCATCTGGGACTCTCCCTGGTTGCGGCGACTTTGGTTCTGGCGGATGCGACGGGTCAGTCGTCCGGTGTCCATGTCCGGGTCCTCGAAGTTCATCGATGCAGCCTCCTATCGAGCATATTGGCCATCCAGGTCAGGGCGCTGATGGCGACGAAGTAGATGACGCCCACCATGAACAGGGTTTCGGTCACGCGGAAGTTGGCCGCGTAGATCTGTTGGGCCTGGTAGAGCAGTTCGCCGAAGCCGATGGCCAGCAGCAGGGAGGAGTCCTTGAGCATGATGACCAGCTGGTTGATGATGGAGGGCGTGGCGAACCTGACGGCCTGGGGCAGGATGACCCGGCGCAGGGCCATGCGACGTGTCAGGCCCAGACTGCGTGCTCCCTCCATCTGCCCGACGTCCACCGAGTCAATGGCCCCGCGCACGATCTCCACCAGATAGGCTCCGGAGTTGAGGGACAATGTCAGCGCGCCGGCCAGCCAGATGCTGATGCGGTGGCCGATCAGCTGGGGGACACCCAGGTAGAAGAAGAAGGCCCAGACCAGGACGGGTGTGCCCCTGAAGACCGCCACGTAGATGCGGGCAATCCAGGACAGGATCCGGTTGGGGCTTATCCGCCACAGTCCCAGGATGATGCCGATGGCCAGGGCGATGACGAAGGATATGGCTGTGATGGCCAGGGTGTTGCGCAGGCCCAGCATCAGGGATGGGAATGCCTGGCGGACCAGTTCGAAGAATCCTGGCCGGGAGGCGGGGGCACTCTTGCTGGAGTGGCCGCTGCCTACGTAGGAATCAACCAGCTTCTTATAGCTGCCGTCGGCCTTCATCTTGGCCAGACCCTCGTTGAAGGCGGCTACGAACTCCTTGTTCTCGCCCTTGCGGACGGCTGCCCCGTAGGAGGCGCCAGGCTCCTTCTTGGTCACGGTCTTCAGTCCGTTGCCCTGGGCGATGCCGTAGGCCAGGACCGGGTAGTCATCGATGACCGCTTGGGCATTGCCGGACTTGACCATCTCGTACATGGTGGAGGACTGGTCCACCGCCTTGACTGTGAAGCCGTATTGGGCTGCACGCTGCTTGGCGAAAGCCTCACCCTCGCTACCCATCTTCACGGCCACCACCGTGCCTTGCAGATCCTTGTAGCTGTGGATCTGGTCGTTGTCCTTGGCGATGGCCATCTGTACGCCGGAGTCGAAATATGGGTCGGTGAAATCGTAGACCTGTTTGCGCTGGTCGGTGATGGTCATGCCGGCTATGACCACATCGGCCTGCTGGGAGTTCAAGGCCTGCAGGGCGGCGTTGAAGCCCAAGGACTGGATCTGCACCGAGAACCCCTCAATATCGGCGATCTTGCGAATCAGATCCATATCGATGCCGACCAGATTGCCAGAGGAGTCCCTGAATTCGAAGGGGGCAAAAGTGGTGTCGGTGGCGACGCGGAAGGTTCGTCCGTGGACCGCCTGCGCGGCGGGGGAGTCCTGGGTCGCCTGCGCCGGCGTGGCCAGGGGGGCGACGATCAGGGCTGAGAGCCCCAGGACCAGGGCGAGCAGGCCGACGACCCACCTGCCTGGACCCGATGTCCATCCCTGGCGAACATGCTTGGCGATCACTGGCGATTCTCCTTATTGCTCCGACCTGTACCGGTCCCGATTTTTCAGGCGACAGGCCTTGCTGCCGCCCATGGACTTTCCTGAAGATATCCAGGCTGATGACCAGTAAACTGTACACACACCGTATTTCTGGAACCCAACTACGCGCTGGGCGATACGGCCATATGGGTTTCCAGTCTAGCGCGTTCGTCTTGCTATTTGTGGCAGGCTCAGGCCTATGCTGGTGAGGGCGGGGAGCCATAGGGGCCCCGAGGAATGAGGTATTGCAGATGGTTGATGATCTCTTCCAGGCGGCTGATCCCCCCGAGGAGCACACCCTGCCTTTGGCTGTCAGGATGCGGCCCAGAAGCCTGGACGAGGTGGTCGGCCAGGACAAGGTCACAGCCCCTGGAACCCCCTTGGAGCGGCTGGCCCGGTCGGATCCGAACAACCGTCTGACGGCTCCCAGCTCGGTCATTCTCTTCGGTCCTCCTGGGGTGGGCAAGACCACCCTGGCATACATTGTCGCCCGACAATCCGGGCGGCATTTCGAGGAGCTTTCGGCCGTTACCTCGGGGGTTAAGGAGGTCCGGCAGGTTATCGCCCAGGCTCGTGAGCGGCTGGTCAGCCAGGGACAGGAGACAGTCCTCTTTATTGATGAGGTCCACCGCTTCTCCAAGTCCCAGCAGGATGCCCTGTTACCCAGCGTAGAGAACCGGGATGTGACTTTTATCGCAGCCACCACGGAGAATCCCAGCTTTTCGGTCATCTCGCCCCTGCTTTCGCGCTCGGTGGTGGTCAAGCTGGAGGCCTTGGACGATCAGGACCTGGCCAAGCTGGTCCGCAGGGCTGTCAAGGACCAGCGGGGGCTCAAGGATCAGGTAAGACTGGATCCAGAGGCTTTGGACCAGATCGTGCGTTTTTCCGGAGGTGATGCCCGTCGTGCTCTGACCATTTTGGAGGCTGCAGCGGGAGCTGTCACCGAGGACGGGCCTCGTGCCAAGGGGGCGCGTCGGCCGCTGATCAATGCCAAGGTGGTCTCCTCGGTCATGGATGTGGCCTCTGTCCGCTATGACAAGAAGGGTGACGATCACTACGACGTGGCATCGGCCTTCATCAAGTCAATGCGGGGTTCTGACGTGGATGCGGCCCTGCACTACCTGGCTCGGATGATCCGGGCTGGCGAAGATCCGCGCTTCATCGCCCGACGAATCATGATCGCCTCTGCCGAGGAGGTAGGCATGGCTTCTCCGGAGGTGTTGGAGATCACGGTCGCAGCTGCTCAGGCCGTGGCCATGGTGGGCATGCCTGAGGCCCGCCTGATCCTGGCCGAGGCAGTTATCGCCGTGGCTACCGCACCCAAGTCCAACGCGTCCTACCTGGCCATCAACCAGGCCCTGGAAGACGTGGACGCCGGGCATATCGGCCAGGTTCCCCTTCATTTGCGCAACGCTCCCACCAAGCTGATGAAGGCCTGGGGCAACCACGAGGGCTATCAGTATGCCCACGATGCGCCGGACGCGGTGGCCCCACAGCAGTACATGCCGGACGAACTGGTCGGACGACGTTACTACCACCCCAATGATCGAGGCTACGAGCGCCAGCTCGGTCCCCGACTGGAGGCCATCAGGGCCATCCTGGACAGGGCTGCCGGGCCGGAGGGAAACGCCGGGTCTAGGCAATGACCGCCGAGACTCCTATACTGGGCACCCAATAGACGTTGAGCAGCCACACAATGACCGAAACGCCGCAGGGTCCAGGCCTTCCATATTGACGGTCGCCACGCTCCCACAAGGAGTCTGTCGTCGTCGGCAGGCCTGGCATGGACGCATGGGGTTTGCCTGCCTCATGCACGGGCGCGAGGGTGACGATGTCGACAGCGGTCATTGACAAAGCAGACATATCCGAACAATCAAAGGGTCTCGGTGTGGCCGAGGACGACTTGGCGGTCCGCGAGATTACCCGGCGAGTAGACAATGCTCGTGAATCGGCTACTTTTTACAAGATCGTGGCCCTGGTGGCTGCGGGAATGCTCATGGACAGCATCGATGTCTATGTGGGCAGCGCAGTAGCCAGTTCGGCCTTGAGCACCGGATGGTCCACGGTCGCCCAGAATTCTCTCTTCCTGTCGGCCGGCTTCCTAGGGCTCCTGGTGGGTTCGCTGCTGGCCGGGTTTATCGGAGACCTGCGTGGACGCAAGACCGCCTATCAGATCAACCTGTTGCTCTTCGGAGGCTTTACCTTGCTGGGCGCTCTGGCACCGAACATGGCCGTCCTTTCGGTCTGCCGTCTAGGGGCCGGCCTGGGGCTGGGCGCCGAGATTGTCACCGGCTTCTCCATGGTCAACGAATTCGCTCCCATCAAGCACCGCGGCCGTTGGAGCGCCATCGTCTCGCTCGTGGCTAACACCGGAGTCCCCCTGGCCATGCTCCTGTGCGCCTGGATTATTCCCCGCTGGTCATGGAGGCCGCTCTTTGTGGGCATTGGCTTGGCAGCTGCGCTGATCTGGTACCTGCGGCGTGACATCCCTGAGTCTCCTCGCTGGCTTGCCCTGCATGGGCGGATGGCCGAGGCCACCCAGGTGGTTGAACTTCTGGAGGCCGATAACGGTCGGGAACAGGCAGGTTCCGGTTTTGTCAGCGGCTCCGTCCTCGCCGAAAAGAATGAAGACGTTAAGGCATCTGCCAAGGCGTCGGGTAGCGTTGTTCGTGGCCTGATTGTGGCCACTGTGGCTGTCTCGGCCACCAACGTCTGCTCCTACGCTTTCACCTCCTGGGTGCCCACCATTCTGCTCAAGCGGGGCATAAATCTGAGCGGGTCCCTGTGGATCAGCACCCTGATGATGCTGGGCGCCCCCCTGGGCTGCCTGATCGGATCCCTGCTTCTGGACCGGGTCGGCCGCAAGCGGATCATTGTTACGGCCTTCCTGCTGACGGCGGTCTTCGGTCTGCTCTATGCCGCGCAGACCAGCCAGGTCACGGCCATTCTGGTTGGCATCCTGCTCATGGCCAGCCTCTACGTCCTCATGTCTTCGGTAGTGGCCGTCTATGCGCCCGAGCTCTTCCCGACCACTGTCCGCTTCCGTTGCGTGGGCATTGCCAATGCCGTTGCCAAGCTCTGCAATGTGCTCATGCCCGTGCTGATCGGCGCCATGCTCAGCCAGTGGGGAAGCACCTCAATCTTCGTCACCATCAGCCTGGTGGCTCTGGCCTCCATGCTCGTTGTGGGTCTGATGGGCTGGGAGACGTCCGGCCGCTCGGTGGGCTGATAGTGCCGACCCAAGGGTATAAAGGGTCTAAAAGGTATAAGGCCTGGCATGAGCCTGGTACCGTCGAGGGGCGGCCAAGGAATCGGCCAGGTCCTGTTCTCAGTAATATTCCTTTCTCAATAAGAGAGATCAGAGCTGGTTAGCCAGCAGCCGGTTGTAGACGCAACGTAACTCGGTTTGGAAAGTCTCGGGGTCGATATCGGGATTCTGCTTGAACAGATCGATCCACCAGTTGTTGACTGACCTGATCCTCTTGCGAGCCATATCTGCGCCTGACCTGGTCAGGGCGATGATATTGACTCGGTGATCAGCGGGGTTCTGTTCACGGCTGACCAGGCCCTGGGCTTTCAAAGCCTTGAGATCCCGAGCCAGCAGACTGGGATCCACGCACAGGTCCCGTGCTATCTGGCGCTGGCTGAGGCCTGGATGATCATAGAGGTATACAATCAGATCACCTTGGGTACCCCGTAAAGTGGAGTCGCCTGTATAGCGGCTGGCATCGTTGCGTGCATGCCGGTAGATTCCGGCTATGCAGCTGCTCAGGTTGTGGTAGTGGCTCTTCTTTAACATCGCTGCTGCCCCCTAGCTGGTAAGGAAGATCGAAGAATTCTGCGGGCATGGTTAACCCGATAACCGCATGGACCCCTTCGGCGCCGTTCCCCTTCCAGGCCTATTTTCAGCAACTCCCTAGCCTCGGCCCAGCACGGACGACGCATTTTTCATCATATCAATGCTGTCGACACCTTGGGGATGGTCCACAATCGGAACAGAGGCCAGGCGCATCATAATTCCCCAGGCTGCCCCTACTTGATGTCTGTACCAGTCGATCATCCAGGAACTTTCTGTCTACCTCAGGCTCTTGGGTTAAAAGGAATTGCCCCTTTGCTCGTCCAAGGTCGGGGACTATCACCGTCGTTGCTCCACGGTATGCTAAAATGTTCTCTTTTCGCGACCTAATCTGGAAAGGGCTGGCATGCGGGTACTGGACTTCGACGGCACAATTTACGATGGCGAGAGTTTGCTTGACTTCTACCTGTTCACTGCCCGCAAGGATCCGCGGGTGCTGCACTACCTGCCGGTTGCCCTCTTCTATGCCGTCCGCTACCGCTTGGGCCGGGTCACCCTGGAGCAGCTGGATTCGGCCATGCGTCGGGTGGGCTCGCGCTACCTGCGACGGTTGACCTCGCGTCCCGGCTTTGACATGGACCGGCTGGTCAGCCAGTTCTGGGATGCCAACATGCACAAAATCATGGATTGGTACACCCCCCAGGCCGACGACGTGGTGGTGACCGCCTCATTCGATCTGGTGGCCGGGGAGGCCTGCCGACGACTGGGCATCAACCACTGCATCGGCTCCACTCTGGATTTGGAGTCCCTGACCGTGGGCTACCTCAACTTCGGACCTGACAAGCCCCTGCACTTTCAGCGGACCCTGGGCCAGGAGGCGGCAATTGACGCCTTCTACACCGATTCGGCCTTCGACCTGCCCATGATCGATCTTGCCCGGCGGGCCTACCTGGTCGAGCATGGCAAGGTCCGCCGCATCAAATAGGCCAAGTCTGCCTGCATCCTCCTCATTGGCAAAGACTCCTTCTGGAGGGATGATTCCATCATTGAAGTGGCCTGTGTGCTAGTTCATGATTCGAAGGGGAAGACCAATCCCCACTGGCGGCGCAGGGAGTCCATGAGCTCCATGATGCGCAGGGTGTCTTTGTGGGGCATCTGGGCGCACTCGGTCTTGCCGTCCAGGATGGCCTGTGCGGCGCTGGCCACCTCGTATTCATAACCGGTCAGCTGGTCGGGGATGGGGTAGCTTTTCCTCAATTTATGGTCCCCGTCGTACAGGTCGATGGACTCCACATTGTTGATATTGGCACACTGCAGGTAACCCTGATCTCCCCAGATGCGGCCGGTCCGGTCGCTGACTGAGACCATGGAGCTGGTTGCTGCTCCCATGGATCCATCCTGGTAGGAAATGGTTGTGGAGTTCTGGCTGTCCACGCCCTCCGGGCTGCGGACCCAATCCGTGCAGACCCGTTCGATGGGCTTGGGTCCCATGACCATGTCGATGAAGTTGAGAGGGTAGACACCCACGTCGAGCAGGGCGCCACCGGCCAGGGCGGGGTCGGTCATTCTGGCCTTGCCCACGGTTACATATCCCAGGTTGGCGGTCACGGTTTTTACGGTGCCTATTTCTCCCGAGGAGATGACATCGTCGATGATGGAGCGCGAGGGCATGTACCTGGTCCAGATGGCCTCGGTGCAGAGCAGGCCGGTGCTCTCGGATGTCTCCATGACCTGCCTGGCTTGGTCGGCGTTAGCGGTGAAGGACTTCTCAACCAGCACGTTCTTCCCGGCCTTCATGCAGGCGATGGCCTGCTCGGCGTGGAGGCTGTGAGGCGTGGCGATGTAGACCAGATCCACCTGGGGATCATCCAGGAGTTCCTGGTAGGAGCCATAGGAATGCTGGATTCCATATTTTTGGGCGAAGTCGGCTGCACGATCCCCGTCCCTGGCGGCCACAGCATAGGGGGCCACCAGGTGACTGTACTGCGGATCTTGGGCCATCATTACCACCGTCTTGGCTAGGGCGTTGGCTATACTTCCAGCGCCGAGAATGGCGAAGTTGACCCGCATTCCCTTCTGCTCAGCCTCTTGTCGTTTGCCGTTCAATCTGCTCATCCTTGACTCCTTCGTTCGAATGGCCATCTGCTGTGATGGCCTCATACAATTTCTGCAGGGTTTCTTGGGCATGACGTGCATCCAGCTCGCACTCCCAGACGGTGAAAACCCGCCAGCCCATGGCTTTCAGCTTATCGCCCTGCTCCTGATCCCGCAAACGGTTCCTTGTCAGCTTTGTGGTCCAAAACTCCACATTGGATTTGGGAAGGGAGAATTTGGCACAGCCCTGATGCATGTGCCAGAAACAGCCATTGACGAATACCATGGCCCGCCACTTGGGCAGAACCACATCAGGATGGCCCGGATACCTCTTGTCATTCTTGCGGAACCGCAGACCGCGCGAGAAGAGGTAGGACCGGACCTGGCGTTCTATTGATGTTTCTGTGCCCCTGATTCGGGACATGGTGTAGCTGCGTGTGCCGGGCTGGAATCTGCTGGGTGTCTTTTTCGAAACCATCCCCGGCACGGCTCAGAGGACTTCGACGCTGTTGATGAAGACCGGCTCAAGGGGACGGTCGCCCGAGTCGGTGGCCGCGGCATCCAGCTTGTCGACCACCTGCCGGGAATCCTCATCGGCAACCTGGCCGAAGATAGTGTGGTGCCCATTCAGCCAGGGGGTGGGAACGGTGGTGATGAAGAACTGTGATCCGTTGGTGCCATGGGTCTTTCCGGTGGCGGGGTCCCGGCGCAACCCTGCATTGGCCATGGCCAGCTTGTAGGGTTCCTCAAAGGTCAGAGAGGGGTCGATCTCATCGTCGAATTCGTAGCCGGGGCCGCCTGTGCCGGTACCCAGCGGACAGCCGCCCTGAATCATGAAGTCCTTGATGATTCGGTGGAAGGTCAGCCCGTCATAGAAAGGATCCTGACGCTTCTGGCCCGTTTCGGGGTCGGTCCAGTCCTTGCGACCGGCGGCCAGATCCAAGAAGTTAGCTACGGTTTCCGGGGTCTTATCGTCAAAGAGGTCCAGGCGAATGTCGCCTTCTGAGGTATGCATGATGACTGTGCTCATGTTCCCAATCCTTTCATAAGACGGCGACGCGCACCGAGGATCCAAAGGGCATCAGGGCCAGGCGGGCCATCTTGAAGGCCTGCAGGCTGAAGGGTATGCCCACCACGGTCAGCATGGTGACCAGTCCGGCCGCCAGATAGGCCAGAGCCAGCCACCAGCCACCCAGGATGATCCAGAGCAGGTTGGCCAGCCAGGATCCCAGCCCGCCTCCGTAGATGACCTGTCGGCCAAATGGGGTCAGGGTGAGTCTGGCCATCTTGAAGGCCTGGACCCCCAGGGGGATACCCACCACTGTCAGGCAGAGCACGATGCCCATCAGGGTCCAGGCCAGTGCAATGGCCAGTCCTCCCAGCAGCAGCCAGCAGATGTTGCCGATCAGGCGCATGTAGGTCCTTCCGTCAGTGTGGCGATGACGGCCTTGGCGCAGGCGGTCACTTTTTCAATGATGATGGTCAGCCGTTCCTGCCGCTGTTCGGGCGCAAGATCCTGGTCCAGAGCATCGATCAGTCGCATGCCGGATTGGACGATGCCACGTGTCACTTCCACGCCCATGGCAGGATCTGCTGGCCGCAGGGCTGCCCATGCCTGGATCAGCGGCTGGTTGACCTGCCGGTGGAAGTCCAGAAGGGCTTGGGCCTGCCGGTCCGTGGGTCGATCACTCCTTGGGACGGGCTCCTGGGGGTTGGAGGGATTGCCGTAGATCAGGGTCTGGCGTAACTGTTCGTCGTGCTGCTCGGCATAGAGGTTCATCAGCCAACCATGTCCGTGCAGCCCGGCTTGTTCCAGATTGGTGCGGGTCCAAATCTCGACTGTCCGGCGCGGGTCGTCTGTCCTGCCCAAGGCCTGGTCCAGGGCCTGACCCCAGTCGGGCAGGTGCCGTTCCATGACCATGTCGCAGAGCTGGTCGGCATCCCGGGCATAGCGGTATAGGGAGTTACGGGCCAGATTGGTGCGTCGGGCCACCTCAGCCATGGTCAGCCGGTCGCGTCCGCCGGTGCGCAGGATGGCCTCGGCGGCGGCAATGATCTGGTCTAGTGTTTTGGCGCGGTGTTCCTGGAGCGTGGATTCGTGGATCCTGGGCATGGTCCTCCTTGGTTCGGCCTCCTGGTTGCAGCGACGATGAATCAAGCTCAGCCGGTCATGGGGCATATGATATGGCCTATTTACAGCAGAGCCAAGCCGTAAGGGTCTCTTTAGCGTGCGGCTTGTCCGCGCTGAGTGAATTTGCCAGATGGATTTTCGCGACGTATAGTCGCAAAAAATTCGCAGACCAGGGCGAGGGGGGAGAGCTGATGACTGGATCGGCAAGCATAGACGTGAAGAAAGGCAGTATGAAAGGCAGCCAGGATTCTCTGGAGGCGGCACCGCCTTGGCGTGCCCTCTGGGTGTTGGCCCTGGGTCTGGCCATGATTGTGCTGGATTCGTCCATTGTCAACGTCTCCATTCCTTCCATCATCGCTGCCATCCACATCAACTTGGCTCAAGCTCAATGGGTGACCGCTCTCTACAGCATCGTTCTGGCGGCCCTGCTCCTGCCTTCCGGTCGTCTGGGGGACATGATCGGGCGCAAGCGGATCCTGCAGGTGGGTACGGTCATCTTTGTGTTGGGTTCCATCTTCGCCGCATCGGCCTTCTCCGGCACAGTGCTGCTTCTAGCCCGGCTTGTTCAGGGAATTGGCGGCTCCCTGGTCATGCCTTCCACCTTGTCCACCATTTCCGCCACCTTCCGGGGTCGTCACCGGGCCACTGCATTCGGCATCTGGGGAGCCGTCATGTCATCCGCTGCGGCGGTCGGTCCCTTCCTGGGCGGGGTCTTCACCAGCACCATCGGATGGCGGTGGATCTTCCTGGTCAATCTGCCTCTGGGACTGATCGTTCTCGTGGCCAGCGCAGTCTTTGTGCCCGAGACCAAGTCCGCTCCCCGGCAGACTGGTGACCGGTGGGGGATGCTTGCCGACTGGAAGGGCATACTTCTTTCGGCTCTAGGGTCGGCCCTGGTGGTCTTTGCGCTGATTGAGGGGCAGACCTACGGCTGGTGGCATCCGCGCGCCGCACTTGAACTGGGCCCACTGCACTGGTCTGTAGCAGTGCCCCTGTCGCCGGTTCCGGTCAGTCTGATCCTCGGATTGGCCCTGTTGGCCGCCTTTGCGCTGACCGAGCTGGCTAGGGCGCGCAAGGGCAAGATGGTCATCCTGGACGTGTCCATGTTCGCCATTGGCACCTTCGGCTGGGGCAACCTGACGGCCGCCATCGTCAACGCCGGTCAGTTCGCGGTCATGTTCGTCCTGCCTCTCTACCTGATCAACGCCAGAGGCCTGAGTCCCCTGGGGGCAGGATCCATCCTGGGTGTCATGGCCCTGGGGTCAGTTGTTTCGGGGGGTCTGGCTCGTGTGGTCTCAGCCCGACTGGGAGCTGGAGGCACGGTGCAGACGGGCCTGCTGATGGAAATCGTCGGCGTGGCCCTGTCCATTCTGCTCATGCGTGGGTCGGTGCCGGTTTGGCCCATGACCCTGACTCTGATTATCTACGGTGCTGGTCTGGGCTTTGCCTCGGCACAGCTGACCAGTCTGGTGCTGTCCGGTGTTCCGGTGTCCCAGTCCGGCCAGGCTTCAGCCACCCAGTCCACCATTCGTCAGTGGGGTACTGCCCTGGGCGCTGCAGTTTCCGGTTCCGCCCTCTCCCTGGCTCTGAGTCTGGTGCTGCCAAGACATCTGACGGCCCTCAAGGGGATTTCAGTGCAGATCGCCGATGGCCTGGTCAGATCGGTTCAATCCTCTGCAGGTAATGCCATCGTCGGCATGCGAGCTCAAGGCACCCGGGGCCGACTGGGAGCCTTGGGTCCTCAAGTGACCAATGCCTTGACTGAGGGATTCACCCAAGGCGCCCAGTGGGCCATGGGCTTTGCAGTCCTGTTGCTTCTCCTGGGACTGGTCGCCTCGGTGCTGGTGCGTAGGGCTGCTCGCAAGGCTGGCGCCGATAAGGTCTGAGGCATCCGTACCCTGCTTCTTTGCCTCGGTCTTTTGGGATTGTCTGCCGGTCAGCCGGCCCAGGCACGGTTTAGAATCATTGGTATGGTCAAACAAGAGGAACAGCCGCGGCGGGATGGCGATCTGCTGGTGGCTCTGGCTCAGATCGACACCTGTGTGGGCGATCTTGACGGCAACGCCGACATTATTATGGACTACTCCCGAAAGGCAGCTGAGCAGGGAGCGACCCTGGTGGTCTTTCCCGAGATGAGCCTGACCGGTTACCCAATCGAGGACCTGGCATTTCGTGCCAGCTTTCGTAGGGCCGCCTGGTCTAGGGCCGACCGTCTGGCCAAGGAGCTGGACGAGCAGGGTCTGGGCCATCTGTATGTGATCGTGGGGACCGTGGGCACCGATACGGATCAGGACAGGCCTCGCAATCGGCTGGTGGTCCTGCACCAGGGGCGGGTCGAGGCCGGCTACGACAAGCACTTCCTGCCCAACTACGGGGTCTTTGACGAATACAGGATTTTTACCCCGGGGGATAGGACTGTGGTCCTGGAGGTGCAGGGGCACCGGATAGGGCTGGCCATCTGCGAGGACATCTGGCAGGAGGGCGATCCCATCAGCGACCTGGCTGGCAGGGGCATTGACCTCCTGGTGACCATCAATGGCTCTCCCTTCGAGGAGGGCAAGGGGCATGTCCGCTACGAGTTAGCGGCTCGCCGGGCCAAGCAGGTCGGTGCGCCTCTGCTCTACCTGAACCAGGTGGGCGGGCAGGACGATCTGGTCTTTGACGGCGGCAGTTTCGTGGTGAACCAGGATGGCACCTTGCTGGAGCGCTCGCCTAGATTCGTCCAGGATCTGTCTACTTGGACCCTTCCTGCACCAGGGGAGCGCCCACTGCCCAGTGAGTCATGCATGGCCGAAGAGATGCCCGGGGATGAGGAGGTCTATCGGGCCTGCGTGTTGGGGCTGAAAGACTATATGGCCAAGAACCACTTCACGGGCGTCTGCCTGGGGCTGTCAGGCGGAATCGACTCGGCCCTGGTGGCCACCATGGCCGCCGATGCCTGCGGGGGGGAGCATGTACGCGGCATCTCCATGCCCAGCCGTTATTCTTCGGAAGGTTCCCGGGATGATGCTGCCGACCTGGCCCAGCGTTTGGGCGTGCGTTACGTGGTCCAAGCCATAGGCCCGGAATTTGATGCCTTCCAAGGACAGTTGCATCTGGAAGGGGTAGCGGAAGAGAATCTGCAGGCTCGGATACGCGGCGTCATTGTCATGGCCTATGCCAATGACGAGGGGCTTCTGGCACTGGCCACAGGCAACAAGTCCGAGCTGGCCTGTGGCTATTCAACTATTTATGGCGATGCGGTCGGCGGTTACGCACCCATCAAGGATCTGCTCAAGACCCGTGTCTGGCAGCTGGCTCGCTGGCGGAATGCCCGGGCCCAGGCATGGGGTGAACGTGAGCCCATCCCGGTCAACTCCATCGTCAAGCCTCCCTCGGCCGAGCTGCGCCAAGGGCAAAAAGACTCTGATTCCCTGCCAGACTACAGCCTGCTCGACAAGGTCCTTGAGGCATACATCGAGCATGCGCATGGTCGGGCCGACCTTCTGGCCGACGGCTTCGATCCCGACACGGTCGACACGGTCATGCGGCTGGTGGATCGGGCCGAGTGGAAGCGGCGCCAGTACCCGCTGGGGCCCAAGGTCACCTCCCTGGCCTTCGGCCGGGACCGGCGGCTGCCCGTCACCAACGCTTTCAGGGAGTGATCGCTATGGGCTCCGAAGAGCAGCGGACGGCCTGGTACTTCAATACCGTCACTGGCAGACCCGAGCAGGGCAAGCTGTCTCCGCAGGACAGGCGGATGGGCCCCTACCACAGCAGGCAGGAGGCCCTCGATGCCTGGAAGATTGCCAAGCGCCGGAACAAGGAATGGGATGAAGAGGACCGCCGTTGGCGGCAGGCCTGGGAGGGTGATCCCGGGCAGGAACAGTCCTCAGCTGACAGATGAAGCTTCCGCTGGATCGCACACCAGCGTTGGCAACCAGTTGGCTGAGCAATCAGAATGGATCGGGGCTCAGGCGGTGTGCCGGGCGAGCTTGCAGGATATGGGCGTGGCGCCTATTGCGAGTCTGCTCGCAGTGTGATATAGCTCACGTCGTGATTCGGTTTCCCGTGGTAATGCGCCCCCTATACTTGAAAGTGACAGTGGTGTGAGGAAGCGCCATTGACCATATCAACAAGGAGTTGACTATGACAGCAGTTGAGACCAATACCGTCTCTCCCGCAGAGCTGCAAGCCAAGGCTTGGAAGGGCTTCAAGGGCGAGGACTGGAAGAAAGACATCGACGTTCGCGACTTCATCCAAAAAAACTACACTCCGTACACCGGTGACGAATCCTTCCTGGCACCGGCCACAGAGAAGACCAAGTTCCTGTGGAATTACCTGGATGACAATTTCCTTGCCGTAGAGCGCAAGCAGCGCGTCTACGACGTGGACACCCACACCCCGGCTGGCATTGACGCCTTCCCGGCCGGATACATCGATGGCAAGCCTGCCGGCGAAACACAAGACGACGTGATTGTCGGCATTCAGACCGATGTCCCCTGCAAGCGTGCGATGATGCCCTATGGCGGCTGGCGTATGGTTGAGCAGGCCCTCAAGGAGGCCGGCAAGGAGCCCGATCCTGAAGTCAAGAAGATCTTCACTCGGTATCGCAAGACCCACAACGATGGCGTCTTCGACGTCTACACCAAGAGGATCAAGCTGGCCCGCCACAACAAGATTCTGACCGGTCTGCCCGATGCTTACGGCCGCGGCCGTATCATTGGCGACTACCGTCGTGTGGCCTTGTACGGCATCGACGAGCTGATTGCCCGCAAGAAGGCCGACAAGGATTCGATTCCTTACCGCAACGACTTTACCGAGGAAGAGATCGAGCACTGGATCCGCTTCCGTGAGGAGCACGCTGAGCAGATCAAGGCTCTGAAGCAGTTGCTAAACCTGGGCAAGGAGTACGGCCTGGACCTGAGCCGTCCTGCTATGAACGCCAAGGAAGCCGTCCAGTGGACCTACATGGCCTACCTGGCCTCGGTCAAAAGCCAGGATGGCGCCGCTATGTCCATCGGCCGCCTGTCCGCCTTCTTCGACGTCTATTTCGAGCGTGATCTGGCCGCTGGCCTGATCGACGAGACCGATGCCCAGGAGATCATCGACAACATCGTGATGAAGCTGCGCATCGTGCGCTTCCTGCGGACCAAGGACTACGACAACATCTTCTCGGGCGACCCCTACTGGGCCACCTGGTCCGACGCTGGCTTCGGCGACGATGGCAGGCCCATGGTCACCAAGACCTCCTTCCGTCTGCTGGCTACTCTGACCTTGGAGCACCTTGGACCCGGTCCCGAGCCCAACATCACCATCTTCTGGGATCCGAAGCTGCCTGAGGGCTACAAGCGCTTCTGCGCCCGTATCTCCATCGACACCTCCGCCATCCAGTACGAGTCCGACAAGGACATTCGCGCCCACTGGGGCGATGACGCTGCCATCGCCTGCTGCGTGTCCCCCATGAGGGTCGGCAAGCAGATGCAGTTCTTCGGCGCCCGCGTCAACTCCGCCAAGGCCCTGCTCTACGCCATGAACGGCGGCCGTGACGAGATGACCGGCATGCAGGTCATCGACAAGGACGTGATCAAGCCTGTCACCCCCAAGGAAGACGGTTCTCTGGACTTCCAGGAGGTCAAGGACAACTACGAGAAGGCCTTGGAGTGGCTGAGCGAGACCTACGTTGAGGCTCTGAACATCATCCACTACATGCACGATAAGTACGACTACGAGTCCATTGAGATGGCCCTGCACGACAAGGAGGTCTACCGCACCCTGGGTTGCGGCATGTCCGGCCTGTCCATCGCCGCTGACTCCCTGTCGGCTATCAAGTACGCCAAGGTCTACCCGATCTACAACAAGGATGCCAAGGGCACCCCTGAGTATGTCGAGGGCGCTGACGACGATCTGATCGTCAACTACAAGACCGTCGGCGAGTTCCCGATCTACGGCAACGACGACGATCGCGCCGACGACCTGGCCAAGTGGACTGTCTCCACCGTTATGGGCCAGATCAAGCGTCTGCCTGTCTACCGTGGCGCTGTGCCGACCCAGTCCATTCTGACCATTACTTCCAACGTGGAGTATGGCAAGAACACCGGGTCCTTCCCCTCCGGCCACAAGAAGGGCACCCCGTACGCTCCCGGCGCCAACCCCGAGAACGGTATGGATTCGCACGGCATGCTGCCCTCCATGTTCTCCGTGGGCAAGATCGACTACGACGACGCCCTGGACGGCATCTCGCTGACCAACACGATCACCCCTGACGGCCTGGGCCGCGACGAGGATGAGCGCATCAACAACCTGGTGGGTATCCTGGACGCTGGCAACGGCCACGGGCTCTACCACGCCAACATCAACGTCCTGCGCAAGGAGCAGCTGGAGGATGCCGTCGAACACCCCGAGAAGTACCCGCACCTGACCGTGCGCGTCTCGGGCTACGCCGTCAACTTCGTCAAGCTGACCCGCGAGCAGCAGCTCGACGTGATCTCTCGCACCTTCCACCAGGGTGCGGTGACCGACTGATCGCCCTTGTGCGATAGTCAACCGTTGATGAGACGGTGAATCATGGGGCGGGGCGCACCAAGGCCCCGCCCCCTTTTCGTCTTTTTCAGGAGGATCCAATGACGGAGACCACCACCTTCCATACCACACAGCCGCACATGCTCAAGGAATCCAAGGTCTACCAGAGCCAGACCCTGATGGGCGGCCTTTCGGGGTTCGAATCGCCCATTGGACTGGACCGGCACGACCGTATGAATGCCCTGCGCACGGGCGACATCGGATTTGTTCACTCCTGGGACATCAATACCTCAGTGGACGGGCCGGGCACAAGGATGACCGTCTTCATGAGCGGATGCCCCCTGCGTTGCCAGTACTGCCAGAATCCTGACACCTGGAAGATGCGCGATGGCCAGCCCGTATACCTACAGGCCATGATCGATAAGGTGGCCCGCTACCAGGACCTCTTCAAAAGTACGGGCGGAGGAATCACCTTCAGCGGCGGCGAGTCCATGATGCAGGCAGCCTTTGTCTCACGCGTCTTTCGGGCCGCCAAGGAGATGGGCGTCCACACATGCCTGGACACCTCAGGCTTCCTCAATCGCAACTACACCGATGCCATGATTGACGATATCGACCTGTGCCTGCTGGACGTCAAATCCGGCGACGAGGCCACCTACAAGAAGGTGACCGGCGGCACGCTGGCCCCCACAATCGAATTCGGCAAGCGTCTGGCTGCCCGTGGCAGCAAGATTTGGGTTCGCTTCGTGCTGGTGCCGGGGCTGACCGACTCCGAGGAGAACGTCGAGAACGTCGCGCGGGTGTGCGAACAGTTCAAGGATGCCATTGAGCACATTGATGTGCTTCCCTTCCATCAGCTTGGACGGCCCAAATGGCATGAGCTGCGCATTCCCTACCCACTGGAGGATGCCAAAGGCCCCTCGGCGGCCCTGAAGGATAGGGTCAAGAAGCAGCTGGAGGCCCATGGCTTCGTGGTCTACTGAGCCTCAGAACCCTTTGTGGTTCCATGACGGACCCAGGAGAAAGCCAATTAATTTTCTTGTGACTCCCCACGGCAGATGTCGTGGGGAGTTTTGTTTGCTTGAGCGGAGACCAGCCAGCCAATCAGCGAATGACAGACTCACTCACTGTCATATTCACTAAATGACGGGCACGCTGAATGACCGGCTTGGTAAATGATCAACCCCGTAAATCGATCAACTGTCGACGAAGTCTGCTTAGCAAGGGTTTATCGGTGGGTTGAGGCCATGGACTATGCTTTCAGGCGTGTGTTTTCCGGGCCGGTCGGTCCGGTAGCGTGATGGAAGACAAACTAAAAAAGAGGTTGAGCGCAGGTGACCACGGAACCTAAGACGCAGCTGCTTTCAGAGCCCGCCCAGGGTGTGCCGTCGGTCATCGACGATATGGCCGAATACCGCCGGGCCTGTCGAATGCTGTCAAAGGGGAGCGGTGCGCTGGCCGCGGATGCTGAACGGGCCTCTGGCTTCCGCTATGGCCACGACGACTACCTGGTCCAGTTCAAGCGCCGGGGAGCGGGGATATTCCTGCTGGACCCACCGGCGCTGATGAAGGCGGGCTGTGACTGGTCGGAATTCAATAAGGCTGTTGATGGGGCCCAGTGGATCATTCATGACTCTCCTCAGGATCTGCCTGGCTTCTATGCGTTGGGCATGAGGCCCTCCTCTCTCTTCGACACCGAGCTTGCAGCCAGGATGCTTAATCTGGGGCATTACGGCCTGTCTGCAGTGACCGCGCACTACCTGGGGCTGACGCTGGCCAAGGAGCATTCTGCCGCAGACTGGTCCTACCGCCCACTGCCGCGTGATTGGCGCAATTACGCAGCCTTGGACGTGGAGCTGCTGAATCAGGTGCGAACGCGCGAGCTGGAGGACCTGCGCAGTCACGGCAAGAATGAATGGGCCAGGCAGGAATTCGCCTGGTTGCTGGAGCAGGGCAAAATCCCCAAGCCGGAGCCTGAGCAGCCCTGGCGACATATCTCGCATATCAACGCCTTGCACAATGACCGTCGAGGCCTGGCTGTGGCCCGCTCGTTGTGGACCGTCAGGGATCAGCTGGCCAGACGCAACGACATCGCTCCGACGCTCCTCCTGCCCGACAAGGCCATCATCGAGGCCGGCAGACTCAAGCCGCACAACAACGCGCAGTTCCGAGCCATCCGATCCTTGAACGAGCGGGTCAGGATCCACACCGGCGGCGAGCAGGACCGCATGTTCGAGCGCTATGCGCCCATCCAGCGCCGGGTCAGGTCCGCAGTCTGGAAACAGGCTATTCTGGAGGCGCTGAGTCTGCCTACCGAAGAGCTGCCGGTGCCTCCCAAGCCGCGGTGTGAGGAGACCAATGCCCCCAAGTCCATGCAGATCTGGCGGCATCGTCACCCGGACCGGTTTGCAAGGCTGGAGGCAGCGCGCAAGGCGGTGACTGAAGTGGGACGCCGGACCAACACACCCGACGAGATTCTGATCAAGCCCCGCTACCTGCGCAACCTCTGCTGGACAGACGAACCGGAGAAGCGCGATGTGGCCGACTTTTTGCATCAGGAGGGTGCCCGCCCCTGGCAGGTTTCACTCCTGTCAGAGTCTCTGACTCGCGCTATTATGTAACGGTTGCCTTACTGGCAGATCAAACGGTTTGGATGAATTGGAGCGCAGCGTGAAAATCAGCGTCAGAAACCTCGAGCCCACCAAGGTCAGGCTCACCATCACCGTCGATCCCGATGAGCTGAACCCCTACCTGGATCAGGCCCGTAAGGAGATCGGCAAGCAGGTGACCATCCCCGGCTTCCGCAAGGGCCATGTGCCTGGACCCATCATCGATCAGCGCGTAGGCTTTGCCAGCGTGGCGGGCGAGGCCGTCAACGCGGGCGTGCCCGAACTCTATTCCAAGGCTCTGGAGGAGAAGCAGCTGCACGCCATGGCCCAGCCGCAGATCGATGTCAAGGACATTCCTTCCTCGGCCAAGGACGACACCAAGCTTAAGTTCACCGCCGAGGTGGAGATTCGTCCCAAGTTCGAGCTTCACGACATTGAGGGCATGGAGATTGAGGTCCCCAAGCCTGCCGTCACCGACGAGGACGTGGACAAGCGTCTGGACAACCTGCGTCAGCGTTTCGGCACCCTGGTCAGCGTGGATCGCCCCGCCACCAAGGGTGACTACGCCAACATCGATCTGGATGCCGTCATCGACGGTGAGTCCGTGGACTCCCAGCAGGGGGTCAGCTACGAGCTGGGCTCCAACACCATGCTGGATGGCCTGGATGAGGCCCTTGACGGGCTGTCCGCCGGGGAAGAGACCACCTTCGAGGGTACCCTGGAGGCCGGCGAGCACCAGGGCGAGAAGGCCCAAATCAAGGTCAAGGTCAACTCGGTCAAGGCCGAGGAGCTGCCCGACCTGGACGACGAGTTCGCCAAGGAGGCTTCGGAGTTCGAGACCCTGAAGGAGCTGCGCGAGGACGTACGCAAGCAGTGCCAGGTGGATGCCGAGGGTCGGCAGGCCACTGACGCCCGCGATGCCTTCATCGCCAAGCTCCAGGACGGCTTGGACATCCCGGTGCCCAAGGGCATCAAGCAGTCCATGGTGACCGATCAGATTAAGAACACCGGCAAGGATCCCGACAAGGCCAGCAAGGACGAGAAGGCCGAGGCCGAACAGACTGTGGAGAAGGAGCTGCGCGACCAGATGACCCTGGATGTTTTGGCTGAGAAGCTGGGCATCACGGTCAGCCAGGCTGACGTGACCAACTTCCTGGCCTCCATCGCCCAGCAGTATGGTATGGATCCCAGCGCCTTCATCAACGGCATCGTCCGTAACGGCCAGCTGGGTTCGGCCGTGCAGGAGGTCGGCCGCTCCAAGGGTATGCTGGCCGGAATGCGGGCCGTCACCTTCAAGGATCCCGATGGCCAGGAGGTGGACCTGAGCCGCTTCCTGGGCGAGGATGAGTCCGAGGCCCAGGAGGAGCAGGACGAGAGCGTCCAGGCTGCCTCTGCTGCGGCTGAAGTGGCCGACCAGCTCTCCCAGGATCAGGAGTAGCTTTTTCAAAGCAGCGAACAGGGCCGCACCCAGTGGCGAAACAGCCTGGGTGCGGCCCTGTCGTAGCGGTTGCGCAAAGAGCAGAAAGACTGTGGACGCGTCGATTGCGGGGGCTACTCTCAATACAGATACGTTTATCGAAGGAGACAGGGTGAACAACTCATTGGCAACCAGTCCCGTGATGGAGGAGGGGGAGGCCCCTACGCCGACCGATCCCATCTTCAACCGACTGCTCAAGGACAGGATCATCTGGCTGGGGGACGAGGTCAAGGACGCCAACGCCAACGTCATCTGCGCACAGATGCTGATGCTGGCGGCCGAGGATCCTAAGAAGGATATCTGGCTCTATATCAACTCGCCTGGCGGCTCCATTACGGCCGGCATGGCCATCTACGACACCATGCAGCTGATCGAGCCCGACGTGGCTACGGTCGCGGTCGGCATGGCTGCTTCCATGGGCCAGTTCCTGCTTTCTAGCGGGGCCAAGGGCAAGCGCTTCGTCACCTCCCATGCGCGGGTGCTCATGCATCAGCCCTCGGGCGGTGTCGGAGGCACGGCCACTGATGTCAGGATCAACGCCGAGCTGATCATGGACATGAAGCGTACACTCTCCCAGTTGACAGCCGAGCAGACTGGCCACACCCTGGAAGAGATCTACCGGGACAACGAATACGATCACTGGTTCACGGCCCAGCAGGCCCTGGAGTATGGCTTCGTCGACCGGATCGTGACCACCCACGGCACTATGACCGCGGATCAAGGGAAGTGAGCACTCCATATGGCATCTGAAGAAGCGCAATTCGTAGCTCGGGCCCGTCGACTGGCAGGCCCTCGCGGCCTGGCCGCTGTGCCCACCGACCGCTATGTGCTGCCGCAGTTCGAGGAGCGCACCCCATACGGCTACAAGCGCCAGGACCCCTACACCAGGCTCTTCGACGACAGGATCATCTTCATGGGCGTCCAGGTGGATGACACTTCATCGGACGACATTATGGCCCAGCTCCTGGTTCTGGAGAGCCAGGATTCCAATCGCGACGTGATCATCTACATCAACTCGCCGGGGGGATCCATGACGGCCATGACCGCCATCTATGACACAATGCAGTACATCAAGCCCGATGTACAGACTGTCTGCCTGGGCCAGGCTGCTTCGGCCGCTGCAGTTCTCCTGGCGGCAGGCACCAAGGGCAAGCGCTTGATCCTGCCCAACGCCCGTGTGCTGATTCATCAGCCGGCCATGGAGCAGGACTTCGGCAAGGCCACCGAGATCGAGATCCAGGCCAAGGAGATGCTGCGCATGCGCACCTGGCTGGAGGAGACCCTGGCCAAGCACACCGGTCAGGATGTGGAAAAGATCCGCAAGGACATCGAGGTGGACACCATTCTGACCGCCCAGCAGGCCAAGGACTACGGGATGGTGGACGAGGTCCTGGAGCACCGCAATTAGCACCGGTGACTGCGCATATGATTGATCGTCCGGATGGCGGCGGGCCCCTAGGGCCTACGGCCTCCGGATGTTTTTGGCATCATAGACGATGCCAGTCAAATTTGATTTCGCCGATCCTTGCGGATTCTCCGGGAAGGGAGAGCCATGGGCCGTGTGGTCAGCTACAATGACGGACTGAATCGCTGCGAGTTCTGCGGCAAGGATGAGCACCAGGTGCGCCGCCTGGTCAAAGGTCCTTCCTGCGCCATCTGCGACGAATGCATACGTCTATGCGCTCAGATCATTCAGGAGGACATGGCCAAGGACGCTGCCGACCAGCGGGTGACCCTGCCTGCACCCTCAAAGATATTCGCCTATCTGAACCGGTATGTCATCGGCCAGGAGGCCGCCAAGCGCACGCTGTCGGTTGCGGTCTACAACCACTACAAGCGCGTCAACATGGACCTGGGCGACCGTGGGCGTGCTGCAGACACTGCGTTTGAACGCAAGGATGCGGTCCCACGCGTCCAGGTGGACAAGTCCAACATCCTGCTTATGGGCCCCACCGGCGTGGGCAAGACCTACCTGGCGCGGACACTGGCCACCATCATGAACGTTCCCTTCGTCATTGTGGATGCCACCAGCCTGACCGAGGCGGGGTATGTAGGCGAGGATGTGGAATCCGTCCTGCAGGGGCTGCTCCAGGCTGCCGACGGCAACATGGACCTGGCCCAGCGGGGGATTATCTACATTGATGAGATCGACAAGATCGCCCGAAAATCGGGGGAGAACACCTCCATCACCCGGGACGTGTCCGGCGAGGGAGTCCAGCAGGCATTGCTCAAGATCATCGAGGGCACCCAGGCCCGCGTGCCGGTACAGGGTTCGCGGCGGCACGGGGATGTCCGCACGGTCGTCATGGACACGGCCAACATCCTCTTCATCTGCGGCGGCGCCTTCGTCGGTCTTGAGGAGATCGTACGCCGGCGGCTGGGTCTGCGGGAGAGCGGATTCTCGGCTACTCAGGGGTCTGACAGGGTGCCCGACGACCGGGTCATGAGCCAGGTCAGGGCCGAGGACCTGGAACAGTTTGGCCTGCTTCCCGAGTTTGTGGGGCGGCTGCCGGTCATCTCCACCCTGGAGCCGCTGGGTGCCGATGAGTTGCGGAGGGTGTTGACCGAACCGGACAATGCCCTTGTCGACCAGTACCGGCGCATGTTCCTGGATGACGGGGCTGATCTGATCTTCACGGATGCCGCCTTGGATCGGGTTGCGGCCGTTGCCCTGGAGCGCAAGGTCGGCGCCCGAGGCTTGCGAGGAATCATTGAGCACACCCTTGAGGCGACCATGTTCGAGCTGCCAGACAGGACGGATGTTTCCCGTGTTGTGGTGGATGCCGATGCCGTGGACGGGACGGGATCGCCCCGGTATGAGACCGGGCAAGGCGTGGCCACAGCTGCTGGTCGTCGTTTGGCTTGACCCCGCCACGATGAGCCCCGCTGTTGACCGGGCCCGATAGGATGATCATTGTTGCCGGAAGGGAGGCCCCATGGGTGCTCGTAGCGCTGTCGTAGTCACGCACAGCAGGGTCCGGGCAAGCGGCCACCTGGTGGACGAGGTCGAGGAGCAGTTGCGCCGGGACGGGTTTCGCGTTTCGATCGTCGACAACATTGCCGCCCCGGAATTCGGCAGCCCCAGTCAGAAGGTGGCCGATGACACCGAGATTGTCATTGTTCTGGGTGGTGATGGGACCATTCTGCGGGCTGCAGAGCTGGTCAAGGGCACCCAGGTGCCCATTTTGGGGGTCAACCTGGGCCATGTGGGATTCCTGGCAGAGTTCGAGAGCTTCCAGATAGGGGAGGCCATTCGTCGGGTGGCTGATCATGACTATTCCATCGACGAACGCATGGTGGCCCATGTGGACCTGTGGATACCTGGGGCCGATCGACCACTGAGCGACTGGGCCCTCAACGACATGACCCTGGAACGATATGATCGGGGCAAGATGATCGAGGTATCGGTCCGAGTGGACGATGTGGAGATGAGCTCCTTCGGCTGCGACGGCATGATTGTGGCCACCCCAACCGGATCGACGGCCTATGCCTTTTCGGTAGGCGGGCCCATCGTCTGGCCGGATGCGCAGTCGTTGCAGATGGTGCCCATTGCTGCCCATGCCCTTTTTGCCCGATCCCTGATCATCGGTCCAAAGTCGAAATTCACCCTGGATGTCCTGAGTGATTCCCAGTCGGCCGGTTGGATTTGCAATGACGGGCGCCGTCAGCGGCCAGTGCCCAAGCGCTCCCGCATCGTGGTGCGGCAGTCCCACGACATCCTGCGGCTGGCCAGGCTGTCGGGGGTGCCCTTCACCAGACGGCTGGTCTCCAAGTTCGACCTGCCGGTGGTCGGCTGGAGGGAGCAACATCGCCCTTCGGCGGCTGCGAACGGGCAGGATCAGGGGGAGCCGCAGGAGTCGAATAAGGAGCACTGATGCTGGAAGAGCTGGAAGTACGAGACCTGGGTCCCATCCATCATGCCCTGCTACGCCCTGCTGCTGGCATGACGGCCATCACCGGGGAGACCGGGGCTGGCAAGTCCATGCTGCTCAACGCCATCAGGCTGATCTCGGGGTCCACTGCCCGTCCGCAGTTGGTGTCTCCCGGAGCACGTGAGTCGTGGGTCCAAGGGATTTTCGATGCTGGAGCGGCAGGAGCCGAGAATCCAGTGACCGCTGCCGTAACTGAGGCAGGCCTGCCCGCGGAGGATGAGGGACAGATCTTCCTGGCCCGAACCATGCCAGTCAAGGGGCGTTCCCGTGCCGCTCTGAACGGTAGGACGGCCCCTCGTGGCCTGTTGGAGGAGGTGGCTGGGATGCTGGTCACTGTTCATGGTCAGGCGGATCAGATGCGTATGGCCAGTCCGGCCCGGCAGCGCGAATTTCTGGATGCCTATGCCGGTGACGGCCCACAGCTGGAGGCTTTTTCCAAGGCCTTCAGGCAGTACCGACAGGCTCAGGACCATCTGGAGGAGCTGCGTAACCAGCAGTCCGGCGCGATGGCCCAAGCTGATTATCTTCGTGAATCCATTGCCCGGATTGACAGCGTTGACCCTCATTCCGGCGAGGATCGTGAACTCAAGGCCCAGCGGGACCGGATTGAGCATGCTGCCCAGATCAGTCAGGGAGTCATGTCCGCGCTGTCCGCCTTGGACTCCGGCCAAATCGACCCTGATGCTGACGCACCATCGGCCACGGCACTGGTCGAACGGGCTATTGCCGCCTTAGAAGGCATCGGTGTGGAGGGGGTCTTTCAGGAGTCGGCCCAGCGGCTGCGGTCGCTGAATGCCGATCTGTCTGATCTGGTCTTCACCCTGAGTAGCCAATTGGATGACGAAGGCCAGGAGGGCGATCTGGACAAGATCAACGCCCGGATTCACGATTTGGATGAGCTGACCCGACGCTGGGGACCAGATATCGACGACGTTCTGGCTTGGCGCAAGAAGGCTGCATTTGACCTTGAGGACATGGATGCCTCACCCGAGAAGCTGGAGGAGCTCCAAGGGCAGGTTGAGCAGCTTCGCGGAAGCGCCTTGAAAGCGGCACGGAAACTGTCAGCGTCGCGGGGCAAGGCTGCACGAAGACTGAGCGATCTTGTCGATGGCGAATTGCACTCTCTGGCCATGGCGGGCGCCGGGCTGGAGATCCGCGTCAGGCCACGCCAGGACCAGGACATGGACGGGCATGGTCTGGACCAGATCGACTTCCTCTTCAGGCCATATCCAGGTTCGGACCTTCTGCCCATGGGTAAGAGCGCCTCGGGCGGCGAACTCAGCCGACTCATGCTGGCCTTGGAACTGGTGGCCGCCGAAGGCCGTACCTCTTCGGGATCTGACGGGCCTGGCCATGGGCATACTGGTCTCGATTCCCAGGTTGGCGGCCCGACGATGACCTTCATCTTCGACGAGGTGGATGCTGGAGTTGGCGGTCGGGCTGCCGTGGAGCTTGGTCATCGTCTGGCCCGATTGGCTGTCACCGCCCAGGTGATTGTGGTCACCCACCTGCCGCAGGTGGCTTCCTGGGCCGACCGACAGTTCGTCGTGGCCAAAGGACGTGAAGGTGGCGATGCTGTAGAGACCCTGGTCCGCCAGGTAGAGGGCGAAGACAGAGAGCGGGAGATCGCCCGGATGCTGGCTGGCAGCGAGTCTGCGACCTCCCTGAAGCACGCTCGGGAGCTTCTGACCTCCAGCAGGCTCCAGGCCCGATAGGTCTGGTTGCCGTCTACGCTTTGTCGTGCCAACGTTCGTCAATTTAGTGACTTTGACAAGTTTGGGCGACTTTGCAGCCTTTTGCAGCCTCGCCGCTACGTGCTCGACATCCGTCATTCTGTTGCTTTTCGTTTTGATGCTTTGACTGTACTCATTCGGCTGTTGGTGGCCGTGCGGTACGATCATGTTGGATTTTTCGTTGAGTACACCGTGTCCGTCCTTGGCTTGAGTAATGTGGCGGCGACCCGATTCTGATGGCCGTTTGCCTTTACCTGTGATTGGCCAGCAGATCAGCACTACAGACCGTTTCTATCGAATCTTGAATCACGCAGAAAGAAGATCAGCGATAGGCTTGTCTTCATGGCCAAACTGTTATAGTGTATACATGAACACCGGCACAGCTCAGCCAGGGTCGTGCCGACAATCAATGAAAGGGGCTTGGATGAAGCTGATCATCTCATCCCTGTCCGGACAGCCGATTTATCGGCAGATCGAAGACCAGATACGTTCGGCCATTCTGACTGGAGACCTGAAAGCAGGGGAGGGACTGCCTTCGCTCCGACATCTCTCACGAGAACTCAGGGTGTCCGTGCTGACCGTGACCCGCGCCTATACCGAACTCGCTCAAGAGGGTTTGGTGGAAAACATCCAAGGCAAGGGGACCTTCGTGACCGACAGCGGAGACAAGGTCATGCGGCAGCATCTGGAGGACCGCGTGCGGTCCCTGCTGGGCGAGGCGGTCGATACGGCTCGTTGGGCAGGCATGGAGCCGGACCGAATTCGCGGCCTGCTCGACGGTCTGCTGGGGGACAAGGGTTCTGCGCCCGCGTCCGAACAAGGAAAGGAATAGTAGTATGCGTGCATCACCGCCGATGACGACTTCTGGTGAAGAGGTCGACTATGCCCTGCTCGTCAGTGACCTTGGGAAAAGCTACGTCAAGGCTGACGGCACGGGTTTCCGCCTGCACCAGGTCACCATGGACCTGCCCATGGGCTACATCATGGGATTGATAGGTCCCAACGGCGCAGGCAAATCCACCCTGATCCGGCTCTTGCTGAATATGATCCGCCGAGACAGCGGAGAAATCAGTATTCTGGGCCGTGATCCCTTGAGCCAGGAGGAGGAGGTCAAAGCAGACCTGGGTGTGGTCTTCGATTCCATTTATTTCCTAAAGACATGGAAGGTCAAGGCCGTCGAGCCAGTGATGGCACCCATGTATCCCTCCTGGAACAGTGATCGTTATCAGGATTATCTGCATCGGTTCGGTCTACAGGAAAACCGCAGAATCGGCAAGCTTTCCCGTGGCATGCAGATGAAGCTGATGCTGGCCGTTGCCCTCAGTCACGATGCAAGGCTCTTGATTCTGGATGAACCCACCAGCGGCCTGGATGTCCTGTCCAGAGACGAGCTCATGGATATTCTGCTGGACTACATCGGTGACGGTCGTCACTCGGTGCTTTTCTCCACTCACATCACCGCAGATCTTGAACGGGTGGCTGACTTCGTTACCTATATCAATCGGGGATCGATTTTCTACACCGGCTCCAAGGATGAACTGCTGGAGGCTTTTCAGGTTGTGAGAGGGGGACCGGACGATCTGGCTAGAGCGCAGATACCCCATCTGATAGGCCTGCAGCGTTCCGCCAATGGTTTCGAGGCTTTGGTGCCTACTGAACACTTGAAGGATTTTCTGGCATTGGCTTCTCCTGCCGTTGTGGCGTCTTCAGAGGACCGCTATCTGGTGGAGCGGGCCGACTTTGACAACATCATCAGACTGACCGCGGGCTCACTTTCTGCGAGCGAGGAGAATAAGGAGACGGAAGCATGAAGGCGATAGCCAAACAGATCAGGCTGGACCTACAACGTTGCAGCGGAGGCACCGGCGGTTATTGGCCGGGTGTGCTGCTCCTCATCGCTGCACCACTGGTAGGAATCGTCCTGAAGGGCGTTCTCGTCGTAACCGGCCACAACCAGGACGGAAATATAGACTCGTTAAGTGGATTGGTCACAGGTTTCTGCGTTGCAGATGCTGCCGCCATGCAGATCCAATTATTCATTGATTTTTCCTCTTCAGCATCTCGTCTTAATGGCATTGTGCCTATTTCGCGTGATCATCAGGTGCTGGGACGCTATTCGGCTGTTGCGCTACTGGTCCTGGCTCAATGCTGCTGTTTCGTGATTTATTTCCGGATAGCTGGAAGTCAGCCTTGGAAGGGTTCAGATCCTTGGCAGGCTGCGACCTTGTTTACCTTGGCTATCTTCGTGTTCGAAATGCTGCTTTTTGCCTTGGTCGCCCCACTTTTCTACTGGCTTGATCCAGTAAAAGCTCGACGGGCCCTGTTGGTGCTCTTCGCTCTTATTGCCTTGGTCGGTATTGTCTTGGCCTGGCTGCCTTTGGGCTGGGGAACCCTTATGACCAAGTTGGGACGTTTTCTTATAGGGGACCTGTGGAAACCTGTAGTTCTTGGTCTGGCCATCGTCTTGTTGGCGAACCTGATCTCAGCAGGCGTTTCTAGCAGGGTCTACGCGCGCAGGGAGATTGATTGACGCCAGACTTTCAATCTGACAGCGATTATGGTGATTTATGTCCTCGCAGTCCAGGGTCGGCTTCAGGACTGTATGACCGCGTGGCGGACGTAGTCGGACATGTCCCCTGGATCGATGCAGTCCTGGAAGCGTACAGGTGCGTTTTCCAGGGCGCGCAGAGCCTTGGGGGGTCTGGTATTGGTGGCCTCGGCCAGGAAGTCCATGCAGTCGAAATCACTGTCCGGGGTCTCCAGGCCCAGGGATTGGCAGACTACCCGGGGGAACTTGTAGGGGCTTGCTGTAGACAACAGCACCCGTGGCACGGCAGGATCCCTGTCGGTCTGCTTGGTCATGACCTGGTAACCGCAGGCCGTATGCGGATCAATCAGGTATCCCCGTTTCTCCCAGCAGTTGCTGATGGCCGATGCCACCTGGTCCTCGTCGGCCCAGCCGCAGGAGAAGAGCCCGCAGATTCTGGTCATAACGGCTTCGGGCACCTGGTAGCGTCCCGTGGACTCCAGATCGGCCATAAGCGAGGCAATCAGTTTGGTGTCGCCGTCGGCCATGTAGTAGAGCATCCGCTCCAGGTTGGACGAGATTAGGATGTCCATACTGGGGGAGGTGGTGGTGTAGAAGGGGCGGTTGCGGTCGTAAACGCCTGTGGTCAGAAAGTCGTTGAGAACCCGGTTGCGGTCCGAGGCCACGGTCAGCCGGGCCACCGGAAGGCCCATCATTTTGGCATAGTATCCAGCCAGCACATCGCCGAAGTTGCCGGTGGGCACGCAGAATTCGACTGGATCCCCAGGTCCGATCACACCCCGTTCCATCAGGGAGCCATAGGCCCGAAAGTAGTAGACGACCTGTGGAGCCAGGCGGCCCACATTGATGGAGTTGGCCGATGAGAGGACGGTTG
Source organism: Bifidobacterium sp. M0404 (assembly GCF_016101415.1). NCBI lineage: Bacteria > Bacillati > Actinomycetota > Actinomycetes > Bifidobacteriales > Bifidobacteriaceae > Bifidobacterium > Bifidobacterium sp. M0404. The sequence goes on along the minus strand of NZ_JACFQP010000001.1, from coordinate 719,135 downwards.
AGGCCTTCTCGCTCAGTTCACGAGCCAGATCAGTGTCGGCGAAGATGGACTTGACTGCGGACTGGGCATCGTCGAAATTGCCCCGAACCGCGCAAACCCGCAGGTTGCTGCCCTCCTGGGTGACCATCTGCAGGCGTTGGATCTGACTGACCTTGCCCTGAGGATAGAAGACGGTGATACCCGTGCCCGGCGCGTCCGCGAATCCGGCCAGCGCCGCCTTGCCTGTGTCTCCGGAGGTGGCTGTAAGCACCATGATTCGCTCATCATCGTCTCCGGCCAGCGCCATCAGTCTCGGCAGAAGCTGCAGGGCCACGTCCTTGAAGGCCGATGTGGGTCCGCGGAAGAGCTCCAGTACGAAGTCGTTGCCGCCCAGATCCACCAGAGGGGTGATTGCCGTATCGGACCACTGTTCTCCGTAGGCTGCGTCCAGGCAGGAGTCCAGCTGAGCGGAAGAGTAATCACTCAGCAGTCTCGAAAGGACCAGTTTGGCTGTGCCCTTGTATTCCAGACCGGCAACCGAGGCAGGTTCGATGGTCTCAGTGTCCAGTTCATCGCTGACATAGAGTCCGCCGTCAGGAGCCAGGCCTCGTCTGATGGCCTGCTTGGACTGCAGTTGCTCCTTGCCGCCTCGGGTGCTGTGGTATGTGCTCATGGTTGCCTGCCCCTCCGCCATGTCGCCGAACAGATCATTACCAGGGCATTCTACCCCCGTACAGGAGTCCGAACCATGGCCTTGCTCGGCTCGCGGAGGAAACCGTCTATGGACGCCACGGCCTGCCAGGGGTTGGCATGGCGTACAGTATTGCCCACCAGCCCTGTATCCGTGGCTGGACCTTATAGACAAAGGAGTGACCCATGGTCGAAGAGAACCCGGTACAGCAATCCTACGATGTCCTGAACTCTTCGATCTCGCAGGTGGATCCGGAGATCGCCGCACTGCTGGATGGAGAGTTGGAGCGCCAACGCGGTGGTCTGGAGATGATCGCCTCAGAGAACTTCGTGCCCAAGGCCGTCTTGCAGGCCCAGGGATCCGTACTGACCAACAAGTATGCCGAGGGCTATCCTGGCAGACGCTACTACGGTGGTTGCGAGTGGGTGGACCAGGTCGAGAACCTGGCCCGGGACCGCGCCAAGGCCCTGTTCGGCGCCGAGTACGCCAATGTCCAGCCTCATTCGGGCGCACAGGCCAACGCCGCCGTCTATCAGGCCCTGATCAAGCCCGGCGACACAGTGCTGGGCCTGGCTCTGGATCATGGCGGCCATCTGACCCACGGTATGAAGATCAACTTCTCTGGACGTTTTTACCATGCCGAATCCTACGGGGTCGATCCGAAGACCTTCCGCATCGAGCCCGAGATCATCCGCCAGCGGGCCCTGGAAACCCATCCAGCCCTGATTATCGGCGGATGGAGCGCCTATCCGCGTATTGAGGACTTCGCAGCCATGAAGGAAATTGCCGACGAGGTAGGTGCCAAGTTCTGGGTGGATATGGCCCACTTTGCGGGTATGGTGGCAGCCGGCCTGCATCCCAGCCCGGTGCCCTATGCCGATGTGGTCTCCTCCACGGCCCACAAGACCCTGGGCGGACCTCGGTCCGGCTTCATCCTGGCCCGTCAGGAATATGCCAAGAAGCTCAACTCCTCGGTCTTCCCCGGCAACCAGGGCGGCCCGCTTATGCATGTGATCGCTGCCAAGGCTGTGGCCTTCAAGCTGGCAGGAACGCCTGAATTCAAGGAACGCATGGAGCGCACCCTGGAGGGTGCGAAGATCTTGGCTGAACGCCTGATGGCCAAGGATGTGGCCGACAATGGCATCACCGTGCTCACTGGAGGTACGGATGTCCACCTGGTCATGGTGGATCTGCGCAACAGCGAGATGGACGGCCGCCAGGGTGAGGACCTGCTGGCCAAGATTGGCATCACCGTCAACCGCAATACAGTGCCCTTCGACCCTCGCCCGGCCTCTGTGGCCTCCGGTCTGCGCATCGGGACTTCCGCCCTGGCTACTCGCGGATTCGGCCCGGCTCAGTACGAGGAGGTGGCCGACGTGATCGGCACTGCGCTGGCCCAGGGCCCCCAGGCGGATCTGGATGCTCTCAAGGCCCGGGTGGACCGGCTGGTTGAGGCCTTCCCGCTCTATCCTGAGCTGGACCAGACCCACTGATTGGCCCTTGGAGGAGGGAGGTGCAGCAATGCCCTCCCTCCTCCTGTCATCATTGCCCTCACTGAGGGTTACAATCGGTACAGAATATGGGTCTGGCTGACCCGCGAGGGCGAAAGGATCTGACGAACATGACTGAAAACGAGAACTCCAATCGTCAGGATGTGTTCGATCAGGTTTGTGCCATGGCCGATGCAGCGGCTGTTGCACAAGCAGGTCTGGCAGGCATGACCGGTGAGGCCAGGAACGCTCTCTTGCTGGCCCTGGCCGATGCACTGATCGACCAGGCCGATCAGATTGCAGCAGTCAATGAGCAGGACTGCACGCAGGCTTTTGAAGAAGGAATGAGCGCCGGTCTGATCGATCGTCTGCGCTTGGACAAGGTTCGTATCGCGGATGCCGCCAGCGGCGTGCGCATGGTGGCCGGGCTGACCGATCCCCTGGGCGAGGTGGTTCGCGGCCATGACATGCCCAACGGCATGCGGCTCAATCAGGTGCGGGTTCCCTTGGGCGTGGTGGCCATGATTTATGAGGCCCGACCCAATGTCACCATCGATGTGGTGGCCCTCTGCCTCAAGTCTGGCAATGCGGCCCTTCTGCGAGGGGGTCACGCGGCTGAACGCACCAATCACGCCCTGGTGGAGCTGATAGGCGGGGTACTTCGTGAGCAGGGGTTGGATCCGGCTCTGGTGGCTTCCGTGGACCGATACGGTCGCGAGGGGGCCCAGGCTCTGATGAAGGCACGCGGTCATATTGATCTGCTGGTGCCCAGGGGTGGCCGAGGGCTGATCCGCAGCGTAATAGAGCAGGCCACCGTGCCCACCATCGAGACCGGGGCTGGCAATGTCCATATTTATGTGGATCGCTCGGTGGATATGGATCAGGCCATTCCCATCATCGTCAACGCCAAGACCCAGAGGGTGGGTGTCTGCAACGCCGCTGAAAAACTGATCGTCCACAGGGATGTGGCCGCTGAGTTCCTGCCACGTGTGGCACAAGCGCTGACCCAGGCACAGGTCGAGTTGCACCTGGACGCGGTCTCCATGGACATCCTGGCCGGTCATGGTCTGCCTGAAGAACTGCTGGTCCGCGCTGAGGAAGCCGACTGGGACCGTGAGTATCTGGATTTGAAAATGGGAGTGCGCGTGGTGGACTCCCTTGACCAGGCCATCGAGCACATCAACCGTCACTCCACCGGCCATACCGAGGCCATCCTGGCCCGGGATTATGAGGCTGTTGAAGAGTTCTCTCGTCGGGTGGATTCAGCTGTGATCATGGTCAACGCCTCAACGCGATTCACCGATGGAGGCATGTTCGGCATGGGTGCCGAGCTGGGCATCTCCACCCAGAAGCTGCATGCCCGAGGACCCATGGGTCTGCAGGAACTGACCACCACCAAATGGATCGGCTACGGCAGGGGGCAGGTGCGGCCGTGAACGAGAAGATCGAAGAGCTCTTCCAACGCGAGCACGACAATCCACGCATCTGGCTGAGGGTGGCTTCAGAGCGGCTAAGCCTGCTGCGGTACGTCTTTCTGGTCCAAATCGAGGACGGCATCCCGGATGCAGATCAGCGCTCCTGCCTGGAGTACGCCGATGCGGTCCTGATTGGATGGCCGGACGAGCATGCCGATGATGTGTACGACCTGGACCAAGACCAGCTCAACCAGGTCAGGCATGACATCACCGTCATGGAGGAACGGGTGCCTGTCTTCCGCAAACAGGAGCAGGAGGGGCGCATCGCTGATCTGTCCGATTCATTGGTAGCCATCACTGGATGCGTGGCCCAGGTCCGTCGAGCCTACCAGCCAGGCTTTCCCCTGCCCACCTATTCCGAGATCCGCCGTGTGGTTCAGGAAGAGTGGAATGCCGATATGGAGCGGATCGATCCCGACAGGGTCAACCCCAGCGCCGAGCAAATGCGCCAGGAGGCCGAGTCCGAAAACGAGGAGAACGCCTCGGAAGCCAGACGGGAGGGCGAGCAGGCGTGAACCGGATGATGTCTGAACTGTCCAAGGAGGGGGAGTCTGGGCAGGAGCCATCAGATATTGATCGGGCCTGTGGGCCATCCCACCATAACCGTCGACCCCGGGTGGGAATCATGGGCGGCACCTTCGACCCCATCCATAATGGCCACTTGGTGGCTGCCTCGGAGGTGGCCTGGGTCTACGACCTGGATGAGGTCATCTTTGTGCCTACCGGCCGTCCGGCCTTCAAACTGAACAAGACGGTGACCAATGCCGAGGACCGCTATCTGATGACCGTAATCGCCACGGCCTCAAACCCCAAGTTCACGGTCTCCAGGGTGGATATTGAGCGTCCTGGCATCACCTATACCGTGGACACCCTGCGCGACATCAAGCGGATGCGCCCCGACAGCGATCTCTTCTTCATCACCGGGGCGGATGCCGTGGCCGAGATCATGCGTTGGAAGGATGCCAACCGGATGTGGGATCTGGCCAAGTTCGTCGCCGTCTCCCGACCGGGCTACTCATCTAGTCTGCGCGATTTTCAGGTGCCTGCTCAACGGGTGGATACCTTGGAGATTCCGGCCCTGTCCATCTCGTCCACGGACGTGCGGCGTCGTTCGGCCCGTGGCATGCCGGTCTGGTACCTGGTCCCGGACGGGGTGGTGCAGTACATCAAGAAGCACGGGCTTTACCGCTCGGCTTCCTGAGCATCGCATACAGTCGGACGCGCCAACACGGACTGCCCTGCTGTGTCAGCGCGCGCCATTATTATGGAGGCTGTCCGCTTCAGCGAAAACAACGTTTGGAGATATGGTGAGCGCGATACTCAAAGGCAGACCAGGAAAAAATCTCATACTTGTCACAGGCCGGACCCATCCCAGACTCGCGGCGGACGTGGCCGATCAACTCGGCATTGACGTCTTGGAGACGACAGCATACGACTTTGCCAACGGCGAGATGTATGTGCGTTATACGGAGTCGGTGCGTGGAGCCGATGTCTTCGTTTTGCAGACCCATTCCGACCCGGTCAACAAGTCCATCATGGAGCAGCTGATCATGATCGACGCCCTCAAGAGGGCCTCGGCGCGGTCCATCACCGCTGTCTGCCCACTCCTGGGCTACTCCCGTCAGGACAAGAAGCATCTGGGCCGCGAGCCCATCTCCTGCCGACTCATGTTCGACCTGCTCAAGGCGGCCGGTGCGGACCGAATCATGTCGGTCGACCTGCATGCCGCCCAGTCCCAGGGCTTCTTCGATGGACCTGTGGATCACCTGATTGCCATGCCTGTGTTGGTGGACTATGTGCGCGACCGGATGGATCTGTCCAAGGTGGCCGTGGTCTCTCCCGATGCGGGCCGCATCCGGGTGGCCGAGCAGTGGGCCCAGCGTCTGGGAGGTGTGCCCCTGGCCTTCATCCACAAGACACGTGACATCACTCAGCCCAATAAGGCTGTGGCCCATCGGGTGGTGGGCGACGTGCGCGGCCTGGACTGCGTGCTGGTGGACGACTTGATCGACACCGGCGGCACCATCGCCGAGGCCTGCAACGTGCTGGATGAGGCTGGCGCCAACTCCATCACCATTGTGGCCACCCATGGCGTCATGTCCGGACCCGCCGTGGAGCGGCTCAAGTCCTGCAAGGCCAAGGAGGTCATTCTGACCGATACGGTTCCCATTCCCCAGGAGAAGCGCTGGGATGGCCTGACCGTTCTGTCCATCGCCCCCCTGCTGGCCTCGGCCATCAAGGCGGTCTTCGAGGACGGCTCGGTGGCCCGCCTCTTCGACACGTATCCAGCTCATCATGGTCAGGGTTTCCTCTTCGCTTAAAGCCTTGCCTGCCCGGCATGGCGTGGCGTAATCGTCCGGCTGTGGCATAATGAACCTGGCGGGGCCTGAAGGGCTCCGTCCTTCCCCCATGGTGTAAAGGCAGCACACGGGTCTTTGGAACCCTTAGTCTTGGTTCGAATCCAGGTGGGGGAGCTTACGCTCGCCGATTCCGGTCGGAGACGGCCTCCTTGGGGTCGGTGACCAACCGAAAGGAACTGTCTTGGCAGTCAAGAAGATCGAAACCTGGCTCACCGACATGGACGGCGTGCTGGTGCACGAGAACACGGCCCTGCCCGGCGCTGCCGAATTCATCGACACCCTCAAGCGCAATAACCGCCAGTATCTGGTGCTGACCAACAATCCCATCTACACCCCTCGCGACCTTTCGGCCCGCCTTGGTCGTTCGGGTATCGATGTGCCTGAAGACCGGATCTGGACCTCAGCCTTGGCTACAGCCGACTTCGTGTCTCGGACTATGCCGCGGGGGTCGGCCTATGTGATTGGTGAGGCCGGGCTGACCACAGCCTTGCACGAGGCCGGGTTCATTCTTTCCGATATCAACCCGGACTATGTGATTCTGGGCGAGACCCGAACCTACTCCTTTGAGTCCATCACCACAGCTATCCGCTTGATTCTGGGCGGGGCCCGTTTCATCTGCACCAACCCGGACGCCACAGGCCCCAGCGAGAACGGCGTCCTGCCTGCGGCGGGAGCCGTCGCAGCTCTGGTGACCAAGGCCACCAACCGGGAGCCCTATTTTGTGGGCAAGCCCAATCCCATTATGTTCCGTACGGCTCTGAACAGGGTGGGCGGCCACTCCGAGACCACGGCCATGATCGGCGACCGAATGGATACTGATGTGGTGGCCGGAGTTGAGGCTGGCCTGAACACCTTCCTGGTGCTGACCGGCATCACTACACGATCCGAGGTGGAAACCTTCCCCTACCGCCCTGACCAGGTGGTGGACTCCATTCAGGATCTGATCGACATCGCCGAGAGCGGGGTGGTGGAGTTTTGAGCGGCGGGCAGACGCTGACCGCTGGCATCATTCTGGCTGCAGGCGAGGGCACTCGCATGCGCTCGGCCCATCCCAAGGTTCTGCACACCCTGGCCGGCAAGACTTTCTTGCAACGGGTCATGACTTCGGTGACTGCTCTGAATCCCGAGCTGACGGCTGTGGTAGTTCATCATCAGGCCGACCTGGTGGCGCAGGCTGCACGCTCTTACGATTCGCAGGTGCGCATCGTGCGTCAGGACAGCCGACCGGGTACGGGACGCGCGGTCCAGTGCGCCGTGGATCAGCTGGATGGGGAACTTCGACACGACGGTCAGGTGCTGATCGTCGCCTCCGACATGCCCCTGTTGGACGCAGACACGTTGCATAGCCTGCTCGACTATCATGTCAGCTCCGGCGACGGCGCCACCGTGCTGACAGTAAATCTGGACGATCCCACCGGATACGGTCGCATCATTCGTGACCAGGATGGACGGGTTCTGCGCATCGTCGAACAGCGGGATGCCACCGGCACCGAGCTGGCCGTCAAGGAAGTCAACACCTCTGTTTACGTCTTCGAGGCTGACCTGCTCCGACAGGCAGTCCGCGGCCTGGACGACAGCAACGCCCAGGGGGAGTTCTATCTGACCGATGCCTTGGAGACTGCTCGTCGCCTGGGCAGGGTCGGGGCCTTCGCCGCTCCTGATCCACTCAAGGTTGAAGGGGTCAACGACAGGATTCAGTTGGCTGATCTGGCTAAGGCCCATAACCTGCGGGTCTGCCAGGAGTTCATGCGCCGGGGGGTGACCATCCTGGACCCATCCACCACCTGGATTGAGGACGACGTGGTCATCCAGCAGGATGCCGTCATTCTGCCCGGCTGCTTCCTGCAGGGTCATACCGAGATCGCCTCGGATGCCGTCATCGGCCCATATACCACCCTGATCGATGCGATTGTGGAGCCGCAGGCCAAGGTTGAGCGCTCCCGCGTGCAGGAGACCCGGATTGGAGCCCGGGCCAACATCGGCCCCTGGACCTATCTGAGGGCTGGCAACGTCCTTGCCGAGGACACCAAGGCCGGGGCTTTCGTCGAGATGAAGAAGGCCACCATCGACCACGGGACCAAGGTTCCCCACCTTTCCTATGTAGGGGATGCGCACATAGGCCACGACAGCAACGTGGGTGGCGGATCCATCACGGCCAACTACGACGGCGTGCATAAGAACCGCACCGAGATTGGGTCGGAAGTGCACGTGGGCGCAGGGAATCTCTTCGTAGCTCCGGTCCAGGTGGGCGACGGAGTTACGACCGGAGCCGGATCGGTCATCCGCCATCCGGTGGAAGACGGAGCCATGGTTTATTCCACCAATGACCAGCATCAGGTTCCGGACTGGAAGCCCGCCTGGGAACGGTAACCATGACAGCATCTGCTTCACAACGAGGAAAGGCGTGACAAGTGCCAGCATTGCAGGAATCCATCGACGCGGTCCGGGTGGCCGCTCGGGCTGCCAACGATGTCAAGGCTATGGACATCGTGGCCTTCGACGTCTCCCAACCCATTGCCATCACTGACATCTTCATGGTGGCCACCGGTAGCAACGAACGTCAGGTTCTGGCCATCGCCGAGGAGGTGGAGAAGCAGCTCCATCTGCAAAAGAATCTGGACCCGCGTTCTCGGGAAGGCGTGCAGGAGGCTCAGTGGGTTCTGCTGGACTACGGTGACTTCGTCATCCATATCATGCACAAACAGGCCCGAGCCTACTACGACCTGGAACGGCTCTGGAAGGACTGCCCCCAGGTGGACCTGCAGCTGGAGCATCCCTTCACCCTTGCCGATGATGATCCGGACGGCCAGCTGGCCTCCAAGGCGGATGATCTGAATGAGGATGATCTACGCAGCCGTTTCGCTGACCCTCAGGAAAGCCATGACTGACACAGATACCACCGCCGAAGATAGCCGGCATGTGCGCTCCATGACTGTGGTCCGCCATGGGCAGACCTCATACAATGCAGGGCACAGGATGCAGGGCCAGATTGACATTCCTCTCAACAGCGTAGGCCGCTGGCAGGTGGAGAGGACCGGCGAGGAGTTGCGGGCTGAATATGTGGACGGCGCACCCCAAGACCGTCACCTGCTGGTGGTTTCCTCTGATCTGGGCCGGGCTGCTGCCACTGCTCATGCATTCGCCGATCCATTGGCTCAGCCAGTTCATCTTGATCGCGGGCTGCGTGAACGCAGCTTTGGCGAGTGGGAGGGAGCCAGTGCTGAGGAGGTTCGTCAACGCTGGCCTGAGGATTACGAATCCTGGTCCCGGGGCGCCGGGGGAGAGCTGCTCCACGGTGCCGAGACCAAGGCCCAGGTGGGCAAACGAGGCCTGGAAACCCTGAATCGATGGATTCACCGGGCTGGTCCGGACACGGATCTCATGGTCTTCTCTCATGGGTCCTTTATTGCCGAGACTCTTCAGGCTCTGCTGGGCATGGCCACTGCGTATCCCGAATACCTGGGCCTGGTCACCATGCGGAACGCCCATTGGGCCCGATTGATGCCACGAGACCTGCCAGGCGGTGGTCTGCGCTGGTCCATGATCGACTACAATCGTGGTCCGGCCATCGCCATGCGGGGGGATTGGGACAATCCCCGAGGGCTGGTCCAGACCGACTGAGGTCCTAGGCGGTCGGCCGACCATCACACTATCGCCATGACCACCAGCTACCATAAGAGCGCAGCCACCAGCCGTTGGATCAAAAGGGGTCGGAGTGAAGCAGTTCTTTCATGACATTTCCTGGGCGCAAATCATCGCCGGCGCTCTTGCAGCCATGACCTCCTTCTGGCTGGCCGCCAAGATCGGCGTGGCAGGATCCATCATCGGCGTAGCCATCGGTTCCATCGTCTCCGCCGTGGCCTCGCAGATCTACAAGAATGTTCTGGAAGCCTCCGGCCAGAAGCTGCAGGAGTCCGTGGTCGGCAGTGCTGACCAGGATGATGCTGACTCCAAAACCGGATCGAATGACGATTCGGATGCCGATGGACAGACCACCATGTTGCCGGCCCAGGGCAAGGGTCGTTCTGACGATTCCAGCGATGCTGCCGATGGATCAACCCAGGTCATGGCCCCGGTAGATGGTTCCACCCAAGTCATGCCTCCTGTCGGTGACGAAAAGTCGACATCCAAGACCGGTAGGACCATTTCATCCAGCAATGGTCCAAGAACCCATGCGGCCTCCATTACGGCAACCAGCAGGAAAAAGCTGGATCAACGCCACCGCAACGTCATCATCGTCTCCGTGGTGAGCGCCCTGGTGGCCGTACTGCTTTCCGCCTTGGCCATCAATGCCCTGACCAAAGGCGAAGGCACCGACAAGGTGGTTCGCAACGTCGTCAGCCCACCGGCCAGCCAGGTGGTAACCCCCAGCCAGGAGGAGGAGACTCCCTCAAAGCCCGCGCAGCGCACAGAGGAGCCTGAGAACCAGGCGACCCCGGGTGCCCCTCAGAGCCAGCCGTCCGGAACAAATCAGAACCAAGGCACCGAACAAGGGTCAGGACAGGTGCAGCAGCAGGGAGGGAAACCCACGAGCTCACCTTCGCCGTCTGCTGATGCGACCGGCTCCACGCCCAGTCCCTCAAACACGGCTTCTACGCCGCAGTCGTCACCGACGAGCACGACAAATTCCTCGCCTCTTAACTGACCTGCCGTTCGGCGCGGCACACGCATCCCACCATGTAATGTGACTAGGGTCACTTTCGGGCGGTCCATAAGGTCCGTCCCCAAGGATCTGGTCCCGAAGGCGGGACCAGAATGAGAAAGGTGTGTATATGCGCAAGGTTCTGTGCTCTCCAGGCTCCTATGTTCAGCAGGAGGGTGCCATGGGAAAGCTGGCCGGAGAATATGCGACTCTGGGCACCAAAGGCGCCCACCTGATCGTCGATCCGGTCATCGACGGGCTCTACCACGACGACATTGTCGCCTCCTTTGAGCACGATGGGATCCCCTACGAACTGATGAAATTCGGCGGCGAGTGCTCCATGGAGGAGATCGACCGTCATCGTGCCCATTTGGGCGGCAGTGACGCGGTAATTGGCATCGGCGGCGGCAAGACCTTGGATACCGCCAAGGCTGTGGCCCACTTCGCCCATCTGCCGGTCATGATTGTGCCCACGGCAGCCTCCTCGGATGCGCCTTGCTCAAGGCTGTCCGTGCTCTATACGCCTGAGGGTGTCTTTGACCGTTATCTGCCCCTGCCTGCCAACCCCAACGTGGTCCTGATGGATACCGATGTCATCGCCAAGGCTCCGGTGCGCTTCTTGGTATCAGGACTGGGCGATGCCTTCGCAACCTACTATGAGGCAGCCGCCTGCGTGCAGTCGAACGCCGTGACCATGACCGGAGGCCACGCCACCATGGCCGCCTTTGCCTTGGCCCGTCTCTGCCGCGATACCCTGCTGGAGGACGGGGTCAAGGCCGTGGCCGCTGCCAAGGCCGGTGTGCGCACAGCTGCGCTGGAGAAGATCATCGAGGCCAATACGCTGCTGAGCGGTCTGGGCTTCGAGAGCTCTGGCCTGGCTGCAGCCCACGCCATTCATGACGGGATGACCGCCCTGGAGGGCACCCACTCCATGCTGCACGGCGAAAAGGTGGCCTTCGGCACCTTGGCCCAGTTGGTCCTTGAGGATCGGCCTCTGGAGGAGACCCGCAGGGTCTATGACTTCTTCCGCAGCGTGGGTCTGCCCACCTCCTTGGAGCAGATCGGCATCGGCCAGGCCAGCGAGGAGGATCTGCTCAAGGTCGGCGAGCATGCCTGCGGTCCCGACGAGACCATGGGCAACATGCCCTTCGAGGTGACTCCCACCGATGTGGCTCACGCCCTGCGCGCAGCCGATCAGCTGGGCAAGCAACTCTGAGTCCTCTTGCTCTGATCTTTCTTTGAGATGCCAAGCGACCGTCGGCATGGAGTCGGCGGTCGCTTTTATTTTTCCCGACGTTGCATTGGTCACCCTTGAAGCGAGCTGGCGGCCTTTCGTATGGCTTCCTCATCTGGGCATGTGGCTGGACCGGGCTGAGTAGTGGAAAGCGCTCCTGCACAGTTGGCCAGTATTAGTGACTCCTCGATGGGCAGGCCTTGGAATATGCCAGCACAAAGGACGCCCGAATGGGCATCGCCGGCACCGTTGGTGTCTATGGCACGAACCTGTGGGGTGGGAATGTACTTGATTTGCATCGCATTCTTGGGCTGGCAGTACCAGGCACCGCGAGCGCCGGCCCTAAGAACCACCGGACTGTCCAGTCTTAGCGAAAGCGAGCGGCAGAGGGATTCCAACTCGGTTACGTCGCCAGTTTTGGGTTGGCACCTCAGACGTTTCGCCAGGATTGGTCCCTCGCGTTCATTCAGCGACCAGATCGGATGCAGTCCGTTGACCGCACCAAACACATCCAGGTCAATATTTGCCACCATGGGTCCCACATCGAAGAGTACAGGAAATCCCTCGTCCTGGTGTTTCTCAGCAAAACCGACCAGGCTTCGGGTATTGTCCTTGTGACAGAAGGAATATCCGCTCAGATAGATGACATCGCCAGGAACCAGATTCATGCTTTCGTAGGTGCCCTCCGGTACGCGGGTCTCTGCGCCCCTTGCTGAAACAAAGGTGCGTTCGCCGGAGGGTTCGATCATGGCTACCGAGTATCCGGTATCGCAGTCTTCCAGAACAGACCCTTGGGCGGGAACTTGAAGGGCGGCAAGGGCCACACGGACCATGTCCGCCATCGGACCTGTGCCAATCGCCCCCATGTAGGCTATGGGCGCTCCCATCTGCCTGGCTGCGCGAATCACGTTGTATCCGCCGCCAACCTTTATGGCACTTCGTCTGGCGAAAATGTCCCCTCCACGCTCCGGGAGGTGGTCGATGTCCATGCTAAGGTCAACCACCACCTGACCCAGATGGAGGATGCTGGGTTCAGTCATGGCTCTTGCTCCCCACCGCCACGGAATCCTTGGAGAGGAGGTGCAAAATGGCGTAGAGGATTCCTCCCAGGAGGAGGGATACGAGCCATGCTAGGCCGTTCCTGCCCAGGAAGCTGCCGGACAGCGGTCCTGAGAACCAGACTTCGTTCTTGGAGACCTGGGCTGTCACAAACAGAAAGCCGACGACTATCCCCACCAGCCAGCTGATGATGGCTGGGAGGTTGACTCCGTGCCAATACCAGTATGGGGAATCTGCTTGAAGGTTCAGCAGGCCGTTAGAATCGTAACGCTTGCGGAAGATCATATCTGACAGGAAGATGCCTGCCCAGGTGCTCAGTGGCACTGCCAGCAGGGAGATGAAGGTGACGAAGGGGCCATAGAATCCGTCGGAACCCAAGGTAAAGTACAAGGCTCCGCAGGTGGTCACCACCACATCGACCACGACCGCATAGACGCGGGGGATTCTGATGCCCAAGGTGATGGTTGTCAGGCCGGCCGAATATACGGAAAGGTTGTTTGACATAAGCAGGCCTGCAAATGCGGCAATCAGATAGGGGATTGAAACCCATGCAGGCAGAGCGCTTCGAACCGCGGCGACAGGATCGGCGGCGGAGGCAATGGTGGAGTTGCCTGCTGTCAGGACCGATCCCAGGCCGATGACCACGACCAGGGGGATTCCGGCGCCTGCCGCCGCGGTCAGGATCAGAGGGCCTGATTTTACCGAGGTCTTCTGGTAACGGGCCATGTCTGCACCGGAGTTGACCCAGCCGATGCCCGTCCCTGCGGCTATGGTGCCGATACCGATAAGGAAGGCACTGGCCGATCCGGGAGCATTGTCGATGAAGGAGGACCAATCTACGGTCGTGGCCAGATAGATGGCCACCAGCAGGGTAAGGGCTCCGAATATCCAGGTGGCCCACTTCTGCACAGTCAGAATGAAGGCGTGACCGGCGGCCGAGACCACCACGGTCAAGGCTACGAAGACGGCAATGCAGACAAAGGTCAGGAAGGGGGAGCGCTTGGCGTCGGCTGAAGTACCGAAGCTGATGGCGATCAGGGAGAGCAACGCAAAGGCACCGGTCATCGTGTTCACCGTCTCCCAGCCCAGTCTGGACAGCAGGGCCACCAGCGTGGGGCCTGCATTGCCTCTGACGCCGAAAATGGCCCGGGACAGGGTCAGCGTGGGCGCGCCGCCTCTTCTTCCGGCTATGGAGATGATGCCGACGAGGGCGAAGGATCCGAAGGCTCCGATGATCGTGGCGAGCACGGCCTGCCAGAGGTTGAGTCCCTGGGCAATCAGGGTAGCTCCCAGAGGGATTCCCAGAATTGAGATATTGGCGGCGAACCAGACCCAGAAGAGCTGTCCGGGCGATCCGTTCCTCTGGTCCTCAGGCACAGGTTCGATGCCCCTTTGCTCGACTCTGGAGAGGATGGTGCCCTCCCTTGGTGCAGTTGACATGGATTGTCTCCTTTGACTCAAGATGTACTGGATGTAGTGATGACTTGTCTGTTCAGTCCTGTGGTGTGATCTGGGTGGACCCCATGGTCTTGGGGTTGAGTGGATTTTACATTGTTGTGTTCATGAAGGATTCGACGGTATTCGTTTTGCGCTTTGCTACCTTAGGGCAATCAGACCACGGGCAGTTTTCTGCAGGTCGAGGTGGGATACCGAAGCTACATGGGAGCAGAGTGCAGGGTCGAAGACCTCGGGACCGGTGCACGCGCCGGTCATTGCGCCGGTCATTGCGGCGATGGTGTCCGTATCGCCACCAAGGTTGACTGCAGCGAACAGAGCCGATTGAGGATCGTCAGCGAATCTCCAGGCCAGGGCGAAGGCGGCTGCCACAGACTCATTGGCCTCGACCGAGGTTCCGCAGTCTTCAATGAGGTGGCGTTCGAAATCGCCCTCATCACTGAATTCCTCAGATAGCCGTATTGCCTGACGGGCCCGTGCGGGAACCGATGCCTTCGGAGTCCAGGCCCCGGACGTTTCCATGGCGGGCACCATACGCAAGGACTCGTTCAGTGCCTGGCGAACGGTCATCCCCTCAAGCCCCAGGCTGACTGTCGTAGCGATCAGCGCAGCACTTTGGAAGCCTGCGACCGTGTCGTGGGTGACCTGGCAGGACTCGTAGATGCGATTGGCCAGTTGTCTGGTGTCCTCGGGCCTGTTGGCTATGCCTACCGGAGTGACTCGCATGGCGGCCCCGTTGGTGGTGCCGGTCCTTCCTGTGGTCATGATGTCCGCGCCCTGGCGAACCTGTTCCAGGGCCAGCTTGGTGGATGGCCCGAGCAAATCGAGCGATCCACGCGACTTCATGTCATCCTCCCAGGCCAGAAGACGCTTGGCGAACTCTTTCGGATCGATGTGCCCCTTACCCTCGATAGTCAGTTCCGCCACGATCAACGCCTGCTCGGTATCATCGGTTACAGACCCTGCAGGCATACCGGGAGCTATGGGCTGATCCGGAATGGCATCGCAAAGGGTGTGGATCCTGCCGTAGGCCTCATGTATTGCTGCAGGACTCATGCTCTGCGTGGGCATGCCCAACGCGTCCCCTAATGACAACCCAGTAAGTGCGCCCAGTGCGCCCTTTTCAGTTCTGGTCATTGTTGTACAAGCCTCCGGAGTCGTTGCGATGAGCCTATTAATCTGTCTGCAGATAGACTGTGACATTTTTAATCAGAATCATTGCAAGGCCCCTGGAAGATTGTCAGTACGACGGATGCAGCAGGCATGATTCGCACGGAAGAATGGGGAAATGAACGAGCTCCACCCAGTGGAGTGGGAGATAAAAACATTACAGGCAGGCTGGGGTTAAAGACTTGATCGAGATATCGAGATGCGTGTTCTATATAGTGCAGACGGCCATTGAACGGGATCGTCCGTCTACGCCGTACTGGAGTTTGGCAGTGCTGTCTTGGTCCAGGCTCCAGCATATGCAAGGGCACTGGAAATAAAAAAGAATCCCGAGGTGACCCCGGGATTCTATCTGTGGAGCTAGGGGGATTCGAACCCCCGACCTTCTCCATGCCATGGAGACGCGCTACCAGCTGCGCCATAGCCCCGTACTTACCTTGCTTGGTGAAGCCTTGCTCATAGTACACCGGGATTGGCGAATGGAGCAACTCAGTGTGTTGCCCCGGAATTGCAGGGATTGTGAGCTATTTGATGGATTTTATCCTCGAATGGTCTTGGGTCGTTTTGAGCTTGCTAGTGCGCTAGCATGAGGGCAAGGGGCGACCAAGGGGGTCGGCAGCAACTGAAAGGCGGCGGACCATGACAGGCAAAGTCGATGCCGGAATGCGGGATGAAAAGCAGAACAAGGCCCATCCCGGGGACCAGCTGATCATCAACTGCTTGCCCTTGGATAAGGGCGAGCGACAGGAATTCCTTCAGGCGGCTCCGGGCGTTCGTCAGGAGTTCGTCGTCGGCACGAACATGCGGCAGAGCATGCATTGGCTCATCGATGTCCCTCAATCCCTCCGATCGGAGGCCACGATCATTTTGGGTAATCCGCCGGCCGAGCAGGTGGTTGCCTGCCGTAACCTGGTCTGGCTGCAGACCAGCAGCGCGGGTGTGGATGCCTACCTGAAACCGGGGGTTCTGCCTCCGGATGCCATGTTGACCAGTGCCTCAGGCGCTTACGGGCAGTCGGTCTCCGAGCACATGTTCGCCATGATGTGGGCCCTGATGAAGGACCTTCCTGGTTACCGGGACAATCAACGCATGGGCCGTTGGGAACCTCGCGGGGCTGTCCTTTCACCGCGCGGTTGCCAGGTTCTGGTGTTGGGCACGGGGGATATCGGAGCCTCCTTCGCTCGTCTGGCCAAGGCTGTAGGCGCTCGGACCATCGGTATCAGGCGGCATCCCGACCAGCCGGTGGAGGGGTTCGACCGTCTGGCTGGTTTTGACGATCTGGATGCCCTGCTGCCTGAGATGGATGTAGTGGCTCTGGCCCTGCCTTCAACGCCGCAGACCAGACATATCATCGACGGCCATCGTCTTGCATTGATGAAGTCCACCGCCGTGCTGATCAACGCGGGCAGGGGAGATGCCGTGGATTGCATGGCTCTGGCCCAAGCCCTGGATAAGGATGGCATTTTCGGTGCAGGGCTGGATGTGACCGAACCGGAACCTCTGCCTGAAGACCACCCACTCTGGAGGCAACCACGCTGCCTGCTCACTCCGCATGTAGCCGGGGGAGCTCATCTCCCCTCCAACATGGACAAGGTTCGGGAAATTTGCCTGGATAATCTTCGTCGGTTCATGGATGGCAGACCCCTTCGCAACCGGATGAGGTGACCGCCGTGCCGACAGAGCAAAGCCGTAGCGGCAACAGTCGTGGGCGGACGACTGTTCTGCGGTGGGTGGCCGTTCTGCTGGCGCTTGCTTTGATTGTGGCGGGCTCCTTGGCCTTGGCTGGCAGGCTGATGGGTGTCGGATCTGCTCGCCATGATAATCAAAGTTCCTCTGCAAACGGCCGCAAGACCGCTTCCCATAGCCCTCCCGGGTATTCTCCTGAGCAGACTGCTGTCCACCCGCCTCTGATCTCGCCTGTGGACTACAACCACGACGGTGTGGACGATTACACGGCTATGGTGCGTGGAGCCCATCAGGAGGCACGCATCCATCCACGTTATGACAGCGGCTACTATCAGGGCGGCTATCCACCCGATGACCGGGGTGCCTGTACCGATGAGATCTGGAGGGCCTTCCGACAGGCCGGCTACGATCTGAAAGCCATGGTCGACGCTGACAGCGCCTCGTCTCCTGGGGCCTATGCCGGAGTCATCAGCAGGCCTGATCCGAACATCGACTTCAGACGCACCAACGTCCTCGGCGTATTCCTGTCCCGGCACGCCCAGCGTCTGACCAACGACATCGCGGCCACCGACCAGTGGCAGCAGGGCGACATCGTCATCTTCGATACCTCCTGGCACATCGGCATGGCCTCGGATAAAAGGGACAGCCGGGGTATTCCCTTGCTTCTGCATAACATGGGCCAGCGCGCCAGGGAGAACGACTACCTGGGATCGCCCGGTCATCGTCCCATCACCGGTCATTTCCGCTTCGACGCCTCCCAAATCCAACCCGCCGTCCTGCGCCCATGGAGGGGGTGACCAGGGACTACCCTGCGAAATTGAGCACGGCGGCAACTGGTTATCTGCTACTATCGGT
Source organism: Bifidobacterium sp. M0404 (assembly GCF_016101415.1). NCBI lineage: Bacteria > Bacillati > Actinomycetota > Actinomycetes > Bifidobacteriales > Bifidobacteriaceae > Bifidobacterium > Bifidobacterium sp. M0404. Next base: position 701,042 of record NZ_JACFQP010000001.1, on the reverse strand, counting down.
TCGGCCAGACACGTCGGCCAGGTTCGAGCACGAGAGGCGGTGATGGCGATGATGAGAGTATTCAGCACCATGAACGGGCAGATCGAGCAGATCGGCAAGGCTTCCAAGGGCTCATGGATATGCTTATCGGCTCCAACTGATGTCGAGCTGGCCAATGTCTCCCAGACCACCGGCATAGACCTGGCAGACCTGCGTGCACCCTTGGACGATGAGGAGCGTTCGCGTGTGGACGTGGAGGACGAATACACCATGGTCATCGTCGACATTCCCCGGGCCGAGGAGCGCGACGGGCGGGACTACTACGAGACCATTCCTCTGTCCATCATCGTTACCGAGGATCTGATCGTCACCGTTTGCATGCAAGACACGGTTCTGCTCCATCCCTTTATGGAGGGCACCATTCGGGGTTTCAACACTTTCATGAAGTCCCGCTTCATCCTGCAGATCCTTTACCGTAACGCCACCCTCTATCTGCGCTACCTGCGCATCATCGACCGCGAGTCGGACCGGCTGGAGCTCAAGTTGCGCCACTCCATGCAGAACAGAGAGATTCTCATGCTGTTGGAGCTCAACAAGACCTTGGTCTACTTCGCCACCAGCCTCAAGTCTAACGAGATCGTCCTGGAGAAGCTGACCGGCCTGGAGCGGATCAAGCGCTACCCGGACGACGAGGATCTTCTGGGCGACGTGATTACCGAAAACAAGCAGGCCATCGAGATGGCCAACATCTACTCAAGCGTGCTTTCAAACATGACTGACGCCTTCGCCTCCATTGTCTCCAACAATGTCAACAACGTCATGAGGATCTTCACTATCATCTCCATCAGCCTGTCGGTGCCCACGCTGATTTTCTCCATGTATGGCATGAACTTCAACCAGGGTATGTTCGGTATGCCCTTTACCGACAAGCCCTGGGGATTTGCGGTCGTGGTGATTCTGTCAGGCCTGCTGACCGCCCTGGTAACCTGGTTCCTGACGCGCTCGAGAATGTTCAAGTAGGGGCCGATTATGTTTGCACGCAGGATTGCGGCGGCTCTGGTGGCGCTGGTTCTGGCGGTGCCCCTGAGCGGGTGCGGCCGCCAGGAGGATCGCTACCGGGCTGGTTCCATCGGGCCCAAGATCAGCGTGGGCATCTCCTTCGACCAGCCCGGGCTTGGATTCGCCCAGTCCGGCCAGTACCGGGGTCTGGATGTGGATGTGGCCCGGTACGTGGTCCACGAACTTGGATACGCCGAGTCGCAGATCGTTTTCCGTCAGGTGAAGCCTGCGGACCGCGAGCGCATGCTCGAACAAGGCCAGGTAGACATGGTCGTGGCTGGCTATTCCATCACCCAGGAACGGCAAAAGCTGGTGGATTTCGCCGGGCCCTACCTGGCTGCGGGGCAGGACCTACTGGTTCGCCGCACTCAGAACGACATCGCCGGAGTGGATGATCTGGCCCAAAAGCGGGTCTGCGTGGCAGCTGGGTCCACCTCCGGGACTCTGGTGCGCTCGCTGGCCCCCCAAGCCCAGGTACAGGAGCGGGAGGAGTTCCCCGAGTGCATCACGGCCCTGCTCAGCGGGGACACTGATGCCGCCAGCGGGGACGACTTTGCCCTGGCCGGCCTGACTCATGTTCGCGGCGGCGGCCAGCTGCGCCTGGTCGGCAATCCCTTCTCCCATGAACGGTACGGTATCGGCGTGCCCCACGGGGATCCGGAGCTGGTGGATGTCATTGACCAGGCCTTGAAGAGGATGATGCGGGACGGATCCTTCAAGGCCGCACTGGGTCGGGCCTCCAAGTCCATCGGCTTCTCCATCAATGCCGCAGCTCGCACCCTGCAGCCTGGCGACCACTGAGCACAGCTCCGGTTAGGATGACGGATGCTGGACATAAGCCTGGCTGTGTCCATGTGAATGGCGATAATTCACGATATGAACGCGAATGAAGACAGGGATCATCAGCAGACCCAGGAATCCGAACAGCCTCAATTCCGCTACGATGCCGCCATGGCTCAGACCATCGAGGAGCGCTGGCAGCAGCGCTGGGACAAGGAGGGCACCTTCTGGGCCGCCAACACCAAGGGCGACTTGACGGATGCCCAGGGAGATCATGCTGGGGGCCGCAGTCCCTACTTCGTCATCGACATGTTCCCCTATCCTTCGGGCAAGGGCCTGCATGTGGGCCACCCCTTGGGCTACATCGCCACCGATGTGGTCAGCCGCTATCACCGGATGAAGGGCGAGAACGTCCTGCATGCCATGGGCTATGACGCCTTCGGCCTGCCCGCCGAGCAGTATGCGGTCCAGACCGGCCAGCACCCCCGGGTCACTACTGAGCAGAACATCGCCAACATGCGGTGGCAGCTGCACCGGCTGGGGCTCAGCTTTGACGACCGCCGCTCCTTCGCCACCATCGATACCGACTACGTGCGCTGGACACAGTGGATCTTCTCGCGCATCTACGAGTCCTGGTATGACCCCGACTACCGCCGTGCAGATGGAGGGACGGGCTCGGCCAGGCCCATCAGCGAGTTGGTTGAGGCCTTCAAGTCCGGAAGCAGGCCCATCCCCGGCCATGCCGATGCCTCCTGGGATGACCTGGACGAGGCCGAGCGCTCCGAGGTGCTCAACTACTTCCGTTTGGCCTACATCTCTCGCTCGCCGGTCAACTGGTGCCCCGGACTGGGCACGGTCCTGGCCAATGAGGAGGTGACCGCCGAGGGGCGCTCGGAACGAGGTAACTACCCGGTCTACCAGCGTGAGCTCAAGCAGTGGTCCATGCGCATCACCGCCTACGGCCACCGGCTTCTGGAGGATCTGGATATCCTGGACTGGCCCGATAAGGTCAAGCTCATGCAGCGCAACTGGATCGGGGAGTCACACGGGGCTTCGGTGGACTTCACCGTGCCCAGCCCTGACGGCGATCAGACCATGGAGGTCTACACCACCCGTCCTGACACGCTTTTCGGTGCTACCTTCGCTGTGGTTTCCCCAGAGCACGACCTGCTGCAGCACTTGCCACAGGAGTGGCCGGAAGATGTGCCCGAGCAGTGGAAGGGCGGCTATGTCAATCCTGCTGATGGTGTGCAAGCCTACCGACGGGCCGCCGAGGCCAAGACCGCCAAGGATCGCGTGGACGAGGGCGGAGCCAAGACCGGCCTGTTTACCGGGCTGTACGCGATCAACCCCATCACCGGGGCCAAGTTGCCCATCTTCACTGCTGACTACGTGCTGATGGACTACGGTACCGGAGCCATCATGGCTGTGCCAGGCGGTGACCAGCGCGATTACGACTTCGCCGTCAAGTACGGCCTTCCCGTCGTCTACACGGTCAGCCCACTGGCTGAGTCCGGACAGACCTTGGACGACTATCGGGGCAAGGCACCTTTCGTCTCTCACGACGGCATTGTGGTCGACTCTTCGGTTCAGACAACCCAGGCCGCTGGCGACTCGCTCAGCTTGGATGGTTTGCGGGTTGACCAGGCCATCGAGAAAGTCACTGCCTGGCTGGAGTCGGCAGGCGTGGGCCATGGGACAGTCTCCTACCGGCTGCGCGACTGGCTCTTCTCCCGTCAGCGCTACTGGGGCGAGCCCTTCCCGGTGGTCTATGATGATCAGGGCCTGCCCCACCTGCTGCCCGACGATCAGCTTCCGGTGGCCCTGCCGGACGTGCCCGACTACTCGCCCAAGACCTTTGATCCCGAGGATGCACAGTCCAGCCCGGAGGCCCCGCTGAGCCGCAACCAGGATTGGGTGAACGTGACCCTGGACCTGGGTGACGGGCCCAAGGTCTACCACAGGGACACCAATACCATGCCCAACTGGGCCGGCTCCTGCTGGTACTACATGCGCTACATCGATCCCAAGAATGACCAGCACATGGTCGATCCGGAGGAATACGACTACTGGCTGGGGCCCCAGCACAACGCCACGGCCGGGGAGTCAGGCGGTGTCGACCTCTACGTGGGCGGTGTGGAGCACGCGGTACTGCACCTGCTCTATGCCCGCTTCTGGCACAAGGTGCTCTATGATCTGGGTTACGTTTCGTCCAAGGAGCCCTTCCACAAGCTCTTCAACCAAGGAATGATCCAGGCCTACGCCTACACGGACCAGCGCGGTCAATACGTGCCCGCTGCCGAGGTGGAGGAGCATGATGAGGGCGGCAAGGTCAGCTACACCTGGCAGGGGCAGCCGGTCAACCGCGAGTTCGGCAAGATGGGCAAGAGCCTGAAGAACATCATCACCCCTGACGACATGTACCGCACCTATGGGGCCGACACCTTCCGCCTCTACGAGATGAGCATGGGACCCCTGGACGAGTCCCGGCCCTGGAATACGCGCAACGTGGTGGGCGGCATGCGCTTCCTGCAGCGGCTCTGGCGCAACGTGGTGGACGAACGGACCGGCGAGGTGGTTCTGGACGAGGGTGAGCTCGACCAGAAGACCCTGAAGCTGCTCAACACCACCATCCACGACGTGACGGTGGAGATGGAGGCCATGCGGCCCAACACGGCCATCGCCAGGATGATCGTGCTCAACAACCATCTGACCGGGCTGAATCCGACGCCCAGGGCAGCCATTGAGCCCCTGGTGCTCATGCTCTCGCCCATCGCCCCCCACATCTGCGAGGAGCTCTGGAGCCGTCTGGGACACAAGGAGTCCCTGGCGCACGCCCAGTGGCCGACCTGGGATGATCGCTATCTTGGTGAGGACACGGTCACCGCCGTTGTCCAGGTCAAAGGCAAGGTCCGCGGCAAGCTGCAGGTCAGTCCCGACATCGCGCCTGATGAACTCGAGGCCATGGCCCTGGAACTGCCCGCCGTCCAGGAGCGGCTGGGTGGCAAGGAGCCGCGGAAGGTCATTGTTAAGGCCCCTAAGATCGTTTCGGTCGTGCCGGCCTGATCCTGTACTGTCCGCAGCCAGGCTGTGGACGGATGACGACCTTCGACCACATAGCCCCCCGACCTCATATCGGGGGACTTTTCATGCCAGGCTGGGTCCATGAGCATCAACATCACCCAGCCGCCAGCGCCGCCCCTACAAGCTTTGGCCCTGAATCAATCGGTTCATTTGGAGGGGTCAGCCGAAGGCAAGGCCAAGTCCCAGGTCCGACGGGATCGGCCCGTCTGGTCGTTTACGCCCCTCCAGGCCTTGACAGCCATCCTTATTCTGGTGTCGGCTCTTGCCCTAAGTCTGACCCTGCTGGCCCAGCAGGGACGGGCGCTGGCTGCAGGAGCAGCCGTTGACGGATCCGGGACCAGTTCATCGGCTCCTGCGAACGGTAATGTGAACAGCGCTGCACACCGAGGCAAGCAAGCCTCGGGTAATGAACGTAGCCGGGACACTTCGAGCGCAGTAGTAAGCGAGCAGGCCGATCCGGCCTCAGACTCTGCCCAACATACTGAAAAGGCCGACAATGCCCCTGCTGTGCCGGCCCCCAGTTCCTCCTCGGAGTCAGCAGACCAGGCGGGACGCGTGAATCTTAACAGCGCCAGCCAGCAGGATCTGGAAAATGTCAAGGGAATTGGCCCGGTCAAGGCTGCAAAAATATTGGAGCACCGGCGCGCCATCGGCGGTCGGTACACCTCGGTAGACCAGATCCTGGACGTCCCCGGCATCGGTGCCAAGACCTTGGCCCGCTTACGCCCATATTTGATGGCGCAATGATGGCCGTTTATTCAAGAGTTCACGCTGGGGTTCACGATGCAACTGATCGGGAGAACGGCAGTCGCAATCTTCGAATGCTCCCCGCTGCCTGTCTGGCCTGGGCGGTTGCACTACTGGTCCCATGGCTTCTGGACAGGAACATGGGCGCAGTCATGCCAGTATCAGGCAAGAGCGGTGATTGGGCCAAGACGGCGGAGGAGTCCAGAGGCGCTATGGCCGGCGGGAGTACACCCGGTGGAAGCATGTGCATGGCGGTCTGGATAATGCCGCTTGCCCTAGCGCTTCCATTACTCCTTGCAATGGTCCTGCTTGCCATCAAACTCGTCTGCTTGTCCGCCACAGAGGATCCCGATTGCAGAAGTCAGATATGTCGGCGGTCCCCTCGCTTACGCAGACGGAACCAGCTGTCCCGAGTTTGTGCGAGTCCTGGGCAGAAGAATCATAGGGACAAAAGTCGTTGGAACGAAAACCATCGGAATGCACCCCGCGTGAATACCACGAACACCAAAGACACCGTTTATAAGAATACGACTCATCGGGATATCCGGATTCAGTGGTTGCGCCGGTTCTCAGGCAAACGCTCATACACCGGGTTCAGGCGCTATTCTGATTGCAAGTCTTCCTCATTCCGTTCTTCTTCCATGCTTGTTTCCGCCTTGCAAACATTGGTGTCCGCTTGGTTTGGTCCTCGGAGGCTACCAATGCTCGCCGTCCTGACTGCGGTGGCTTTGGCTGTAGCAACTGCCGCTGCAGTTGGTCATGAATCAGTGCGTAACGGGCCTGCAGCCCGTCAGATTCGGCAGGGGAAAGCACTTGCCGAGGTGCATGGCCGAGCTGTGGGCCCTATGAGCGCATCCTCTCGGCGAGGCTGGGACTGTCAGGCGGAATTAAAACTGAAATGGGTGACTTTGGCCGGGGTGCGCATGCCTTCCGATGAACGGATCGTGCTCTTCGCTCGCAGCCGGTCATGCCTGTTGCAGCAGGGCGGACAGTATCGTGCGCGAGGCCTTTTGGCACCCCCCACGTACGGCCGTCCTATGCCTTGGCTGGCCGTGGAGAATGGCTTGCAACAGGTCAGGCCGCCAGGGCCCTGTAGACGATTGATAGCTCGTATGCAAAAGGCCTTTCTTGAACAGACCAGCAGGCTTGATGACCAGGGGCGAATCCTGGTGCCGGGGTTGACCATGGGCATCCTGGGTAACCAAGCCCTACCCGGGTCGGGTGGTTCTCTGGGCAGACCGGCAGTGGAGCCTGCATATGCTGCTCGTCTAACCCAGAATTTCCGGGCATCTGGCATCCTGCATCTGATGGCCGTCTCCGGCGGACACTTCATGATCCTGGCCTCGCTGCTGGTTTCGATCATGCGGGCTCTACGCTCGCCGCCCTTGCTGATGGCCTTGGTTTTGTCTGCAGCCTATATGGGTTTGGGTATGCTGATGGTTCCCGGGGATTCAGTCTTGCGAGCTCAGGCCATGGGACTTCTTTCGGCATTGGCTCTGGCTGCCTGTCGGCCTGCCCAGTCATTGAACACCCTGTCCTGGTGTGTGCTGCTGATACTAATTCTGCGGCCTTCCATGGCAGCAAGTTTCGGCTTTGCGCTCTCCTGCGCAGCCGTGCTGGGCATCGGTCTGGGCAACCGACGTTTGACGGCCTTTCTTGAAGACCATCTTCCAGCATTTCTTGCACGTCCATTGGCCCCGACCCTGTGTGCCCAGGCCGGGACGCTGCCCGTGCAGATGCTGATGAGTTCAGGACTGCCTCTGCTGGCCCCGCTGGCCAACCTGTTAGTCACTCCTGTGGTCGATGCTGCCACAGTGACCGGCCTGCTGGCTCTGCTTACCTCCTGGGTGTGGCCTCCAGTGGGGTTCTTGCTGGCCCGACTGACCTCCCTGGGTACCGGAGTTATGGCTTTTGCCGCCAAATGGATGGGCGAGGCTATTGCTCCGGCGGCTTGGCCATCGGGGCCAGTTGGCAGTGCCTGCCTGCTTGGTCTGGGTCTCATGGCCGTGATTGATCACCGGCTGATTCGACTCATCCGCGTCCGGAGGCGGGACTGTTCATGGTCAACTACGACAAACGTGGCTTCGGGGGTTCCCTTTAGGCCGTCGGCCTTGGCGTCAATCAGGGGCTGGCTGCAACAGACCTATGGACTTTTGGCCCAGTTAGTCTTCAAAAACGACCGATGTCAATGTCCAGTGATGAAGGGAGATTTGAGGCATGACCAAAGCTCAGCAGGAGAACCCTTCCGTCCATCTGGTGGTTGGTGGCGATCCCTTCCTCAACGGGCAACGCGTCAAGGAACTGTGTGCACAGGCATGTGCAGCCCATCCGGACAGCGAATACATAGAAATGGACGCGGCAGACTGCGACGCTTACGCCTTTCAGGAGGCGGTCGGACCCTCTCTGCTCAGTCAGACGGCCGTGGTTTTTCTGGATGATCTGCAGGCGGCCGATGAGGCCTTGACTCAGGCCCTGGTGGATTTTTGCCGCGAGCCGGCAGAATCCGAATCCAGCATTGTTATCGCACGTCATGACGGGGGCAACCGGGGCCGCAGGCTTCTGGACCAGATGGAACGAGTCGGAGCAGTCATAGAGCGGATGCCGGATCTGAAGAAGTTCGATGACAAGATCGACTTCGTCTATGGACAATTCAAGGCCCATCAGCGCCGCATCCAGCCACGGGCGGCCCAGCGCCTGGTGGATGTCCTGGGCGAACGTACTCCTGAACTGGCCGCCATGTGCTCCCAGCTCTGTTTCGATTTTGACCAGGACCCCATGGCCTTGGAGATCGTTAACCGGTATTTGACTGATAATCCGGCTGTATCCGGATTCGCCGTGGCGGACAGGGCCCTTGCTGGACGACCGGCCCAAGCCGTTGTCGCCCTGCGTTCAGCTTTGGAACAGGGCAATGAACCGGTTTCTCTAATTGGAGTACTGGCTCTGAAGTTGCGGACGCTGGGCAAGGAGGCGGCCATCGAATCGGGATCCATCACAACAGCCGAGGCCAAGGCCGCCTACTGGCAGTTGCGGGAGGCAAAACGGCAGCTGCATGGATGGACCTCCTCCGGTCTTGTGGACTGCATTGAGGCCTTGGCCCAGGCAGATGAGGTCAGCAAGACCAGCAGCGGCGATGCTCGTTATGCTCTGGAACGGGCAGTGGAGCTGATTGCCGCCAAGGGAAGGACATTGGCATGAGCCTGCGGGACAGCGCCGGTCAGCAGGATGGATTTGAGCTGGTCGTGCCTACGGGCGAGGACATGCAACGCCTGGGCAGAAACCTGGCCTCGTGTGTGCATGGCGGGGATGTGATTCTTCTGTCTGGTCCTCTGGGGGCGGGCAAGACCACGCTGGCCCAGGGGCTGGGCAGCGGACTTGGAGTGGACGGCCCTGTAGTCTCGCCCACGTTCACCATCGCAAGAGAACTGCACGGCCATCTGTCCGACGGCTCACCTGTGACCCTGATTCATGTGGATGCCTATAGGTTGGGCGGACAGGATTATCTGCCCGGCGAAGATGCCGTGGATCGGCTTCTGGACGAGCTGGAGTCCCTTGGTCTGGACGAGGAATTGGAAGATCCGGGTCAAAGCACCATCATCCTGATGGAATGGGGGGAGCAGATGGCCTCGGCGCTGGCCGATCAACGTTTGGAAGTGACCATCAGCCGACCCGTGGACGCCCGGGAAGATCCTGACGCTCCACCCAGCTCCCAGGGTCAGCGTATGGTACGTCTGCGTGGAGTAGGTCCTTCATGGGCCACCAGACTGGAGGAGCTGAGAAAGGCGATGACGGCATGAGCGGGAGCGATACGCCCCTTTTAGTGATCGATACCTCATATGGCTCGACTGTGGGGCTGCCCGGGAGGCAGCCCTGCATCGAGACCGACTCGCGCTCGCATGTGGAACGTCTTCAAGTCAATATCGCCAAGGTCATGGACCAGGCTGGATTGTCTGCAGACGATCTGAGGACCATCGTAGTGGGACTGGGTCCTGCGCCTTTCACTGGTTTGCGGGCGGGCATCGTCACCGCCAAGGCCCTGGCTTTTGCCACGGGTGCCCGTCTGCTTGGCCAGGACATCCTGGAGCCGCAAGCCCGCTATGCCTACAGGCGGTTCAAGCAGCAGGACCAAGACCATACCCGGCTCCTGGTCTTGGCAGTCAATGACGCTCGGCGTCGCCAGCTCTACTATCGTCTTTTTGACGACTTTGGAGACGTGGAGGGCCCGGCCAGGCCGCTGACCGAGATGAGCATCGACTATCCAGCAGCTATCTGTGAGAAGATCGCGGCCATTGCAGAAGAGCAAAAGTCTTCCGACCAAGATCCTGTCACCGTGGTCGTCAGCGGCCACGGAACCGGTCGCTACGCTGACCAATGGGAGCGTCTGAACAAGCAATCTGATATACGGGTTGTGCTGGACGAGGGATCTTTCCTAGAGGATCGGATTGACGGGACAAGCCTGATGGCTGCTTGTGCATGCCGACGTGCCCAGCAGGGGCTGATCGATCCTGTGGAGCCGCTTTACCTTCGCAGGCCGGATGTCTCCGTGCCCAATCCGCTCAAACACGTAGCCGTCCAGTCATGATTCGCGGGGTGGCCTTGGGGGATTTGGACCAGCTGGTCGATCTGGAGGCGAGGGTTTTCGGCGACCAAGCCTGGAGTCGGCAGGCGCTGCGGTTCGAGCTGTCTGCGCCCTCACGCACCTACCTGGTATGGGATGACCAGGGAGTCATCCTGGGCTACGGAGGTTACTGGTCTGGTGAACGGGATGCCGAGCTGATGACCATCGGGGTGCTGCCGGAAGCCCGGAATCGAGGCATTGCAGGATTCTTGCTGGCCAGGTTGATTGCTGGAGCCGATCGCGAGGGTTTGCAGCGCATGAACCTGAAAGTGCGTGTAGACAACTCCGCTGCCATTGACCTCTACAAGGACTTTGGCTTCTCACAGACGGGTCTGTGCAAAGGCTATTATCAGCCTGAAGATGTGGATGCTTGGGCTATGACCAGGCCCTTAATCTCGGTGGGACCGGGCCCGGTGGGCTTTGGCAGCAACAAGCTTTCGAAAGGACAGGAAAGGATCATTGACCATGAGTGAGCCTCTGGTGCTTGGCATCGAATCCACCTGCGACGAGACCGCGGCCGCCTTGGTTCAGGGCAACCGGCTGTTGTCCAACGTGGTGGCATCCTCCATGAACGAGCATGCCCGCTATGGTGGCGTCATACCCGAGATCGCCTCACGGGCACACGCTGAGTCCTTTGTGCCGGTCGTCTCCAAGGCCCTGAACGATGCGGATATGAACCTGTCCCAGGTCGATGCCATAGCGGTCTCGGCCGGTCCTGGACTGGCTGGATGCCTGGCCGTAGGCGTTTCCGGTGCCAAGGCGCTGGCTTGGGCGGCGAAAAAGCCCTTGTACGGTATCAACCACGTCATCGGCCATATAGCGGTCACCCAGCTCCAATTCGGTCCATTCCCCCAGAATGCCCTGGCTCTGATTGTCTCCGGCGGCCACACCTCGCTGCTGCATGTGGATGATCTGGCGCGATCGGTCCAGGTGGTGGGCACCACACTGGACGATGCGGCGGGGGAATGCTTCGACAAGATTGCACGTTTGCTCGGCTTCCCCTATCCGGGCGGTCCCCACATCGACCGTCATGCCCGTCTGGGCGACCCCCACGCCATCGCCGTGCCCCAGGGGTTGACAAAGGGCCGGGCCGGAGCCGAGCATCCTTATGACTTCAGCTTCTCGGGGGTCAAGACCGCAGTGGCTCGATGGGTCGAGCGCAGACAGCAGGCCGGGCTCGATATTCCCGTGGATGATGTCTGCGCCTCGCTGGCGGACTCCGTGGCCACCGTCCTCTCCCGCAAGGCCATGGCTGCCTGCCACCGGTTCGACACGGATACCCTGATTGTCGGCGGCGGGTTCTCGGCCAACTCGCAGCTGCGCGGTAGGCTTCAGAAGTTCGGCGACGAGGAGGGCGTCAAGGTCCGTATTCCGAAGATCAACTTGTGCACGGACAACGGTGCCATGGTGGCCATGCTGGGCGTCAATCTGGTTCAGGCCTGCCTGCCTCCCTCTGCTCCTGACTTCTCTATTGATTCAGCCATGCCAATGGACAAGATCCTCATGTAATCGACACGCCAAGTTGTCGGATACGAAGGTCCTGACTATAGTATGGTAATTGTGTTCAGCAAGAGTTGAACGGGACATTCCCGCATAGCTCAGTTGGCAGAGCGTTCGACTGTTAATCGAAATGTCGCTGGTTCAAGCCCAGCTGCGGGAGCTCTCAACCGCCGGTCTTCCGGCGGTTTCTTTATATTGTGCGATTTTTCAGACACATGCAATCCTGTTATCCCCAATGGTCTTAGTTGTTGTCAACACGAGTATCGGGACGATCAGTCTATTGAATTGCTGTTGGAGTCTCCTGATCCAGGGTTTGATGCTGCCAGTTTATTTTGGAGATTCGCTTCTCTCATGACAGATGAATGACTATGTAGCCTTTCGTTTGGCACCCGGAGGGCGCCTTTTCGGTAATGCATGAGGCGACAGACGGGTGCCTGGCCGAATTAACAACGTTGTACTATTCAGATGATCCATAGTTTTGGAGATGGACGAGAATCATTGACGATAAAGTCAGAACGAAGGAGCCAGACAGTGACGCAAGGGCAGCAAAATCACAGGAGCGGGGCACAGTTCAAGGTGGATGAGGAGCAGGAGTCTACACCCATTGACGATCGCCTCTTCGGATCTTTCGTGGAGCACCTGGGTCGGGGCATTTACTCGGGTATCTATGAACCGGGGCATCCGACAGCAGACGAGCAGGGCTTCCGCCGCGACGTCATGGATCTTGTGAAGGAATTAGGCGTAACAACCATCCGATACCCAGGTGGCAACTTTGTTTCGGGCTATCGCTGGGAGGATGGCGTGGGACCGCGCGAAAGCCGTCCTCGCCGTCTCGATCTGGCCTGGCACTCCGGCGAAAGCAACGAATTCGGACTGCACGAGATGAGCGACTGGTTGGACAAGCTGGGCGGCAACGAGCTTATGGAGGCCGTCAACCTGGGTACCAGGGGCATGCAGGAAGCCCTGGACCTGCTCGAATACAGCAATGTGCCATCGGGCACCGAGCTGTCCGAACGGCGGCGGGCCAACGGCCATGATCGTCCCTTTGGCATCAAGATGTGGTGTCTGGGCAACGAGATGGATGGCGACTGGCAGATTGGCCACAAGAGTGCACAGGAATACGCTGATCTGGCCAACCGGACGGCTGTGGCCATGCGGATGATCGACCCGGACTTGGATCTGGTTGTATGCGGGTCTTCCTCGCACACCATGCCCACTTTCGGCCTCTGGGAGCGTACAGTCCTGGAGCGCTGCTTTGAAAATGTGAACTTCCTCTCATGCCATGCCTATTACGCACCCAAGGATGGAGACATGGCCAGCTTTCTGGCTTCCGGCGTGGACATGGACAGTTTCATCACCGATGTGGCGGCCATCATCGCCGCCTCGCGTGCCCGGCTGGGCAGCGATCATCAGGTTTTCATCTCCTTTGACGAGTGGAATGTATGGTACCAGGAGGCTCAGGCCAGCAGATCGCCCGAAGGCATCGGCAATTGGCCTCTAGGCGCACCGCTTTTGGAGGATGTCTATTCGGCAGCAGATGCCGTGGTGGTGGGCGACTTGCTGATTACCCTGCTCAGGCATGCCGATGTCGTTCATGCAGCCAGCCTGGCCCAGCTGGTCAACGTCATTGCCCCCATCATGACTGAGCCCGGCGGTCCTGCTTGGCGGCAGACCATTTTCTACCCCTTCGCCCTGACAGCTCGTTATGCACGAGGCGGCAACGTGCTCAAGAGTCTGCAAAGCGGCGACACCTATGAGACTTCGCGCTATGGTCAGGTGCCCATGACCGATTCAGTGGCCGTCAGAGGTGCCGATGGTTCACTAAACGTTTTTGTGGTCAACCGCAGCCCTGACAGTTCTGTTGATTTCAAAATCGCCTTGCCTGAACAGGATCGACGCAGACAAGCCACAGTCAGCACTCTGCATGAGGACGACCCCTCGGCACGCAACACTCTTGAAGACCAGGAACGGGTCGTCATGCATGCCCGGAAAGACATCAAGATGGATGAGGATGCCTTGAATCTTCAGCTGCCTCCCATCTCTTGGACGGTCATTCATTTGGCTTAAAAGGCCGATAAAGGCATCTGGGCTGGCAACCCTTTCAGGGTTTTCGGGTATGGTGCCTTTACGGTCCATCTGGATGTGGACGACTGGATATTCGACCACATGCCTTTTTCCGGTTCACGCGGCCTTGGCATCGAATCCATCCTGATGGTGGACGCTCAATCGGGCGTCCACGATGACGGAGGGAAGGTGCACCTATGGCCTGTGCGCGTGACCATAAGAACAAGGGCATCAAACGGATTACCGGCCGGATGCCCATTATGCCTTCCGGCTGTCGGCCTCCTTGGTTCCCCAGGACTCTGCTGGTGCTGATGCTGGCACTGGTCCTGTCGGCCGCAGGACCCACGGCAACTGTCATGGCTCAGCCTGCGCCGACCCTACCTTCGGCTGCAATTCCGGCGCAGAACGGTCGAGTTACATCATCGACTGCAGCCTGCCGCCGGGGCTGGCTGTGGCCCCTTGAACCCCTGACTGGAGATAATGCCGCATCGCAGGTTATTATTCGTCCCTTTGATCCGCCGGATCATCCCTGGCTGAGCGGTCATCGTGGGATTGACCTGGCAGCGCAGCAGGGCAGGCGCATCAGGACTCCGGCAGACGGTGTCATCGCCTTTGCAGGTTCCGTAGCAGGCAAGGACGTGGTCTCCATTCGTCACGGCAATCTGGTCTCCACCTACGAGCCTGCGCAGAGCTCTTTGCCGACGGGAACCCGGCTTCAGGCCGGCACGGTCTGGGGGAAAGTAGAGGGGGTCTCGGACCACTGTGCTCAGGATTGTCTGCACTGGGGTCTCAAAGACGGTCAAGGCCGCTATTTGAATCCCGGCGCTAAAGTCGGAAATCATAGGATTCGTCTTAAACCCTTATAGCAGTGCCACAGTCGTTCAGATGACGCGCGCGTCTGCAGACCGGGTATATCGCTGGCCCGGGGGAGCGGTTAGAATCGTTAAGCATAACGCCGTTTCAGCAGGGAGTGGTCATGCAGAACATTCAGCAAGAATTCACGCGTCCGCTTGAGGAGCCCATAGATGCCGATGCCAGCGTCTTCTCCCTGCTTGAAGACAGGGTGGTGCGCCTGGGGGACGATCCTTTGATTGAATACCGAAGCGGACGTGAGTGGAACACCATCACGGCCCGTGAGTTCCGGGATCGTGTGGTCGGGCTGGCCAAGGGGCTTATGGCACGAGGGATAGGTCGGGGGGATTCGGTGGCCATCGTCTCGCACACCCGATGGGAGTGGACTGCCCTGGACATGGCTATCCTGTCCATCGGAGCGGTTACGGTGCCGGTCTACGAGACAGACTCGCCCGATCAGATCCGCCGTATCTTCAACGACTCCCACGTGGGCTTGGCCTTTCTGGAGGATGACGACATGAGGGCCCGGGTGGACGCGGTTCGTTCCCAGTGTGCCTATCTGAACGATCTGTATGTGATAACAAGGGGGGCGCTGACCACCATGACCGCCTACGGACGGGCGGTGGACCAGGCAGACTTCCAATCCCGGGCCGACTCGGTGCGAGGCTCCGACCTGGCCACTATCGTCTACACTTCAGGCTCCACGGGCAAGCCCAAGGGCATAGAGATCAGTCACAGCAACATCGTCTTCACCGTTCGTTCGGGTGCTCAGGCGGTTCCTGACATCTGCTTGGGCGAGGGCAGGCGGCTTCTACTCTGTCTGCCTCTGGCCCACGCCTTTGCCCGCTGCCTGCAGTTCTTCGCCATCGCCACGGATCTCACCCTGGGGCTCACCGGGTCCATCCGCAATCTGCTGCAGGACACGCAGACTTTCAAGCCCACCTTCATCCTGGCTGTGCCGCGAATCTTCGAGAAGATCTACAACGCCGCATCCCAGCGGGCCGGCACAGGCGCTAGGGGCAGGATTTTCCTGGATGCTGCAGGGGTGGCCAGGCAGTGGTCCCGTCACCAACAGAACGGCACCCGCGTTCCCATGTCGTTGAAGACCAAGCACCTCATGTACACGGGCACCGTCTACGATCCCATCCTCGAGGCCTTGGGCGGCCGGGTCAAGTATGCCATTTCGGGCGGGGCACCCCTGGACAGGGACATCGCGGACTTCTTCAACGGCATAGGTCTGCCCCTCCTCGAGGGCTACGGCATGACCGAGACCATGGGTCCGGTGACGGTCAACCCTACCAAGGGCTACCGGCTGGGCACCATCGGCTTGCCCATGCCCGGCATCACCGTGGGCATCGACCAGGAGGGCCAGCTCTGTGTCAAGGGCCCCGATGTCTGCATGGGCTACCACAACCATCCAGAAATCACCACCAGGCAGATTCGCGACGGCTGGTTGCTGACCGGCGATCTGGGAAGTCTGGACGAGGACGGGTTCGTTCGGCTGACTGGCCGGCGCAAGGAAATCATCATTACTGCTGGTGGCAAGAACATCTCGCCGGCGCTGCTGGAGACGGCTGTTGAACGTTCGCCCATTATCAGCCACTGTATGGTCATCGGAGACCGCAGGCCATTCGTCTCGGCCTTGATCACCCTCAATTCCGAGGAGGTCGACCGCTGGTTGCGGGACCAGGGCGCTGAGCCCCTGAAAGAGGCCGCTACGGCTGGGGAGAACCCCATTATCCGCACCGAGGTCGACCGTGCAGTGGACGCGGCCAATGCTCAGGTATCCCGGGCCGAGGGCATCCGCCGCTATCTGATTCTGGACCAGGACTTCACTCGTGAAAACGGTCTGCTCACCGCATCATACAAGCCCCGCCGTCAGGAGGTTCTCAAGCGGTATGAGGATCGGATCGAGCAGGAGATCTATGCTCAAAGACCAGCATCGGCAGGTTTGATGTAGCCGGTGTCGATCAGCGTCGCCTTGAGGTTGGATGCCGAAACCGCAACCAAAGGTCTTGACAGACGGTGTAACTGTTTGCCATCCTGATTGACGGTCTGAATCGTATCCATGGCTGGCACCTTCCCCTGGCTGTTGAGGTTGACGCAGGCCTTGGCAATATCACCCGCAAGCCCCAGTCTGTCTTCCAGCCCGGTCATCCACTGCTGTCCATCCACGATTTGGGGGATGTTGTCCGCATAGGCGCCATACCCACTGATGATGGGCCAGGCGGTGTGGTCGTCGGAGGACGTGGATTCTTGGGTCTTGCCCGTGTTCTGCGAAGAATCCGTTTGCGACCCCGACGAATTCTGGCTTGCAGGGCTCTGGGCGGGTTTGGGCACGCGCTGACGGTGCAGATCCTGACGGCCGGCCATGGATCCCACGATGCCGGATATGGAAATTTCCGGGTTGACGTCCGCCGACGAACCTCGATATCCTAAATCCCTGAGCTCAGAGACCACTCCGGAAACGATGAAGTCGTTCATGGCCAGAATGCCGTCTACCTCGGTATGGGATTTGGCGTCGTCGTTCATGGATAGACGGGTTGCCAGCTCTTTGCCTGTAGCCGAGGCATCCTTGCCTGGATCGAAGGCGACAGCCTGCCAGTCCCGTTCGGTACTGTCGGCCTGCAGGCGTCCCGAGGGACTGTCGGCCTTTCCATCCTTGAAATATGGACCTAGCACCTGCCAGATTCCGGCGAAGGCCTGGGCGGGGAAGGAATTCTGATCCTCTTGCTGGTCCTGTTCAGCCTGGTTGGCTTCAGCACCCGTGTCAGCAGAGGATGCATCAGAGGATGCATCGGCAGGACGGTTCGGCAGCAGGATCTCGATGCGGCAGGGGTTGTCCTTGCTGGCCTTGTCCAGCTCCAGCTTGCTGGCCAGCTTCTCCGCCTGCATCTGACCAATGGCCCGTGCGTCAGACAACTGTACGAATAGATCCGGCTGAATGCCCGGTACTTGGTTGGCCATCAGCACCACATGCATGCCCGCTCCAGCAGCCAGACGCAGAGACGAGACCAGACGTGAACTCGCCTTGTCTTTGGCATCAACATCCAGTGACTTGCTGATATAGTCGCCATACTGGCGGGTGATGGAGTCTGGCGAGGTCATGGGCGCCACCACCAATGTGGTCGGCTCTGAGGTCTTTTCGGCCTTGCGCTCCGAAAGACGGTTGACCACGTAATCCTGCAGTTCTTTGCTTTGATCCTCCAGATTCCCGCTGGTGTATGCGTCGATGCGCTTGCTGGAAAGATGTTCCTTGGTCAGTGCCGACTTGAGCTCTGGAACCAGGGCGGCCCATTTGTTGATGGGTGTGTGCTGGGAGAGGGTGATGCCGTCAGAGGGAGTGAAAATGGCCACCCGACCGGGTACTTCGGCAGTTGCCGTGGAGGTCGCCTGGCTCTGCGGGGCGGTCGGGGATTGTCTCCCCCCGCTTATGGCCGGACCGCAGGCACTTGCTGATGCGACCATGACCAGGCATGCCAGCAGGGTCATCAAGCCGGACAAATGCCGTGCAAAGCCGGTCTTCTTCACATTCGCTCCTTCATCCTGACAGAGCCCGACTCTGGCCGGGTCCCGAGCAACCATTGTATGGCTCTCGGGCAGGAGCGTATGGAGCCTCCTTGCTTTTGTGACGAGGTTCTCGCCAATGGGCAGACGGTCAAGACCGATCCGAACAGATTAACCGTTTGCAATAGCTAGGAGATGATGCTCTGTGTGATGATGTGTTAGTCCGCCTTGCTGTCCCCGGCCTCTGTCGTAGCTGAAGCCATACGTTCGGCAAGGGCATGGTCCAGGGCATCCATGAAGCCCTCGGTGTCCAGCCAGGGCTGATCAGGACCGACCAGGCTGGCCAGGTCCTTGGTCATGCGGCCGGAGCGCACGGTCTCGATAACCACAGTTTCCAGAGTTCGCGCAAACCAAGCTACCTTGGGCGTATCATCCAGCCGAGCCCGTTGCTTGAGTCCGCCGGTCCAGGCAAAAATGGAGGCGATCGGGTTGGTAGAGGTGGTTTCGCCCTTGAGCCATCGCCGGTAATGCCTGGTCACGGTCCCATGGGCAGCCTCGGCTTCTACAGTTTGCCCGTCGGCCGTCATCAGCATGGAGGTCATAAGGCCAAGAGACCCGAACCCTTGAGCTATTGCATCAGACTGGACATCACCGTCGTAATTCTTGCAGGCCCAGACGTATCCTCCCGGCCACTTGAGCGAGGAGGCCACCATGTCGTCGATCAGCCGATGCTGATAGGTCAGTCCCTCTTCCTCGAACCGACTCTGGTATTCCTGCTCGTAGACCTGGGCGAAAATATCCTTGAACCGACCGTCATAGGCCTTGAGGATGGTGTTCTTGGTGCTCAGGTAGACCGGATAGCGCCTTTGCAGGGCATAGTTGAAGCAGGAACGTGCGAAGTCACGGATGGAATCATCAAGGTTGAACTGCACCTGGGCCACGCCCGGACCCGGGTAGATGGTCACCTGTCTGGTCACCGGGTCGCTCCCGTCATCAGGAGTGAACACGACGCTTAGCTTTCCCGGCCCGGGAACGGTGAAATCAGTCGCCTGGTACTGGTCGCCGAAGGCATGGCGGGCCACCACAATGGGTTTGGTCCATCCGGGGACCAGCCGGGGAATATTGTCGATGACGATGGGCTCGCGGAAGATGGTTCCACCAAGGATGTTGCGGATGGTGCCGTTGGGCGACTTCCACATGCGCTTAAGACCGAATTCCTTTACGCGGGCCTCGTCCGGGGTAATGGTGGCGCATTTGACTCCCACATGCTCGCGTTGAATGGCCTGAGCCGCCTGCACGGTAACCTCGTCGTCGGTGGCATCCCTGTTGCGAATGCCCAGGTCGTAATAGTCCAGGTCCACGTCCAGATAGGGCAGAATCAGCCGTTCCTTGATCATTTTCCAGATGACCCGGGTCATCTCGTCACCGTCGAGCTCGACGATGCGTCCCTTCACGGCGATCTTGTCCATGGCGGCCTCCTATCGGTCGGCGGGTCGGGGGCCGGATCCTGCTCCCGATGCCGCAATTGCGCTCGCGAACAGTTCTATCCCAAGTTTGTTAATCTCTGTTCCCCTGCTCGTAACCCGTTCGTAGCACGCCGGAGCGTCATCATGAGGCGCTAGGCTGACAGACATGACACAGGAAATCGAAATTGGTCTCGGCAAGAAGGCTACAGTCGCCTACACGCTCGATGATGTTTCCATACTCCCTTCAAGGAGGACTAGGGATCCACAGGATGTCTCCACGGCTTGGCAGGTGGATGCCTACGAGTTCGACCTGCCTTTGCTGGGGGCGCCTATGGATTCGGCGACCAGCCCCGAGACGGCAATTGCCCTGGGTCGGTTAGGTGGATTGGGTGTGCTTGACCTGGAAGGATTGTGGACCCGATATGAAGATCCGCGTCCGCAGCTGGACAGGATAGCCCATGCCTCGTCGGAGCAGGCGACTGGGGTCATTCAGGAGGTCTACCGGGAGCCGGTCAAGGCAGAGCTGATTACCCGCCGTCTGCAGGAGATTCGCAAGGCCGGAGTCACAGTGGCCGGGGCTCTGTCCCCTCAGCGCACGCAGGAGTTCTACACTACGGTGGTTGATGCGGGCGTGGACCTCTTCGTGATCCGTGGGACGGCGGTCTCGGCCGAGCATGTCTCTACCAGCCATGAGCCCTTGGATTTGAAGAAATTCATCTACGACCTGGACGTTCCGGTCATCGTTGGCGGGGCCGCCACCTACCAGGCGGCTCTGCATCTGATGCGCACGGGTGCCGCTGGGGTTCTTGTCGGGTTCGGCGGGGGAGCCTCCTCAACTGACTCCGCCACCATCGGCATTCAGGCCCCCATGGCTACGGCCATCTCGGATGTGGCTGAGGCGCGTCGCGACTACCTGGATGAGTCCGGCGGACGCTACGTTCAGGTCATCGCCGACGGTGAGACGGGCACATCGGGGTCCTTTGTCAAGGCCTTGGCCATGGGGGCCGACGCGGTCATGCTGGGCACGCCTCTGGCTAAGGCTACCGATGCTCCCGGCCAGGGCATGCATTGGGGGGCCGAGGCCCATCATCCTGAGCTGCCAAGGGGTCGCAGGGTCCAGGTCGGCCAGGTGGGGAGCCTGGAGCGCATACTTTTTGGACCCAGCGATCGCACCGATGGCAGTCTGAATTTCATCGGGGCTCTGCGGCGAGCCATGGCTTCCACCGGCTACGTGGATGTCAAGAACTTCCAAAAGTGCCGTGTGGCAGTGACTCCTGCTCCACGCAGCTAAGCAGAAGAAGACATCCACAGCCTATTTATTCACAACACTTACATTTACAATCCCTCTGCGCATTCCTGTTCTGAACGTAATCGCTGTCGTTGCGTCAGTTGCCCGGTGCGCGGAGGGGGATCAAGCACGCCGAAGTGCAAGGAGAGAAGTATGACGGAGTATATGGATCTGGCACCGGCCTGGGATAGTGATCAGGCAATCGAGGATCCAGAAGGACAGGAGTTCGACAGCTGGTGGCCGTCCACCTGTACACAGGTGCCGCTCGGACTCGGCGACATCAATCTGACAGTGCGAACAGTCAATTTCGTTCGGCCGGAAGATGTTGCTGAGAATGAGGGTCTGCCAGGGGGTCTCAAGCGAATTCTCGTCAACCTGTGCGCACTGGCTTCCAGGGTTTTCGATGTGCTAAGGGGCCGTCTGCCGATGAAGAGCCTGGAGCGCGTGCTCAACCGCGTATGCATGGAACGGCTGGCCCTACTGGCCCGGTTGCTGAATGATCGGCATCTGAGCATGGTTCGTACTGCAGATCATGCCAGAATGACATACTTGCCGCTGATTCCTAAACTGGTTGAGATCTACCGCGTGGACCGTGACCGATACGAAACCACTATCGGATTCCTGGTCGGCGAGCGCACTGTGCTTGCCAACATGATTGTTGCAAGGAGCGGTTCGCGCTGGGTCTGTGTACGCTTCGACATGGGCTAGGCGGCGGCTTTGGCGGGTTGACCCATATGATGGTGGGTATGTTGCGTGAATATACGGTCGAGCTTCAACACCCGACGACGGACAAGGACACCATCTATTCGCTCCTGGCAAAACGCACCGCTCGCGATCCTGAGGAGCTGGTTGCCCAGTGGCAGGATCCCATGACCAGAAACTGGCACGATGTCAAGGCCGGGCAGATGTCCGCGCGGGTTCGTGCCGTGGCCAAGGGCATGATGGCCCTGGGTGTGGAAAAAGGCAGCACCGTAGTCATCTACGCCTCGACCAGCTATGACTGGGGGGTCACGGACTTCGCTTGCGCGGCCATCGGGGCGGTCTCTGTGCCCATTTATGAGACCGACTCGCCCAGCCAGGCCCAGAAGATCGTTCAGGACGTGGACTGCGTTCTGGCCTTTGCCGGCGATTCGGAGCATGCGCAGATCCTTGAGCAGGTTCGGGGGTCATCGCCCAAGCTCAAGTATGTCTTCAATTTCGAGGCAGGGGGCCTGAATGCAGTCAGCGAATTCGGCCAGGGGATTGACGACGAGCGCCTGGATCAAGCCATCGCCCAGGTCAAGGCCGACGATTTGGCCACCATCGTCTACACTTCGGGCTCCACCGGTGAGCCCAAAGGCGCTATGCTTTCCAACCGGAACTTCGTCCACATCGTTTTCGTCGGCTGGGATGTGCTCTACCACATGCTGGCAGCCCCCTCCCGCCTGATGCTTTTCCTGCCCCTGGCCCACTGCTTCGCCCGCTACATCCAGTACGTGGCCATCGGCGCTCAGGGCGTGGTCGGATACGTTTCCAACGCCAAGCACCTGCTGACTGACCTGCGCACCTTCCGGCCCACCTATCTGTTGGGCGTGCCCCGAGTCTTCGAGAAGGTCTACAATGCCGCCTCGCAGAAGGCCGGCACAGGTTTGGCCGGCAAGGTCTTTGCCAAGGCCACCAGGCACTTCATCAAGTGGTCAAAGGACGAGCAGGAGGGGCGCGGCCACTCGCCGCTGACCCGCCTGGCTCACGCCTTCTACACCAAAACCGTCGGCAACACAATTGAGTCCGCCCTGGGTTCCAACCTGAGCTATCTGGCTTGCGGCGGCGCACCCATGAACGCCGACCTGGCCCACTTCTTCAACGGAATCGACGGGATCACCTTCATTCAGGGATACGGAATGACCGAGACGGCGGCCCCCTGCATTGTCAACTTCGAGGATGCCAACGAAGTTGGTTCGGTCGGTCGACCTGGCTCGGGCATCACGGTCAGGCTGAGCGACGACGATGAGCTTTTGGTCAAGGGCCCCAGCGTCTTTATGGGCTACTACCACCAGCCCGAGCTGGATTCCACCGTGCTTGATAAGGACGGCTGGCTGCATACCGGCGATCTAGCCCAGATCGACGACCAGGGCTTCGTCTTCATCACCGGCCGAAAGAAGGACGTTATCATCACAGCCGGCGGCAAGAACGTGAGCCCGGCACCTTTGGAGGATGTGATCAGCACCTGTCCGATAGTCTCTCAAGCCGTGGTCGTGGGCGACGGCAGACCCTTCGTGGGCGCCCTGGTTACTTTGGATGTCGGCATGCTGAAATCGTGGCTGACCTCCCAGGGTCTGGACGCTGACATGAGCATGGAGCAGGCCAGCCATAACGATGCGATCCATGCCTTCATCCAGCAGTATGTGGACAAGGCCAACTGCAACGTCTCGCGGGCCGAGTCGGTGCGGAAGTTCCTGGTGCTGGACAAGGACTTCAGCCAGGAGGACGGTACCCTGACCCCCAGTCTGAAGGTTGTGCGCCCCGAGGTGCTCCGCCAGTATGCCGAACTTGTGGACAAGGTCCTCTATGCGCCTAGGACGCCAGCCAAATCCGCTGCCAAGGAAAACGACATCGTCAGCAGGGCACGGACCACTATGAGTGACTCCCTGGCCAGCATGACCGGACGCAAGCGTGATGGTCGCCAGGAGGAGGAAGCGGCCCCGGAGGATGAGAAGGACGGCCACGACGGCCGGGATGACGAGGAGTAGCAGTGGCGATTCGTACAATCAGAGTGGTTCCCGATCCGGTTTTGCGTACCCCATGCGATCCTGTGACCAGCGTCACCCCGGCTGTGCGCAGTCTGGTGCGTGACCTGGTGGACACCGTCGACGATCCGGGCAGGGCGGGCCTATCGGCTAATCAGATCGGCGTGGGCCTGCGAGTCTTCTCGTATAATATTGGCGGCAAGGTGGGCTACATCATCAATCCGGTCATCGACAAGACCTCGGGCGAGCAGTATGGCGAGGAGGGATGCCTGTCCCTTCCAAACCTTTGGTATCCGACCAGACGGGCCGACTACGCACGAGCCCACGGCATCGATCTGGACGGCAAGACAGTGACTCTCGAAGGCCATGGCATCATGGGTCGGATGATCCAGCATGAGTGCGATCACCTAGACGGCCATGTCTATGTGGATCGGCTGGAGAGCGATGTCCGCCGCAAGGCCATGCAGCAGCTGAGATCAGCCAGGTAGGCAGAGGGCGAACACGGTGCCCGAGGTCATTGGCCTCGGGTATTATAGTAACTTGGTGTGTCATTGCGCAGGTCCGCTGTCACGGGTGGGCAGGCGCGCCAAGAGTATTCCCAAACACACGCCGTAAATTCGCGCCATGTCCGCGACGTCCTGTGTCGGTCGGCTCCTCGGAGTTGCATGCAGGTGCACATGGCCAGGCAATAACCGACAATGAAAGGTACGGACATGGCACAGATCACCATGAGCGAAATGCTGAAGGCCGGTGTCCACTTCGGACACCAGACCCGTCGTTGGAACCCCAAGATGAAGCAGTACATCCTGATGGAGCGCAACGGCATCCACATTATCAATCTCTTCAAGTCGCTCGGTCTGATCGACCAAGCCTATGACTTCATCAAGCAGACCGTGGCCCACAACGGCACCGTGCTCTTCGTGGGGACCAAGAAGCAGGCCCAGGAGGCCATCAAGGCTCAAGCCACCCGGGTGAACATGCCCTACGTCTCCGAGCGCTGGCTGGGCGGCATGCTGACCAACTTCCAGACCGTGACCAAGCGGGTCGGCCGCTTGAAGGAGCTGGAGGAGATGGACTTCGACGACGTGCATGGCTCGGGACTGACCAAGAAGGAGCTCCTGCTCCTGCGGCGCGAGAAGGACAAGCTGGAGCGTCAGCTGGGCGGCATCCGCAATATGAGCCGCACCCCTTCGGCCCTGTTCGTGGTCGACATCAACAAGGAGGCCCTGGCGGTCTCCGAGGCTAACAAGCTGGGCATCCCGGTCGTGGCCCTGGTGGACACCAATACGGATCCTGAGCTTGTCACCTACCCTATTCCGGCCAACGACGATGCTATTCGCGGCGTTGAGCTGCTGACTCGGCTGATGGCCGATGCCGTGGCTGACGGTCTGCTGGAGCGCTCTGGCAAGGCCGCCAAGACCGAGGAGGCCTCTGACCAGCCCATGGCCGAGTGGGAGAAGAATCTGCTGGAGAACAAGGATGGACAGCCGCAGGAGCAGGCCCAGGAGACCGCACAGGCTCCCCAGGCCGAGCAGCCCGCGCAACAGCAGCAGGAGACCCCCGCTGCCGATCAGGCCGCCTGAACTTTGGCGTCTAGATGATGCATTCAGGAAAGACCAGATAGGAGAGTTTTATGGCAAAAATCACCGCTGCACTGATCAAGGAGTTGCGTGACCAGACCGGCGCCGGCATGATGGACGTCAAGAAGGCCCTAACCGAGGCCGAGGGCGACATGGCCCGCGCCAAGGAGATCATCCGCGCCACCGGCATCCAGGCCGCAGGCGCCCGTGAGGGCCGCAAGGCTCAGGAGGGCCTGATCGCCTCCACCGTCATCGAGGGCGGACAGGGTCAGATCGGCTACGCCGTCGAGCTCAACTCCGAGACTGATTTCGTGGCCAAGACCCCTCAGTTCATCGAGTTTGGCCAGGAGGTCATCGATGACGTGGCCAAGGCTGATGCCTCCAACGCCGAGCAGGTCGATGCCGCTCCATCCAAGTCAGGCACCGTCAAGGAGACCGTGGAGGAAGCTGGTGCTCTCTTCCATGAGCACGTCAAGGTCGGCCAGGTGGCCCGGGTTGAAGGTCCCCGTGTAGAGATTTACGCCCATCGCAAGTCTGTGGAGATGCCCCCATCCATCGTGGCCATGATCGCCACTGATGAGGCCGGCGCCCAGGTCGCCCATGAGGTGGCCCTCCAGATCTCCGCCATGAGCCCCAAGTGGCTCAGCCGCGAAGATGTGCCCGCCGATGTGGTGGAGTCCGAGCGTCGCGTGGCCACTGAGAAGTCCCAGGCCGAAGGCAAGCCCGAGAAAATCATTCCCAAGATCGTAGAGGGGCGTCTGAACGCCTTCTTCAAGGAGACCGTTCTGCTGGAGCAGCAGTACGTCAAGGACGCATCCAAGACCATTGGTGACCTCTTCAAGCAGGCAGGCGGCAAGGCTCTGGCCTTCGCCCGTCTCGAGGTCGGCAAGGGCGACGAGGAGTAGTAAGTAGTTTAGCAATGTTTTGTGTCGTCTGCTTGATCTTGTCTAAGGGACTGGCAGACGTCCGGCATTGATGGCAGGGGAGTGGCTTTCGTAGCTGCTCCCCTTCTTTTGTCCTAAGTCAGTTCCCAGGGCCTATTCCCTCGGTCTGCTCAAGAGGGGTTGTCGCCCAGCACGGATACCCTGTTAGCGGCGTATACCGCCCGTCATCATGTCTGGAGAAAGGGCTTTTATGACCGGATCCGATTCAGCGCAAAACCAAGCATCGCCTCGTCGTGTGCTGCTCAAGCTCTCCGGAGAGGCCTTCGGGGGAGGCGAGGTCGGCATCGACGTGCAGGTGGTCAAGCGGGTGGCCAAGGAGATCGTCCAGGCGGTGCAGGGCGGCGTTCAGGTGGCCATCGTGGTGGGCGGTGGCAACTTCTTCCGCGGAGCCGAGCTCAGTCAGGCCGGAATCGAACGTTCGCGCGGCGACTACATGGGCATGCTGGGCACGGTCATGAACTGCCTGGCCCTGCAGGACTTCCTGGAGCAGGATGGTCAGGCCACCAGAGTGCAGACAGCCATCACCATGGGCCAGGTGGCCGAGCCCTACATTCCGCTCAAGGCCATCCGCCACCTGGAGAAGGGACGCGTGGTCATCTTCGGCGCCGGATCCGGCATGCCTTACTTCTCAACCGACACGGTCTCCATACAGCGGGCCTTGGAGATACATTGCGTCGAGGTCCTCATGGGCAAGAACGGTGTGGACGGTGTGTATACGGCTGATCCGCACAAGCAGGCTTCTGCGCGCATGTTTACCAATCTGAGCTACCAGCGGGCCCTGGTGGACAACCTGGCCGTCATGGACGCGGCAGCGCTGTCCATGGCCCGGGACAATGACATGCCCATCCGCGTCTTCGGACTGGAGGGTGAAGGCAACGTGACCGGGGCGCTTAAAGGCCAGCGCCTGGGAACCTTGGTCCACGGCGGTCCTGATCGTACCCTGTGACCGGTTGCGGGCACACACCCGCGCCGCTTGGCCCCTATGGCCTCATGGCCGTAGAGTATAAGAATAACGGACCTCGCGCGCACAGGCGGATGGTCCATACAGCAAGGAGCAGATCATGACCACAGTGGTGGACCAGGCCGGAAGGCAGATGGACAAGAGCATCGAGGCGACCAAGGAGAACTTCTCGGGAATTAGGACCGGGCGTGCCAACCCCTCCTTCCTCAACGACATCATGGTGGAGTATTACGGCACACCTACGCCTATCAAGTCGCTGGCATCCATTGGCGTCCCGGAACCCCGCACCCTGGCCGTTACCCCCTTCGACCCCTCCCAAGCAGGCGCAGTCGAGAAGGCCATCCGCGACTCGGACCTGGGCGTCAACCCCAGCCGTGACGGCAACGTCATCAGGGTCACCATGCCCGAGCTGACCGAGGAGCGTCGCCGGGACTATGTCAAGCTGGCCAAGAACAAGGCCGAGGAGGGTAAGGTGGCTGTCCGCAACATCCGACGCAAGGTCAAGGAAGAGCTGGAGGGCAAGGTCAAGGATGGCGACCTGGGCGAGGATGAGGGCAACCGGCTGCAGAAGGAGCTGGAGACCGTCACCAAGCAGAAGAACGACATGATCGACCAGCTCCTGGATGCGAAGGAGAAGGAAATCCTCGAGGTCTGATTCGCCTGGGAGGATCCACTGTTCATGAGTACCAAGGAAAGCTCCGCCGAGAAGACAGGTCAGGATGCCGTCGAAACCCTGAACAAGCGGACCGGGCGCAACATGCCGCAGGCGGTGGCCACTGGCGCGCTTCTGGTCGTCATCATCCTGGCCTGCATCCTTGTGCGAATCGACGCATTCATCTATCTGATTGTGATTTTCATGACCCTGGGGCTCTGGGAGCTCAGGGTGGACTTTGCCACGGCAGGTCTGCATATACCGGTGATAGAGCTCTGGATCTGCTCGGCGGCCACCATGCTGGCCTCGTTCTACGCGCCGGACCACGTCGTGGTCATGACCGCTGGTGTTCTGGTCACTGCCTTGATCGGGGCTCTTGCGGCCACTCGCAATCATCGCCTGGGTGGCCGTCTGCTCAAGGCGGTGAATGCCAAGCTGTCGGGCAAGGATGCACAGACTATGGCCGATGCCTCCTACGGTGCTGCAAAAGGGGAGAGCCAGTTAAGCAGCCTTGCCAATGTGGGCGTCACTCTTTTGACTGTTGTCTACATCACCCTCCTGGCCTGTCTGATAACCTTGCCCACTACCTTCGGCGGGCATCCTGCCGCGCATGCCTTCATGGTGATTTTCCTGCCTGCCCTAAGCGATATCGGCGGACTTCTTTTCGGTTCGCTTTTCGGCAAGCACAAGATTGCGCCCCGCATCTCTCCCGGCAAGTCCCTGGAGGGTCTCGCAGGCTCCATGCTCTGCTGTCTGGTCGGCGCTCTGGTCATCTTTGCGGCCACCTATCCTATGGCGGATTGGGGGCGGATCTGGTGGGTCGCCCTGCTCATGGGCATCATGGTCGGAGCCACTGGCACTTTGGGCGACTTGAGTGCATCTTTGATCAAACGCGACCTGGGGATCAAGGACATGGGCCACCTGCTCAAGGGCCACGGCGGAGTGCTGGACAGGGTGGATTCCATCCTCATGTCCGCACCATTCATCACACTGGTCCTTTTGATCACTGGTCTGTGATCGGAATTGACTGTACGTGTTTTTCATAGTTTTGGCGGTTGAGTAGCTGATACAGGATGAGGTAGAGGTATGACAGATGTCGACATGACCGGTGCCGAGCCTGAAACCGGCATCACCCCCGGAGGCAAAGATGGTGCCTTCAGGGACGTTCTGGCGGCCGACCATGCACGTCGAGGCAAGCCGCCGCGCCACTTTACGGACATGGACCAGCAGGAGCGTCAGGAGGTCTGCGCTCAACTGGGCCTGCCGAAATTCCGTGTCTCTCAGCTGGCCAACCATTACTTCAGTCATCTGTCCATCAATCCGGGTGACTTCACGGATTTCCCTGCGGCCAGTCGTCAAGAGGCCGCTCGCCGCTTTTTCCCTGAATTGATCACCCCAGTCACCGTCCAGAAAGCCGATCAGGGGACGACCATCAAGACCCTCTGGGAGCTTTTCGACGGGTCCAGAATCGAGTCCGTGCTCATGCGATATCCCTCCAGGGCCACCCTCTGTATCTCCAGCCAGGTCGGCTGCGGCATGGGCTGCCCCTTCTGCGCCACCGGTCAGCTTGGGTTGACTCGGAACATGTCGACTGGCGAGATTCTGGAACAGGTCAGGGCTGCCTCCCACATGATGAGGTCCGGACAGGTTGCCGGGGGCCCGGGACGCCTGAGTAATATCGTCTTCATGGGGATGGGCGAGCCCATGGGCAACTACCGGGCTGTCCTGTCCGCAGTCAGGCAGATCAGTGCCCTGCCGCCCAAGGGATTCGGCATCTCGGCCAGGAACATCACTGTGTCCACGGTGGGCGTGGTTCCCGGCATCCGCAAGCTGACGAGAGAGGGAATTCCGGTCTGTCTAGCCGTCTCCCTCCATGCCCCCAGCGACAAGTTGCGCGACGAGCTGGTGCCCATGAACAGGCGCTTCAACACGACCCAGGTTCTGGATGCAGCTCACGACTACTACCTGGCCAGCGGCAGACGGGTCAGCATCGAGTATGCCCTAATGCGAGGCATCAACGACCAGGTCGAGCATGCCCGTCTTCTTGCCAAGCGCCTCAACCACTATGGGGACGACTGGGTGCACGTCAATCCCATACCTCTGAATCCGATTGAGGGGTCTCGTTGGACGGCCTCCAAGCCTGAGGATGAGCAGCGCTTCCTGGATATCCTTCACAAGGCCGGCATTACTGCAACCATGAGGGACACCCGCGGATCGGACATCGACGGCGCCTGCGGACAGCTGGCAGCCAAGGCCGTCAAGCTTCAGGCCTGATTCAGCGGTTTGCATTGTGGTCATGCCATAGTGTGGACATGCGGTAGTCTTCAGACACAGCAGAAGCTAAAGTTTTGATTCAAACAATTTGGTTCAGGCAGGAAGGCAGGTCACATGACGGTAGCGGTTCGTGTCATTCCCTGCCTTGATGTCGACCAGGGCCGTGTGGTCAAAGGCGTCCACTTTAAGAATCTGCGCGATGCGGGTGATCCGGTCGAACTGGCTTCCACCTACTACCAACAGGGAGCCGACGAGCTGACCTTTCTGGATGTGACTGCTTCGGGCAGCGGGCGAGCCACCATGGTGGACCTGGTCAAAAGCACTGCCGACCAGATTTTCATTCCGCTGACTGTCGGCGGAGGCGTGCGCACCCCGCAGGATGTCGACACCCTCCTGCGGTCCGGGGCTGACAAGGTCGGCATTAATACAGCAGCTATCGCCAACCCGCAGGTCATCGGCGACATCGCCCAGCGGTTTGGTCGCCAGGTTCTGGTGCTCTCGGTCGATGCCCGCCGATCTAATGCACAGGGTATTACCTCGGGATATGAAGTGACCACCATGGGCGGCCACCAGTCCACTGGCATCGATGCCGTTGACTGGGTCAAGCAGGCTCAAGAACTCGGAGCCGGCGAGGTTCTTCTCAATTCCATGGATGCGGACGGCACCCGTCAAGGTTTCGATCTGGAAATGATCGCCGACGTGCGCAAGGCAGTATCTCTTCCGCTCATCGCCAGCGGCGGGGCAGGCAAGGCTGCCGATTTTCCTCCTGCGGTCAGGGCTGGGGCTGATGCGGTCCTGGCGGCTTCCGTCTTCCATTTTGGCCAGGTGTCCATCAAGGACGTCAAGCAGGCGCTCCATGCGGCCGGGTATCCGGTTCGATGGCAGGCCTGAACCAATCCCGCAGAAAAATTTTGGCACCACATGGTGCATGGCTTTTGCAGGCCTTGTTGGCAGCCATCGGGAAACCATACCCATACCATGAACAATCAACCGCCAAGGTTATGTCGGACAAACTAGCCGAATTAATTAGCTGAATCAAGGAGAATGAGAATCAATGTCACAGTCTTCGAAGGATCAGGAAGAACGTTTGGATCCGAGCATAGCGGCCAGGCTCAAGAAGGACGCCAAGGGACTCGTGGCTGCAGTGGTCCAGCAGTATGACAGTCGCCAGGTGCTCATGGTAGGTTACATGGACGAGGAGGCCCTTAGACGGACCCTGACAACAGGAAGAGTCACATTCTGGTCCCGCTCTAGGCAGGAATACTGGCGGAAAGGGGACACCTCCGGGCATGTCCAGTATGTTAAGGGAGTCAGCATTGACTGCGACGGGGACGCGCTTCTTGTGGAGGTGGACCAGGTAGGGGCGGCCTGCCATACCGGGACCAGGTCGTGCTTCGAAGCCGGCGGACCGCTTCCGGTAGTGCAAGGCAATCGCACTCAGGCGGAAATGCAGAGTCAGGAAGGGCCATCCAGTGCAGAAAGACGCTAAGGTTGTTGCAGGGAACACACAGGAAACTGGAGGGAAGGGCTCTATGACCGTCTTGGATGAACTGGTGGCCGGCGCCGTGGAGGATGCTAGGGGCCGGGTACAGAAGATTCCCTTGGAAAGCCTCAAGCAACAGGTCAGGAGCATGAAGCGCAAACCTCTGGATGCCGCCCGACTGCTCAGGGAGAGCGTCGGCATTCCGATTATCGCAGAGATTAAGCGCGCCTCGCCCTCCAAGGGGTATCTTGCCGACATCAAAAATCCTGCTGCCCTGGCCCGACAGTATGCCAACGGAGGCGCCTCAGCCATATCTGTCCTGACTGAGGGCAGACGCTTCCTGGGGTCCTTGGAAGATTTGCGACAGGTCAGGCAGGCAGTGGGCATTCCCGTGCTCAACAAGAACTTCATCGTCTCCGACTACCAGGTCTGGGAGTCCAGAGCCAATGGGGCCGATATGATCCTGCTGATTGTGGCGGCCTTGGATGACACCCGCCTCAAGCACCTGCTCGACCTGGCCGGGAGTCTGGG
Organism: Bifidobacterium sp. M0404; assembly: GCF_016101415.1. Taxonomy (NCBI): domain Bacteria; kingdom Bacillati; phylum Actinomycetota; class Actinomycetes; order Bifidobacteriales; family Bifidobacteriaceae; genus Bifidobacterium; species Bifidobacterium sp. M0404. The sequence goes on along the minus strand of NZ_JACFQP010000001.1, from coordinate 668,950 downwards.
CATGACCGCCCTGGTCGAGACGCATGATCGTCAGGAAATCGAGCGTGCCATTGCGGCCGGTGCCAAGGTGATTGGCATCAACGCCCGCAACCTGAAGGACTTGAGCGTTGACGTTGACCAGTATGCCCGTCTAGCTTCCAACCTGCCCAAGGACGTGGTCAAGGTGGCTGAGTCCGGAGTGTTCGGGACGGTCGAGCTGGAGCGGTACGCCCGGGCCGGGGCTGATGCAGTCCTGATAGGAGAAGGTCTGGTCACCTCCCAGGACCAGGAGGGGACGGTTCGCTTGCTGGTTCAGGCTGGTCATCGATTCAAGGCTGCCGAGGCCAGGCCCCTCTCTACCCATGACGGTCCCTATTTCGGCCCCTATGGCGGTCGTTATGTACCTGAGGCCCTGGTTGGCGCCCTTGATGAACTGGAGCGTGTCTACAAGGAGGCCAAGGCCGATCCGGCCTTCCGTGAGGAGCTGAACAGGCTCAACCGGGTCTATGTGGGGCGTCCCTCAGCCCTGACACCTGCGCCTCGGTTCGCCAAGCTGATCAGCGATCGGGTCGGCGGCCAGGTCAGGGTCTTTCTGAAACGGGAGGATTTGAACCATACGGGCGCCCACAAGATCAACAACGCCCTGGGTCAAGGGCTCCTGGTCAAGCGCATGGGCAAGACCCGCGTTATCGCCGAGACCGGCGCTGGGCAGCACGGCGTGGCCACGGCTACAGTCTGCGCCCTCCTGGGCTTCAAGTGCCGAATCTACATGGGGCAGGTCGACGCCCGCAGACAGGCCCTGAACGTGGCCAGGATGCGAATGCTGGGAGCCGAAGTCGTCGAGGTGACCACCGGGACCAGGATTCTCAAGGATGCCATCAACGAGGCCCTGCGCGATTGGGTGACCAACGTGGAGTCCACTCACTACCTGCTGGGCACGGTAGCAGGCCCCCATCCCTTCCCGACCATCGTCAGGGACTTTCAGAAGATCATCGGCGAAGAAGCCTCCGCCCAGCTGTCTGCGTACGGCATCGACCATCCTGATGGAGTTGTGGCCTGCGTCGGCGGAGGCTCCAACGCCATCGGCATCATGAACACTTTCCTGGATGATCCCCGAGTCTCCCTATACGCTTACGAGGCTGGTGGAAACGGGCCCAAGTCAGGCGAGCACGCCATCCGCCTGTCGCCAGGGACAGGCCAGATCGGCGTCTTCCAGGGGACCAAGTCCTATCTTTTGGAGGATGACCAAGGCCAGACCATGGACACCTACTCGATTTCCGCCGGCCTGGACTACGCTTCGGTGGGACCTGAGCATGCCTGGTTGCACGACATAGGCCGGGTCAAGTATGACTACGCAACCGACAAAGAGGCCATGCAGGCTTTCAGCGATCTCTGCCGGACCGAAGGCATCATTCCCGCCCTGGAGTCTTCGCACGCCTTGGCCGGAGCCAGCAAGGCGGCCACCGACCTTTTGCGCAAAGGAATCAGGAATCCTGTCATCCTGATCAACATCTCGGGCCGAGGCGACAAGGATGTGGCCACTGCGGGCAGATGGTTCGGCTACCTGTCCGAGCAGGAGGCCAGTGCGCTGGAAGCCCAGGCCGGGCACGGCAAGAGTGATCAAGCGGAAGAGGAGGCCCGATGATGGTCAACCAGATATGGCAATGGCAAAAAGCCCCCGCCCAGCCCAAAGGGTTTAGCCGCACGACCAGCCCGGTGGCATCCACTTTGCAGGCCCTCCGGCAGCAGGGCAGGCCTGCCTTTATCGGCTACTTCCCCTACGGATTCCCCGACGTGCCAACATCCTTGGAGGCCATGCGGGTCATGGTGAAAAGCGGTGTCGACATCGTTGAGATCGGACTGCCCTATAGCGACCCGGTCATGGATGGCCCAGTAATCCAAGCGGCCAGCAAGTGCGCCATCGATAATGGCGTTAAGGTCGAGGGTGTCTTCGATGCGGTTCGCCAGGTCCAGGCGGACGGTGCAAGGGCTCTGGTCATGAGCTATTGGAATCTGATTCTGCATCATGGCGTAGCGGACTTTGCCCAGCGCATGGCCGAGGCTGGCGGGTCCGGGCTTGTCACCCCGGATCTGATTGTCGACGAATCTGGGGAATGGATAGAGCAGTCTGACCGCTATGGGCTTGACCGGGTCTATCTGGTCTCGCCCGACTCCACTGATGCACGTCTGCAGATCACCTCTCGAGCCGCCAGAGGATTCGTCTATGCGACCTCACGAATGGGAGTGACCGGCGAACGAACCAGCATGTCCAATTCGGCCCAGAACCTGGTGGCAAGAGTCAGACATGCGGGCGCTCCTTATGTGTGCGTGGGCATCGGGGTTTCGACCGCCCAGCAGGCCTCTCAGGTTGGCGCCTATGCGGACGGGGTAATCGTCGGATCGGCCCTGGTCCACTGTCTTCTGGATGACGAGGGCAGACCGCGGAAAGACCGCAGAAAGGCTCTTGAGGCCCTGGCTGAGATTTGCTCCGACCTGCGCTGGGGCATCTCCCAGGCCAGGAAATGAGTGGGGCTGTAAGGCCCAGGGGCTAGATTGGGGCTTTATGACGCTTGCCTACATTCCATCGCCGGGAATATCCAGCTTCCATCTGGGACCGGTCACCATCCGGTTCTATGCCCTGACCATGCTCCTGGCCATCATCGTGGCTGCTTGGATCACGACCAGACGCTGGAAGAAGGAGGGTGGCCGGACTGACCAGATTCTGGACATCGCCATCTGCGCGGTTCCAGCCGGCATCGTTGGCGCAAGGCTCTATCACGTCATCACCACCCCCGAACGCTACTTCGGAGCTGATGGCAACCCGGCTGACATCCTGCGCATCTGGCGCGGAGGCTTGGGCATCTGGGGTGCGGTTTTCCTGGGAGCTCTGGCAGCATGGGCCTGGTGCCGTCACAAGAATTACCCGACCGCCCTGCTGGCCGACAGCGTGGCTCCTGCCCTTCTGGTGGCCCAGGCCATCGGGCGGCTGGGCAACTGGTTCAACCAGGAGCTCTACGGGGCTCCCACCACGCTGCCTTGGGGGCTGAAGATCGACACCGCAGGTTCCGCCATCGGCAGCAGCGAACAGTGCTATGACGGGGCCACCTGTCCGACCGGCACCCTCTTCCAGCCCACTTTCCTGTATGAGATGATCTGGAACCTGATTGGTGCGGCCCTCCTGGTCTGGATCGGCCACAAGGCCGTGAACATCCTCAAGGCCGGCTCCCTCTTCGCCCTCTATGTCATGTGGTATACCCTGGGGCGCACCTGGATCGAGGCCCTTCGCATCGACTTCGCCCACGAATTTCTAGGTGTCAGGATCAACGTCTGGGTGTCCATGACGGTCTTCTTCCTGGCGGCTGCAGCCTTCGTCCTCATAGCGCGCAAAGGCAAGCCGACCTCCCTGCTGTCCGAAAAGCTGAGGACCATTACCGAGCTTGAGGTACGTCAGGAATCCGAGGGCCAGAGCAAGTAGGTCAGGGGTCGGTTGCCCGAAGGTCGGGACCTGTGCAATTGAGCCACAAACCGGTGCCGCCGGTCTTCCGTACAACATAGAATAATCTCCATGAGCATTCAGATAGCACCCAGCATTCTTTCCGCCGATTTCGCCAACCTGGAGCGGGATCTCAAGGCTATTGCCAATGCCGATATGGTCCACGTGGATGTGATGGATCATCATTTCGTTCCCAACCTGACGCTTGGCGAGCCCGTGGTGGAGCGCATCTGCCAAGTGACCGACCTGCCAGTGGACGTACATCTGATGATCGAGGACCCCGACCGCTGGGCCCCTGAATTCGCGAAGCTGGGTGTTGCCTCTGTCACCTTCCATACCGGAGCCGTCCATGCCCCGGTTCGTCTGGCCCGCCAGCTGCACGACATGGGGGTCAAGGCCTGCCTGGCCGTGCGCCCCGCCGAACCTGTGGAACCGATCTTCGATATTCTCGATGAGTTTGACATGATTCTAGTCATGACCGTGGAGCCAGGCTTCGGCGGCCAGAAGTTCCTGAACAATCAGATGCCTAAGACCCGCCGCCTGCGTGACCAGATCACAGCTCGCGGTCTTAAGACCCACATCCAGGTGGATGGCGGGGTAAGCCCCACCACGGCTTCCATCGTGGCAGAGGCTGGAGCCGATGTCCTGGTGGCAGGCTCCGCGGTCTACGGCGCAGACGACCCGGCCAAGGCCATTGAACAGATCAGGCAGGCCGCGCAGGTAAGCTACAAGGACTGACAGGTTTTGCAGGAAGAATGGAGATAGCCAGATGAAAACCTTCGATGGGTTGTTTGAGGAGCTCACGACCAAGGCCAAGGAGCGCCCAGAAGGGTCCTCGACAGTGGACGAGCTGGACAAGGGCACGCATTTCATCGGCAAGAAGATTAATGAAGAGGCCGGGGAGACCTGGATTGCCGCTGAGTATGAGGGCAAGGAGCGGACAGCCGAGGAGATGAGCCAGCTGCTGTATCACATTCAGGTCATGATGATTGATCGGGGCATCACCCTGGAGGATGTCTACAAGTACCTGTGACCCCCAATCCCGTCCCACTGTAGATTCGCTTCCGCAATTAGGAGGTTGCCGTGTTGAAGGTCGCGGTGCCCAATAAAGGCATGTTGTCCCAGCCCGCATGGAGGCTGCTGTCAGAGTCCGGCTACCGTCTGCGTTCCAACGACCGGCAGCTGGTAGTCGATGATGCCGACAACGACATCCAGCTCTTTTACTTAAGGCCCAACGACATAGCGGTCTATGTCGGCCTAGGAACCATTGATCTGGGCATCACCGGTCGTGATCTTCTGCTGAACTCGGGTACAGGGGCCGTCGAGGTCACCCAGTTGGGATTCGGCGCTTCCAACTTCAGGTTCGCCGCTCCGGAGGCCAGCTCCATCAACACCCTGCAGGACGTGGACGGCAAGCGGATCGGCACCACTTTCGACCGGCTTCTTGAGGACTACCTGACCAGCAAAGGACTCAAGGCTGAACTGATCCACTTGGACGGGGCAGTGGAGTCGTCGGTCCAGCTGGGAGTAGCCGACCTGATCGCCGATGTGGTCTCCACCGGCACCACCCTGCGCAACGCCGGGCTTCGGGTCTTCGGCGATCCCATTCTGAAATCGGAGGGGATTCTCATCAGGTCGCCCCGCCTGGATCCGGATGATGAGCGGCTGGCGGTCATGTCCCGTAGGCTGGAGGGTGTGCTGACAGCCCGTCGCTATGTACTGATGGATTACGACATCCCGGTCGAGCGTGTAGCCATGGCTGTAGGCATCACGCCCGGGTACGAGTCGCCGACAGTCTCTTCCCTGCATGACAAGCAGTGGGCGGCAGTCAGGGCCATGGTCCCCAGGGACCAGGTGAACAGCCTAATGGACCGCCTCTATGAGATTGGTGCGCGTGCCATCCTTGTAACAGCCCTTCAAGCTTCTAGAATGTAGTCGGATGGCACTGATTGATCGAATTTCACGCAGCAGGTACAGCCCTGAGCCGCGGTCTGTGATTCTCACTGTACCGAATGTCATCAGCCTGCTCCGTATCCTATCCATACCCCTTATTGCCTACCTGGTGGCCAATCGGCATCTGATCATCTCTCTGGTGGTCATGCTGATTTCGGCCCTGTCAGATGGGGTGGACGGAATCATCGCCCGCAGGTTCAACCAGGTCAGCAAGCTGGGGCAGATCCTGGATCCGGTTGCCGATCGTCTACTCATTCTCTGCTCCGTCCTTGCCCTGAGTATTGCCTCGATCCTGCCCTGGTGGCTTCTGGCCCTGGTCGGGGCCCGGGACGTGCTCATGGGTCTGCTGGTTCTGGTGCTGGCTCAGCACAACTATGGTCCTCTGCCTGTTCACTTCGCGGGCAAGACTGGCACAGCCGTACTCATGCTGGCCATACCGGCCCTGATCTTTGCGGATGTTGGTACTTCACCCTTCTTCCGCTTCTTTCATCTGGTGGCCCTGGCAGCCGTCATTTGGGGGGTGGGCCTCTATTGGCTGGCAGGGCTGATATACGCACGTCAAGGCATCGGACTGATTCGTCAGGACCGCCAACATGACTGAACCGCAGAGGATGCCTGAATCCTTCCCCGTGCCGCCCGACCGTGCCCTGATTCACCGCCGGGCGGCTTTTTCGCGTTCCACTTCTGGTCTGGAACGCCACTATGTTGATGAAGAAAGCTCTGAGCCCTCACAGGAGTCCATTCGTCGGCGCATGGCCGATGAGTCCTTGAGGCTGATAGACGATCTGACCAACCGTCCCATGGATCCTATGTTCGAGGATGCCCGCCTGCTGCCTGCTGAACGCAGATCACCGCTGAGCGTCTGGGTCAACAGGATCCTGGTCTTTGTCATCTGTGTGCTGGTTGGTTTGGCTGGCACGGGCATAGTGCAGGTGCTGCACCGGGACCCGCGTCAGAAGGTACGTGAAAAGCTGATCTCCCAAGTGGAGGTGGTCAGCAAACGTGCCAATGACCTCAACAGCCAGATTTCAGACCTCAACGGAAAGATCGACACGCTTTCGGGTCAAGTTGGCGGCCAGGGGCAGAACGGCACCCAGACCGCCGACGATCTGACCAACGGTACCAGCAAGGTGCAGGGCCAAGGCATCGTTATCACCCTGGCTAACCCTATTGCCTCCAAGGATGTCCGAGACAATGCGGATCAGATCAAATTGGTCACCGACCAGGATCTGCAGTGGTTCCTGACCAAGCTCTGGTCCGCGGGAGCCGAGGCCATTGCCATCAACGGCAATAGAATAGGGACACAGACATCAGTGCGCACGGCCGGTCAGACCATCCTGGTGGGGACCGCCTCCATCGAGGCACCCTACAAGATTGAGGCCATAGGCGACCAGGGTGCACTGTCTGATCTGATGTCTCGCAGCGATCTGCAGAGCCGCCTGCATGACCTGAAGAATGCGAACATCACCGTCAATGTGAACAAGCAGCGGCGCCTGAACCTGAATGCAGTCGGTCTGCCCAATCTGTCCTATGCCGGAAGGAGTAATTGACATGTCGGCAATTCTAGGCCTGATCCTAGGTGTGGTGGCGGGCATCTTCCTCAAGCCAGACATTCCCATCGTCCTGCAGCCCTATCTGCCCATTATGGTGGTAGCGGCCCTGGATGCACTCATGGGCGCGGTCCGTTCCTACTTCGAGCGCAGCTTCTCGGACCGGGTCTTCGTGGTTTCCTTCATCTCCAACGTGATCACCGCCACTCTGCTGGTCTTCCTGGGCAATCAGCTGGGCGTGGGCTCCCAGCTGTCCACAGCTGTCATCGTGGTCTTGGGCATCCGCATCTTCTCTAACGTCTCCGCTATTCGACGGTTCATTTTCAAGGGGTGAGTATATGAGACACACCCTCAGGAAGAAGCGCGATGAACAGATGCCCAAGAGCATTCCGCCCAGGCGGCCTGGGCGGGTCAGAGCTCCATCCGACGATACGCAGACCGGTGCTTTCCCGGTGGTACGTCGGCGGCCTCTGCGCACACTCAATTCCAACGCCACCAGGGTCAGGCTGGTCACCAGCGTCTTGGTGGCCCTTATGTGCGCCTTGCTGGGCTTCGGGTACGCCGTCCAAGTGCGCAACAACCAGTCCTCTTACCAAAGCCTGTCGGAGGAAGAGCTGGTGCGGGTGTTGGACGAAACCAGCAACCAGGTCGATAAGCTGGAGGAGCGCAAGAGCCAACTCAACCAGCAGCTGACCTCTATTAAGTCCGCTGCCGACAAGCAAAAGGAAGCCGCCCGTATCGCCCAGCAGAACGAGCAGAGCAGCGGCATCCTGTCCGGACGGTTGCCAGCACAGGGCAGGGGAGTGGTGGTGACTGTCACCGAGGACAGCGACCGTGTGGATGCCTCGACTATGTTCAACCTGATCGAGGAGCTACGCAATGCAGGGGCTGAGGTCATATCCTTCAACGATGTCCGGGTGGTCACCAACACCTATCTGCTGGATACGCGCACCGGCCTGCAGTGCGACCACTCCAAGCTGCAAAGCCCCTATGTCGTCAAGGCCATCGGGGACCCGGACAGCCTGCAGAACGCCATTCAGATCGCCGGGGGAGTGGGTTCGCGGATCAAGGTCCAATTCCACGCATCCGTGTCCGTGGAGCAGTCCGATAGTGTCAGAATCGACCAGGTTCGACGCGTGCAGGACTATCAGTATGCAAAGCCTGTAGAATAGACAGTTATGACAGAACCTATTCCCACTGCGGGCGAGACGACCATCATTGGCATGCCGGCCCTGAACATTCCAGTCACCTCCAACGGTGACCGTCCACTGACCAAGGACGACCTGGAGACTATGGCCCGATTGCCTGAGGGTACAGCCCTGCTGATTTCTACCAGGGGAGCGGTGTCGGGATCGCGTTATCTGCTCGATGAGGACCAGGTCAGCGTGGGCCGTGATCCCAAAGCGGATATTCTGTTGGACGACTCGACAGTCTCCAGGGCGCACGCCATATTTGTACGGACTGACCAAGGCTTCAGGGTCGAGGACACGGGCAGCCTCAACGGCACCTACGTCAACCGTGAACGCGTGGACCAGGCCGACCTGCACAACGGCGACGAGATCATGATCGGCAAGTTCAGGCTGGTCTACTTTGACAATCGGGCAGTCATCGCCAAGAGCTGATAGGGGGGCATGGCATGGCCGAAGAGGTGCCGAAGCTGGTGCAGGGGGAACTCTTCTCGGCTGAGCAGGCCGAGGGCACGACCCGAGGCTACCGGGGAACTGTCGCGGCCAAGGTGGCCGGCATCACCTATCGGCAGCTGGATTACTGGGCCCGCAAACGGATTGTAGAGCCCTCAATCAAGGCCTCACATGGATCAGGCTCCCGCAGGTTATATTCTTTTAAAGATGTGGTCATCCTGGCTGTCCTCAAGCGACTTCTGGATGCCGGCGTCAACCTGGTCAATGCAACGAGCACCGTGGCTTATCTTGAGCATCGGACAGTCGGTCAGCTTGAGCATGTGACTGTGGTTTGCGACGGGGACGAGGTTACCGAGTGTTCAGGCCCGGATCAGGTCTTCGCTTTGATGCAGTCCGGGCGTGCCGTCTTTGCTATCTCTGTGGGTGCTATCTGGCATCGGATGGATCTGGAACTGCAGACCTGCGACCATGTGGATTTGACTACCGGACAGCTGACACCAGGCTTGCCTGAGCGGCCCATCGACGAGCTCACGGCTATGCGTCTGCGCCAGCGTTTGGAGCACCAGCACGAGCAGCGTCAACGGGCTGCATGATCACGAGGACAACATTGTGCGAAGGCCATGTGGCGGCCTAAATGGGGGAGAAAAATAATAAGCAATTTGACATAACGTACATTATCGGCTTACTAGATCATGATTACGATTTTTGCCATTTTCAAGCGATTCATGGTCGATCTATTGTGGTCAAATTTGGTGACGTTTCACTAGCATCACTCACAGATAGCAAAGGGCCACCCTGGTAATCTCGGGTGGCCCTAGGCGGTCCCTAAAAGGCAGGATACAGTTCTGGTCGACTCAGTGCTGAGTCTGGTCTTTGTCGAAGTAATCCTCGGCGGCCTGGAACAACTGGTCGACTTGGGCGATGACACGGTAGCACCCGTGAGACTCAAGTTCTCCGGGCTCGGCATAGCCCCAGCCGCATCCCAGGCAGTCCAGACCGGTTTCCTGCGCACCATCGGCATCAGTCCAGCGATCGCCGACCATAAGGGCCCGATCGCCGTGTTCGGCATCGAAACCAAGCTGCTCCAGCGCATAAGTGATGACCTGATCCTTGGTTACCCTTGTGGAGTCCTTACTGGCGCCATAGACTCCATCTACCAGTGGCCTCAATCCGAAGTGGTCACAGACGGGCAGGGCCTGATACTCAGGCTTGCAGGTGGCCACGGCCAACGTCAGACCACGCTCGTGCATACGATTCAGCTGCTCTGGGATGCCGTCGAAAACGGTGGCAAGCAGGCGTCCAGGGATGTGTTGCCCAGGATGCTCCGGATCCTCGAATGATGCCATCTCGCTGTAATAGCGCCGGTATATCTGTACGCCCCTGTCGAGGTCTTCCTCCCTGACGCCGTTGCGGCGCAACGATACTTTCACGGCCGGACCGATGAATCTGCGAAGCTCGCTATCATTGGGCACGGGATAACCAAGATCCTTAAAAGTTTGCACTACGGAAGCGATAATGCCTGGATGTGAAGCGGTCAGGGTGCCGTCGAGGTCCAGAAGAACCAGACGGCGCGGTGATTTACTCATAGTCAGGGAACCATCCTTCGCGATGCATTTTCAGACGCTTGTCAAGCACAGCCTTGAGCTCGTCCTCGGATCGACGCTCCAACAGCATGTCCCAGTGGGTCCTGGTCGGCTTGCCGGTCTTGCCGGACTCCTGCTCGTCGTGCCCCTCAAGGTGAGCGATCTGCCCACAGCGGCACTCCCACTCCTGCGGCACCTCAGCGCCCTCGGCCAAGGGCAGGATAGTCCGATGGCCCTTGGGGCAGATGTAGGCGACCTCGCTGCGTGCCGCGAAGTCCACATTCTGATCAGATTCCAGGGACTTCGCCCCAATACTCATACCGCGAAGACTACGCTCTGCCATGATTCCTCCTTACTCGTGTCCGTCACTGCCTCCAAGCTACAGAACAGTGTTGACCTGAAACTTATTCCCTGTCTGCGGCCGTGTTCACTCCACGCCTGTATATGCCACAATGCCGCGATTGACCTGGTCGGCGGCGATGCTGGCTGCCCTGGCCAGGTGATGCCCTCCCCTGCCCAGGTAGGGTTCCACTTGGACGATCTGGGTGAGCACATCGGACAGGCGCTTGGCGTTGCGCACGAAGTCCCCCGCCGTCAGATCACTGTCACGCAGGATGGTGGTCAGAGAGTCGCCGCAGGCCCAGTCGTAGATGGTCGGCCCTAAGTCAAAATCAAGTTCCGGGGGCAGTTCCAACCCGGCCTGATCGCAACGTTCCTGCACCTGGGACCACTGACGTTTCATATCCTCCATGGCCTCGACCAGCCTGGGAGCTCTGTACCCGGCCCTCTCCCCCGGCTGCTCCCCTACCCCACGTCGGGATTCGTAGACCAGTCCGGAAACGGCGGCCGCCAGTTCTGCGGGCTCCAGATCGTTGAGGATGCCCCGATCCAGGATCTCGGCAAGGCTCAGATCCTGCTCACTGTAGATGCGCCGAAGCAGCTGCCCTTTGCGTGTCAATCGGCAGTCATCAGGGTCGACGGGACGGGTGTAGTGCAGGTCAGCCAGAATCTGGCAGATTCTGTCGAACTGGCGCGAGACTGATCCTGTTTTGGACTCGTACTGTTCTCGAGTCCTCTGCAGCTCCTTGTCCATGCGAATCCACCGGTTCCCCCAGCGAAGGTGCTTGGGCAGATCCGGGCACTGGCGGCAGGGATGGTTGCGCTCCTGCTCGCGCAGCTGGTCGATGTGCCGGTCAAGGTCACGGAATGCCTGGTCGCGAGCTTTCTCGCTGGTGAACCTTTGACGCTTCAAACGGCGGCGATCGTTCTTCTGGGCCGAAGAGAGGGCTGCACGGATGCGCATGAACTCGATCAGATCGCCGCGGCTGCATTGGGCGGCCTTAAGGTAGTCCTCCAGGCCGCTGGTCAGAGTCTCGATGCGCTCCTCCAGCTCTGAGGCTGATCGGTTGGCTTCCCACTGAGCAAAGGAATGGTCCAGGGTATCCCGGGCACGCGTGTAGCTGGAGGAGTTGAGCAGGTTGACGGCCATGTTGAAGGTGGGTCGGAAGCTGGAGTGCAGCGGATAGACTCTCCGGCTGGACAGGGCCACCATGGTCTTGGGGCTGAAGTCCCGGTGGTCGACCACTACTACATGGCCGATGTCGTCGATGCCGCGCCGGCCGGCTCGACCTGTCAGCTGGGTGAATTCGCCGGGCGTCAGGGCTACATGGCCGGTGCCGTCAAACTTCTCCAGCTTTTCGACCACGACGCAGCGGGCAGGCATGTTGATGCCCAGAGCCAGGGTCTCGGTGGCGAAGACCACCTTAAGTAGTCCCAGTTCGAACAGATGTTCGACTATCTGCCGGAAGAGGGTGACCACGCCAGCGTGATGGGCGGCGAAGCCCTGCTCCAGAGCGAAACGGAACTGGGAGAATCCCAGCGCCTTGAGATCCTCCTTGCTGAGCTGGCCGGCTGCCATGGAGTCCACGATGTGCCGTATTCGGCGCGCCTCCTCATCAGTAGTCAGCTGCAGGCCTGCCCGGATGCACTGCTGGACGGCCTGGTCGCAGCCGGTACGGGAGAAAATGAAGTAGATGCCGGGCAACATGTCCATGAAGTCCAGCTCATCGACCACGTCTGCCCGGCTTGGACGATACCGCTCCCCCATCCGTCGCTCTGGCCTGCCGCCGCGGCCATGGTGGTGATGGTGTCCTTGATCACGGGTCTGGGCACGTTCTTGTCCTGCCTTGTCCAGCTGGGCCAGCCGGGAGACCAGACGCGGGTTGATCTTTGGCGTCTGCCGTCCTGAACCGTCGTGCCGATACAGGTCCAGGATCTCGGGCTCGGAGTGCCTGTCGGCCTGGACCAGGACGTGCTGCTCCAGCGGCACGGGTCTGCGCTCGGAGACCACCAGATGGGTGCGTCCGCGCACTGAGGAGATCCAGTCGGAGAATTCCTCCACGTTGGACACGGTGGCCGACAGCCCCACAATGCGGATGGAGGCCGGAAGATGGATGATGACCTCCTCCCAGACTGGCCCCCGGAAGCGGTCGGCCAGATAGTGGACCTCATCCAGGATCACGTACTTCAGGGCCGTCAGGGTGGAGGACTGCTCGTAGAGCATGTTGCGCAGGACCTCGGTGGTCATGACCACGATGTCCGCCTCGGAGTTGATGGAGGTGTCGCCGGTCAGCAGCCCCACCCGGTCCTCGCCGTAACGGTCGACCAGATCATGATATTTCTGGTTGCTCAGCGCCTTGATTGGGGTGGTATAGAAGGTCTTGACGTTCTGCTCCTGAGCTAAGAATACTGCGAAGTCGGCCACGATGGTCTTGCCGGCGCCGGTCGGAGCGGCCACCAGAACGTTGTCGCCATCCTCCAGAGCCGTGATGGCCTCCAGCTGGAAGTCATCCAGAGGGAAGGGCAACTTGGACTGAAAACGTGCGGGCGCTCCGGTCATGCGTTTGCGATGACGACTGAAACGAGCGTAACGTTCCGCCGGCCCCGGTTCGGATGTTGATGAATCCTGTCCGTGGTGACGATGACCTGACATATTCCTCCAAGAACTACTTATTGAACTGCTTCCACCGCCGCCAGACGCGGGCATGATTCCTCCTGCGCTGCTCCTTGCGCTGCAGAACCTGGGCGTGGGCCTGGCTGTAGCGTTCGGTTGAGTGCGACAAGGGCAGGGCGAAAGCCGGACCTTCAGCCCTATCTGTTGCCTGGGACTGTCCTGCAACTGGGGGCTGGGGCATGTGTCGGTTCAGATCGTCTGAGACCCGCCCTATGGATCGGCCGGCTGTCATGGCGTGGCGGATGGCGTAGACGGCTCCGCCAATCAGCATGGCCAGCATGAAGATCACCAGAAAGATCCAGATCCATCCAGGCATGGCACTCCTCTCCGACCGGGACTAGTGCCGGTCCTGCTCCTTGTCGTGAGCGTCGCTGATGGTGATCTCGCGCTGGGCACGGGCCAGAATCATGGTGCGCAGGGTCTTGGGCGCCACTGCGGTGATGTGCTTGGCGTGGGCGATGCAGAAGGCCACGAACCATGAGTCCGAGGAGACGGTCAGGTGGACCTTCTGCCCGGATCCGCATGGCTCGACCGAGGCGCCCGGCAGGGACTTGATGTAGGGCAGATCCGGCCGGTCGGTGATGAAGACCGCAGCCGTGCCGTTGTCGAAGGACCACTTGCGCAGCTCGCTGACCGGCACATCCGGGAACTCCACCTTATGGCTGGGCTTGACGATGGTTGCGTGCTCGATTCTGGCGATTCGCAGAACCTGCCACTGCCTGTTGCGTCCAGTGCCCTGCTTGAGGTGGCGGCTGGAATCCGAGGGAGCATCCGCAGCCTCAGTGCCCTCTGCTGCATCGCCTATATCGGTCCAGGCGGCGACATAGTAGACGCCCTCATCCACGAAGATCTTGGCAGGTGCCACCACCTTGCGGCGGGTGCGGCCGGCGGCGTCCGTGTACTCCATGTCCAGCAAGGACTCGGTCTTGATGGCGCGTCGGACTACCGAGAAGCTCTTGGGCTCAGTCTCATAACCGGTCAGGGAGAGCCAGGGTGTCTCCCCCGGCCCTACATGCGTGCGCAGGCGCTGGTAGAGCGACTCGGCCTGGGTGCGGGACTGTTCGGGCAGCAGGGGCGAATGGGCCAGGTAGTTGAGAGAGGCGGTCAGCATGCTCAGGTACTGGGGTGAAATGCCGGCCAGTCGTTCCAGCCCCAGCGAGTTGGTGGCCGAGACGATGCCACTGTCGTCCAGCAGGGACCAGTCGATATCGAAGAACTGGCTGCCTGCCATCTCCCCGTCGTCCGAAACCGTAGTCAGGGTGTTGATGTCCTTGTGAATGGTGTTGACATATTTGCGTAGCTCTTCCTTGCTGTTGGGGTGGCCGATGAAGCGATCGGCCAGCTCGGCCAGGGAGAACTCCTCGCCCAGGTGGGCGGACAGGAAGAGCATGAGCCTCAGGCGGCGGTCCACCTCGGATCCGGTCTGGAAGGAGGATGCACTGACCCGACGGGCGTGGCGAAGGTCGGTGTCGTCGTCGCTTAGGTCAGTGGCGAAATGCTCGACGCTGGTCCGGGCAATCTCCGGAGAGATGACCGTTGCCGCGCCAGGGCTCAAAGACTCGTCGGCCAGCTTGAAGCGGGCGGCTGCATCCAGACGGCGCCGGAAGGCATCTGCGGCCTCCTGAGGGCTGACGATGGAGGCATCGGGGTGCTCCAGGACGAACATGGCCAGGTCATCGGAGTCGGCATAGGCCACGTTGAGGTTCTCCCCGTCCACGTCCACAGTGGCGGCGAAGCGGCGGGAATCGATGACCTTGACCAGATCGTCGGGAATGCGCTGGGTGCCCAATCCAGGGGCTATGGAGTCCAGGCCCAGGCCGGGGATGGGCACCTGCGGTACCCGGGGCGTGGTGCGCGAGACCGGTCGGGTCGGCTCCTCGCTGGCCTCCTGGGACATGGCTATGGATCGCGCTAGGTAGTTGGCCGCGGCCAGCACCGGCATGTCCTCCTGATTGAAGTGCATACGGATGCGGGGCTCATCCCCCAGCTGCAGACGGTAGGAGGCGAAATCCTGCCCCTCTGACTTGGAAGAATACTCGGGCTGACGGGATTCTATGGCTATGCCCATGGCCGCCAACTTGGCGCGGTCACGCTGGAACTGCTTGGCGAAGGCTGCCTTGGCGGCCTGGTCAGCCAGCTCGCCATAGGAGTCGGCATAGGCCTTGACCCGTTGGGCTATTTGCCGAGATGTAAGCCATTGTGGGAAAGCTGACGATAAGACGGCTAGGACATCAAGTTCGTGCTTGCCCCATTTATCCGAGAAACGCCGTCTTCCGTTCGTGCCTTCTGCCATCAGTCCTCGCGTATCGTTAAAATTTGTGTATCAGTGCGCCTAACGCACGCTTATCTATCATAGATTGATTTTCAGGACCGTGGGAGCCAAATACCCAAATACGGTACCTTTTCTTGACAGGCTGAACCCTGCTGAGACTGGCCCTAGACCCACTCGTCCGGTTCGATCCCCTGGGGTCCCACATACTGACCATTGGGCACGTATGAGGAGCGCCCCTGATCACTCAGATGGGCATCCGAATACAGGGTCACATCCCTGCCGAAGGTCCAGTCCCCCTCGATCGTGACCGAGTTGGCGGCCGCCAGGCTGGGAACCCCATAGGGGAAGCGCTCGTCAAAGTCGGCGATGTACTTGTAGTAGCGCTCATCCAGCTGAACGTTTGGGAAATCGTAGTTGCCATCCTCCATCTCATAGGAGTCGGTCAGATGGAAGCGGTCAGAGCGCATGATGAACAGGTCGTCGGTGGTCTTGACCGGCAGAAAGCGCATACGGTCCACCTGTACGCAGATGGCTCCTTCGAAGAGCGTGGCGGCAGAGCCCATGGCGGTCTCCAGTTGCACCACGGGGCGGGTGGATGGATCGGTGGGGTCCACGGTCTTCCGATTCTCGATGATGGGCAGCGGCAGCACGCCGTTGTATTCGGTCAGCTTGTCGCGCAGGGCATCGACCCTGACCCAGATGCTGTTGGTATTGAAGTAGGGATGCTTGCGAATGGACATGGCTGAGCTGCGGTCGTGCGGGTCCACCTGGGACATCTCCCGCAGGATAAGGCGTCCGCTGGCCTTATCGATAACGATATGGCCGCCCTTCCGATCAGCATCGGTGCGCTTGGCCACCTCGATCATGAAGGGCGCTCCGGACTGCGCGAAATAACCGGCCAGGGTCCTTGAAGGCCGGGCGCCCAGGTTGTCGGAGTTAGAGATGAACAGATAGTCGATTCCATGCTCCTTGAGTGTATCCAGTAGGCCCGTCTCCCAGATGGTCGAGAAGATGTCGCCATGGCCGGGAGGGCACCATTCAAGGTCGGGGTTGGCTGGGAAGTCGACAGGACGGCCGGTGTCAGCGTCGATCTTAGGTTCGATGTGCTGAATGATCTCCACGGGCACGTCTTTCTGAACAAAGCGGCGGTCCTGCTTGACCGCGCGCATGGTGTCGCGCGAGGTGCGGAAGGAGTTCATGAAGATCAGCGGCAGCGGAACCCCTAGGCGCTTGCGGGCCGTCAGCACCTGGCCCATGATGATGTCCAGGAAACGCATGCGACGGGCCTTGTGGCGACGGATGGGTAGCAGGGATTTGGCCTTCTCCAGGCCCATGGAGGTGCCCAGTCCTCCATTAAGCTTGATGAAGGCGGTGCGGGAGAATGCATCCAGGGCCATGTCCATGTCCATGGTGTCGTGGATGTCTTTGGTGCGGGGCACGTCCTTGAGCGGGGTAACATCCTTCTCGCGCACGCAGGCCTTGGCATCTCCCCGTTCCCAAGTTTCGTAAAGCTGCTTGAACTGGTTGATGGAGACTTCGCTCATGCCCTTGTCTCGCATCTTCGCGGCCGAAAGGTCGAAAACGTCTGTGCTCATGGAACCCCTTCCGGGCTGGGACGACTTGCGGTCGACGCGGGTTGCGTCGACCGTCCAGAAACATGATAGCAAGTTGATCATGTGACCTGGTCTGCCTGGATTTGTTTGCTGGGACTCGCCGGACCGTTGTCGGCCCAGTTACGCTGTGCTAGTATCTCTACTCGGTGCTGATGCACTGTCGGGCCGTAGCGCAGTTTGGTAGCGCACTTGACTGGGGGTCAAGGGGTCGCGGGTTCAAATCCCGCCGGCCCGACCAAATAGCAACGATTCCAAGGTCTTAGGCCTTGGATTTTTTTATTATCTGTGTTCTCAGCTCCGGGCACATATTTGACATATCACTGGTTCTTCTCGTTTCTTCGCTCTTTTAGCTGCACAGCACTGTGGCGGATTGGGGCGACATGTTTGGGGCAACATGTTCATATGGAGGTCGCATGGCGACAGGTACATCACTAACTTGCGTCCCCTAACACGCACACTAATATCAGGCTGCTGGGTGTCCTGGGATCATTCGACTTCCCAGTGGATTGAGCTTACAGCTTCCAGGAGGCCTTCATCGTGGGAGACGACCACCAGGGCTCCGTGGTAGGGTGCCAGCACCTCGGCCAGAGCGGCCTGGGAGCGAAGGTCTAGATGATTGGTCGGTTCGTCCAGGATCAATAGCTGCGGATGCTCCAAGAATCCCAGGCACAGCAATAGTTTGCGGCCCTCGCCCGCAGAGAGTTCGTGACCGGCCAGAAGATCTTCTGGGTCAGCGTTGAGCTGGGCGTAAGCCGACATCTGTTTCCTTCTCTGAGTCCCCGGCAGCGCGACCGCGTCCTCCAAGGCCTTGTGTATTCGTGCCGAGCCAATGATCTGGGGCAGGATCAGGCGGGGCAGATCCGTGGGCAGACGGGCGGCAAGCAGCTCGAGCAAGGTGGACTTACCACGTCCATTCGGACCACTGATGCCGATGTGGTCTTTCGGCCTGATGCTGATGGTTTTTAGAGCTGGCCCATGCTGGCTGTCATCCCCGCTGTCTGTAGCTGCATTCCCGCTCAGATACAGGTGGAAGTCTTCGACGCCATGTCTTTCCATCCAGTCACGTAGGTCGCTGCCATCAACCCAGACCAATTCACGTTTACGGCTGGCTTCGGCCTGTAGGCTCATACTCCCGTCATAGCGTTTAGCGGCAGTCTGTAGGTCGGCGTTCTTTCTGCTGGTCGCGGCGATGCGCGCGTCAGCTTGCCGATAGCCGCGAGCAGCTGCTGCTCCCGAGGCCCCGGGTTTGGCCAGTTTGTGAATGTTCCGGGCGTCGTGGTCGTGTGGGTCGATCCGGCCTCCCTGCCGTCTCAGGGCATCTACATGCTGGAGTTTCTGGAAGCGGGCAGCCTTGTACCGCATAAGCCTGTCCAATTCCCTGTGGTTGCCATCCAATTCCTCCTGGGCGTGACGGTCTTCAGCCTTCTCCTGCTCCTCGATCTGCGCCAGCCTGCCCTTGAACTGGGTCAGCGTCAGCACATTGCCAGCCTGCGTGTGACGTGTGCGGAAGGCCAACGACCTAGGGCAGCTGGCGTCGATCAGGGCCCGGTCGTGAGAGATCAATAGACCGATACCTGCGAAGCGGTCCATGGCCTTACCGATACGGGTTCTGGTCGCTGCATCCACATGGTTGGTTGGCTCATCCAGGACCAGCAGGTCAGGTTCCCGGCTGAGTGAGCAGGCCACTTGCAGGCGCTTCGCCTCACCACCGGAGAGGGTCGGATACCGGTAGACCCAATCGTCTGCTATGCCCAGGGTCCGCCTGATGGCAACGGTCCGCTGTGACCAGTCGTTGGCAAAATCGTCCAGGTTATGCGGTTGCTCGGCGATGTCCTGGGGGCAGTATTCGCAAACCAGGCTGCTTGGTTTCGGGCTGATGCTTCCCTGGGTTGGCGATAGGCGTCCGCACAGGAGCAGAGCCAAGGTGATTTTACCGCAGCCGTTATCGCCAAGCAGGGCGGTCAAGCCCCGATCCAAGGTCGCGGACAGGTGCTCAAAGATGGCGGATGGGCTGCTCGGATAGGCGAAGCCGAGGTCGGTGACGGTGATGATACTAGGGTTCGGCATGGGTTTCCTTCTGATGGTGATGCGGTCTGGTTCATCATCAGGGGAATCGTCGGCTGTGACTGGTCAGGCAGCTGGTCAGCTACTCATCGTGTGGCTTCGGATCACTGACCTCATACTGGAATGATCGCAGTGGGTGGTGCGAATCTGAGTGACGGTAGTTTTGGCCTCAGGATTCTCCTGCGGGGACAGTCGCCGCAAATAGCTGGGGAGCTCATCCTTTGGCCGCTTCAGTAGGGTGGTGGATCGGAAAACAGAACTCAGCAGTTTCGACGGTCTAAGCCGACTGCCTGGGCAACTGTCTCATCACAGACACAAGTCGAGGCCTCTTCCACTCGGACCACCTTGGCATATGGGGTAGTCCCCCCGAATAGCATTCTTTACTTAATTCTAAAGTAGAGTCTCCTCTTTGTATTGAGTTGCGTCCGGATGCTGGTTTCCGAGTTCCTGTGGCGGATTGGTCTGAGAAGCCGACAGGTTTTTGATTTTCGTCACTGGGTCCTTGCGAATCCGAAAGCGGGTCGTACTGGTGGACAGTCAGAGCTAATGTCGCCGGTATCCTCCCGCTCTAACCGGGACCACCAGGAGTGTACCTAGGGCCACTATGGGAGCATGGCAGAAGGTCATAACGAGACCCAGCGTCCTGGTTTGGCCCAGAAAATGCCATCTCGTTTAGCGTCATCTACGCTCAGTCTTAGCTCTGGGCCACAATCAAGTTTTGAAGTTTTGCATTCGGCCCCGGCATCAAGAAATGTCAGTTGTGTTAGAAGCTGCCACCGCCTCTACTGCCTTTCGGGGCGGAACGTATACTATGGCGTTATTTTTTAACCCGGAAGGCATATGGAATCCGCAACCGCAACCAAGCTGCCCTTTTACCCTAGCCATCTTTACCGCGATTATGCAGACTTGGCTCAGCTGCTTTTGGACAACGAGTTGACAGACATCAACGTGCAGGACCTCGCGGGTCGTATGGAGTTGGTAGGCTATTATCGTATCAAGGGCTATCGGTATCCTTTTTGCTTTTAGGTCAGGTAGCACAGTAAACGTAAGCTGTCCTTTCTTCCGAACACTGCTTGTGATCCCATTTGGGAACGGTAAATGTTGGATCAGGAATTACGTTATCTCGTCTTTGATGGTATCGTTAACATTGAGGTCATTCTCAAAAGCTACATGGCTACTGAACTTGCCAAGGCTACGGGCCGTTCGGTTACTATGAGCCTGCTGGTCTACCTGGACCCGGCACCGAGGATTATAAGAGTGTGATTGTCGCCATCGCAAAGAATTATAAGCAATCTTCGCTGCACAGCTCAAGCCTTTCAAGAGCACCTACTACGATTCTCAGCCGCCCATATGGATGCTAGTGGATTGGCTGTTCTGCGGTAATTTCAAGAAGATCTTCTACAAGTGTGTCGAACCTGCCATCAAAAGCAGGTTGGTCTTGCAACCGGGAATCATGTCCAACAAGCCCGGTGTTGGCAATAAGAAACTGCTGCGCGTTTGAATCGATAACATTGTGTCGTCCTGAACAAGACCGACCTCCATGACCGTCTCTCGAACAGCACAAAACCAAGTATATTAAATATTAAGGCTAAGCTGTATCTGGCATACCAACTGGCTGTGAACAAATGGAATCCCTTCCACTGACCGGAATTAAAGACCCAGAGGTGTTCCTTACCATGGACCACTTTTTGCTGCAGCAGCTGGGCATTACTTATTGACACAAGAATTTCTCGGAACTGATGAACTGCTATCCTGACATTTCCCTCGGATTGATGTGCTTCCCAAACAACTGACAGAAGCTACCCATCTGGCAATGAGCTCTTCCGTTTCTTCTATATAAGATGTACAGGTTTTGGCGTTAAAAGGTGAATGATGGTAAGCCTAATGGAAATGAAAGAATCGGATGTATTCCTCGTCTCATCTATTTCTCTACAAATGGAATTACCGCTATATGCATAAGCAATCTTCACTAGATAAAGTACCGTAACCACAAGTTTCAGATTCCATTTGTTTTGTGTGATATGGCGGTAATGGGACTATCATCCTTTAGACGATAGTTCAGGTATCTTCGGTGCCAAATCTGTATAGATGAGTTTAGCTCCTAATTTCAAAAGTGGTTGTTATTGATGGGCCAATTCTACCTCCCTCCCCTGCTGAAAGGCGGTTCGGCGCTGTAAGAACACGTTCACCGTATTTCTCTTTTTATCTGTGCTGTAGCAGTTGAATGCTATATCTCGTCAGTCTAATTTAATCGCACGGTGGTTGTCCAGAGATATGCTACAGGTCAAGGCTGTCATGGTTTTGAATAAGGTCAACATAAATAATTTGTTTATTAAGCTCTGATATTAAATCAATGTTCTACAGTTTTGAAGTTAGAAAGAAAATAACGTTCGATATCTTCAGGTCTTAACTTTGACTGTTCCAGCAATAACTCACAGTTTGTTTCATACTGATCAATCCTATATGTTTCAAATTGTAAAAGAAAATTATATGTTTCGCTAATAAGTCGTCTCAAGTCCTTTAACGACAAGAGTTTTAAAACTTGAGCTTCGGCATTCTTATCAGCTAAGTCGCTAGGGTGGACACTTACAGGTATTCCCCGATAATGGGTATATTCCCTATTAAACCAGTTCTTAGCTACATTAAGCTGCCCAGCTTCTTTCTTGTGTAACGGCACGTCGTTGTTCTTGTTGTTCTTCGCTTCCATAATGAAGCCCACTTTCGAAGGTGTCAGCCATATGACATCCGAGCCTTCTCCGTTGATATCATGCCTCTCCGGTTTGAAGCCAAGAAAATATGCAAAATCACAGAGAGCCTGTTCAAACTTTTTAGGAGGGGCGTGCAGTACTAAAGAATCAGCAATTGATTCAAACTTTCTAATCGCATCATTGACTGATGAATACTTGGATAGATTCTCAACTATGGCTTTTGCCTGACCATCAGGTGCTGGTAGAGACGGATAATCTGTGTACTCGCTCGGACGGGTTAAATTCTTGTTGTGACCAAAAGCTCTTTTCTGCATTTGCTCTGAAGCTATGTAATTATTATTGTCATAATATATCTTGCTGCTCAGTTGTTCGAGCCAACCTCTCATTGGAGGATCCGTAATAGTATGCCCTTTTTTAAAATAGTTATTCAGCTTGTCAATTGCTTTATCCTTATATCCCTCCTGCCAGAGATCAATAACTGTCCTCTCCAATAAAGCTTCTTCGACTTGAGCTGTTTCATAATCATCTGTTAGATTATTCGACAATGTCTTTCGGTAAAACTCGGTCCAAGTCTTATCCCTAGTGAGACATTTTCTCACTGTATCGATTAGGTCTTCATAACTTGATACGGACTCACTTACTTGACTTGCAATTTCCAACTGAGCTCGTGTTATATTTGTCAAATATGCTGTATTCTTCGTTATAGACACCCAATTGACCAAATCACGGCCTACCAGAAAAACAACGCAATAGTCGCTTGCGCCTCTTGCCCCACGCCCGATACCCTGTTCTATTTTTTGCGCAATTTCTCTAGTTATTGATTCGCTTCCTCTAAGAGCAGTGGCCTTAAATTTATCGTAATTGCTAGATCCTTCTGGTAACCCGCTCATAATGAGCAGCCGACATGCATTGCCAGGCAGATCTACACCGTCGTAGCGGTTAGCAAAAACAAATGGACCATAATTTAATTTGCTTTGTAGTTCTTTGACATACTCTTCAACCTGTTCTGAGCCATTGGCAACATATGCATAATCAGCCCATTCTTCAGCAACCCTATTAGAAGGGACTAGTATAATTGTGCCGAGTTTTGCGGTTCTTACTAATTCCATCATTTGACTGAATATATTTTGCACATCCTCTTGTGTCTGAGGATAGAAGGGCATTTTTTCTGGTATTAATATCATTTTTTCACTTACACCTACCAGTGTCTTAGAACTTTCAGGTGTCGGTATCAGCTCTGGCGTGGCACCAAATGTCCGTATGATTTCATTTGTGTCATTAATATTTGCTGACATATAAATTCGTCTGTCCGCATTAACAAAAGCTGGGAATAGTTTGACGAGTGGCAACATGGAGGTAATAGTAAATGAGGTCGAACTAATCAAAGCATGACAGAGATTTAAATTGTCGCGTAACAAGGGCCATGAAAATGTAAAATCAGAACCAATCATGTTCGATTGTTGTCTTATAAGCTCCGCTATGTTGCTGCTTTTTTCATGCCATGCCCAGTATGGTACTTCGAGTACTCCTGAATCTCTACCAGCCAATATATCCTCGTACGCTTCTTCTCGATGAATCCTAATAAAAGAATATTTGAACAAATCTGTTAGAGCTTCATATAAATCCTTATTATTCTTTGATGATACTTCAAGCGTAAAGCAATCTCTTATTATAGGGAAACTTGCATGAGCATCATCGAGTAAAATAGCACCGAGCTCTTGAAACTTTGCTGATCCGTTGACGCCAAATTTACTCTTGGCATTGAATAAGCAGTTATATGTGCCGACCATTATTGCATTTCCATTAAGAAAATCCGGAACCAGAGGCACGCCTTTCTCATACAGGACAGCTGGTATTCCGATACGTTGAGCTTGTTCAAATGTTTGTTCTGCAAGTTGGTGGGTTGGTGTTAGATAAAGTACTGGTTTGTGTAATTCCCGCATTGAAGAAAGACCGATAAGTAGGCCGACAAGTGTTTTGCCGCCGCCAGTGTGTAGTTTTACAACAACATCTTTGATATCTTTCATTTTTTGATACCAGTTATTGAGAACTTCATGCTGGCTGTTATAAAGATCGTTTATCCCCTGTGGCTTTACTAAACGCTCAAAGATATCAAGCGGATCAATAGGTTCGCTCTTTGCTGCTTCATAACCAAGTTGATTAAAGTCGACCATAGCCCCTCCGTATTCGGATTAAATTATATACTTATATTGCGATTGGATGCATTGAGATTGAATTATTCTTCGCCTAAGGAGAATAACTTCGGTTACAACTTAAAAGAACTGCTTATGCTCGCATTTGCTAAGTTAGAAGCAAATAATGTCAGCAGCAGATATTGTCAGCAGCAGATATTGTTTAGGCTATCCACCCTTAGTGTTAAAACTCATATAAATCGCAGTTTAAACTCCGCGCTATGAAACATTGAGATACTTGCAATTTGCTTGGTCACTGTTATAAAGACTGCCGGTGTAGTCTAGTTGAGGGGATGAGAGAAAATCTCAAATTAAATCTGACGCAGAAGCAACCAAAAAGACAACTTAAACTAATTTCTGCTTAAAAATTTCCTTAAATTATAGACATATTGTATCTGTACCAACGATATAAGACAATTATGCTATTTATGTCAGGCTATTCAAGTATTGATTCTTAAAACTGTTATGGTTTCCGAGTAGATGAAAGCAATTCTCGGTGATTCACGGCAAGAATTTTAATATACTTTAATTCTACCTGTGAAGATCATTATCGTGTTGTACTTTTTGGCAATGGTTTCGTCGTTCCATGTGCGAAGTTATATGTTGAAGAATATAAGTATTTTCGGAAGCACGCGTAAGTTGGGTGCCTGCAGTCAGTGGCTTGAGTATGTCGCGCGTATAGCTTCGCTCTGCGAGCAAGAGAAGAAAAAGGATATGTTTCTCTCAAAGATGTGGAGAGCATGCTTGCACAAGGCAAAAAAAGTTTGGCCTATACCTCAAATGATGTCGTCGTACTGATTGATGAGTAATAGATAGGATTTGTCTTAATTCAATGCTATGCCGTCCATGCACGTAATTTGGGCGCATATATGCGGCTCACTCGCGTGTCAAATCCCACGACGAAAATTAAACTAGGTTAGACGCAATACATACTGAACGCAAACAAATTCGCTTAACCTAATGTCAGACAGCAGGTGGCATATGCTTAAAAATAAAACATGCTATTAGGAATTACAATTTTTGCTTCATCAAACACAATTACTATTCTCAATCCTATTTCAAGAGTCTCCATATGGTGATACATCTTTTGAATTCCCCATGTGAGTTGTAGTAATGGAATGCTGTGCTACTGGAACTAATTTGGTTGAAAATGGTAAGGCGCTTCCAGCGGTGGAGTTCAACAGTATGACGAATACCTGGTTGGGTGCTAAGTGAGGTCGAATAAAGATTATGAGAGATAAATAAGACTGCCGCAATGGTTGTCAACCGCTAGTGTTTAAGAAATATGTTTCAGTGCGACGATGCGCTTTGTTATATAGATAAGTAAGGTATCGATCCCATCGCTGTTAATATTCTAGTAAAACTTGCTAGAATATTGGGAACTGAGACCGACGAGAAGGCCGCAGTTGTCGTCTTGGCTGCGCTTTGATGCTGTAATATCCAAGAAGGACATACCAGAGGTTCCGCATGTCAAGTCAACGATTAACATATTATTATTAAAACGTACTCCAGCATAAATCCCTATTAATTGTGATGCTGCAGGCAGCTGAACAAGGATAAGCTCAAAACGAGGGGCGAGAACTGTTTGATAGTTCCTGAGTTCAATAGCTGGCAGTATGCCGTGTTTGAGACGTGTATTCGTAGTGACGTACGACCTGGTACCGCCACTTTTATTGGTTCGGCGACTTTCGTTTTGCCTGTTCGACAAAGTAAATTACCATTGAAAGTGATAATACGCAAAGAATAAAAAATAACAAGGCACAAATCCATGCAAAATCTGATTGCGTCGAATCGAATTGAGTGAAAAGGTTAGGGTGCTCGTCACTGTAATAGCCAGCTCGGATTTTGTATAGCAGCTGTGACAATTAAGCCTAATATGCTCACGGCATTCATTATTATGGCCTTTTTCGATCGAAATGATCGCCTGTCGACTTACTCCCAGCTTTTTGATAGTTGTTCTTGAAACCAGTCGTGTTCTTTTCGCAGCTTTGCCAGACGGTAATCCATGATGTACGAACCTTACGATTGCATAAGACAGGGCAGGGATCAAGAGCATCGCTAACAGAGCGTACACGAGCATGAGCGCCCATTGATTAGCTCCCATCAACTGGCCAGCAGGCAATCGACCGACACCAGTCCAAGGAAAACACGGCATGAATGTTGCTCGAACTTTTCGTACTGGTGGCTCTATACTGTACTTTTCTGCATGTTGATTGGTTCCGCACAAGATTTTGGATCCATCAAAATGCCCCACCAAAGGCTTGCGGCTGCGGGACACAAAGTACTACGGACACGATTAAGGCCTTAATCAGCTACAGTACGGTCTTTGGCATGAAGCCAGCTAGAATCAATCTCATAGGAATGTTACTCATAAGGTTTGAAATCAAGGCGGCTGTGAGCACTAGCATCGAAAGAAAACGGAAACGAGCAGTGCCAGACGATCTAGGTCGGGTATCGGCTGCTGCTTTTCAGGAGCCATGAGACCGGGCATCCAGTGAAAAAATCATTCATAAGCATCTGCAAAACGATTGAGCGATCGAATCAAACCTCAGGAGACCTTTTAGATCCCTGTTATTGTTGAAACGTTGACAGGATTATACTGATGATAGTGGAAATTTCCTGAGTTGTAGGAGAAGACCTCGGAGCGTGATTACATTTTGATCGCAATAGATCGGCAGGCCGCAGATCCAATTACCGCGCAGTTCTAAACACTGAGATTGTTGCGATAATTGACGGGGAAACTGTTCAGACTGCTTAGGCTGTGTGCATAGTGTTGGCGATCCACTCCATAGACTTTTGAAAACATATAAAAGTTATTAGGATAAGATAAATAGCGATACTTAGGCATAACAAAGTAAGCAGTGTCGGAGAGTCCATAAAACTCTAGAAGACAACTTTGATGGCTGGGAATGACAAAGATCTAAAACAAGCTTCACATAAAGAATCTTGGAGAGTAATTAATGCTATTGCAAATTCTCGGAAATCTGCTTATCAACCAGCCTTTAGTATATGATATATATATACTAAACTAGTAAAGTGTTAGATGAATTTTTGAATCACTGAATATGGAGGAAAGCAGAAATGGATTCTTATCCTATTGGCATTGCATCGCAATCATTGAGGATTCCTGATGAGGGGGCTACATTCCACACAATTCCAGAAGCACTTACTTTCATGGCTAAAAATAAGGTAAGTTTTACAAATCAACAAGTTCCGTCAGTTTACAGCTTCTATCAGCATTCCTCATGGTCGCCAACGGTATCTACTAATTTAAATGCAAAAAACCCTCCTCATGTCACTGCTGCCTCTCCAGGTTTAACTAGCCTTCAAATATCATTTTTTAAAGAAGGAAAAGATAATTGGGACTTTGTTTCATCTACACCAAATAGAAAATACATTATTGAATGTTGGCCAAAAGAAGAGAATTCCAAGCGTGATGGTAATTCTATAGGTCTTAAACGCCATATCTTCATAATGTATAAGCAAGACACAAGACGCAACATATACACATATCTCGGTGAATACAGGATTGTTGCTCTGTTCCCAATCACAGAAGATGAGGCACAGACCGAAGGTTTACAGATAGCTCTATGGGAGAGAGAGTAATCTTGTTCAAAAAGAATGATTAGTCTGTATATTCCGCCTTCTGTCTTGCAACAATGCAACTTTTGCATAAAGGCATTGTGATCGCAGCTTTAGGATAACTCTATATTAAACTTAGTCTCAAATCCCACGTCTAATAGTTAGATTTCAATTACTATTCGATGGCGGGAGCCGAGGCGAGTTTTATACGGCTTGTATGCGTTCGTTTAAACTAATGGTGTGACAGGACGCATTCTAATCACTTATCTGGAGTGGAACGCAATTTCCTGGGTGAGTTTTGGAGGCGGTACCTCGTGAAGCGAGATGCATGGACAGCATGCTAATGGGTTCCGTGTTAGGTTTTACTTTTGTGTGTCCATGTCACTGATCGAAAACCAGTTTCTTCAACTTGATGGTGTTTTATTACGTGTATTTTGAGATCCATTATGCTCGAGGAAGATGAACTCATGAAGGTTGGCCCAGTCTTATTCGACATCCCAATACAGCTAAACGACATTATAAGAGGTTGAGCGCGATGAGCACGAGCTAAAATTTGCCGGATTTGAGGCTGAAGGGGTAGGGTCGGTCAGTCAAGTGTCTCGTAATACACTTGTAAAGGAACACCGCCGGGCATTGAGAGCAATAGTCCGATTTATTGTGCCTGTACGGACATATTCAATTGTTTTGTGTTAGCACCCCATGTGGGCTCGTAGTATTTCGGTTAGATAACGCTTTTAAAGCGTGCTATAGCTCTGGATACCAAGGTTTTGGTATTTTACCTTACTCCCGTCGAGATATGTAATCGTCTAATTTCTCTTTTCCTGTTCGGACAGAGATGGGGAGGCTATGCCGTTGGCGCTGTTCTCAATCTTCACCCAGAGGTCAAGGCTGCGGTCATGGTTTCTGGATTCAATCGCTCGATCGATATGATGCGTCAGCCCGGCAGAAAAATCGCTGGCCCTGCCGTCTCGCTCATTCTGCCCTGCCTGGGTTTGTATGAGCATGTAAAGTTCGGGAAGTTTGCGGACTATACCGCTTTGGATGGCTTGAAGAAATCCAAGGTAGGAATTTTCATCACTCAGAGCCGGGACGATCAGGTGGTCCCAGTCAGATATAGTTATGGCCTCTTCCATGAGGAATTTCAGTCCAACCCACGATTCCGGTTCCGTGAATACCAGGATCGCGGGCACGCCTATGTCTACTATTCTCAGGACTCGGTGCGATACCGAAAGCAATTCGACCAGGAATACAAGGAGCACATAAGACAACTGGGTCAAAAGCCTTCTAACGAAAGCTATAACGCATATTCGGCCAAGCATTTTGACAAGTCAAAGGGCTTCGAGCTGGATGTGCCGTTGATGAACCAGATGGCAGACTTCTATCGCCAATATAAGAGTTAAAGAGTTAAGACGCAGGAATTCCAGTCAGAGGCGGTTCTTTTCCATCCATGGATGAGCGAGACCGCATTCAGTGCTACTTAGTGGTTTGCCATGTTGGCCTGATACCAGAGAACGGCAATGTTGATCCGGTCCCTGACCTTGATCTTTGCCAGTATGCGGCTGACGGTCTTTTTGACCGAGTCAGGCTGTAGCTGGAGATGCTCAGCAATCTCCGCATTCGTCAGGCCTTGGCTGACCAGCGAAGCGACCTCAAGCTCGCGTTTGCCCAGCTGGGCGAATTTTTCGCGAGCCTTAGACTCATCACTGGCTCTTGTCTTTGGGACTCCTCTCCTGATCACTTCGGCCGTGATGCGCGGCGTAAGAATGGCATCGCCCGCATGTACCGCATGGATGGCTCTGTTCAGATCGGCTGTCTTGACATCCTTGAGCAGGAATCCGGAGGCTCCTGCCCCTAAAGCTGTGAAGGCATAGTCGTCCTCGTCGTAGGTGGTCAAAATGAGAATACTCATTTCAGGATGGAGTTTCTTGATACGGCTGATGGCATCCAGCCCGTCCATGACCGGCATTCGCACATCCATCAGAATCACATCAGGCAAAGGCTGTTGATTTTCGGTGGCTGTGGCCAGTTTATCCAAAGCTTCTTGGCCGTTGGCCGCCTGTGCTACGACCTGCAAGGTTGGATCCTTGGCGACCATGAGTGCCAGTCCCATGCGGGTCGGGCGCTGGTCGTCGACGATCATGACGCGGATCATGCACTTTCCTCCTTACCCCTGTTGTCAGCTGCCATTGCGGCTAGTGAGGGTAAACGGGCCTGCAAGGTCCAACCGTCAGAATCAGGACCCGAATGGAAGCTGCCCCCATGAGCTTGCACTTCGGCCTTTAACCTGGCAAGGCCTGTACCGTTGCTACCGTTGTTGTCATCATCATTGTTCAAAAGTTGGCCATCGTCGCGAACGGTAATGTTTATGCCGCCGTGGCTGTTGTGATCCCAGGAGACCACAATACGATTAACCTCCTGTCCGTGGCGGAGGGCGTTGGTGATCGCCTCCCTGGTTACAGTGAAAGCAAGATTGGCCTGCCTGGGATCTTGTGGTCGACGGCCTGTCTCTGTCAAGGCAGTGCTGATGCCGGCATGACGGGCGTGGTCGAGGATGGGTTTGATGTCATTCCAGCCATGCTCCTCCCCTATGGACTGCGCTGGGTCGTTTTCAGGCCCTGCCTTTGATTGCAGGGTTTTTACAGCTGTCCGGGTGTCGTCCAATCCCTGCCGTGCCAGGTCGTTGATCATCGAGATGGCCTCATCGATTTCCGGCTTACCGCTGGTATGATCCATCCCCTCGGATAGGGCGATGATGGCGGTCAAGTCGTGACCCAGGCTGTCGTGCAAATCGGCGGCGACCTTGGACTGATACATGGCCTCGTCCCGCTCGCGGGCCAGGGTCTGGGCATGCGAGCGCTCCTCCTCCAGTTCCTGCTCCGACATGCGTGACTGCCTTGCTGAGCGTGAGAAAAAGGCGGCTGTCAGACACAGGGCGAATGCCAGACCAGTCGGATATAGAAGGTCAGTGAAGTGGACATCATGATGCCAGTTGGCAGAGAGTGCAATGCTGAGCAGACCCAGAATGGTGGAACTACACAGTCCAGCTGCCAATGATGCCAAGCTTTTGGCTTCTACAGCGCAGGCGTAGAGGTTGACGAGCCAGGGAATGATCAGGTAGGTGCATCCCGAGCCATAGATTGCGGCAGTCAGGGCAAGCAGGCCACTGAAAACCAGTAGGGTCGCCATAGGATATAGGCGGCGCAGGCATAGGGTGACAAGTGCGACAAAAATAATGACCACGAACAGGGGCAAGCCCCAGCTGTCAGACTTCAAAACCTGGTAAAGGGTTCGATTGGCACTGCCCGGGGCGAGAATCAGCCTGGTCAGCATCATCGTCTCGTAGATGGCGCAGAGAAAGACTGCCACGAAGGCCGTGTATGGCCGGTTCCATAACTGAATCCAACCTTGAGTCTTCTTGTCTGCCCTCATCGATGAGCCTCTTCCTGGTAACTGCTGGTAGTCCATTATGCTGTCAGACACTGAAATGTGCGACCTTGCGAGTGCTACATCCTCTCTTCATTGACTCTGCATCAAAATTAGACTGCTCTGCGGGCCTCGTGCCGGAATATAAGGAGGCTGATTAGCACCCAGAGGATTGCCGTCATGCACGAGGCCGCCATGGAGGCCGTAGACGCGATATTGCCCATGTCACGGGCTGCGGATGCAGTGGTGATCAGGGCCAGCGGATAAGGCAGTGCCAAAGCCGGTGCGGCAACCGACAGCGCACAGCCTGCCAGAGTGAGCAGAAACATGATGCTCATAGTCGAGGCAAAGGATTCGGCTCTGGCAGCTATGGCCTGGGTCAGAGTCATAATGGCCCACACTGCCAACGTCATTGGTACGCCGCGCAAGAGATAGGGACCGAGTTCCGCTGGGCCGAAGCCTCCTACCAGAACACCCACGAGTATGAATTCGGATTCGAAAATGGCGACGGTAAGGAGGGATGCCAGCAGTCCGTGCAGCATCTTCCCGACTATGGCGGTCCCGACCATGCCTGAGGCATTAAGACGCTGCCAGTTTCGTCCCTTGTGCTCGTTGGCTTCAACCTGGGCTGCAAAGGCCGCGACCAGGACTGGCATGAAGACCATGCTTGGCAGAAGGATCGCCTGCCCCCAGACCGCAGCCCAGGTCACCCCTTGAGCCTGGAAGTCCGGTTTGTAGCTCTGATACTGGTCCCAACCGTTGAAGATTCCTATGGCGTCGAAGAGCATGGTGGCCAGCCAGTACCAGAGATTGCCGGCCTTGCGAATCTCCCATTTGAAGGCGGCGGCGATCGATGGCTTGTGGCGATGCATCGGGGTGATGGTCATAGCGTTTGCAGGGTATTGCCTGTTCATCGGCCTGACTCCTTGACCTTGACGATGAGTGCTGATATTCCCGACCAGATAATGTATGCCAGAAGGCTGGTCAGGACTTTTGGCCAGGGATTGGCGACCAAGGTCATTCTGGCAAAACCATCAGAGCTGGCTGAAAACAGGAACGGGCTGGTCGCGGAACTGATCCCGGCTGGGAAGAACCAGCCCAGAGCCGGCATATTCATCGGGCCCAGTCCAGTCCCGATCAGACCGGCTATCACACCCAGACCCAGGCCTATGGCCTGCCTTTCGATAGTCAGGGAGAGGGCGAGTTGTATGGCCGTGACAGCCATGGATGAGAAGCAAGCAATCAGTGCCGGAAGGAGTATGTATTCGGCCAGACTGCCATCGAGATGGAACCCTTGTGCTGAAGCTGACAGCGGTATCCAAGTCAGAGGAATCACGAAGCAAAGTGTAAGCGCGCACCCCGCAACTACGAGCTTGGCAAGAAACATCCCCATCGGGCTCTGGCCCAAGGAGAGCCATTTGAGATCCATGCGCTCGCTGCTCTCCATGACGGCAAGCCGGCTGGTCAGCAGGGCCGCGAGGATAGGTGCCAGCAGGCCTACGGTCTGGAAGATCTCACCTTGTGCAAGGGCTACGGTACGAGTGGCGGGGTTCGAAGATTCAGCTCGTTTCATGAATGCCAAGCCTGACCATGACGAAACCAGAACAATCATGCCCAAGGCCATCCACCAGAATGAGGAGCCTTTCAACTTGCGAAGCTCCATGGAAAGCAGAACAGGTAGCCCTCCTGGATGGGATGGGCGTGGCGGTTTTCCCAATCGAAATTCTTCGGACCGCATGGAGATTGATTCGACAGAGCTCATCGTGTGTTCCTCCGTTTAAGATCGGACGGCTTCATATCACTCTGCGCTACATGGTTCTGTAAGACATAGTTTTGTGGAATATGGTTCTGCGGGTTTTCCACTAGTTCGAGGAAGGCTTCTTCCAAGCTTTTGCGTTCGGAGGCGACACGGTATACCTGCAAACCATGCGATACCAGTCGAGTTACCAGCGACCCGATTTGCGGGTCTGGTATCTCGGGAATGCGCAGGGTTGCGCTCTTCCTGATATATTCGTGTTGAATGCCTTGAGTTTCGAGCATCTCTGACGCGAGCCCAGGATCGGACACCCGTAGATCGATATGACCCTCTTCCCGCAGGTTTTTCAAAGTTCCCTGGTAGAGCAAATGACCATCGGCAATGATGCCAACCACCGGAGCCATCTTTTCAATCTCCGACAGGATATGGCTGCTGATGATGACAGTGACCCCCTCCGAGGCGGCCAAGTCCATAATCATTCGTCGCACCTCGACCACCGCCTCGGCATCCAATCCATTGGTGGGCTCATCCAGGAGCAGGAGCTCCGGATGCGAGATCAGCGCCATGGCGATGCCCAGCCGCTGCTTCATCCCCAGAGAGTAGGCGCCCGCCTTCCTCTTCTCGTATCCCCGCAATCCAACCTTGGTGAGCACTTCTGAGGCAGCCGAAACTGGCAGATCCAGATAATCGGCTACCATGCGGCAGTTATCGAGACCTGATAGGCCTGGATAGAAGCTGGGTCCTTCAATCATGGAGCCCACACGGCCCGGCTGGATCCTGCTCTTCTTTCCGACCTGCTGTCCCAGCAGCCACATGCTTCCGGCAGTCGGTTTTGTCAATCCCAGGAGGAGCTTCATGGTGGTCGATTTTCCGGCTCCGTTTGGTCCCAGCAGTCCATAGACCCCGCCAGCCGGTACCCGTAGATTCAGCCCATCCACGGCTTTAAATTTGCCATAAGCCTTGACCAACCCCTGTGTGGCCACAGCCAGCTGTGGGTGATTGCTTCCGTCTGCATGTGCCATTGTGCATACCCTCCCAACAAGAACGCTAATGATTTCCATGCAAATTCGGAGCGCACAGGTCTTCAAGGCGGGAAAAGGAAATGTCCCCTGCAGAGGACATGCCAACACAGAGTAAGACAGTGTTTCTTAATATTGAGCCAAACCGAGTTAACACATGAGTTTCATAGCAGCTTCAATGAGCACATGCACAGTTTTAAGTTCAATAGGTCCCGACTTATGCGATTGATGCACTAGATGAAAGAATACAGTCTTTATAAAATGTCATGCCAGTATTTGAGTGAACTATAGGTAGAACTGAAATGGCTTAATTATTGCCGATTATCAATTGTGGACGATTCATATGCATTGGCTACTTAACAAAGAGAGGCACGTGGAGGAAAGTTATCAAACGCTTTCTCGAAAACCTGATCAAGAGCACTGTAATACTCTTGCTCTTCTTCGAGTTTTTTCTTACTCATACCGATGTTGTACAAGCAGGATCCCAACATAGAGCCTAGCTGATAAGCGAGTTCCTTGCCTTGCCTATCAGCTTTTGCCTTCTCGGAACGGGCATGTTTATTCAACTGTTTACTTCGGCCAAACATCTTGATATGGATGAAGATTCTGTTATCTTGTCGCGAAAGGTATACGCAGAAGTTGCAGTGGTCTCTTTTGTGATCATGATGGTACAAGAGGATGCAATCATGAATGGTCTTGCAGAACACTTTATAAGTTGTTATTTTGCCATGTGAAAAAGCAAGTGGTATGCCGACGTTCTCAGCAGTCTGCTCAAGGCGAATTTTTATATCGTTCAGGGAAGTTGAGTTCGATTCATTATCGAAGCAGATGGTGGCATGGAAATCAGCCATGTCCTTTTCTGTCAGCATAGTTGCATCTTCAATTCTTATGACTACTACAGTTGTGCCGCCAAGGACGACGGCACAAGTTCATCGAGCGGACACCAGCTTGTGGGCCAGAAACCCATCGGTGTCCGAGTAGATGGTCATCCACGCCATCAATATGAGCAGAGCAAGCATGAAATGCCAGCCTGAAGATCCTGCAACCAGGATGGAAACCACCGCAATAATCAGGAAATTCGTGATCAGCACATAGATGATTCGCTGTGCGGCGCTCGCCAGAAAGACCCCATAGGAGAATCCTCTTGGATGCATCCAAATAGGCAAACAGGCAAGTGCTACGACAAGGAGGAAAACCAGAATGTAAATGATGACTTGCAACCATGTGGGTCGCTTGCCTACCCATTCTTGAGCAGTGGAGATCATCCAGCCTGCCAGAAAGGCAATAAGAGGAACCAGGATGATGACCAATACGAGTTTGCCTAAACGCCGCAGGATCTTGTCCTTGGTACGACTTGCGCTCCAATCCCCCACCACGGAATATTCGTTGGCGTTGGTGCGAAACAATACGGGCCCCATGGCATTATTCAGCAGCAGCAGGATCGGCGACTGTATCAAGGTCTGCACAAACAGGATCAGTAGAGAGGTAAACCATGGTTTTTGAACTTGTATTACATATGCGGGATCGATGTGAACCATACCTCTCAGCAGTCGCAGGAGCCAATCGCTGAAAGGAAGGACAGAGAGCCCGGAGGCGATTTCATTTGCTGTTTCCAAGTCCATTGAGCCGCGAACAGCCACGAATCCCAAACCCAATCCGAGAATCAGGGCAACAAGCACTCCGACTTTCTTATACCATTCACTCATTCGTATAATCCTCCCGTTCGCGATCAGATGTTGTACTGGTGTACGAACAGCGCGGCTCCAAGCAGGACGATTTCTAGGAGCCAGATCAGCAGCCGCTTTCCTATGCTGGTATCGACTTCGATCACATGGGTGACGTAGGCTGAACCGGCCAGGGCCAGCGTGCACAGTAGCGAATAGACAATGTGCGGATGCGCCAACCGGTTCGAGTCAGCAAAAACCACACAGCATCCGGCAATGAGGAGCATCATGACGTAAGAAACGACGTATCGACCCACGTCATCGCAAAAAACTGGAGCGTATCTGCATGTAAGGAAACAAACCAAGAAAGCTATGAGCAAACATAGTGATGTAAACAAGGTTTGTTGCACATAGAAAGGCATGCTCAAAAAGGTATGAATGGTTTTGATGGCACTTTTTGAAGCAATCGGGTTGTCCCCGGTAGAAGACAAAAATATGGGTGTGATATAGACGTTCAGGGCCATGACAATGACAGCGATGGCGATTGAAGTAAACGACAGGTAAGCTTCATCACTGTAAGGAACAGCAGCAGAGGATGTGGGTGCAGACGGATATGGCGAACTGCCTGATGGTCCGGAGCCTGCTGAGGGGCCAGTTCCAGAAGGACCACTGCTGGAAGGACCACTGCTGGAGGGGCTGCCAGGAGCTGCGGCAGTGCTTGAGCCATAAGGAGACGATGATGACCCATATGGCGATCCTGAAGTGCCGTATGGCGACCCTGAAGGCGCTCCCCCTGTGCTTGACCCGGATGTATTGTATGTGCTCATAGTGTTGCCTCTCTATGCCTCTTCTGTTAAAGCTCCCTGGTTTACTACCGTCTGAACATTGAGAAGAAGCCCACTCTGCCGTCTTGCTTCTCGTTTGCCTGCATCTTTTGATGGATCTTCGAAAGCAACGATCTGAAGTCGCCGCTGTTGAAAGAGGAACCGAATCGCTTTTGATATCGGTCGATCAATTTATTGAGTTGACGATCGTCTTCCAGCATCTTATTGATGGAAGACGATTTGAATCCTGCATCACCCATCTGTTGGGCTGCAAAGTTGATGAATGGCCCTTCCTGAATGAGGACGTGCCGTGACTTGTTCAACACATAAGGCAGGTAGGTCGCCAAGAGCAGCATGATCTCAGTTTCATTGTGCAATGCTGCGACCTGCCTGAGCACCTGACAGAGCATAGTGGCTATCGTTTGCATCGGCATCGACTGCATCCATGCAGTCTCAATCTGCCCGCTTTCGGTAGCGACTGGCGCAATACTGATAGCCAAGTGCTCAATATAGGCATTCAGCTGATTGCCGGCCTTGTTGACAGCTAGTTTTGGTCCTGCTTGACGGATGCTCTTGCAGAGGGCATCAATCAGAATCTGATCCTGACGACGGTTGGAAGCGGCCTGTGCCAATTGGCTCAATCGGAGGGCCTGCATGCACAAATTGACATGATCGGGTATTGCCAGTCCGGTTTCCGAGCAGAACTTCTCCAGCGTCTGAGCATCCTGGGCCTGCGACTGAGTGTTCGGTATGAAGTTGACCTGCTGATCAAGTTCTTGCACTTTCTGCCAGACTTCCGACTTTGTCATCCCCGGCAGCTGGCTCATCAGCGACAGGCATGCAACCCCCCAAGCGACTGACTGTCCATGCAGGGACCAGGACTTGTCCAGGAGGGCGTCAGCGTGGGTGATGATGAAATTGCCAATGGGCGAATGGAGAAGCTGGGCAAGGAAACGGTAATAGGGCACAGGATCCGATTGGCTCTGATCGCCCAGAGCCAGCAGGTGATCCAAGGCGACGTCCGTGCGTCCAGATTTCAAGAGGGAAGCAATATGGTTGATGCGGTTCGGTTCGGGCTCCTGGAGAAATATCTGCCAGAGCCTGGCCACTGCCAGATTCTCCACGTCCTTTGCGGTAGGCCGGGCCTCTACGACCAAGAAGCCGAGCATCGAGACCAGAGCAGGATCCTGTCCCCACTGCGACACCAGAGACTCAAAGATGGCGCTGCCGGTGCTGGCCGAGCTGGTTGCCAGGCTGGTGACGAGCTTGTTCACCGCTGCCGCATTCTCACGACCCAAGCTTGCCAGCATCTCTTGCCCAGAAACCCCTTGTGGCAAACCGCCAATCTGGGTGAAGGAAGACAACAAGGACGATGAAAGAATGGACGCATAGGCTCTCACAGTCCATGGAACCTGCCCGTTGCTCTGCCCCAGGTCGAGGGCGGCACTGCCATCCTCTGTCAGCAGGCGGAAGAGTTCCACATTCAAATCCCTTCCTGTTACCTGGCTGAGAGTTTGAGCCAGGCTGCGGTTCTGCTGATACAGGTCTTCGCTGACATTGCTAGCTGTGAACATGGTTTTCAGACGATTCACCAGCTCTGTGGCGGCGTGGGCGGCTACGTTCGGCTGCGCTTTACCTATGGCTTGGATGCCGCCTTCCACAGCGTCCGTCCATTCTTTCGGCATGACTTGGGCACCAGAGGATTCAAGCAGGCTGTCAACCATGGACTTGCACTGTTCGGGTGTGCCGAAATCAACCAGAAAGCTGCATCCCCTGCTTATCTGATCACTGGTGCAATCAACAGCAGCCATGGTCCCAGCAGCCAATTGGCATAGGATATAGCCGGTGCCGACACGGGCATCGACATCCGCATATTCTGTCGCATCCAGATAGCTGTTGTTTACCGACAGGCTGTTTGGCGCGTAGCAGAGTGCCGATGCTGCAAACTCACAGAAGGCGTCGACATCCTCGTTGGCATCCGGTGGGGCGGGCAGCTCCCCTGTCTCAAAATTGAAAACGAAATTATAGGCCATAGAGGCATCGCCAATGCCATGAAGACAGCCTTTTACGGCCCGAACAACCACGGCAGGCGTGATTTGCAGATCATACTCGTAGGAGGAGAATGCATAGCTGCGTGCCTGTCTGACTGGAAGAGCGTATTCCAGCGCAGCCACCCAGAGTGCAAAATTGTCCTTGTCGTCAACGATGACGAGTTTGTGGGGGTAGCCGCCTTCGTTGCGTGTCAACAGGCATCGCAGCATCAGCTCAAAGGCATCAGACCGATCGTCCTCGAGAAAGTCTTGGACAGCCTGAAGACTGATGTTCGGATTGCTCTCTATCGACAGCGAAGGTAGAGGGTCGGGGGTTGTCTGTGAACGGGCTAGATCCGCGTCCATCCACGTCAGGAAGGAAGCAGAATCGATGTATTCACAAGGATAACCCTTTACCTGTTCGATCGGCAGGGCGAGAACGTGGCTGATAAAATTGCCCCCTCGGACGGATCCTTCGGGGTAGTCCCGTCCTATATAGGAACACAAGGCCATGCCGTAGAGATGATCTGGACCCTCTAATGGCCCGAAGAACTCTCGTCTGGGGAAGAGACTTTGCGCTTCATCTTTGGAGGGCAGAGCCGGCAGGTCCGCTTGACGGGGCGGTTGATAGGACTGCAGCAGTCCTATGGCATCGCCGCTGTTGATCCACTTGCCCATCTCAGGGGAATAGGAGTAATTCTGAAAGCCTGAAGAGGTCCCGGAAATGCCGCGCCGGCAGGAAGTATAGATGATCTGTTCAGCCTTCATAGTGAGTCCTTTCCGATGCAGCCGAGTTCGATGACAAGAGGCGCTGATCCTGCTCGCTCATATCAAGCCCCGAATGTGCAAAATCCAGAACATGGCATCTTCGATGCGTTTAGGCACTGGCGGGGCTATTTCGTTGTTCTGTTCAGGCGCCCTGCCGATGGCGGAGAAGGCCATGCAGGAATTGGTCGTATAGTTCATGTCCAAAGCGGAAAGGAAATCTCCCTGGTTCCAGGTTGACAGCAGCCCGCGCATCTCCTGGTCGACTGCTTGGCGATCAGCATCATCGAATTTTCCCAGCTGAACGTGAGGTGATGGCTGGGCTAAAGCAGAGCCTGGGGGCAGGATGCCGGCATCCTCCAAGACATCAAGCTTTGAAAAAGCTGCAGCCACCGGAATGTCGATTTTGTCAGTCTGCTTCATGTTCCGATCACGCCGGATCAGATCAGCGACCCGATTGAGCACCTCTGCTGGTTCGGATACTTCGCCCTCGTCAACAGAAGTGGAGGTCCTCACCGCCTCCTCGTCATCGATGGCCGAGCGAACGGCACTGTTGGCCAAAGGATCGATGAGGAAAATGATGCCAGAGGAATGCGAGACATACTTAGCCAGGATTCTGATCGCCTCTTCGCTCTCCCAATCCTCGCCAGCTGAGTCGAAGAAGACCAGAGTCATCGCTTGGATCTTCTTGAACAGTCCGGTGGACTGGAGCTTGAGCGTGCCGAGAATCGGTCGGTTCTCGGTGACTGTTTGACCAGCGATGTGGCTCTGTGTCTGTGGAATCAGATGATGCAGCCGATACAGATCCTCTTCAAAACGCTCCTTGTACTGTTGCTGGTCTTCGGGGCCATACAGTTGGAAGGTTCCATTGAATGGACGGAAAAGACGCTTCATCATCTCATGGATGAGCACACCCACATATGTGGACTTGCCTGAGCCTCGAGTGCCGATCAGGGCGACGATGGCCTCTTGATCGGTGTCGATGGTGACGGGGAGGGGGTTATGGCAGTCGGGACAAACCCGGGTGTGACTCACCTGGTTGCACCAGTCGCAGACAGCCTTATCAGGCATGGAGAGCTTGGTGAATGCCGAACTGGGAGCGCGAAAGTGGTGAGGCCCCTGAATTCGAGGCACGCCCTTGTAGGCAGCCATTTTAGGATCGTCCTCGCCGGCGCCGGCAGGCACCAGCACATTGCCATCGGCATCCTTTTTGCCGCAGATCTTGCGCATGTCACAGGCGAATTCAACATCGTAGATTTTGTGTTCGCTGAAGCAGAAGGGGCATACATAGTGCAATTTCATGCTTATTTTCCTATCTGTGGGTGTGTTCCCGGGGTGAGCTGCAGGTCGATGCGGTCGTATGCTGAAGGGTCATCGAAAAACAGCTTGTAATAGAGCCCCTTGTTGAGCAGCTGTGCGGGCAGGTCAAAGGTCCAGTTCCCGGCTTCGGCCTGTGCAGGTACGTGAAACAGCTCGATTCCCTGACCCGTGAAAACGGGGATGCTTTCCTTCTGGACGCGAAGGGTGCAGGCTGGCAGAGCCACCTCGCTGGACAGGACCAGCCTGGCAGACTTGACCTTGCCGAAGAAAGACTTGGCTTCAACCTGGTAATGCGCTTTGCCTCCTCCGCCGAAGGAGAAAGTCTTAAAGCTGGGTGCGGAATAGGATGCGGAGTCTCCCGTGCCCAGCTGGGCAAAGAGACTGAAGTAGTAGGTTACGCCGAGTTCCAGGCCCTCCAGCTCGATGGCTTTGTGGAGATCATAGGTTTTTCTGTTGACCAGCTTGCTGGCCGCGCCGCTCTCCCCCGCTGCACTGGCGAAACGGTCAGTCCTCCAGACTATGAGCACATTCTCGCTGTCTTCGGGCCACTCAAAAATGATGTCGACATTGGCTCCGCTGGCCACCACCTTGGTTATTGACACGGCCTGTTTGCTGGTCACCATGGTTGAGCATCCCACCAGGGCCGTATCATTGCGAACCGTGGCGGCAATCAGCTGGTAGACCTGGTCGTCTGGAAGGGTAAATGTGCCCTTATCTGCGCTTTTGACTGTCAAGGATAGGGGAAGGACTTTGGTCTCCAGTTCTGAAACCGGCATAATGTCGCCAGCAGTCAGCTCGACTTTCTCTGGGCTGTAGTAGAAGCGTGCCTCACCCTTATCAGGGTTGTCCCATTCCAGATCAAAGGAACCGTCCTCCTTGAGCTGAGGAAGCATAAAATCAATTGGATCCGGCGGCGCGCTGGGTACGCCTGAGCAGGTCTGACCGCTCGAGTAAGCGGTGCCACCGTCCTTGGCGCGGTACTTGACGAAGATGGTGTAGTAATAGGTCACGCCGTTGCTCAGACCCTGATCCA
This sequence comes from Bifidobacterium sp. M0404, assembly GCF_016101415.1. NCBI lineage: Bacteria > Bacillati > Actinomycetota > Actinomycetes > Bifidobacteriales > Bifidobacteriaceae > Bifidobacterium > Bifidobacterium sp. M0404. The sequence continues at coordinate 627,474 of NZ_JACFQP010000001.1, read as the reverse complement.
GAAGGCCTCCTTCGGCAACATTGGTAACCCGCTTGCCCTTTCCGGGTTTATCTGGTGCGGAGTGTTCATCCCGCCAAACCTCGACCTCTGACGGCTTGGGAGGTCCAGCCCAACGGATCTGGATGGATCCTTCAGAGGCGCTGACCTCGACTGCATGCACGTCGAAGAGGTTTCTGACCGGTTGGGAACAGGTCAGATCCGAGGTAAGCGGGCCCAGTACTGTCGCAACCGCGTAGCAGTAGTCGGTATTCGCTTTCAGGCCATGATCCGTATAGCTTGTGCCAGCAGTGCGGACCAACGTTTCGCCGTCTTCAACATCGAGTGGGCGTGACCACTCCTTGCGTACGAGCAGGTAAGAGGCCTGCTTCGTTTTGGAGGGTGACCAGGTAATGACATTGCACTGGCTGTTCTGCTGAACCCTGACGCTCACTTTTTCCACAGCCTGGGGCGGTGTGGAGGCCAGAGCAACAGCCAGACCAGGGTAATCAGCGCAAGCTTCGTAAGCCCTTACGACGGCTTGGGTATCAGGATGCTTGGGATCTTCTCCATCCATGATCGACTGGGCTGTGCTGATTCCAGTGCCGATCCGCTCGACCAGGTCCTGTCTGTCAAACTGGGGTGCTCGCTTCTGGATGTCCTGATAGAGCTTCTTCGCCTCGACCAGATGGTTGGCGTTTATGGCTTCCTGCAGGCTTTGAACTTGCGAGCCAAATTGCTTCATACCCTGCTCAAGACGTGCCTTGCATTTGGCGATGTCAGGCAGATTCTTCCAAAGTTGCTCTGCGTCAGCCAGTAGCTGCTGGGCCTGGTCGAAATTCAAGTGGTTGATGGCGGATGCTGCCTCGTCGCATAAGGAGGATGCGCGTCCAAGATCGCCGAAGTCCATGGAGCACTTGGTGCAGAATTTTGCCGAGGCTGGGTTGCTCGTCCCGCATTTGGGACAGTCGATATGGGTCTTCCCGCCGCAGCTTGGGCAGACTGCCAGCCCCTGGTCGATCAGCGTACCGCACCAGAAGCAGACCTCTTTCTTGGCAGGTGTATCCGCTCCCTCTTTCTCGGGGGGAGCAAAGGCAATGCCATGCTTTACGCAACGACCCAGGATGTAGTCCATGGCTTCGTTTTCGTCCAAAGGGATGCCATGCTTGGCGGCGCTTGCAACCAGCCTGTTCGCGTATGACTCGGCCGTGGATGCATCCAAATGCTTGGATACCGAGCAGCCCTCGGCCATCTCGGTGAGAACCTCGTCAAGGCTGCAGTAGGACATGTAGTTGTCATACTCGCTGCGCTTGTCTTCGCTGGCGAAGATGCGGGCGCATTCCCCATAGAGTTTACGCCGATCCGCCACTTCAGTGGTGGCTTTGTTGGGTAGTGCTTGTTTATCCTCCTGGGCCCACTTGGCCCATTGCCCTGCTGGGGTGCTCCTGATCTTGGTAACGCCACGATCCTTGCCTAGAAGGTCGTAGAAATCCGAATAACCGTATGCAGCCAGCGTGCTTTGGGTGTTATGGAAGGTCGTGTAGCCCTTGGGTCTCGACAGGTCCTTGCCAGCGGGCGCCTGCTCGCCCTGTTTGATCTCGATGCCGGAGGGTGCCAAGCGTTGCACAGTAGCCTGGTCTATGGTCAAGTCCAGATCCTTCTGCACCTTTTTAATGACCAGATCCACTTCGCCCTGGAGCAGGTAAGCACCGGAATGGGCCAAGGCGAAGACATTGATTTGCTGTCGGATCTTTTTCTCTACCTGGTTTTTGGCATCCTCCCACTGAATCTTGCGCTTTTCCATAGTGTCCAAGTGCTCTTTGGCTTTGGGCAGGAGGTCAAGGCTGTGCCCTGCTCGGCTGGCCTTGGCGGAGTTTTTCACCTTGTCTGAGGACCACTGCCGTTCCTTTTGTGTTTTGGCGGCATTGAAAGCGGCTTCGAAGGCGGGATCATCGTCACTGGAGCCCACCAAGTCATTGGTAAAGTCAAAGAGGCCAAGTAGCAGGTAGTAATTTGTTTCATTCTGCATGGTGCCGGTTTCCTATCTGACCAGCCCATCGCCACTGCTGATGACTCGGGCGATCTTGGAGAAACTTTCGACCAAATGGCTGGCGTCTGTCAGTTCTGACAGGTCCTGGATGGAGGAGATCCGCCTAAGGAAGGATTCATTAGCACTCCCGATGCCTATGCCTATAGTGTTTATTCCTTGTTGCCAGGCAGACTGGGCATCCTGGACTGCTTCATCCTCGCCAAACCACTCACCATCAGTCAGGATAATGGCCAACTTAGTTGTTCCATAGTCAGAAAAAATAGTTTCCAACAAACCTAATGGGTTACTCGTCCCGTAGCCGCATAAACCTTCGTTGAAGTAATCATTGATTTTAGAGATAATGGTGTTCAACCTATGCTCTTTGAATGTTGCGTCTTGGAATATCCTGGTAGTACTTCCAAATCCAACTATTCCTACATGCATGGATCGAACATTAACTTGATCAACGAATCGTTGAGCAGCTTCAATGGCATCGCCAATGTTACCAGCCATACTGCCCGACATGTCGATGAATATATAAATCTCGCCTGTGCTGGGTATGCCGGGATTAGCTGTTTGCTCTACTTGATCATTCTCCAGAGGAGAACGGGTGGCCCAGCTCATGTCTTCAGGAACCGGCTCACGGTGCATGGGCAATGAGGTATTGGTCTCGGTCTGAACTGCGCTGATTGCGATGACCCCGTTTTCGTCGTAGCTGTAGGTCACGTCGATGAGTGTGCGCCCGTCGCCTACATAGGGAATATTGGTGAAGACATACTTGCCAGCCACCTCGTTATCCAGAGGTGCGGGTTCCTGCCCTTGGAGGAGGTATACTTCCAGCTCTCCTCCGGAAGTGGGCACCCGCAGCTCACGTCGTTGGGTCTGCCGGGCGGGGATGGGAGAATTTTTGGGAATCAGGATGTCGTTGATATATTGGGATCGGTCCGATGACTCAGCAATCATTCCTAGGCTGTGCGAGGTGACGTCGGTCACCTTGCGCCCGCCTAGGAGCATGTTTGGCCCATCAGATGGACTGGCTGAGGATCCGGAACCCAGCAGCATGGTTGGAGCTCCTGAAGCATTTTGATTGGCACGGATTGCTGCGCCTAGGGCTACGGCCTCATCCACATTAACGCCGCCCAGAGGAGGCTTGCCGGACATGCGTTCGATGTAGTCGTGGACCTGTTTCATTCTGGTGGAACCTCCCACCAGGATTGCTCCATCAACATCCTGCCAGCTGACGGGTGGATCCATGCTGGCAAAGAGCCTATCGACGATATCCGAGGTTTCCTGGAGCATGAAAGAAGTAATATCGTCAAACTCATCCCGGGTCAGCTCATACTTGCCGGTATGCCCTTGGTAGGAGACGCGGATGGGCGCAGAGTTGGCCCTGGAAAGGCGTTTCTTCGCCTTTTCCGCCACTACTGCTAGTTGACCCATCTGCTCTGAGTCGTCGCTCAAATCAACGTCGAACTCGTCCGAGAATTGGTCGGTGATCCAACGAACCAAGGCATCGTCCCAGTCCTTGCCGCCCAGCATGTGGCTGCCATCCGAGCCTAGGACTCTGATCTCTTCGCCGTCCACCTGTGCCAGGGTCACATCGAAGGTACCGCCGCCAAGGTCGTAAACCAGGACCTTGCGGGAAGCTCCGTCCGCGTTGAGACCGTAAGCAAAGACGGCCGCTGTCGGCTCGTTGAGCAGTCCGAGGACTTTCAGGCCCGCTTTGGAGGCAGCTTCCAAAGTGGCTTCTCGCTCGGAGTTCTTGAAATAGGCAGGCACAGTCACCACTGCCGCGTCTATGGTCTCGTCGGATACTTCCTGAGCTTGTTGAACCAACCCGCGCAACAGGATCCCAGCCAGGTCACTGGCAGAATACTGACTTCCGCAGAGTGTCAGTGAAAAGTCCTTTTGCCCCATTGAGCGTTTGAAGAAGGCAGCGGTCTCGGTATAGCCCAACTCCTGCTGTTCCTTGGCTTCTGCACCGATAAGGGTTTTACCTCCAGGCATGACGGCGACCACGGATGGGGTCACGGCCTCCCCTTCCGGGTTTCTGATGATGACGGCATGACCCGTGGTGGGATCGATGCGCCCCACTGCCGAATATGTAGTTCCCAGATCGATTCCGACTGCAATACCCATCGTCTTCAAGCCTTTCTTCGCTGCCTGCTCGTTTTCCCTGCCGAATTGAAAAGGGCTTGTCCTTGCACCGGCAGATGGTGAATGGTCGGTCAGCCTCCCGGAAGGCTGACCGACTTATAGATGAACTTATTCCATCGACAGACTGGTGGATGTGCTTACACGCTCCTTGGCCTCCTGGAGCTCCTGATCGTCAAGCGCGTTCTCTGCCTTCCATTCGGCATCGATATCGCTCCCGGACGTTTCATCCTTCCCATGCAGCTTGACCATGCCGTCAGCGGTAAGCTTCAGGGTGATGGAGATGACCGACTGGGCCGGCGTGTTGGGCTTGAGGTTAAGCTCCGCAGTTCCTAGGAAGCGATCCTCATCAACCGGGTAGGTGTCTACCTTGTCGGGTGTCTGATAGACGCGGATTTCCACCTTGATCTGGTTGTCCTCAGCTGTGCCGAATTGCTGAGTCACCTCGGCTGGTATCTCATCATCCTTCTTGATCAGGTTGAAAATCTTCTCCTGTCCGTCTTTGGCATCAGTGGCTTTGACTCCAAAACTCTTGGTGGAGACGGACACAACCCTGAGGCTTCCGCTGGAAAGCGTCGGCATGGCGGAACCGCCGCCGGAAAGTGTGGGCAGGATTCGCGATTCACCGGTTTCCTTGTTGACGGCGACTTCGTTGCCCTCTGCATCGGTTGACTTGGTTTCGTTTTCGCTGAGCTTGGACTGTTCGTCAGCCTGAAGCATGGCGTAGATGGCGGCGCCCTTGGCGACAGCCTCGTCCGGCTCATACACCTTGGGCTCTATTCCCAAGCGAGACTTGACTCCTTCTTGAACCTGAGGCATCTTGGTGGAGCCACCCACCAAGAGAATCTCATCGACGTTCACTCCCTCGGCCTTGGCAGTGCTGATGGCCTTTTCCGATAAGTCCAGGGAGGTATCCAGCAGGGCTGCTGTGGCATCGTCGAACTCTTCGCGTGTGATTTCGACCTGCGCCCTTTTGCCATTGAAGTTGAGCACGGCCTTGGCGCTCTTTTTGTTGCTCAGCGTCTGTTTGGTCTTTTCGGCCGTGATGGCAAGATCCTGAAGGAAGGTTTCGTTATCGTCGGCATCCATTGGACTCTCGTCACTACCGGTGGATTCCATGTATTTGTCCACCAAGAGCTGGCTCATAGCCTCGTCCCACTTTTTTCCGCCCAACTCGTGATCGCCCTCGGTGGTGACCACCCTGATGGTGCCCCCTGAGATTTTCATAATGGTGATATCGAAGGTGCCGCCGCCAAGATCGTAGATCATCACATTCTTGTCTTCAGTTGAAGTCGTTACCCCGTAGCAGATGGCTGCGGCCGTAGGTTCTTCGATGATGGCGAGCACATTGAGGCCGGCAATCTCCCCTGCCTGCTTGGTAGCCGTACGCTCTGCCTCACCAAAGTATGCAGGGCAGGTGATGATGACATCCTTCACGTCATCGCTGAGCTGATTGCTGGCTTGGTTGGCCAATTCCTTCAGTATGTAGGAGGATACTTCAATGGGAGATATGTCCTTGCCGTCGATGTTGATGGCGATCTTGCTCTTGCCCATAAGCTGTTTGACGAAAGCTATGGTTCTGTCAGGCTCCAAAACTGCCGAATCCTTGGCTTCTTGCCCGACAACCGGGGTTCCATCCGTGTCCCACTGCACCACTGATGGAGTGGTATCGGCATTGGTGTCAAGATTCTTGACCACCGTGGGACGACCATCCTCGTCTTGATAGGCAATGCAGGAATAGGTGGTTCCTAGGTCGATGCCGTATACGTATTTTGACATGCTGTCTGCTTCTTTCTGGTTTAAATGTTGATTGGCTGGTTTGTCTAAGCCCTTGGTTCTGATTTCTGCGTTTCAGGTGGAACAGCGCTGCCGGTCCCAATGCTGGAGTTGGAATCAAGGTCGCCTGGCTGATGCTGCCGGTGGCTGGACGGCAGCAGTCGATACACGGTTACCCTCTCTTTGAACACGCTTTCCTGGCCTCGCCTATACCCGGGCGCCAGCGACTGAGCAATGGTCTTGTGCTTGTTGGGATCATCGGTGTCCACAGGTTTGACCATTCGTTGCCACTTGCCTTGGAAGGGCTCGCCTGGCTGGCTGGACACCTGCTCTACATCGTTTTTATTGAGTATGTCCTTCAGGACATCTTCGACATTGGCCAATTGCTCCGCAGCCAGCTGGGAACCTGGCTGGTCTCCCAGCCCCATCTTCATCTGACGAATGTCGTCCAACTCCGCAGCGATATCATAAAGAATCGGCCTCAGCAGGTCGTTTTTGATCCCCTCACGGAGCACTTTCAACTCCTGGTGCTGTCGATCTATGACCGTCTCTTTGGTCTGGTCATATTGCAGCCGCTGGCTGAACAGAGCCTGAAGCTGATTCATTGCCTTACCCAAGGAATCGATTGACTTTTGTATGTCCATGGCCACGGCATTCGGATTGCCATTGACCTGATTGGACTCCCGAACTGCTTCTGTATGGTCAGGTTCTACAGCCGTCTCGGCTACCCTAGGCCCGGAGACAGGAGCATCCGTGCTGTACGCTGCCTTTTGCCTGGGCTCCGGTGGGAAACTAGGCAAAGGCATGTCTTCCTCTGCTTCTCGGTTCTCCATTGTTTCTGCTCCTTTATCGCCTTTCGCATTAGATCTATATGACGGTTGGCTGCTCAATTGCGGTCGCCTGCTTCATGTCATTGACTGCTTTGCTTGCTTCCCCCTTGTCCGGCCAGCAGCGCTTCGTACAGGCCAGCGACTGGTTTTTCCAGCGGCAGGCTGGCTTTGGAGAAGGTCTGCATGCTGAGGTCCTTAGCCAAATTCGGATCGCAGTTTTGAAGGATCCAGCTCATGACCGCGTTGACATTCAAGGGTTTAAAGGCATTGCCATTCCCAGCCGTATGGCCTATTGCACTGACTGCGAAGAAACGCGAACTCTTGAAATTCTGCTCAATGAGATCAACGATTTCGGGCATATCCATGTCCACCAGGAACTGTCGGCATAGTAAGTCCATGAGGTCGAAATCATTAGTGAATCTCTCCGTGTTCGCTGCTCTGATTTTCATCACGCCCTTGTTGCCGAAGCGATCATCCAACCCTTCCGCCTCATCGACCTTATTGAGGACAACGGCAAGTGGCATGGAGAGTTTTCCGCTCTTATCGATTTTCGTGTTCTCCCGCAGGTCATTGTTGAGAGCGTTCATCACGTCTTCCAGACTTGCTGAGCTGACAGCGCTCTGATCACCGGCATCCATTTGATTCCCGAAAAGCGCCTGAGCCTTGGGCAGTGACATGGGATCGATCACCAGAACAATGCCATCACAGTGCTCGTACTGACGTTGTTGCTCGTTTTCGCTGTTGCCGACGAAGGTCTCTCCAGCGATGTCGTAGATTTGCATCAGTCGACGAGGCTTCAGCTTCTCCCCTTCAAGATAAAAGCTGAAGGAGATTGTGCTGGAGATATCGGTGCGTGTAACGGTGGCCGTCTTTTTTACGGTACCGTTCTGATAGTCCATGGTCATAGCGCTGTACATGCTCTTCTTGCTGTCATCGTAGAAATGTGTCGTCAATCCGTGGGTTGATGCCTGATGGTCGATAAGATCCTTGACATAGGCAGTAATGAAGGCGCTTTTACCAGCCGACTCGCCTCCCACGATGGGAATACACACGGTATGACTTCCGGCACCTTGCACGGTTACTTCTCGTCCCGACTTCCAGCAGTTGGGGCAGATGGCATCAAGCGACCTGCGAGGGTTCTTCAGAACAAGGAGACTTGAAGGCAGTTTGGCTCCGCATGTGCATCTGTGATGCAGGGCACCAAATACATTTGGTGACAGCTCTTGATGCTTGGCTCCGCAGGAGGGACAGATGTAAACCGGGTATGCGAACCGCGTGTGACAGGTGTCACAAACAAGTGAAACCCTGCGCAGTTTCATCATCACCAGCTCTATGACAAAGATGATGCCTGTGTAAGCTATGCCGATGATGTCGACGACAAGGAATACAGCAATGTGAGGGATGAGCATAAAGAAGCAGAAAGTGACACCGGCCAAGATGGTCATAGTCGCTGCACCTATCCAAAAAGTGTAGCTGAATATCCACCACAACACGTTTATAATTATGTTGTCGATTTTGATCATGAAATTTGGCGAATCTTCTATTGTATTTGCCAAAGAAAATAAAGATTCTTCGATATTCTTCAGAGCAGAGGTGACCACCTGCTTCAGATCCGCTAAACCTGGCCCAAAATAATAAGAATGCTTGGCTGGCTCCTTGGCAGCTTCGCTCATATTGTATCCTCACTCTCCAAAGTGCTTCAAATTCCTTATATGATTCCTTGTAAAACGCCAATGGAGGCCAACAGGGGAACAATAAACTTTTTGCCCACGAATAGGCAGCAGAATAGCCAGAAGAGAGTCAGCGTGACTCCTATAGTGATTCCAACTTTTTTTCCATAAGTTGTAATCAAGGCTGAGTAATATCCGATAAGGCTTTTGCCGATACCGTATAAGAAGGCGACAAATAGCACCATGATCAAAGCCATGAGTATAAAAGGGAGCGCAAATGCAATGGCAGCGCAAATAAGTGCTATCACGATAACCAGCACTATTAAGAAAAAGATGACTTCCATGACCCCATAATCCTTTTCGAGTTAGCAGTTCCATTGATTTGTCATAACTAGTAGGGGTAAGCCGTATCCATAACCTCAGGTCTGGCCCTAAGAAATTGGAGCTTTATCGGCTTCTGACGACCGCGTCTTAGATAGGCCATGCCTATGTCGCGTCGAGGATTGGGGTCAAAGCTGACCTTGTTTTGCAGATCAGATCCCAGTATCAACTTCCGGGTTGCAACTCTTGCCACACGAAAGCAAACACGCAGATTGCAGGCCAGAGTGAGGTTGGCGGGAAGAGCTTTGACGGATGGCTTTTGAGTCAGAATGATTACACAGATGCCTACTTTCGCCCCTTTCTTTGCGATGGTTTGCAAATAGCGTTTTATGTCATCCAAGTAGGTCTGATCGTTTTTGGGAATGTGCGGATTGGCGAAAAGGCGTGAGCACTCATTGATAAAAAGCACCTGAAAACCGAATGGGCAATCAGCGGCAGCCTGCCAGTAATCGTTCAGGCCGCTTTTGCGCATGGTGATCTGTCGAGAGCGAATAGCGGTATAGACCTCTTGAATTTCGCTGCAGACTAGATCAATTCCATCCGACAGATGAGTGTACGAGGTGACATAATCAGTGAATCGTTCAAAATTGGAAGTGCCGTTGCAGTCGATAATGCGCAGGTCAACCTTCCGGCTTGCGACAAGAGAAGCCATGATGCTGGTCATGCAGACGACTGATCCCGATCCATGTTCTCCTGCAGCAAGCAGGCCGCCTGTATCCTTGAGGTTCAAGTAACGGAGTGAGCCGCTTTTGTCGCTTAAACAGGCAATTGAACCCTTGCTCAAGTTGAAGGCAGGTATTTTTCCAATAAAACCTGTTGGTTTTTTGGCAGGTGAATTGGACTTGTCTAAGTGGCGGCTCTGATAATGCCGTCTAGGTTGCTTTTCCTTAGCACTCTTGGGGGCGATACCAGCCAGCTTATCGTAGACCGGGATGGGCCATTGGTTTTGATCGGTGGGCGCTTCCAAGGAACATAGTGGTATTTCTCCGTAGCTTTTGACTAGGGAGGCAAGATACCCTTCCTCCTTCGTTTTTTCTGGCTTGAAGTTTATATAGGAGGGATCATCCAGGGCTCTTTGCTTCATCATGCCGACGAAGTCCGAATAAGCCATGGCATGGATATCGCCTGGCCAGCTGATATCCGAGTCAAGTTTTGCTTCCCCGGTTGAGGCCGGCACTAGAACGACAAAGGACTCAACTGTGCTACTGCTTCCATTGGCCCGGAGATAGGTGCTTAAGTTGTGCTGGGCAAAAGCCATATTGGCGCTGAATATGTATGGTTCATGGGCTACGACTCGGGCCTTTGGATACATGCAGAACATAGCTTTTCCCGGCACTAGATTGTGGTAATCGATGCCAGCTCGGTAATTTTTCACATCGACCAACAAAATGTGTGATCCGAACATCAGAATGCAATCAATGTCGGTGCCTCTGGTGTTGCGATGTCCATCGGCTTCGGGATTCCAAACCGACCAGAATGATACACAGTGGTCCAAGATGCCATCCCAGGTCAGGAGTTTGGCGAATATTTCTTCGCCTTTCGTACCAGTGCGAACTTCGGTTTTGCCGAATCCGCTGTCTGCGAGACCTGAACCTGGATGGCCGTAAATTCGAGCTCCATGAATATCGTGGTTACAAATGTCGCGGTAGGCTTTCAAGGTTTTTTGTGAAGCCCTCGGCACCAAGCTTTCATCAATGACAGGAATCCCGGGTGTGGCCGTTTGAAGCTGGTAGCGGGAGATTGCCTGTGCCCAGGCTTCTCCTAACTCCTCCTCCGTAGGTTTCTTTACAGCATCCCAGTCGATCTCGTCATCCCGGGCAGCAGACCAGAGGGGAGCGGATCGCTCCTTGCTCCTGGCTGTCCCGGGAAAATGAAACCGTGGCACTGATGTCTCCTATTCGATGAATCGCCTTGAAAGTCCAAACTTCAATCAGACATGCTCAATCACATAGTCATGACTGCTGTCAGCATCGCGGACGAACTGCTTCGCCTCATCCATCGTCACCTCGTTGAGCACCACCTTGTCTGGCGCTAGAAAATGGCGCTCTACCACCTTGTACTGCGGATCATCTGTGAAAAATCCCATTGTTCAGTTCCTTTCATTTCCTGTTTGTGTTGAATCGTCCAAACGAGATTGAATAACTACCTGAGCTGGCCGCAAAACCATGTTGCCCATCAGATATCCCGGTCGAATCACCTTGCATATTGAGCCAGGCTCGGCTGTGGTCTGGTCTTTGTTCTCGTCATCGCCTGCAACGCCTACGACCTCATGGACTCGCGGATCGACTGAACCATTGGTACTTATCGGGTTCAACCCATACTGTGAAAGCAGGTCAAGGATTTCTTCAGCGACAGACCGATTCAATTCAAGCGAAGGATCGTTGCTTTGCAGGCGATCGACAGCCAGGAGGAGCTCCTTGAACAAAGGCGCAAACGCCTTATGGGTGTCCAAATCATCACGTTCACGAAGGCTTTGTTCCAATGAACGAATCAGCTGCTTGGTGTTTTTATCCTCCGACAATCTGCGTACAAATAGATCCTGCAGGCCTTTCAAGTTCTGGGAGATAGCCTCTATGCCTTGATCGTTCTCAGGCATTTTGCACACCTGTTCGGGCGGCTTCTTCACTGACTTTATCCCTATTGAGTTCGTAGCCATACGGTAATACTCCAAAATACAATGCAAAGGCAAGTACAGCAGTGATTATGACTATTGCCAGGAAATGCACGAAGCCGTGGAAAAGCCAATTAACAATAAGAAGAGCTATAAACCAAACGATAATTGATTTTATACCGCCAAATATCGTTGATACTGTAAAGTGACGCTTTCCTGCATAATCGAGTGCCTCTTTATATGATTGCCTTTCTGCGTTGAGATCATCATCATCGACTTCAAGTGATTCGATCTCATTCATGATTTCGACGCCGGCTTTCAACTGAGCCTCATTTGTGGGGACATCATCAGTCGGGAATTTGCCTTCGGACGCGCTCAATTTTGATTCTAGGTAAATGAGTGCATAGCTGACAAAGTTCTTAGTAATATCTGAATTATCAGGGTGTACATCATGGAGAGACTTGAAATGGTTAAAACCTTCCTCATCCCGGCCGGATAATGCCATAATGTAGCCAATTTGAATTGCGGCATGGTAATTAGATGGATCTAACTTTATAGTTTTTCGATATTCGTTTATTGCCGTATCGTATTTTTCTTCATCATACGCAATTGACGCCGCTGTAGAATGGAGACCAGCATTATTGGGTTCGATTTGGATTCCTTGGTCGATGGCAAAGTCTGCGTCGTCGTATTTGTTCAGCTCAGAAGCTAATAGAGCGCGGAACTCCCAGGCTTGTGCGTTGTTGCTTTGTACGTCTGTGGCTTCTTTGGCAGCGCTGTAAGCTTTGCGCGTGTCACCGTTTCTGTAATACTCGCGTGAAACAGCTAGCCAGTCCTTGTTACCACTTCTAGTTGGCTGATCTGAAGAGTTGTCCGGTGGAGCAGATTCGAGTTGCTGATCATAAGCATCACGTTTTTCTGGATCGGTAAGAATTTTTTCTGCTTCACCGATCTGCTCCACTTTCTTCTCTGCCATAGTTCTGGTGTCAATGTCAGGAGAACTATCCACTCTTCGGCGGTACTTAGCCCTTTGTTGACGTATGGCTTTCTTGATTTCTGCCTCAGTTGCATCAGGTGAAATATTGAGAAGCTGGTAATAATCAATCATAGTAAGTTCCTTAAATGTCATTCAGATTTTCTTTGCTAATTATGCGTGTCGCCTACTCGCGCATGGGCTTAGTCGATGGACAATGTATTCAGCTTGTTTGCTGAATCGGCCATCTCCTGCTTGCCAAGATTGGCTACACGGTCGATTTCAAAAGACCCCAGTGATTGGTTGGTCACTAGATCCGTGACTTCAATTTGCACCGTCTGATCAATGTCGTAATAGTAGGTTATTTTCACCGGAGAATTCTCCGGATGTGGAGGCAGGTTCAATGTGCTAGTGCCGATGATCGTAACGAACTGGGGATCCTCGTCATCACCTTGTGTGACCTGGACTTTAACACATTCCTGGTTGTCTTGCATTGTGTAAAAAACGTTAGAATATGAACCTGGTATAGCTGAATTTCTGGGTATGACGATGCTGTTGTGCAGGCCGTCTGTTTCATCATTGGCAACGAGCACACCCAAAGACTGAGAGGCAACATCTTGGATCTGAACAGCTCCGCCCAAAGTAGGCAGACCCTCTGCAGCTGGATCCTTGCCTTCCGCCTCAAGTAGTTTGGACTCCTCCAAACCAGCTTGGACAGCGGCCCCTTTGGCAACGGCCTCATCAGGGTTTACGTCGGATTGAGGCTCTTTTCCTGTCAGCTTCTCCATCATCCGATGCACCATCGGCATTCGAGTGGACCCTCCTACGAGGAGGACGTAATCGATGTCGTTCCAGTCGAAATCTGCCTCATCCATGACGTCTTGAACCAGATCCCTGGTACGTGCAAGCAGACTTTGCGTAGCTTGTTCAAACTCTTCACGTGTTATGGCTATCTTGTAGTTTTTCCCTTTGAAGGTTATGAAAACGTTGGTGGTGGAGAATTTGCTCAAGGCCCGCTTGGCTATCTCTGCTTTTTCACGCAAATCTGCAGTCGCCTGGAAGTCGTCGAGCAGTCCTTCACTGCCTTGGTCGGATACCTTGGCTGCTATGAGCTTCATTAAGGCATTGTCGAAATCGAAGCCTCCGAGGTTGCGATCACCATCAGTCCCTATAACCTCAAACGTGAGATCTTCGACGCTGAGCAAGGTGACATCAAACGTGCCACCGCCCAAGTCATAAACAAGGATGGTTCCCTTTTTCTGAGAGTCCAAACCATAGGAAATTGCCGCCGCAGTCGGCTCGTTCAGGACGCGCAGCACGTTGAAACCAGCGATTTTACCGGCTTGTTTTGTGGCTGTGCGACGAGCATCGTCAAAGTAAGCAGGAACCGTGATGACTGCATCGGTGATTTCTTTACCGAGATTCGTTTCAGCATCCTGCTTGAGATGCTTTAAGATAATAGCTGAAATTTCTTCAGGTGAGTACGACTGACCGGCGGGAGAATCATATCGCCAATTCGGCTCACCCATATGGCGCTTAACAAACTGAACCACATTGTCCGGATCCGCTGCAGCCATATGCTTTGCAGCAGTGCCAACCGTGGGTTTATCCTGCCCATCTGTTTGAGGGAAATATACTACAGAAGGAGTGGAAGACTCACCTTCTGGGGTTTTTAAAACTGCACCCCCCCCCCCGGAGAAAGAATGGCTACTGCCGAGTAAGTAGTGCCTAAATCAATTCCTACCGCCTGTTTCATTCTTCCCCTTCTGCAATCCCAACAGTTAAACAACCACTTCTTACAGATAAAGTATATATCCTCGTTAAGACGTAAAGTGGCTTTTATTCGTCTACTGGTCATTCTGATTAATTGAAAGTAGTAAAAAGTAGCTGTCGTCGCCACCAACCTGCTTTAGGTTATGGCGAACTTGAAATACCGTTTGCTGAAAGGCGAGAAATGGAAGACCTGATAAATCAGCACAACTATATGCAAATTCAGTTAGAACCTTGCACTGCCCGTGTCGCTATGAGGACCAGGCATGAATTGAAAGTCGGTCAAGGCTGAATGCCGATTTGACCTTGACATGATGGCAGGGTTTAGTGTCAAGGCATGACACATGGGGACAAATCTAGTGGCTATGACAGCAAAGAATGCTTGAGCATCGGTCAGATGTCAGAGCTTACCGGGGTCAGTCGGAGAATGCTGCGCCATTGGGAGGAGGAAGGACTGGTCTCTCCCATTCGTGGCCAGTCGAATTACCGGCAATATATGCACGAAGATGTCGCACGGCTGGAGCGAATTGCGATCTACAGGGAAATGGGATTCAATGCCCGACAAATCAGGGCATTGCTCGATTGCAAAACACTCTTGGCCTTGGACGAGTTGCGGGGTCAGCGCTCGCGGATTCAGGAGAAAATCCAGCTTCTTAGGAAAGCTGCGAATCGTCTGGACCGGCTCACAGCCCTTGCTGAGGGAAAGTCAGGTAATGATTCAGCCACTACGAAGACCAATCAGGAGGACCAGTACTTTTCGGAAGCATACGAACGCTGGGGTGCTAGCAGGCAGTGGCTTGAGTATGCGGAGCGAAAAGCCATGTGCTCCGAGCAAGAGCAGAAAAAGGACACGGCCCGGCTCAAAAATGTAGAAAGTGAGCTTGCACAAGCCAAACGAAAAGGTCTGGCTCCGACATCAGATAAGGTTCTAGAACTGATTGACGAGCATCGGCAGGCTTTGTCATGGTTCCATGTGACGCCGTCCATGCATGTCATTCTGGGGCGAATGTATGTGGCCGACCCGCGTTTCAGGCGCCATTACGAACAACTGGAACCTGGATTGGCGCAATGGATGCTTGCTGCAATCGAAACTGCGGCTCGTGCAAACGGGATAGATCCGGCAACCGCCAAATGGGAGTGACGCAGTCAGTATCTTCCATCTACGTATCAGGTTTTCTGTTTGACAACCCAATTGAAAATCCTTCAACTAAGGAACGAGGTAACCATGCACAACCATGACCAGACCAGAGCTTCTGCTTATACAGGCGCAAGCATAAGTCCCGTGCCGGAGCCGGGAAAGAATGCGGAACCGCCGGAGCCTTATAGGGGCATCTATCTTATGCCCATGTTCATGTGCCTGTATAGCCACGATCTAGATGAATCAGAAGTTTTCTGGACGCAGGGACTAGGCTTCATCGATTTATACACCATGCCGGGCATGATGATTCACTTGAGGCGCTGGGCCTTTCAGGATGTGCTGATTCGTAAGAGTGGTTCCAATACTGGCGACTCTGATACGGATATGGAGTCCATAGGAAGCCTGAGCGTAGCAGTCACGGAAAAGCAAATCAGCAAGATTGTGGATGCATGCGAGCGCCTTCGTCCTGGCTCCACTTCAGCTCCATTACGTAAGCCGTGGAACTCACTCGAAGCCAGGATTCACACTCCGGAAGGCCTGATTCTTATTCTGACAGCCGCTTTGGCTGTCGACAAACAGAAGGGTCAAGTTTATCTGAACTCGCACGGTCAATGAACAAAGATGAAGTACCTCCCCTACTCGTGATTTGATTGAAAGAGCAACGATTAGATGTCTCGAATGGCCGAATGAAAAATATATAAGACTTATAACGTTTGTTCTTGTATAAAGCCGGTTCTTGCCCCTAGATTCGAAAGAGGCTATCGCTTAAGGGGCTATCGGTTAGCGGGCTATTGGTTATTGAAGTTAGTCCAGTTATGGAAGTTAGGCCAGCAGGTTTACTGCTCGGATTTCAAGCCTAGAGTTTCGATGGCTTCCGCTACTGCAGCCGTGCGATCGCTGACCTCCAATTTGGCGAAGATCCGACTGAAGTATGTTTTTACTGTTGCCTCGCTGATGTATAAGTGTTCTGCGATTTGCCGATTGGTCATGCCTTTGGCGGCCTCGCGCAGCACACGTGTCTCTTGTTCGGACAGTGCTGGTCTGGTCGCAGGGCGCAGCGCCTTGCTGACTGCTTCCGCTGCGGTCGGATTCAGGACAGTGGACCCTGCAACAGTGTCACGGATAGCTTGGGCCAAGACATGAGGTTCTACGTCTTTCAGCAGATAGCCATTGGCTCCGGCTTCTATGGCCGGCAGAATATCGTGGTCGGAATCGTAAGTGGTAAGGATCAATACCTTGGTTTTGGGATAAGAAGCCAGCACTTTCCGGGTGATTTCAGGACCGTTCATATCAGGCATCCGCAGATCGAGTAGCAACAAATCTGGCTGTGTCTTCGCCACAGCCTCTATGGCCTGGGCGCCATTACATGCTTCGGCAACCACTTCAAGGTCTGCATGGCGTTTCAGCATGCTGCGTATGCCCTCCCGAACCATGGGGTGGTCGTCGGCCATGACAAGTCGGATCATCTTTCCTCCTTATCTGGTCGAGTAGTGTTACTTGGTCTTTCGACAGGAATATTTACAGTTATGGAGGTGCCTTGCCCGGGAACGGAGGTTACCGTACAGCGCCCACCCGCGTCTTGAGCTCGTTTGGCCATATCTCGCAGACCATAGCCATGCCCGGCCTTTTCCATCTCCTGGAAATCCAAGTTTTGAATATCAAAACCACGACCATCATCCTTGATCCGAAGCTGTAACAGTTCCTGCCCTTTCAAAAGCAAGCTCACCTGTACATGCTGGGCATTGGCATGCTTGGAAATATTAGTCAGGGACTCCTGGACTATACGCAGCAGGTTGACCTCGGTCTGCTTAGGCAAGGGCGGCAAGGTTCGTTGAATCCGACACTGTGATTGAAAACCTGTCTTTGCTGCGGTGGAATGCACTGTCCGTTCCAGGGCCGTCTTCAGGTCCCTGCCATCCAGATCAGCCGGTGCCGAATCCGCAATCATTCTTCTGGTGTCATCCAAAGAACCCTTCGACGTGCTGGCGATCATTTCCAAATGCTTCTGAGCTGCAGGTATGTCGTCGATCAGTTCTTCATGAGCTACCCTGGCCAAGGCCAGAATGGAAGTCAAAGACTGGGCGATCGTGTCATGCATTTCGTTGGCCACACGTTCACGCTCGATGGACGCTCCTTCAGCTCTGCTGAGTCTGCGAATCGTCTCTTGTTGAGACTCCATTTTGTCCAGTAGCATTTGATTATGTCCGTTGGTCAAAGCCAGGACATTAAAGGACTTTCCAATCATTGCGGAGAATACCACTACGAGAATCATGAGCATAAGATTGCCGGATAGATCTGTACTCAAGAACCTTTTTCCAGCCAAAGCCATGGCCAAATAGGCTATATTCAGGACTCCTACCAACCCCAGAGCAGGAAGATAGGAAAAAGCGATGAAGAGTTGTGGCACGATAAACAGCTGAGCCAGAATGGCGGTACCATCCAACCAAGCGCCCATGGGCAGGCAGACCAGCGTCAGCAGAGCGAAAATCCAACCATATGCTCCTGTTTTGCTTACCGGCTGATCTGCCGTTTTCCGATCAAATCTTTCAGACTTGTCATATACCCTAGGCAGAACCACGATCATGAAAAACAGGCAGGGCAATAGGATGAGA
Source organism: Bifidobacterium sp. M0404 (assembly GCF_016101415.1). Taxonomy (NCBI): domain Bacteria; kingdom Bacillati; phylum Actinomycetota; class Actinomycetes; order Bifidobacteriales; family Bifidobacteriaceae; genus Bifidobacterium; species Bifidobacterium sp. M0404. The sequence continues at coordinate 609,554 of NZ_JACFQP010000001.1, read as the reverse complement.
AAGCTTGAAACAAGTTTATAGGTCATGGATGCAGTCGAGAAGAAGCAATTGGCTCCTACTACGCAGCCTGCTTCCACAATGAAATACCAGTTCCAGGTGTTATGAAGACGTTGACGCTGGGCATCGGTTCTTGCGGTCGCGTCAAGTTGATCGTCGCCGCAATCACCATTTAGATTCATTGAAAGCTGGTCTTGCTGTTGGTTTTCTCGATCAATTCCCTCAGTGATTTTCACTCATGTCTCCCATGACTTGCACACTTATTCACCCTACTGCCAAAATGCCTGTAGAAATCGTCGGGTTTTCCTGTTTCCGAGCCTCGAAACCGGGATCTTCATTGGTTTTTGATTGTCTTACCAGCGAAAATTTGCTTGCCTTTTCGGGGATACAAGAGAGCCAAGGGAATGAATAGCAAGGACAGACAACCCATTGCTAGGAAGACCTTGCTGCTGCCGCTGGCATAGGAGGCCCTGATCAGAGGCATGATCATATTCCGCATGGATTGGGGCATACTGGCGAATTGTGATTGAGCACCTGCCGAAGTTCCGGATCCAATAGTATCTGCGATGGCTTGCGCTCGGGATGCACTTACTCCGTACTTGCCCAAGGCCTTATGAATATCCAGGGCAAAATAATGGGTGCACAATGGTCCAAGCATTGCCATGCCTAAGGCGCCGCCGAAGTTTTTGAAGGTCTGATTGATGGCAGTGGCTTCGCCATAAGAGGCGTTGATGGCCCGATTGACCGCATCAGTGGATGATGGCGAGAACATGAATCCGATCCCTGCACCCGCAACCACCATGGAAAGTGACAGCCAGACGGTATTGGAGGGCAGTCCTTTATCGAGCGAACCGGCTGTAAGCGACATGAGGGAGAAACCCGTTGCGGCTATCAAGCCGGCAATCAGCAATACCGGTTTCATGCCATGTCTGTTGAAGAGTTGGGCGCCTAACAAGGCGGAAACCAGGAAACCTAAGAAAAAGTAGAGGATGAATAGGCTGGTCATCAATGTTGACCGGTTGAGTGCAAGGAGCCCATAGACGCTGAGGAAGTACATGATGGGTTGGAAGATCACGGCGGCTACCAACATGGCGAGCTGGGAAATGTCGAATGGTGGGTTGCGGAAGATTCTGAGTTTAATGATTGGATTGTCAACGTGCGAATCCCAGAAGCCGAACACCAGGAATAGCACAAGGCTGGCACCAAAACTGGCAATAATGCGCCAATCCGACCAGCCAACGGTGCTGCCCTGTTGAATCGGCACGATCAGAGCTATCATGGCGAGTCCTACGGCCAGGCCGCCAGCCCAGTCAATATGCTGACTACCGTGTTCGGTTGCGGGTGAATCCTTTGGAATCATCGAGACGATCATGACGATGGCCACGAGAGCCAGAGGTAGATTGATGAAGAAGATGTCGCGCCAGGAGTATTGAATCAGCCAAGATCCGAGAATGGGGCCCAAACATGTCATGGCTCCTGTGATGGCGAAGAACAGAGCCATGTTTCCGGCCCTCTTGTTTTCGGCCGAGTAGGAGAACAGAATACCGATAGCGGCCGGGAACATCATGGCTGAACCAATGCCTTGGAGCGCTCGGGAGAAGATCATCAGCATCAGCGAGAGTGAATTTGCAGGAACAAGTCCGCAACATAAACTGCCCATTCCAAAAAGGAATGTACCTGAAAGCATGATGCGCTTGTAGCCCGCTAGATCAGACAGATGCCCGCAGATGGGGAAAGTGGCGGCTGCAGCCAGCATGTAGGCGTTGACAATCCACTGTATGCCGCTTGCGGTCAGACCCAGACCTGATTGGACTGCCTGACTCGATAAGGAGACGATTGTCGAATCTATGTTGGTCATAGAGACGGCGACAATAAGTCCAATCATGATCAGGCTGAGTTTTTTGTGATTGATAGGAGGTTGTGAACCCTCAATCACTGGCAAGGGGTCTTCTTGTCTTTTGACTTCGCAATCTTGCATGCTGTCTCTCTTTCGTGTTTGCGCAATTGATATCGCCGTAATCGGCTTTGGAGGCGCTGCACCATGAGAGTAAAAAGATATTCTCGCTTCTTATGTCATCCCAGTCGCTATATCTCTGTCCCCCATTCGGATGACATGATGTCAGTCGTGTCAGAGCTGGGACTAGAAGATCAGCAATGCAACTGTTCGCAGAAATCAGACTGTGTGAGTTATAGGGCTATCTGATGCTGGCAAAAGTACTGTCTTGCAGTTTATCGAGCGAATTTATGAGCCAAATGGTTGGGGAAATCGTTAGTTACGATAAGCAGATTACCCAGAGGACTCTTGAGCAATTGCCCTCTCAACTGGCCCATATTGAACGGGATTCGCGAATCACAGGAAATGAGTAATATCCGCGAAAGACAATGCGATGAGCGGTTACTCTTCACGCGGTCAACCTGGGTGACCTGTTGTTATTGTTGCCCACCGTTTTGCTATCTGTTAGGCCCTGTAAAATTGGTTTATTTTGGTATGTCACAGACCGAGAAGGCGAAACTCATAAGAGTTCCTACTGACTTACTCTTATCTGATTTTAGTGTTTCAATGCTTTTGAGATGCTCATTGTCTTGTACCTGGTTCAGTGCGTACTGTTCACCATCTGAGGTGGTAAAGCGGAGAATGGGGTCTCCCTGCTTGCTGAGCTTGCATGACACGGTGCCCTCATCAACTTTAAGAGGCCAGGTGTGACCCAAATCTTCTTTCGAAATTGTTTGCGGGTTGCTGGTAGCTGCGACTTTATTGCTTCCATCAGTGGAATACTCTTCAGGGTGCTTCATGCCATCAGTGCAGCCGACAACCCCCACTGTCAGCATAATTGTGGCGCATATCAGGAAAAGGGTTCTGAGGCTCTGCTTGATTTGTTTCATAATTATCGACGTTCTTTCATACTTGGGGACGGTTTCTAGCGCTCGCTGGCCAAAGCCATATATCCGTCCTCAAGGTTGGGTGCGGTTTCGACAGAGCCTGCGGGCGGGGTGTCGGTGACTATGCGGTACCTTGTCCCCTTTGGGGTAGGTTCCGCGTTGATGATTGTGGCATTATCCGGTGGGGCTGCAATGGGGGGCGTGACCCAGGTGTGACCGGCAGCTTCATGGATCAGCCCCTCTGTCGGCCCGTCATACTGGTTGCGTCCGCAACGTAATACACACACCCAAGGGCAGGTTTGTGCAACATCATCGAGTATGTGGGTGGAGAGGATAACGGTTCGATCCTGTCCCAGTTGGGCAAGGAGTGTGCGGAACCGCATGCGCTCTTCGGGATCCAACCCTGCTGTGGGCTCGTCGACTACCAGCAGCTGGGGGTCGCCCATAAGGGCCTGTGCGATGCCAACCCTGCGCCTCATACCCCCGGATAGGCCCCGGATAGGTAGGTTCATCGCGTCTTCCAATCCCACTTGTCCCAGGAGGGTATGTGCCTGCTCCTGCCGTACGTGTTTGTCGTCAATCATTTTCAAGATGCCGATATAATCAAGGAATTCAAGTGGCGACAGGTTGTCGTACGGGGTGATGTGCTGAGGCAGATAACCCAGGTGTCGTTTTAGATTTCGCCTATTGGCCGGCGAGGACAGGTCCTGTCCATCAATAAAAACTTTACCTTTAGTCGGTTTGATTATTCCGGTGAGAATGCGCATGAGGGTTGTTTTGCCGGCACCATTTGGACCAATAAGCCCTATCATGCCCTGTGGAAGATCAACGGTCAGATCGTTCAAAGCGGCCGGTCTCCCCCGAAAATCCTTGGTCAGATGGTCAATGGAGATAAACATGTGAGTAATTCCTTTCGAAGTCAGTGGATAGTCAGACCCGAGCTTTTATGTGGTTGGAGGCTATGTTTGCACCAGTGAAAAGAAGGAAGATAATACACACCTGCCAGAGCAGGGATATGACTCCCGATTGGACGGTAAAGGGGCCGTTCGCCGGTACGTACATAGGATCTGTATGGAACCATCCTTGGGCAATGGGATCACCAATGACGGCCAGCGGGCCACCGTTGAGCGTTGGAAGTGGTAAGAGGGGGGTATAGAAAGCCAGCCAAGCCCATACCAGGACGGCAAGAATTCGGGCTACGATTGTGGGCAACAGGGCTCCTAGCAGGGCGGATATCCCCATAGCGATCAGCATTGATGGTGAGAGTATGACAAGTGCTACTGCCAGGGCCACCAGTATTGCCTTACCGTTGCCTTTAAAGGCTTGGTGGACCGCGATCAATACAAGGAAAAGCAGGGAAGATGATATGCAGATGACCCAGGCTCCCAAGACATGAGCTGAGCGGATGACGGCCATCGGCAAGGGGGAGGTGGATTCTAGCTCGTCCATACCTGTTCGCCTGCCGGCAGTCATAAGGTCGCTAAAAGATGCTGCGTATGCCAACGGGGTGAACATAGCAAGAACCTGTCCGGTAAAGACAAGACCATCTATGTTGCGGAATCCAGGTGACATAGGAGAGGCATAGGCCAAAAAGAGGGCGAAGAGCGCCAGCGGTATGCTGGCTATCCACAAGGCTTTGCGCCGATAAAACATCAGTAGCGTGATGCGTACAAGGCTCAGTATCCTCATAGGGCTGCCACCTTTACAACATTGTGCTCCGCATCACCGCACATGTCCCATCCGAAGATTGCGCCTGCTGCTGCAATAAACAATGGAATGAGTCGTTGCCGGACCGGATCGGTGATGTATGGATCCCATATAAAACATAAAAACAGCCAAATAGCCATGGAAGCCAGCGACGATGTTGGCATAGACGTGGTGAGTACGGCTATAAGGAAAACCAGACAGTTGACAATGAATATACTGCCAACAGGGATAATGATGCTCACCCATCCCATGTCGCGTGGCCAAAGTCGCATCATATGCAAGCCGGTAAAAAGAAGGTCTGCGGCAGCAAGAAATGCTCCGGTAATGATAAGCAGCCTGGTCACTTGAACTTTCCGCCATCCAGTTGGAGTTGACTCAGTAAGTTCAACGATTGGGTCACCATTGAGCACAAAAGCTGTAGATAGGCCAGCAGCAATTACTGGCACCTGAGTAAGAACCATCATAACTGGCCGTATGCGGCTCAATGACCAGATGCCCTCCAGTACGAAGCCCGCAAGAAGAATACCTGCGGTCAGTATGAATGGCAGTAATACCAGCCTATAAAGCCTCTTGAGCTGTATACCTACGAAAGCCAACCTCGTCCACCTTCCTCATATCTGGTTTTGGCCTCGGCTGCCGCCAGACATTGCTCGCTGCTCGTCCTGTCTGCTTAGTTAGTAGCGAGAGAGGATGGAAAGGTTCATTAATTTTTATCTCCACCGGCGAGTTGAGTATGCCAGGCAAGAGGGGCTGTAAGGATAACAGCAGATAGGAGTCCCACTGTCAGTAGGATGGTCCCTGCCCAGGCTGCGGTTGTAGTGGGTACCGAATTGACCCATGCCGGTAGGAAAAATGATGACCTAAAGTTCTGCAAAGTTCTCAATAGTGGTGCAAGTACCCCTAGGAGCAGTGCAATCCAAGAGCATTGCCATATGCATAAGAGGGCCACGATATTCGCCAGGAGTGTTATGGGGGCTATGGTTTGGGCAATAACTGGCAGGGGCCTTATTCCAGGGTTGATGGCAGTGACGATCAATAAGGCTGCTCCTCCGACGACAATATTGGAGATAAAGGCCAGCAATAGCCTAGTAGCTACTACAACTTGAGGTCCCAGGGGCATACTGAGCATTAATTCACGATCATCTTTAATGGAAAAGACCAGGATTATTGTCAGTGCCATGTTGAGCATGAGCATATTTGAAAAGATATGCATACCGAGACTGCCGTAACGTGCACCTTGCATAAGGTTGCTAATTAAAACAGAGCACGCTGCTATCGCAATTTCCACCAGTAAGATATATCGCGGTATGAGGCGGAATTGGGCCAGAACAAGCGGGCCAAAGGAACGTACTCGACGCATGAATGGTATCGGTTGATCCGTTGCCAGTGACGGCTTCTGTTGGATGGCCTTCAGTACGCTATTAAAAGCTGGAACTGCCGGCTGAACATTCTGCTCTTTTTCCCTAAGCGCCTCTTGAACTTCACCCCGGTATTCTTCGGTGACCGGGCCTGTGCTGTCTGGGCTGGTGCTCTCATATCGGTCTGCCATAATCACCCCTTCAATTATCTCTGGCTCTGCAGTTTATGGGGTTTGACTGGAGCGAGGTCGGTCAACTGTGGGCGCAGGATCTGCCTTGCCCGAGCAATACGAGACTTCACAGTCCCAACCGGGACGTCGAGCAGGGAGGCTATTTCCGTGTAGGGTAACTCGTGGAGCCAAGCCAAGGTTACCGTATATGCCATTTCTGCTGGGAGTGCATCAATCCTTTGCCGTATTATTTCCATCGTCAGATCCTTATTGACCAGTTCTACAGGCTCCAACTGATCATCGGTTATCGAGTCAAGTTCCACCTGATCCATTTGGTCAGGTGGTTTCGGTTTGCGACGTATCATATAGATTTGCCGGCGAGCAATGCTGAGTATCCAGGTAAGCACCTTGCTGTCTGCGCGGAAGGTTTTTGAGGAACGCCAGCAGCCCAGCCATGTGTCAGCAAAAACTTCACCGGCATCCTCCTCGTCGGATATTCGCAGGGAAATAAAGGCTTGGACGGTATGAGCATACTTATTGTAAAGTGCTTCAAAGGCCGATTCATTTTCGTCAGCCACCATCTTGATCAGCCTTATATCATCAGTATCTGGATCAATGCGAGATCGTTTCACTGATGATGTCCTTCTCCGTATTGTCTACATCCCAGATATCGTCTTGCGTACTGCTATGCAAGCGGTTATCGCGGTTATGCTTCATTGCTATTACGAATATGCTGAGATGCTGCTTCTGGGGTCACCCATACTGTGAATCTGGTCGCATGGCAACCCATTACTGTCTTGTATGAAACTGATTCTTTTCAGGTATCCTAGCGCTTATTTGCGCCCCTTCAAGTACTTCCGTATCTTCTTCAGGGCCCAGTCGTAATGGCTGGAGGTTGAAGAGATGAAGGCAGAGCCCAAGGTAGAGTTTCCTGTCCATGGGAGGGCGCCCTTGGTGAATAGCTGCTCGTTGGTGAACGATTGCGCCAGGGCCATGACCTTCTTATGGGATTCGATAAACAGGTTCAAGGCCTGATCATAGGTGGTGTCATCATGCTTGTCCCGCAGCTTCACATTCATCTCGCCGTAATTGCGCCAGTTGTAGCCGTCAGGAAGAAAGTCGTGGGTCCTGCCCTGCTGGTTGTCCTCCACCCAGTTCAACAACAGCTGATGCCACTCGTAGAGATGGACGAGCACATCCTTGATGTTCCTGTCGCGTGCCCAATGGGCCCCCTTCTCCTTGCTCAGATCGAAGGAAAAGCGGCCATTGCGTTCTTCAGGTGTCAGTGGCTCAAGCAGCGCCAGGAGTTTGTCGAAGCCATCATCAGCCGTCTTGATGAGTTCTTCCTTGGTAGTAGGTCGCGCCATGACGGTCCTCCGTTTGTCTCTGGTCGACAAGATTTGACTGGTTGATTGTCACCGGTCTCGGTTTGCCATCGACTGTACCCTATATGGGCCTTGCAAATGCTCGTGTGTAGGAAATCGTCGCATACTCCTGTGTTTACCTGTATTGGTGGAAAGCCATCAAGTGCTCACAGTTGTATCTACCAATTAAATTCATCAAGCCGAGCGCTGCATATACCGACTTAATTTATTTAACAAGAGACATGGAGGAATGACAGAGGTCGGCAGGCCCGCTGTGGCTCAAATATGTATTCGCGTGCATGCAGCGAGGCTTTATTATTCGCCGATGGCATGAGATATGACACTGACTGAGTTCTCGAACCTGGTGGTCAGAGCTTGGATTCCTGTGGCTGCGGCACCAAGCAGGGATACGATGAGCACCACTACGATCCATGCGCCCCATTGCACGCTCATCTGTGCTTTGCCCATGAAGCGTGAGAGCATGAAAGTCAGGGATGAGGTGCAGAGCAATGTGATGACCAGGGAGAACAGTGTGCTGGTAATCATAGTGATGATGCCGTCAAGCGCGCCCAATACTCTGAGCTGGCCGATTCCAGCACCTGATACGTAGGTCAGCGCCAGATCAAGTCCTCTGCCTTTGGAAGTGATCAAGGTGCCTGCAATTGCACCTGTTATCGCGATGATTATTGGCGGTCCAGTGAGCGCCAAGAGACTCGCAAACATGTCTGTGGTCGCCGGAACGCTGCCTGGTGTGTGGGGAAAAGCGACTAGCAAGGTGGTGATCATTGTGCTCAACCCTCCGCTGACGGTCATCAGCAATGATAGACCCGCAGTCATCGGGATTATCGTCGCTCCCTGGCGCTGTATGCTGCCGACAGCCTGTTGGCCTGCCAGCCTCCAGGTTCTGGATGGCAACGCTACAATACGCGTCCATATCGCCGTGAAGCCGGGCAGGAGATATGGCGCGAAAGCTGCCAGCGAAAATATCAGGAGGAACATGCCGCCCATGGCGAAGGCGAGAAATACCGTCATCCGATCTGGAGCGGCAGCGCTGCTCATCTGACTGGCACGAGGGTTAGTTGCAAGTGCAAAAGCTGGAATCAGCAACATGCAGCCAGCACCAATCAAGCATACGATTCCCAGGAGGAAGCGGAAGACGCCTATCCGCTTTGGAGGGTCCTGGGATTGCCTGAGGGCTTCCATTGGTCGTATTTTCGAGAGCGAACGGATAGTCAACAAGGTGCTTATGAAGATGGGCGCAGCGCTGAAAGCGAGGCCTTTGCCTAGCGAATCGAACAGGTGGCTGCCGGCATAGGTCAAATGCAAATCAAATGGATTTGTCACCATGGCGAAGGTCAAGGGCGTAATCACCGGCAGCAAAAGGCAGGTGGCTGCAATGGACAGGATGAATAATCCCATGACTATCAGCAGATTCCAGGCCAGCAGTTGCCAAGGCAGAGCGCCTTGCAAAACCATGAGCGCCAGTTGATGCCGGCGTTGATTCAGTGCTGAATTCATGACCCATAGCAGCACAGCTATGGTGATGATCACGCTGAATGCCAAGGCGGGACCAGTGTATGTGGATCCAAGTACCTGCTCCGGGCCCTGATAGTCCTGATCAATGATCGTGGCGATCGCGATGAGGGAGCAGATGACAGTCTGGGATACGACCATGGCCAGCAAGACGGCGCTCCAGACCATGGGCGCTGCTTTGAGTTCGGACAGAGCGCCTCTCATGCCATGGGCGCTTTCGCAGAGAATGACTGGCTGATACGGCCATCGCGCACGGCAAAAAGCCGATCGCACTGGCCTGCCACCTCATTGTTATGCGTCACCAGTACGATGGTTTTCTTTTCGTGGTTGGCAAGTTCCTTAAGCACCGATATGACCTTTTCTCCGGATTCCTGATCCAGGGCGCCAGTTGGCTCGTCCGCGAATACCACGTCTGCGTCGGATAACAGAACCCGGGCCAGGGCAACACGTTGCTGCTCGCCGCCTGACAGTAGGGTGACGCTTTTCTTTTTCTGATCGATCAAACCAAAGTACTTCAAGAGGGAATCCGCCGTCTTTCTGGGAAAGCGGGATCCGCGAAGGGTGAATGGCAGAGCCAGATTCTGTTCGACTGTCATGCTGGTGATCAGGTTGTAGGACTGGAATACGAAGCCTAGATGCTGGCGTCTGAACTTGGTCATGGCCGACAGCCCCAGACGGGTTATGTCTTTGCCCAGCAGAAGCACAGTGCCGCTAGTGGCCTTCTCCAACCCAGCCAGGCAGTACAGCAGCGTCGATTTTCCGCTACCTGACGGACCGATGATGCCGGTCATCTCCCCCGGATAAGCAGTGAATGCGATGTCATCGAGAATGGTCAGTGAATCGCCGCGGCGCGGGGAGACCATCATGGACAGCCCCGTAGCTTCAATCGTGGGTGTCGGGCCTCTGCTTTCGCTTACGTTGGGGTTATTCATAGTTGCATCTTTCCCTTGGATGATCATCGACGACCTTCCAGACTGAGGCATCTACGCTCAGTAATGCTGATTCGCCTCGCAGATGTCATGCGCCCTCGTTCGTCGCTTGCCCCTGTATGACGGTCATCCTTGTCGTCATCAGTCAATTTCATTAATATCAGAGCAAGAAGGGATGAAATACCCTGATTTACCCTGAATTATCCCTGACTCGGCCCTGATTTTTTCGGAATAAGAGGCATGTTCAGGCAGGTATGCTTACGCGGCGCCACCGGTAATGTCAGCAGCGCCGAGAATCAGCTGATTACTGCTGCAGCCTCATTCGCCAACAAGCAGCAGGGATTTGATGGCGGTGCGCTGGTCCATGGCCTCATAGGCCTCCTGGATGTGATCCAAGGCAAAGCGCTTGGTGAAGACCTTGCCTGGCTGGATGCTGCCCTTGAGCACCTGGTCAAGCAACAGATGCCTGTCATATGTGGTGACTGCGGCCGTGCCGCCTCGCAGACCGACATTGCGCCAGAACAGCTGAGAGGTGTCCATGGTGGCCTGCTGTGGCACGCCCACCCGGCCGACCACTGCGCCGGGCCGGGCCACTCTGACGGCAGTATCGGTGGACAGTTCGGTGCCCACGCATTCCAGGACCGCATCAGCTCCGGCTCCGTCGGTGAGGGTCATGACCTGTTCCACAGAAGCGTCGCCGCGTTCAGCCACGATGTCAGTGGCCCCGAATTCACTCGCCAGCTTCTGGCGGTCCTCATGCCGGCTCATGGCGATGATGCGTTCGGCCCCACGCAGCTTGGCTGCTATGACTCCGCACAGACCCACTGCCCCATCGCCCATGACCACGACTGTGTCGCCTTCTTTGACCTGGGCAGTTGCGGCTGCATGATAACCCGTGGCCATCACGTCGGAGAGGGTCAGCAGAGAGTTGAGCATATCGTCGCTGTAATCCTCAGGCTGGCCTGGAATCCGCACCAGCGCCCAATCCGCGTTGGTGAATCGTAGAAACTCGCTCTGGTAGCCGCCGCTCCCCCGCCTGTCCGGATCAAGACAGTCACCGTCGAATCCAGCCCTGCAGGCTGCGCAGTGCCCGCAGCCATGGGTGAAGGGAGCGATGACGAAGTCACCAGGTTTGACATGAGAGACATCCGAGCCCACATTTTCAACCAAGCCAATGGCTTCGTGCCCTACGTGACTGCCTGAGGACATTGAGGAAATCCCCCGGTACCACCACAGATCGGATCCGCACACGCAGGCCCGGACGATCCGAATCACGGCATCTTTAGGCTTTTCGATGGTCGGCATCGGTGATTCCTCCAGCTCGATGCGGCCCGGCTTTACAAACTTTGCTGCCTTCATGCTCTTGCTCCCCATTCTTCACTACCTGGCGTATTCGCCTGCCAAGTATGCGGATGAAACATAGTCTACGGAGTTCAATCCGCTCGAAGTCAAGTCAAATCCTTATTGTGCGCGATTCACAGAGGTGCGGACAAGATTGTCGCACGGGAATACGGTCATAAGATGCAGCTATATATAGGTGCTGTATTGGGGTGCCGTATAAGGGTTGCTATGTAGAGGTGGCGTATTGAGGTATCGTCATACGTCTTGTGATAAATCGTATGCATCCTTGCATGCACGTCATAGGCCGAACCTCAACGATTCAACTCATTTGGAGGAGCTTTGTGGGCTGCCAAGTTCCGTAAGGAAGGCAGCGTAGGCCTGGGGGTTGCGATGGTTTTTGCCTGCTTGGACAATCAACCCGTGATATTCGCGCAAGTCGTTGAGCGGCCATTGATCAACCCGGATAAAATCCGCCTCGTACTCTTCGCCCTCCTGGTATGACCGCAAGGAGGCCCACCCCAGACCGTCCAACATCCGGCGTGCATAGGCGTCCCAGATAAAGCAACGCTGGCCGAAGGCATAAAGCCGTATGACATCCGCCGTCTCGCGGCCAACCCCGGCAATGGTGAGCAGGTCGTCACGCAGGCCTTCATCCGTGCAGTCCTCAACATCAGCCGTGCGGATGCCGTGAGCCAGCAGCCACTGAGCCAGGGCTTTGCAGGTGCGTGCCTTGGCCTTCATAAAGCCGCTTGATCTGATTAAGCTCGTCAGTCTTGCCAGGTCGACGTCGGCCATGTTGCAGGGGTTGAGCAGGTTGGCCTTGCGCAGCTGCTCGATAGACATGGCTGCGTTCCCCCAGGCTGTATGTTGGACCAGCACCGCTCCGATCATCATTTCGAAGTCAGTCTCTGCTGGCCACCAATTCTGCAATCCCAGACTAGCGAGCAAACGTGAGTACAGCCACCTTGAGCAACCGGCATTTATTCTGCCTGAATTGCCCATAATGCCTCCACCAAATTACTTGACGCTTTTCATGGTAACAGCTGGCTCCAGTCGGTGCGGAGCGAGTCAGAGGACGGCAGGCGCCTGGGCGAAGTCTGTGATAGCGCCATCGGCCTCAGAGCGGATGGAATCCCAATCCTTGGCCGAAGACTGGTCGTACATGGCCCAGACCTTCATCCCAGTGCGCTTGGCCGAATCGACGGCGACGAGAAGATCCTCGAATACCGTGCAGTGGTCAGGTGGTACGCCCAGCATCCGCGAAGCCAACAGGTAGATTTCCGGCTCCTCCTTGCCGATGCTTTCGGCGTCATCCACGCTGCAGACCTGGTCGAAAGAATCGGTCATTCCAGCGTGCTTCAAAGCCGCCTGTCGCAGGCGCGGCGGGAGGCTGGTGGCCACAGCCAGGGCGGCTCCGCTGGCTTTTAGCGCTTGCAGGTAATCGAGTGCGTGTGGCTTGGGTTGTACAGCTGTGGCGTAGAGCAGGAGTGCGTCCTCGTTCCACTCCTCCACAAGATCTTCTGGGCGCTCGTCAAGGTGGAAGCGGTTGATGGTGTATCTGGCAATGGCACCGGTCTGCATGGAGGCTACTACAGATGCGTAATCGTCCGGCATGGGGATGTTGCGGCGAGCAAAGAATCGGCGGTCGATTTCCTTCCAGACTCCCATGGAATCCAGAAGTGTACCGTCGAGATCGAAGATGGCGGCCTTGCCAATGTTGACTTTTATTCCATTTTCGCCCATGCCGCAAATTCTCCTATCCGCCGAAGTTATTCATAGTAGCATGACCTCAGATTGGGTCTGGCCCAGCGGCTTGGGGCCAATGTTCTTCCCAATCAGCCTTGTCTTTAGAAAAGTAGGTATGTTCAACAGTTTAATGTTGCCGCGAAAGACATCAACCTCAGCGATTGTCAAAAATTTTGCGCTCAGTGATTGAAAAGCACATATAAGTTGAAGAAGATATACAATATTGGTTGAAACAATGTTAGCATGAAAATACTAGAGAAAATCATCGAAAAAGGAGTCTTATGGCTATTCAGGAAACAACAGCGGCCTTGGCTGATCCCCTGCGCCGTCGTGTGCTGGATCTTTTGGAGCAGGGCGGCATGGAGGCGGGACGCCTGGCCGAAAAACTGGGAATGACGCCATCCAAGCTGTCCTATCATCTGCGGAAGTTGAAAGAAGCAGACCTGATTGTCGGCCACAAGCAGGGCACCAGGGTCATCTACGAACTCAATCTGAGCGTGCTGGACAGCACCATTCAGTGGCTCTACCGCCTGCGGACAAGCGCCAGCGACAAGAGAAGTCTGCCTGTACCGCAGACTGCAAGCACGGAAACTGATTCGGCGGCGGTTTCAGAGTCCTAAGGAGATTCTCATGGCTGATGGCGGCAAAGCGGGTCGGTTCGTCCCGACCCTGGTCGTGGCTCAGTGGTTGCCGGGGATGATCATGCTGGGCGTAAGCTGCTTAGTTGTCAATCGTCTGCCAAACGAAAAGGTCCCGCTTCATTGGAATGCACAGAACCAGGTGGATCGCTGGGGCTCTCCCCAGGAGCTGGTTTGGATGCCCTGCTTCTGTCTGGTCATTGCGCTGATTTGGACCATCCTCATGCTCGTCCTGCGCGCATATTTGATTAAACGTGGTGATGAAGCGGGACATACCTTAACCGTTTTTCTGCTGGGTGGGCTAGGCATGCAGATTGTTTTCGCTGTTATAGATACGTTCTCCATAGCCGCTGCCGATCCTCATTGGGACTGGTGGCCGACGGATTTCGGCATCGATAAAGTCGCCATGCTATTGACCGGTCTGATTCTCATAGTCATCGGCAATCTTGCTCCTAAAATCAGACCCAACGGCATCAGCGGTTTTCGAGTGCCAGGTGCCTACTCCAGCCGCGAGGCTTGGCGCCGTTGTCAGCAATTTGGCGGGGTGCTCTCCATGATTCTGGGCGTGGTCATGATCCTGGCCGCCCTGGCTTATGGCGGAGTCAGGCTCTACTGGACCTGTGGAACCGCTCTGGCAATCGTCCTTGTACTCATGTTTGCCTATGGGTCATACGCGGGCAGAAAGTATGCCGGACAGGGAGGACCTGTCTACCACCATTAGTTCCTGTATGCAATGCGTGAGCTAAAAGAGACTGTAAATGACAGATCGGGATACAAGTAAGAACTTCCTGAGTTCGTTGAAGGATTCAAAGCTGATTTAGATCAAATCAAGCACCCGACAATACGGTCCTTCATCATCAGCATCATTTCACGAACCAAGTTGCAACAGTCTGGACAGGTATCTGCTCTCACCCTAGAAACTGTAATAACAGACACCGCACAAACCCTGTATTTCATGGCAACAAGGTTGAATGCACTCGAAATGAGGATGAAAGCAGTGCATTTCTATCGGGGATTGTTGGGGATGTAAGAGCTTCCATATTACCTTTATTATCTGATTAACCCAATAATGACCGGCTACACACCCGGTGATCTTCTGCGTGCACGCTATAAAATTCGTTGCGCTATTTAGTCAGTTTAGATCTCAGGGAAGTTCGTACGTCCTATTACCGATTCATAGTCTTGCTTAGATTAAGGAATTCATATACGCCATCGTTCGATTTTTGCATTTTAGAACCCATTGTTTTAAATCCTGCGCCCTGATAAACTTTAATTGCACGTTTATTGAACCTGGCTACTGAAAGAACAATAATTCTATAATTAAAATTATTCTGTATGAATTCTTCGATTCCTTTGACGAAATTTAATCCCAACCCGTGTCCAGTCAAATCCGTTCTCAATCCTAAACCAACTTCTACTTTTTCCTCTGATAGCCCTCCCAAGCAAAAATAACCAACCAGTTCATCTTGATCATCCACAACCTGGTAATACTTATCTCCACGCAACTTCGGAGTGATTATCTCTTCAAGATCCTCTAAATCATTTTCCATATCATAAAAGCGGTATTGGCCACTATAGTGCCATTTTCTAGCGATCTGGTCTGCATTTGCCTGAGTTAAATATGCTATTTTCTTAAATATCATATTTACTCCTTACTTAATGTGGAGACTCCGAATTAATATCGGTAGTAATAGTCAAGAGTTTTTGTTTAAGTAACCCAAAGGTTAATCAATAAAACCCGAACTGGGGACAGACACAAATACTGTCAGCCAAGTTTGCATTGCGAGGCTATTGGAGTGAGATGATCGATGTGCTGCGCCCAATCAGCAGGGGTATGGAAAGGCCCCTAGGCTGACTTAAGAGTCGGGCTAGGGACCTTCTACCATCCTTATTTGCGCTTCTTTTTCTCGCGGATATGCACGGAGATCTGGATGGGGGTGCCTTCGAAGCCGAACTCCTCGCGCAGGCAGCGTTCCAGATAGCGGCGGTAGCCGTGCTCCAGAAAGCCGGTGGCGAAGATCACGAAACGCGGTGGCCTGGTGGAGGCCTGGGTGGCGAAGAGAATCCTTGGCTGCTTGCCGCCCCGTAGCGGATGCGGGTGTGCAGCCTGAACCTTGCCTAGGAAGGAGTTGAGCTTGCCGGTCGGTATGCGCTTGTCCCACGATTCCAGAGCGGTCCGCATGGCCCTGGCCAGCCGGTTGGTGTGCCAGCCGGTCTTCGCAGACAGGTTGACCCGCTCGGCCCAGGTGACCCGGTCGAACTCGGTCTGCCAGAGCCGCTCAAGACGTTGCCGGCCGAAGTCATCCAGCAGATCCCACTTGTTGAAGACCAGGACGATGGCCCGACCAGCATCCACGGCCTGGCTCATGACCTTCAAGTCCTGGTCGGCTATGGGCTGGGAGGCGTCGAAGAGGATGAGCGCCAGTTCAGAACGTTCGATGGCCGCCTGCGTGCGCAGGCTGGAGTAGTACTCGGCACCCGAAATCTTGTGCAGGCGGCGCTTGATGCCGGCGGTGTCGATGAAAAGCCAGTCCTCGCCGTCCACCTGTACCACCTCGTCGACCGGGTCACGGGTGGTGCCCGCCACATCGTGGACCACGGCTCGCTCCTCGTGGGCCAGCTGGTTGAGCAGGGAGGACTTGCCCACGTTGGGCCGGCCGACCAGGGCCACCCGGCGCAGGCCCTCCGGGGTGAGGAATCCCGAAGTCTTGTCGGCCTTGCTGAGCTGTTCCAGCGCGGCGTCCAGCAGGTCGCCTATCCCCCGGCCGTGCATGGCGGAGATGGCGTAGGGTTCGCCCAGGCCAAGCTTCCAGAATTCGGAGGCGGTGTAGTCGGCCATCCGGTCATCCAGCTTGTTGACGGCCAGGACGACCGGCTTGCCCGCGGCTCGCAGCATGGTGACGATCCGTTCGTCGCTGGCGGTCAGCCCCACCTGGCCATCCACGACCAGAATGACGGCATCAGCCAGTGATACGGCTACCTGCGCTTGGGATGCGATGGCGGATTCGATGCCCTCCACATCGCTCTCCCAGCCGCCAGTATCTACCAGCTTGAATTGGGTGCCTGCCCACTCGGCCTCGTAGCTGACCCGGTCCCTGGTAACGCCAGGGGTGTCCTCGACCACAGCGGCACGGCGTCCGAGAATCCTGTTGACCAGGGTGGACTTGCCCACGTTGGGCCTTCCCACCACGGCCAGAACGCCTACGGCCTTAGGGCCTTGGTCCTGGTCATTCTGGTTTTCAGAGCCGCCCTCCAGCAGGGCACGGTCTTCTTCATCCAGTTCGTAGTCATCAAGATTGCGAGCGTACTCGTCATAGGAGTCCTCCTCCATGGCCGAGGAGACCAAATCAATCAGGACCTGCAGGGTTTGTTCGAAGGTCAGATCGGAGTTGTCTACAGTAGTAACCCCGTCGGCGGCGCTCATGAAGGAGGTGACCTTGGAATCTCGGGCATCTCGGGCAGCCAGATCCTCGGCGCCGGCTGACCCGGCCTGAGCCTGGCCGCTGCGACGGGCCTGGCGGACCTCTTCACGGGCTGTCAGCAGCACACGGACCTGGGCGTCCGGGGCCACCACTGTGGTGATGTCTCGCCCTTCGGCCACCACACCCCGCTCCTGGTCGGCCATAATGGCCCGCTGAGCGGCGATGAGGACATGTCGCACAGCTGGAATCGAAGAGATCATGGAGACGTGTTCGGATACCTCGGTTGAGCGTATCTCTTCATCCACGTCACGGTCGTCCAGGCTGACTCTGGGATGTTCGGGGTCGAGCCCCATGACCAGGTGACCGCCAGTGATGGAATCCGCCACGGCCTCGGTGATCGCCTCCTGGTCAGGCTGGTCCACGTCCAGGTCCAGTCCGCGGTCCATGCACCATAGGGTGACGGCCCGGTACATGGCGCCCGTGTCCAGGTAGGCTAGACCGAAATGCTTGGCCAGAGCCCGCGAGGTGGAGGACTTGCCTACGCCTGCCGGGCCATCGATGGCGACGGTGATCACAGTCCGACCTCCTTATCCAGGGCCTTGATCTCGGTAGCGGAGAGCACTCGGTAGGAGCCCGGGCGGATCTCGCCCAGCCGGATGGGGCCGATCTGGGTGCGCACCAGCCGGGTCACCGGGTAGCCGATGGCGCCGAAGATGCGCCGAACTATCCGGTTCTTACCCGAGTGCAGGACCACCTTGACGATGGTGTGCTCTCGGTTGTGGTCGATGATGGCGCAATGGTCCAAACGAATCAGGCCGTCGTCCAGCTCTACACCCTGGGTGACCAGCCGTCGGCAGACATTGCCGCCAATATGGCCGCTGAGTGTAGCGATATAGGTCTTCTCCACCTCGTAACGCGGGTGCATGACGTGCTGAGCCAGCTCCCCGTCGTCGGTCATGAGGATCAGGCCCTCGGAGTCATAGTCCAGCCTGCCCATGTGGAAGACCCGCTCGTAGCGGTCCCCGATGATGTCGCGCAAGGTGAACCGGCCCTTGGGGTCGTCCATGGTCGAAAGGACCTTGCGAGGCTTGTTCAGGGCCAGGGTGACGTGCTTGTCGTTCAGATGGATGCGGGATCCATCCACGCGGATCTGCTGGTGGGAGGGGTCAACCCGGCTGCCCAAGGTGGTGACCAGCTCGCCGTCGACCTCGACCCTGCCCTGGGTGATGATCTGTTCGCATTTGCGACGAGAGCCGAATCCGGCCTGGGCCAGCACCTTCTGGAGGCGGATGCCCTCCTCCCGCTGTTCGTGCGCTCTGATCGCCTGTGTGTATGGATGTGGCATCGTTCTCCCAACGTGGCCTGATGGATATGTAACGGATACCGTTCTGAGCGACCGTAGCCGCCGAAAGGTCATATCATACTATATCGGAGCCTAGGGAAGTGTTGTTGGCTTGCCCTAAGCTAGAAACTGTTGTTGTTCATTGTTGTCGAAGGGATTGCAAGGTGGGGAACATGACTATGGAAGCAAGTGCTGAACCGGTTCTCGAACAGGCCGACGGGCAGGTTGCCGCAAAGCCCGTCCGCAGGCGGATCAGACCTCGTGATGTTCGTTGGATTCGTGCGGCCGCAGAGCTGGTGGGCACCTTCTTGATCTGCGCGGTCATCTACCTGTCCTACAGCTTCGGCCAGCTGGTCATGGGCCAGCCAAGCGTGTTGCTGCCGGTCCTGGGAACCGCTCTGACCTACCTGGCCGTGACGGCCATGCTGGGCGGCGTCTCCGGTGGACACTTCAATCCCGCCGTGACCGTGGCCGCCATGTTCACCTCACAGATCAGCATGGTGGACGGACTGATCTACATCGTCGCCCAGGTGATCGGTGCTATTGGCGCCGGTGCGATCGCCGTCGCCCTTATTCCGGTCAGCAAGTCCGTGCCGGACAGGACCTGGCTCATGTTCTCTGTCAACGGTTTTTCCGGTGGTTCGCCTGCTGCAGCCACCCTGGGCCAGCAACACATCGCCTTCGGGGCGCCCATGGCCATCGTGGCTGAGCTGATCGGATGCATAATCGTGGTGGCTGCGGCCATCACCACCTTGCGCTCCGACGGCCGCGCACGTCGCAACCATGCCCTCTATACCGGGCTGGCCTACGGCGTCGGCGTGCTGGTCACCTACCCCATCACCTGTTCGGGGCTGAACCCGGCTCGGTCTACCGGCATCGCCATCTTCGCCCAGTCCAAGCACATGGCCGTCAGCCCGATCTCGCAGCTCTGGCTCTTCTGGATCTGCCCCCTGCTGGCTGCCTCTCTGGTGGCGTTGGTCATCATCATGACCAACATCGTCACCGACAATATGGCCATGCGCGCCATGGGCACCGCTACTGATGCCCAGCCAGTTGCACAGGCAAGTGCAGATGCTCAAGCACAAACACAATCTGAAGCCTTTGCTGCGACCGGTGTCCAGACTCAGGCGGGCGCTGAAGCACAGGTTGATGCCTTTGTTGCCGCAGGTGTCCAGGCTCAGGATCAATCGACCCAGGCATCTCCTGCACCGGTTCAAAACGCTCCTGCAGACACCACGGCTCAGACTGTTGATGTATCGGCTCTTTCTGATGTCGATGCTGGCCAAGACGCCAATTCAGGCAAGAATGCTGAGGGTGGCCAGGATGATGTTGCCCCTGCCGATGCAGGAACTATTCCCGATCTTCAGGTAGAGCCCCTTCGCACTGCATCCAAAACAGAAGACGGTGACGAGGCATCCAAAACAAGCCCACTGAAAACTGAACCACCGAGGACCGAAAAGCCTTAAAAGGGTCACAGCAACAGCTGAATGCTGAAGTAGGTGACCAGAAGGCCGATGCCCAGAGCGATGCTGATGAAGGCATCGAAGGGTACTGATCGAACCTTCCAAGGGCTGCGATCCTTGAGAGTCAGACGCAGAGCGCCACAAACCAGGGCCGCGACGGACACTAGTCCAGTTGCGGCCCAGGTGTATCCGAGGAAGGCTACGAGCGCGGCAATCAGCACCACCAGAAAGATGATGCCCTCACAGATAGGACGACCCTCCTGAGCCTCCGAGACGAAGGGATGGCCTCGACCAGATGACTTGGACGGCTGCGGGGGCTTGAGATCCGGGTTCTCGGCCTTATCTGCGTCTGCCATGCTCCCCAGTTTGCGCATTCCCGACGACCTCCATTTGTTGCTGCACTTGATCTGCCGGTTCGAGCCTACCAGCGCCGCTGACGCAAAGCGACCGTGCCGCCATCGCTCTTGGACGATGACGACACGGTCGCTGTTTCAACAAGAAGCCGGAGCAGTCGAATCAGTTCTTGTGCTGGAAAATCAGATGCTCGTTGGCGAAGGTGTCGAAGCCCAGGCTGTAGAGCTCGCGGCCGTAGCCAGAGTTCTTGATGCCGCCGAAGGGCAGCTCAGGCATGGTCACCCATCCGCCGTTGATGAAGGTCATGCCGGTCTCGATGCGACGTGCCAGAGCATCCGCATGGTCAGTATCCGAGGAGAAGACCACACCGCCCAGGCCGTAGCTGGAGTCGTTGGCCAGTTCAATGGCCTCATCCTCGTTGGCCACCTTGTAAATGGAGGCCACAGGGCCGAACATCTCCTGGTTGTATACAGGGTTGTTGTGGTCGATGTCCGTCAGAACCGTCGGGGTGAAGAAGGCCCCCGGCGAATCGTAGGGTTTGTTGCCGTAGGCGACCTTGGCTCCACCTGCCACAGCGCTTTTGACCTGCTTGGCCAGGTTGTCGCGGGCGGAGACCATGCACATGGGGGCCAGTGTGGTGTCGGGGTTGCTGGGATCGCCCAGAACCGCGTGCGAGAAGGCATCGACGATGAGCGAGACGAAGTCGTCGTAGCGGTTCTCCGTAACGATGAAGCGCTTGGAGGAGGTGCAGACCTGGCCGGCGTTCATCAGCCTGGCACTTGGGGCCACCTTCTTGAGCAGATCCCAGTCAGCGTCATCCAGGACGATGAAGACGTCGTTGCCGCCCAGTTCCATGGAGGACTTCTTCAGGTTGGCTCCGGCCGACTTGGCCACGGAAGCACCGCCGCGCTCCGATCCGGTCAGGGCTACGCCTGAGACACGGGGATCGGCAATGGCACGGTCAACCTGGTCATAGTTGACAAAGAGGTTGGTCAGGCTCCCCTCGGGGGCTCCTGCCTCAGTCACTGTCTCCTGGAAGGCCACAGCCGAGCCTGGCACGTTGGAGGCGTGCTTGAGGATCATGGGGTTGCCCAGAATGAAGTTGGGGGCGAACACGCGCATGATCTGGTAGTAGGGGAAGTTCCAAGGCTCGACCATGAACACGATGCCGGTGGCCTGCTTGACGTAGTAGGCCTTGCCAGCGGGGTTGTCCAAGGGGACGGGAGCCAGCAGCTCCTCGGCGTGGTCGGCGAAGTAGTCGGCGATGTCTGCGCACAACTCCACCTCGGCGCGGGCCTCGCCCACCAGCTTGCCCATGTCCAGGGTCAGGTTGGCAGCCAGGGTGTCCTCGTTCTGGCGGAAGAGTTTGGCGACCTGACGCAGTTGTGCGGGACGGTCTCCGGGCCCTTCTTGCTTGCGCCAGGTCTTGTAGAGGTCATGACCGCGGACCAGGGCATTCTCCAGGTCCTCGTCGGTGGCATCTGGATAGGTCTTGACCAGTTGATTGTTAAAAGGATTGACTGTCTGATAGGTCACAATATCTCCTTTGAATTATGGGTACCTAGTCAGCATCATCGCTGCTCAGTTCACTCAGCATAGCACCGTATTGGACCCCGCGGTCAAGGATTTTGTCGTAGGGCGACATTTGACCGCGGGGTCCGGTTTTATCAGTGGAAGAAGTGGCGGGGTCCGGTTTTATCAGTGGAAGAAGTGGCGGGTTCCGGTCAGATACATGGTCAGATCGGCATCCTGGGCGGCCTTGATCACCTCGGGATCACGGATGGACCCTCCCGGCTGTACCACGGCCCTGATGCCGGCCTGGATCAGGTACTCCAGACCATCTGCGAAGGGGAAGAAGGCATCGGAAGCGGCCACCGAGCCCTTGGCCCGGTTACGGCCTTCATCCAGAGTATTGGCCCGCTCGACTGCTAGGTGGCTGGAGTCCACCCTGTTGACTTGGCCCATGCCGATGCCCACAGTCGCTCCTTGGTTGGCCAGGAGCACGGCGTTGGACTTTACGGAGCGGATGGCGCGCCATGCGAAGGTCAAATCATCCATGGTCGCCTGGTCGGCGGGGTTGCCAGAGACCAGACGCCAGGTGGAGGGATTGTCGCCAGGGGCGTCAATCAGGTCGGGCGTCTGGACTAGTGCTCCCCCGTCGATGGGACGGATGACCGGGCGCTGACGCGGGCGGCGTTGTACAGACAGGATGCGCAGGTTCTTCTTAGTCCGCAGCAGGTCAAGGGCCTCGGGCTCATAGCCTGGTGCCACAATCACTTCGGTGAAGACCGGCTTGATTTGCTGGGCCATGGCCAGGGTGACTGTGCGGTTGGCGGCGATGACCCCGCCATAGGCGCTCATGGGGTCGCAGGCGTGGGCGCGGCGGTGGGCCTGGGCGATGTCCTCACCCACGGCAAGACCGCAGGGGTTGGAGTGCTTGACTACGGCCACTGCGGGCAGGTCAGGGAAGTCCCAGACCGAACGCCAGGCGGAATCCGCATCTACATAATTGTTGTAGCTCATTTCCTTGGCCCCGCCCAGGTGCTCTGCCGCAGCGAAGCCGTCCCGGTCCAACGGGTCCAGGTAGAGGGCGGCCTTCTGGTGAGGGTTCTCCCCGTAGCGCAGCTGGCTGGCTAGACGCCAGGTGCGAGTCAACGTCTGGGCTGGTTTCTGATCCTCTACCTTGTCCTGCTTGTCGTCAACCCATGTGTGTGCTGTCCACTCGGCGATGGCCGCATCATAGGAGGCGGTCAGGGCGAAGGCTTTTGCAGCCAAGCGTGCGCGTTCAGCCAGGCTGAAACCGGTGCCTGAAGCAATGCGCTCGGCGGCTAGAGCATAGTCGTCCGCGTCGGTGATCACAGCTACGCTGGCATGGTTCTTGGCTGCGGCCCGGATCATGGCAGGGCCTCCGATGTCGATGCGCTCCAAGCACTGGTCAGCATTTGCACCATCAAGGACGGTCTGCTCGAAGGGGTAGAGGTTGACCACTACCAGGTCGAAGGGGGCGATGCCCAAGTCTTTGAGCTGCTGGACATGGTCGGGGTTGGTCATGTCGGCCAGCAGACCGGCGTGGATGTGCGGATCCAGGGTTTTGACCCGGCCGTCAAAGCTTTCAGGAAAGCCGGTGACCTTTTCCACCGGGGTGACATGGACACCCAGATCCTGCAGCTTCTTTGCGGTGCTGCCGGTGGAGATGACCTCGGTGCCTGCCTGGCGGAAGGCCGATGCCAGGGCCTCAAGTCCCTGCTTGTGGTAGACCGAGACCAGTGCTCGGTTGATGGTTCGATTCGTGGTGACCATGGAAACTCCTACTCCTATGCTTGAATGCCGAGGCGCCCTGCCACCCTCGGATCTATTTGCCTGGTCTGCGGGTGGACGAGATCTGTCGTGGTGTGTCTGCTCGGTCGGTTGCTTTGGGCTCCTTTCCCTCCTGACCGCGTGATTGGTTTTGTTTTTCCTTGTTTCCCGCCTTGGCGGAAGTTTTTCTGTGGTCTGCCTGGCGCAGATAGTCGAGCAGGGCGTCCTTGATGATGACTAGGGCGGCGAGGATGAGGGGCAGCAGCCATACTCCCAGCAGGCCAACCCCCAGGGAGGTTCCGATCATGCGTAGCGAGGAGGCAATGGGCACGCCCACCCCGGCCAGTCGCTGGCGGCCCAGAGCCCCGTTGGAGAGTTGGAAAAGCAGGGCAAGACCGAGCAGGTTGACCAGCCAGGTCAGGGCCATTGCCAGGGTTGCGATAAGGAAGCAGACTGCGGTATCTCGGGATTTTAACCCTGCTTGACGCACGGCGGCATGAATTCTGACTCCCCAGGGACCGGTCAGCAATAGAATGCCGGCAACAACTCCCGCCAGCAGAGGCAGGCTGAGCAGGATCAGACGAACCTCCTGCCGGGAAACGGGCTCTGGGAAAAGTCCAAAGAGGGGCAGCGAGGGCAGACTGGAGGCGTGGCCCGACCAAAGGGTGAAGGTGGCCAGCCTGCCGATGTTGAAACCGTTTCCGAAGAGCCAGGAGACAGCCCAGATGATCAGGTTGGGCAGCCAGACCAGGGATGCCAGACTGGTCATCACAGCCGAGGCAGTGCCCATACGCGTCAGTTTAAACAGGCGGCCCACATCTCCGTGATAGAGGGCGATCCAGACAACCACGGTGATCATACCGGCAACCAGCATGACTGCCAAGAGTATCGCGCCGGCCGTAAGTCCAAGCCTGATGGTCATGCGGACCTGGACTGGCAGGGTTTCTTTGATGAGTTTGGCAAAAGCCTGACGGAAAGGTTCAGAGCGAACCCAGGCCCAGCCGTAACCCAGCAGAAAGACTAGGCTGGTGCGCAGAAGAATAACCGTGGTGGTGTCGACCTGAATGGTCTGGCTACCCTGCATGAGGATGAGGCTGCACAGCAACCAGACTACCAAGCCGGCAATGCAGCCACCTACAGACATGCCCATGCGGCCGACCAGAGTACGGATTATCCATATCAGCAGGCCAGTCAGCAGCAGGGGGATGATGGTTAGGGTCAGGGCTCCGGCTGTGAACCCGCAGCCCTGGGTGAGCAGAGTGATCGTTTCTGTCAGGGCCACGGTGGCCATTGACAGGGATGGCCCGCCCTCCTCGATGGAAATGATGAGCAGGAGCAGGGCCATGCATGCACCGAGGGCGACGGTGTAGATAAGTATGGCTAGGAAGGCTTCTAGGGCCCCCCGGAGCCATACTTTTACCCTGTCGGTCATATGATGGCATGCTCCCGTAGCAGATCGCGGGCAAGCTGGGCAGTCTCGCCGGGTGTGGTGCCCACCTTGATGCCGACGGACTCTAGCACTTTCTTCTTGTCAGCGGCTGTGCCCTTGCCGCCCGAGATGATGGCTCCGGCGTGGCCCATCTGCCTGCCCTCCGGGGCGGTAAAGCCGGCGATGTAAGCCACGATGGGCTTGGTCATGTGGGTGGAGGCCCAATGGGCTGCCTCCTGTTCGGCCGAGCCGCCGATTTCGCCGATCATGACACAGGCCTTGGTCTCAGGATCTTTGTTGAAGGCTTGCAGAGCCTCTAGCATGGTGGTTCCCACGATGGGGTCGCCGCCAATGCCCAGGCAGGCGGTGAAGCCTATAGAGGACAACTCCCCCATGAGCTGATAGGTCAGGGTACCGGACTTGGAGACCAGGCCAAGCGGGCCTCGACCGGCGATGCCCTGCGGGATGATGCCCAGGTCTACGCCGACGCCGTTGGGCCGGCCAGACATGGTCATCAGTCCTGGGCAGTTGGGACCGACGATGCGGCAGCCGCGTTCCCTGGCCAGGGCCACGCAGTATGCGGTATCGGCCACAGGAATGCCCTCGGTGATTACCACGATTAGGGTGATGCCGGCCTCGATGGCCTCGACCATGGCATCCTTGGCGAATCTGGGCGGGACGAATACCACCGAGGTACGTGCTCCGGTCGCCTTGCACGCTGTTGCACAATCGGCGTATACGGGCACATGACGGGCCTGACCATTCGGACCGTCGAAATCCACCGTCATTCCGGCCTTACGGGCATTGACTCCGGCCAAGATATTGGTGCCGGCCGCCATCATGCGGGCCGTGTGAACCATGCCCTGGTGACCGGTCATGCCCTGGACCATAACGGGGGCGCCGTCCTCGATGAAGAGGGTCATCGTCCCGTCTCCTTTCCTGCCTGAGCGGCCAGGGCCACGGCCTGGTCTGCCGCCTCCTCCATGGTGCGGGCCACCTTGAGCCGAGGTTGCTGGGCCTTGGCCAGCAGGTCCAGTCCCTCTGCAGCCTCATTGCCGTCGAAGCGGACCACAATGGGCTGGTCGCCGTATTGGTCTTGCTTGCCTGCAGCATCCACGGCTGCCAGGATGCCCTGGGCTACCTGCTGGCAAGAGGTGATACCTCCATAAACGTTGACCATGACCGAACGAACCTGGGGGTCGGAGAGGATCACATCCAGGCTGGTGCGCATGACCTCTGGAGAGGCACCGCCACCGATGTCCAAGAAGTTAGCCGGTCCAATAGGAACACCCTGTCGGCGTCCTGACCCGGCGACCGCATCCAAGGAGCTCATGACCAGTCCTGCACCGTTGCCGATGACACCCACCTGGCCGTCAAGATGGACATAGTGCAGGCCTGCGGCCTTGGCCTTGGCTTCCAAGGGATCCACCTGTGCAGGGTCCGTGAAGCGTTTCCAACCGTCGTGTCGGAAGGCTGCGTTCCCGTCTAGGGAGATCTTGGCATCGAGGGCGTCCAGATGCTTGGTGGCCTCGTCATCCGGGTCGCCCACCTTGGCCAAGGGGTTGATCTCGACCAGGGTCGCGTCGCTGTCCTGGAAGGTGTGCCACATGCCTAAAAGTATCTGTGTGGCTTGCTCCAGATCTGCGTGGTAGAAGCCGATGCGCTCGGCCATGGTGCGGGCGGCCTGCCTGTCGAAATCCTCCAGAGGGCCGATGTGCAGGCGCCGGACTGATTCGGGGTGCTCGCGGGCGATGGTCTCCACCTCGGTGCCACCGCTGGCCGTGGCCAGGACATCGTAGTCCCGGGAGGTGCGGTCCACTGAGATGGACAGGTAATACTCGTGCAGGATATTGCGGGCTTCGGTAACCAGGATTCCGCTGACCGGATGGCCGTCAATGTTCATGGGCAGGATGGCCTCGGCCAGAGACACAGCCTGCCCGTGGTTCTCTGCTCGCTTGACGGCGCCTGCCTGTCCCCTGTGCCCGATGGTGGCTTGGCCTTTGATCATGCAGGGGTAGCCGATGACGTCGGCTGCCTGGCCGGCCTCTTCTGCCGTTGAGGCATAGACAGCCCTTGGCTGGGAGATGCCATGCTCAGCGAGCAGCTGCCTGGCCTGATATTCATACAAATCCATGGTGATGGTCCCCCAATCGTGCTCAGGCGGGCATGTTCATCAGGCAGGTGACCGGGTAGGCACCCAGGGCCTTGCGGCCGTTCAGACCATTGAGTTCCATAACGAAGCTGAAACCGGCCACCTGGCCTCCAGCCTGCTCCACCAGACGTGCAGCTGCCTGGGCGGAACCGCCTGTGGCGATCAGGTCGTCCACTATCAGGACTCGCTGGCCTGGTTGGAGGCAGCCCTGCTCGATTTCGATGCGGGCGTTGCCGTATTCAAGTGAGTATTCCTGGCTATATGTGGGTTCGGGCAGCTTGCCGGCCTTGCGCATAGGCAGGAAGCCCTTGCCAAGGTCGCAGGCCAGCTGAGGGCCGATCAGAAAGCCGCGGGCCTCAAGCCCGGCTACCAGGTCGAAGTCCTCTGGCTTGACAGGCAGGGTGCGCTTCATGGCGTCGAGGACGATGGCCAATCCTCTGGGGTCCGACATGGCAGGGATGAAGTCCCTGAAAAGGATCCCTTTCTTGGGAAAGTCCGGAATGGTACGGATCAATGAGATCAGATAAGCGGCGTCGTCATCGCCCACCTGCTTAAGTTTTCCAACCTTGATATCGTCCGATTGAGCCATGATCTTCTTTCTGTCTTGCTCCTTGGGAGTGGTTGCCGGGGCCATCATACGCGCACCGGGTTTCCGTTCAGAGTCAGCCTGACTGAAGGTGTGGCGCGCGTATGATGTTCAGGACTTGCCGGAAGTCGAATCTGAAGCCTTGGAAGCCTTGGAGTCCTTAGAGGCGTCAGGATCCTTGGACGCATCCGGTTCATCAGCGTCGTCGGACTTTTCCGCAGTCTCTGCCGTGTCTGATTCGTTCTTCGGCTCCGGCTCGGTACCCGGCTTGGCTTCGGCCTTATCCGTACCCTCTGAGGCAGCAAAGTTCTGTGTGGCAGTATCGTCGGCTAAGGTTTCTTCATCATCTGCATTGTCATCGTCTTCAGCGGCGGTGACCTCGACTGGGGCATCCGCATCCTCGGAGTGGCCTTCAACCTGCTCAGGCAGGGGGTTGCCGTTTTCGTCAACCTCGTCGTCGTGAACGTAAGCGGGGACGATTGGTGGCCTGGTGATGGCCTGGATGCGCCAGCGGGACTGCGAACCTTCGGAGTCGATGACTACCTGCTCCTTTTCCAGGTCGACTGAGACGACCTTGCCCAGAAGACCGGTGGTGGTGGCTACCTCGTCACCGGGCTGCAGGGACTGACGGAAGTCCTGGACGGCGGCCTGCTGCTGCTTGCTCTTGCGGGAGCTTCCCCACATCATGGCGATCATCAGGGCGATGATGACGATCATGAAAATCATGGATCCCATGGTTGTTTCCACTCCTTGTTTCGGCGGGTATCAAACGGCGATATGCATTGCTGCGAAGACCCCAGTCTAGAACAGCTTCATGACATCCTCGGGCGGTTTGCGACCTAGGTGCTCCCAGGCCTTAGAAGTGGCCACACGCCCTTTTGGTGTACGTACCAAGAAGCCCTCGCGCACTAGGTAGGGCTCACAGACCGTTTCGACCGTCTCGGCCTCCTCGCCCACCATAGCGGCCAGGTTGTTCAGGCCCACGGGACCACCGTCGAAACTGTTGACGATGGCCTTGAGGACGGCCAAATCCAGACGGTCCAGCCCCTCGGAATCGATCTGGTAGAGGGCCAGGGCCTGTTTGACATCATCAGGGCCAACACGGTCAAGATCGTGGACTATGGCCCAGTCACGCACACGACGCAGGAGGCGGTTGGCGATCCTGGGCGTGCCACGGGAGCGCAGGGCCAGCTGATGGGCGGCGTCATCCTGCAGGACAATGCCTAGCACCTTGGCTGATCGCTCGACCAACTTCTCCAGCTCTTCCTCCGGGTAGAAGTCCAGGTGGGCGGTGAAGCCGAAACGGGCTCGCAGCGGCGAGGGCAGCATGCCCTCACGAGTGGTGGCTCCGATGACCGTGAATCTGGGCAGGGTCAGCGGAATGGAGGAGGCTCCGGGGCCCTTGCCCACCATGACATCCACCCGGAAGTCTTCCATGGCGATGTAGAGCAGTTCTTCGGCGGCCCTAGGCAGACGGTGGATCTCGTCTATGAAGAGCACCTCACCGGCCTCCAGAGAGCTCAGGATGGAGGCCAGGTCGCCGGCATGCTGAACAGCTGGCCCCGAGGTGACACGAATGGGAACCTCCAGCTCATGGGCAACGATCATGGCCAGGGTGGTCTTGCCCAGGCCCGGGGGGCCTGCGAGCAGAATATGATCCGGGGCCACATCCCTCTTTTTGGCAGCCTTCAAAAAGAGGCTCAACTGGGCCTTGAGCCGGGGCTGTCCGATGAACCCGTCCAGGGTTTCCGGACGCAGCTCCTCGTCGCTGACCGGCTCGCCTTCGATGGGCCTGGCCGAGACCATCCGCAGGGATTCCTCTTGCGCATCACCATTCTGGGTATCTATATACCCTGTAGACATCTGCTTGTCAGCCATGGATCAGCGCCCCCTGTCCAGCAGGGTCAGGGCCTGCTTGAGCACCTTGGGAATGTCGGCAGACTGCAGGGGCAGGGTGTAGCCTCCATCGCGGCATGTCTGCTCAACAGCCTGCTCGGCATCACGCTGTAGCCATCCCAGGGAGATCAGTCCCTCAACCACCTGGTGGGCGCCATCGTCGGTCTGAGCTGGCCCCTGTCTGCCCGTGCCGGCATCCAAATCAAGCTTTCCGGAGAGTTCGAGGATGATCTTCTGAGCACCCTTCTTGCCTAGGCCTGGCGCCCGGGATAGGGCCACAGCATCGCCGTCAGCCACGGCTTGGGCCAGTTGGTCTGAGTTCAGGGTGGCAAGAATGGACAGGGCCACACGAGGTCCGATGCCGCTGACTTTCTGCAACTGGGCAAAGAGGGATTTGGAGGTGCGGCTGAGGAATCCGTAGAGGGTCAGCGCGTCCTGAGTCAGGGACAGAGCGGTGTAAACGGTGACCGTGGACTCGGCCCGCATGGAGGCTAGATCTGACTGAGGCATGCGCACCTCGAAACCCACTCCCGAAACATCAATGACCGCCGAGCCCGTTTCGATGGCGGCCACCCGCCCGGTCAGCATTGCCAGCACTTGATCACCCCTCGATAGAATCGAACGTCTGTTCGAATCAGCTTACATGTCTCGCTGGACTCCCCGGTGCTTGCCGTACTTGGCAGAGGCCTGGGCCCACTGACGCTGGGCCTGGGTCAGATGCTCCTCGCGTTCCCCGCCTTGGATGGCCCCGGCAGGCCTTAGGGCATGGCAGATGGCCTGGGCCAAAGCATCTGCGGCATCGGCAGGCTTGGGCAGCTGATTGAGCCCCAGGATGCGGGCCACCATCCGTTGCACCTGAATCTTGTCAGCCTGGCCGTTGCCGGTTACGGCCATCTTGGCCTCGGTGGGTGTGTGCAGGGCCACGGGAATCCCCCGCTGCGCAGCTCCCAGCATGGCTAGCCCTGCCGCCTGAGCGGTTCCCAGCACGGTGTTGTGATTGGACTGGGCAAAGACTCGCTCGATTGATACCACGTCGGGACTGAAACGGTCCAAGGCGGCCGTCAGCCCCTGGTAGATGGTCAGCAGACGCAGGTCCTGGCTCTGTTCGGGGTCTGAGCGCACGACGTCCACATGAACAAAGGAAAGCCGGCGCGATGCACCGGCTTCAATGACGCCAACGCCGCATCGGGTGAGCCCCGGGTCGACGCCGAGAACAATCATAAGGTCACTCGTCGTCCAACTGGGCCATGACCTCGTCGGGCGCAGTCCAGTTGCTGTAGATATCCTGCACGTCGTCCAGATCGTCCAGGTTGTCGATCAGCTTTGAGACCTTGCGGGCGGAGTCCAGGTCTAGGGTGACCTCGCTCTTGGGGTTGAGGACCAAATCGGCGGAGTCGTAGTCCATACCGGCATCCTGCAGGGCCTTACGGACGGTGACCATATCGCCGGGGGCAGTCAGTACGGTGTAGCTCTCGCCGTTGTCCTGCACATCCTCAGCACCTGCCTCGGCGGCCTTCTCGAAGACCGTATCGTAGTCCAGGCCCTCCGAGGGGACGATGATCTGGCCCTTGCGCTCGAAGTTGAAGCTGACCGACCCGTTTTGGGCCAGGGAGCCGCCGCCCTTGGTCAGGGTGGAACGGACCTCGGCGGCCGCACGGTTGCGGTTGTCGGTCAGGCACTCGATGATTATGCCGACGCCGGCGGGAGCGTAGCCCTCGTAGACGATGCTCTCGTAGTTGGCCGCTCCGGCCTCCTCGCCCGAGCCACGCTTGACGGCCCTGGTGATGTTGTCTGCGGGCACGGAGGACTTCTTGGCCTTGACGATGGCGTCGTAGAGGGTGGGGTTACCGTCGGGGTCACCGCCGCCGGTGCGGGCAGCGATCTCGATGTTCTTGATCAGCTTGGCGAAGAGCTTGCCACGCTTGGCGTCGATGGCTGCTTTCTTGTGCTTGGTGGTCGCCCACTTCGAATGCCCTGACATATGTCTCCTGACGGTACGAATGCGTAAACGAATGGAATTCTAGTTCCGCTCTTTGACAATTTTACGGGTTTTCAGGCCCCCCCGTGGGGGCTTCATCGTAAAGAGAACCAACCTTCCGGCCCACCAGTCTGCCCAGCAAGCCACGGCGATGATCAGGCCGAGCTGCCAGGGCCCGGGCATAGACGTCCAGAATCTGGTCGGTGACCCGCTCCCAGTCGTAGTCGCTGGCCCGACCCATTCCGCACGAAGCCAGACCCAGACGTGTGGGTCGGTCGTCCAGCAGTTCAAGGACCACCCGGGCGCAGTCCTGGGGGTCTCCGGTGGCGAACAGACGCGCGCTGCGGCCGTTCTGTGAGACATCCTTGAATGCTGGCAGGTCCGAGGCCACCACCGGGCAGCCTGCCGCCATGGCCTCGACCAGCACGATGCCGAAGCTTTCTCCCCCGGTCTGCGGGGCTACATACATATTCAGGCTGTGGTAGAAGGAGGCTTTGTCCTCGTCACTGATCCGACCCAGGAAGGTGAAGTGCTGGGCCAGTCCGGGATCAACAGCCTCAAGTACTTTCCTGGCATCTGCCTGGCCGTCACCTGCACAAAGGAAGCGGACTCCGGGCACACGCTGAAGAATGGCAGGTGCGGCCTGGGCCAAGATTCTGAACCCCTTGCGCTCTTCCTTCATCCTTCCCAGGAAGCCGATGGTGGGCTGCCGGTCGCTCCCCTGCCATTCTGGACGAGGCCTGGCATTGCGCAGAGCTCTCGTTTCGATGCCGTTGGGAATTATCTGGCTGGGGATGCCCGGCTCCAGCAGATTCCGGGCGTTCTGCATGGCTGAGGGGCTGACGAAGATAGCTTGGCTGATATTGGCCAGGTATCGGCGCAGGTAGCGCCTGGTCAGCCTCAGGGCCAGCGGAGTCGAATCGAAGGCCGCATGGAAGGTGGCCACATAGGGGCAGGGAATGAATCCGGGCCGCAGGGGCTTGTGGCTCAGGGAGGGCACCTCGGGCTCATGCAGATGCAGAATGTCGAAGTGGCCCTGCCTGACCCACTGTCTGGTCTTGTGGCCGGCCACGCCGAAGTAGCTCAGGTTGGCCACGGATCCGTTGTAGGGAATGGAGAAAGAGGAGCCGGTGGTCTGTACCCAAAGGGGCATGTCCTTGGTGCGTCGGCCCGGCGCCAGAACCTGCACCTGGTGGCCGCGGTCCATAAGATGCCTGGCGAAGTCGCGGATGTGCAGTTGGACGCCTCCTGGGGTCTCGAAGGAGTAGGGCGAGATGATCCCCACCCGCAGAGGGGCCTTGATAGCGGCACGTTCCGCCTCCTGCTCAGGCCTTTGCTCGGGTGCCTTCATGCCTGTTACCTCCCTTGTTCTTGGATGCCTGGGCCAGGATGAAGTCCGGAAGGTCGTGCATCCGAGAAAGATCCAGATCCTCAAGAAAAATCGGCTGGAGCATGTGCCAGTCCTCGGGATGCTCGCGAATACCCTGGGCCCACTGGTCCACCCAGGCCTGGGTCAGATCGTTGATGGCCTGCTTCCGGGGCATATCCAGGTAGGGTTCGATGGCGATAGGCCCGTCCACCTGGCAGACATAGCCGTAGGGGGCCTTGGCCTGCCGGCGGCGCTCCCCCGTCAGCTTTTCCCTGTGCATGTTCACGGTATACAGGGGCAGGCGGGCATCCAAGGCTATGACGGCAGGGCCAGCGGCCACGCGGATCCAGGAGTTAAAGGCTCTGACGAAGACGCCTCGGCGGCTCAGATCGCGGTCGGCCAGCAGGGGCACGACTTGATCAGGCTCCCGCAGCAGGGTTGTCAGACGGCCGGTGATGTTCGGCTCACCGGTCAGCAGAATGTTCATGCCCAGGCGGCGACGGATGTCCGCAAAGGTGTTGAGCATGCCTTGGTCCCGCAGCCGCTCTGCCACCGTGGTGACCTGCCCGACCGTGGAGCAGGCCCAGAACCCCGCGTAGTCCCAGTTGCCCTGGTGGCCCATGCCGATGGGCAGGGAGCGCAGGCCGATATCTGTCTTGGCTGGATCCGGGTAGGCGCTGCCGCCACCGTGTATACGTGCCAACAGCTGCTCCTTGGTGCGGGCCCCCACGGTCAGGGCCTCTACGAAGTAGACGAAGTAGGAGCGCATGCCCTGGCGCGAGGTGCGACGCAGACTGGGATGGTCGACCTCCGGCATGACATGGGCCAGGTTGCGCTCCAGCTGCCTGACACCGCCTATCCGAAACAGCCAGCAGAAGTCGGCTGCTGCCAGGAAGAGGCCGCGCAACAACCTCTCGGGCACCAGACGCGCATGCTGCGCCAGAAAGATGAGCAGTCGGTCCGGCATGGGCTCACTCGTGGTTGGGGTTGGCAGGCTGCGGGTTGCGGCTCATATCCTTGGCGACGTGGCTGATCCGCTGCCAGACGGTGACGATGCCCAGCAGGGCCAGCAGGACCAGGAAGCAGCTGAGCACGGCCAAGGGCAGCCCGGCCCCCGTCAGCGCCATGCCCACCAGGATGATGACCAGCCGGTCCGATCTGGTGGCGATGCCGTTCTTGGCCTCGAAGCCCTCCGCCTCGGCCCGTGCCCGAGCGTAGGAGGTGACAAAGGACGTCATGATAGCGAAGAGCGCTGCAGCCATGCCGACCTGGGCCCAGATGTCGGGATCCTGGTGGCCGCCATCCGCCACCCAGGCCAGTTCGTGGCGGCGCAGGTAGATGATGACCCCGGTCAGGACGGCCCAGTCGGCTATCCGGTCAAGGGTGGAGTCCAGGAAGCCCCCGAACTGGGTGCCTCCGCCGGTCAGCGAGGCCACGGAACCATCCAGGGAGTCGAAGGCCACCAGGATGGCCAGGACGATGGCCCCGGGCAGGAGCCAGCCGGTGAACCCGATCACGATGGCGACCAGAGTGGTGCCTACGGCTCCGATGATCGTGACACCGTTGGCGCTCACGCCCAGATGAACCAGGCCGCGGGCGATGGGGGCGATGATGCGTTTCCAAGGGCGCCGTAGATGCTCGAACATTGGTCAGTCCTGACTGCAGGAGGTGTTCGCTCGGAAGTCGTCTGCCGAGTTGATCTGTGCGCGGACCTTGATGGCCTCGTTGATCCAGGCGCGGGCCTGCTCCACAGGCACTCCGTTGAGCTGGCTGCCGTCGCGGAAGCGGAAGGAGACCGCGTTCTTGGAGACGTCCTCCTCGCCGGCAATCAGGATGAAGGGTGCCTTGGACTTGGCTGCGTTGCGGATCTTCTTGCCAAAGCGATCGTCGGAGCGGTCGATCTCGCAGCGGACCATGTCATCGCGCAGCTCGTCCAGCAGGTGCTCCAAGTGGGGGGCGAACTCGTCAGCCACGGGCACCGCCTGCACCTGGACCGGTGCAAGCCAGGCCGGGAAGGCGCCGGCGTAGTGCTCCAGCAGGATGGCGAAGAAGCGCTCGATGGAACCGAAGAGAGCCCGGTGGATCATGACCGGTCGCTGGTGGGAGCCGTCGGCGGCGATGTACTCCAGCTGGAAGCGCTCAGGCAGGTTGAAGTCAAGCTGAATCGTGGAGACCTGCCAGGTGCGCCCGATGGCGTCGCGCGCCTGTACGGAGATCTTGGGCCCGTAGAAGGCGGCGCCTTCGGGGTCGTCAACCAGTTCTAGCCCTGAGTCCTTGGCCACCTCGGCCAAGGTGTTGGTAGCCTCCTCCCAGACCTCGTCAGAACCGACGAACTTGTTGGGATCCTTGGTCGACAACTCCAGGTAGAAGTCGTTGAGGCCGAAGTCCTTGAGCACCTTGAGCACAAACTGGAGCAGGTTGGTCAGCTCCCCCTTCATCTGGTCACGGGTGCAGTAGATGTGGGAGTCGTCCTGGGTCAGGCCGCGCACGCGGGTCAGGCCGTGGACCTCGCCGGACTTCTCGTAGCGGTAGACGGTGCCGAACTCGAACAGCCGCAGGGGCAGTTCCTTGTAGGAGCGCTGCCGGGACTTGAAGATCAGGTTGTGCATGGGGCAGTTCATGGGCTTCAGGTAGTAGTCGAAGCCTTGGCGGGTGACCTTGCCGTTGGCATCCTTCTCCTCATCCAGGTGCATGGGCGGGTACATGCCGTCCTTGTACCACTGCAGATGGCCCGAGATCTCGTAGAGGTGGCCCTTGGTGATGTGCGGGGTCTGCACAAAGGAGTAGCCGTTGCGCCGGTGCATCTGGCGGGAGTAGTCCTCCATGACGTTGATGACGGCCGCGCCCTTGGGGTGGAAGACGGGCAGTCCGGGCCCGATTTCATCAGGGAAGGAGAAGAGGTCCATCTCGGCGCCCAGCTTGCGATGGTCGCGGCGGGCGGCCTCCTCCAGACGGGCGGTGTAGGCCTTCATATCATCCTTGTTGGCCCAGGCAGTGCCGTAGATGCGCTGGAGCATGGGGTTCTTCTCGTCCCCGCGCCAGTAAGCGGCTGCCGTTCGCATGAGCTTGAAGCAGCGGATGTAGCGGGTGTTGGGCAGGTGGGGGCCACGGCATAGGTCCTTCCAGACCGTGTTGCCCTCGCGGTCCAGATTGTCGTACATGGTCAGCTCGCCACCGGTGGCCACCTCAGTGGCTTCCTCACTATTGATCTCGGCCTCTTTGGCTCCGATCAGCTCCAGCTTGTAGGGCTGGTCGGCCTCCTCCTTGCGGGCCTCCTCCTCGGTCACCACGCGACGACGGAAGCTCTGGGAGGACTTGATAATCCGCTTCATCCGCTGTTCGATCTGCTTGAGGTCGTCGGGGGTGAAGGGCTTGTCCACGTCGAAGTCGTAATAGAAGCCATCCTTGATGGCCGGGCCGATGCCCAGCTTGGCGTCCGGGCGGATCTCCTGGACGGCCTGAGCCATGACGTGGGTTGCCGAGTGCCGCATGATGGCCAGTCCCTGGTCGCTCTCCAAGGTGATGGGATCGACCTTGTCGCCTTCGTGCAGGGGTGTGTAGAGGTCGCGTGGCTGCCCGTTGAGGTCGACGGCGATGATGTCCTTGTCGTCAGCAAAAAGCTGGACGCCAGTCTGATCCGCCGCCACCTCCTTCCGTTCGCCTTTGACGATGATGGAGATGTTCGACTGTGTCATGAATGCCGTCCTTGCTATCGGAGCCCGCGTTACAGGGTGCAGGCTGGACATGGTTTATCGACCCACAGCCTAGGTCGTCACTCAGACAAGGAGGGGCCTTTGTTGCCCATGGAGCGCAGATAATCCTCGGCTTCCCGGACCAGCTCTTCGGCGGCCGGCTCGTCCACCTGGGCCTGGTCGACATCCATCTCCAGACGGTGGACATAGTTGGCCAGGTCGTCGTTGCAGCGCAGAAGCATGCCGGCCTGGGCCTTCCATTCGGCGGCCTTGCGGGGCAGCTCCCCCTCGTCAAGGTGGACGCCAAGCATGGCTGAGAGCCTTTGCAGCAGCTGCAGGGTTCCCTGGGCGCACTCGTCGCTACCCAGGTACTGGGGCACGGAGACCCAGATGGATTCGGTGCTGTAGCCGTCCTGGGTGGCCAGGGCGTCCAGAACGGTGGGGATGCCTATGGGGCCGGAGTGGCCATCGGTGTCGGTCTTGGGCTGGTCGCCAGCCAGGTCGTCAATGGGCAGGGGCCTGGTGTGGGGGCAGTCGGCGAACATGGCACCCAGTGTGATGATGGCCTCCGCCTCATCGTCTTCGGCCCAGTGGATGCTGCGCCTGCAGAAGTCGCTCCAGTGGTAGTTGGGTTCCGGGCCCATCTCCAGCAGAAGCGTGTGGGTGTCATCAATCTGCACCCGGTAGATCTTGGTAGAGGGCCAGATAATTCGCCGCCGACCCTGCACGTGGCAGAGCATGGGCCGTGACATCTGATAGTCGTAGAACCCATCGCCCGGAATGCTGCCGATCTCATGGGACTCATAGACGTTCAACAGGTGGCGGATGACGTTGGTCGAGGCTGAGCACGCATCGTTCCAGCCATCGAAGGCGGCCACCATGGTGCAGTGCTGCCTGGCTTCTTCACTCATACCTCTCACCCTACCGGTAGGAAGCCTTGTACTTGGCGGCTTTGCCGTCAGCGGAGGGTGGCTCTATGACGCGGCGACACGCGCTTTTTGCCAAGTGCGGAGGTCTACGCTACAGTAGTGCAACGTGCTTCGGCAGTCACCACCACGGTGAAAGTTGAATGTGCGGGCATAGCTTAGTTGGTAAAGCGCGACCTTGCCAAGGTCGAGACCGCGGGTCCGAGTCCCGTTGCCCGCTCGAGGTTTCGAGCAGTTTAACCAATACGGTGGGTTAGCCAAGCGGTTAGGCAGCGGCCTGCAAAGCCGTATAGACGAGTTCGACTCTCGTACCCACCTCTCTCTCGAAACGAGAATGACCCGGGCGGTTGGCGCAGAGGTAGCGCACTTCCCTGACACGGAAGGGGTCACTGGTTCGAATCCAGTATCGCCCACGAGGATCACTTCGGTGGTCTTTTCCAATCCGGGCGATTGGCGCAGCGGCTAGCGCACTTCGTTCACACCGAAGGGGTCGCAGGTTCGATTCCTGCATCGCCCACCTGGATTTTCTCCTTCCCCCTCCCCTATCTTTTATCTACCGATAGTTCTAAGTCAGCGATTGGCATTTTACGAACTTTCTGAATTCTCGATGATCTTTCACTAGTCATTCCCCGGCAAAGATGCAAGTAATAAATTATTGTTACCAGCATGACTGAAGTTTGCTGTTCATGCTTAACTACAGTGGCTGTCGACCGGTTTTCGTGGCGGATAGCGAACGAAGTGTTGAGTATGTCCGGGACCTTGTGATAATTTGCTCTTAGCAGCAGGTCGGGGGACCTGCCAGAAACGGGAGTACCTGATACATCCTTGAAGAGGTGATAGCATGAAGAAAGGCCTAGGCCAATGAGGGCACGTATCTAGCCTGGCTGAATCTGCAATGCACCCCAGCTCGAGGAAACTGAGGGCTCCCTGTTTTACCTATGTGATACTTGCGTGGTTTGTATGTATGGCCACGTTCCGGTTGTCGCCAATGGCGGCGGCCGTGCTGTAAAGCTCCTCCGGCGGCACAGAAATATACCCCCCTCTCCTGCCGCCGGAGGTCTTACTTTTTAGCCCTTATTTCAGGGCCTGCAGGTACCGGTAGAGGGTGGGAATTGATATCTTGAGCTCAGGGGCTACGATGCCCACCGCGCCTTTGATGAGGAAGATGCCCCGGTCCTTGATGTTGCGAATGATCTCCAGCCTGTCCTGCTTGGTCAGCTTGTCCATAGGAATGTTGAACTGGCGGACCTCATCTCTGGTGATTCTGCGAATGTTCTCCGCGGGCTCCTCGCTCACGTGGTGGCGGGAGGTCTCAGTGGAGATCTGTACATCGTCGGAGTCGATCGAGGACAGCGTCTGCAACACATGGGCAGCCTGCTGCAACTCGGTAATGTTGATACTGATGCAGAGCAGACCAATGACGGTCTGCTCCCGGTTGCGGACCAGGTAGGAGGAGACGCGGAACTCGTGCTTGTTCAGCCGGCGCCCTCTGTAGTCGGAGACGAAGTCGGCCCCGTCCTGGTCGGCCCGTATGGCCAGTTGGAGCGTCTGATCAGTAATCCTGTCACCCAGGGAGCGTCCGGAGAGCTGTCCGTTGCGGATGAAGACAATGGAATTTTCTGGGCGTGTGATGTCATGAACCACAATCTCGGCCATGGGACCGAAGGAATCGGCTATGAATTCTGCCAGGGGAAATACCTCTTCAAGGTTGTCTACTGTGAAATGCATGGCTGATCCTCAACATCCTAACAGGGCGGCTTGTAACCACCGGTTGGTGCTGCGGGAAGCGAAAGGTATTGGATGGCGTGATATGGTCCATCACCTCCATACCAGCCAATCGGCCTCCTCTAATCCCGTATATTAGACCTTCTTTTGTGCACTTCAGTCCTTTACATACGACCTATTGAGACCGCAGGAGT
This sequence comes from Bifidobacterium sp. M0404, assembly GCF_016101415.1. Lineage (NCBI taxonomy): Bacteria > Bacillati > Actinomycetota > Actinomycetes > Bifidobacteriales > Bifidobacteriaceae > Bifidobacterium > Bifidobacterium sp. M0404. Next base: position 570,066 of record NZ_JACFQP010000001.1, on the reverse strand, counting down.
GCTGAAGTGCCGAATGAATTTTCATGGTAACGCAAGAAGGCGGCTGAATCTTGCTTTTCGCAAACCCGGCCAGTCGAAATGGACTCGATGTTGTAGCGGAGCTGCCTTACACGAATCCTGCAGGTCTGGATGAGAGCGGAAACCTGGTAATCATGGGAAACTGAGTAATTCAGAAGCTGAGGATAAGTACCTTAGCATGCCTAGGACCAAGGTACAGGAACAATGTGAGCCTGATCACGTAGCTTTAGGTGTCAGCTGGATCTAAAGGCGACTTGACCAAAGATATTGAACGGGTTTATACAACACATGCCTATATGAGTAAACAGCGGCCAGGCTGGCTGCGGGTTTCTGCCCGTGGCTGGCCCGGCCGTGTTCGGGACGTGCATGCCTGCCTTGAACTCCAGCAGGCGTAAGTGTGGTGGGGGCGCGGGAGGGAGTGTCGGCTCACTTGGGGTTGAGCCTTGACTGACACTGGCCTCCCTGCCCCTTTTGTGGGCCGGGGGCGGGGGGATTGATCCGCCTCAGGCCTGTCTTACTCGTGTGAAGTGTATGACAGCAGGCGTGTCTCCCTCCGGTGGCGGCGGGATGCCAGGACCCCGCCCATGCCGGTCATGCCGGTGGCCAGGGCGAGCAGGATGCCTTCCCCGCCCGCCTTTGGGAGCACGCCTGCAGCCAGGTATGTGTATTTGAGGGAGGTGTCCGGCTGCTGGGGTCCGCCCAGCACCGTGTAGTCCACGCTGACGGTGACCGTGCCCGGCATGTGTGCAGGCGTGGTCACGGTCACGCTGCCGCCATCGCCGGGCTTCAGTTCTGATGCGGGGGTCTGGTCGAATCTGACGCCGGTGATCACCAGCTGCAGTTTGATCTCCACCGGCACTGGAACACTCCAGTTGTTGGTGGCGCCGTCGATGATATCACCGGAAGCGTCGTCGTATTGCCAGGTGTAGGCTTTGTATCCCCAGGTGTAGGCTTTCCCGTCGCTGCCCACGGCCAGCGATCGATACATTCCGGCGCTGACCTGTGTGGCTTTCAGTCCTTTGCTCGCGTCAGTGGGGCTGGCGGGGTCGCGCACATGAATAGGAACGCTCGAAGAGCCGCCGCTGTTGTTGCCGAGCCTGCCATACTTGTCTTCTCCCCAGGCATAGGCGTATCCGTCGCTGCCCACGGCCAGTGAATGATGGCTTCCGGCGTAGACCTGTGTGGCTTTCAGCCCTTTGCTCGCGTCAGTGGGGCTGCTTGGATCGCGCACGCGCACGGGAACAGACGAACCTGCAAAGTCACCTTCGCTGTTATTGCCAAGCTCGCCATCAACATTGATTCCCCAGGCATAGACGTTCCCGTCGCTGCCTATGGCTAGCGTATGAGCGTCTCCGGCGCTGACCTGCACGTAGGTGAAGTTCGCAGGCACGTCCGGATACGTCTTGCGATCAGGCGTCCTCACCATGACCGGCTTAGTCTGAGTGTAGGTGTCCGTCCCGTCTCCGAGCTGACCAGTGCTGTTTAATCCCCAGGCGTAGGCGTTTCCGTCGTTGCCTATGGCTAGCGTATGAGCGCCTCCGGCGCTGACCTGCACGAAGGCAAAGTTCGTGGGTGTGCCTTCAGGCTTCAGCGCTCTGTGCGACTCAAGCCAAAGGCCGCCCTCCATCCCGTCGCCGAGCTCGCCATCCCAGTCCCATCCCCAGGCGTAGACGTTCCCGTCGCTGCCCACGGCCAGCGAATCATCCTCTCCGGCGCTGATCTGTACGTAGGTGAAATCCGCTGGTAGGTCCGGACAATTCACAGGCTTGGGCACCTTGCCCGGCGTATTCCGTTCGGTTCTCGTCGTGTCGCCGAGCTCGCCATACCGGTTGAATCCCCAGCCGTAGATGTTCCCGTCGCTGCCCAGGGCCAGCGAATGGGCACCTCCGGCGCTGACCTGCACGTAGGTGAAATCCGCAGACACGCCGGCAGGCTTCTGCACCATGACCGGCGTAGTCCGGTCGGTGTACGTCCCGTCGCCGAGCTGGCCATGGTCGTTTTTCCCCCAGGCGTAGGCGTTCCCGTCACTGCCCAAAGCCAAGGAAAAATTGGTCAGATAGGTATCTTTCCCTTCTTTTCCTTCGCTGACCTGGCTGAACCTGATGCCTCGCCTGGGAATGTCTGGCGGGGTGATGGTGGTCTGTTGGCCTCCTGTCTGGCTGCCTTTGTCAGGGTTGATTTTCCACGTGTTGTTGGGGTCTTTGAAGGTCCATTTGGCGGTGAGGGTAAGGTTCTGGGTGACGGGTCTGCTGAAGTCGTAGGCGACCTCCCCAATGAACCATCCGTCGAACAGGTAGCCTTGGCGAGCCGGGTCGGGGGAGGGACGCTTGGCCCTGCCGTACGGGGTGGAGACACTCTGGTCTGCGGGTTTGGGGTTTCCGCCTTCTGCATTGAAGGTGACCGTGTAAGTGGGGCTTTGCACTTCCTCCCTGGTCAGGGGCTGGTCGACCGTGTAGTTGAGACTCCTGGTGAAGGGCTGGCCGTCCTGCCTGCCGGCGATGGTGATGGCGGTTTGCCCTGGCTTGTGGGCGGGAATCTCCGCCTGCAAAGCGTCGTCGTTCTTGCTGAACGTCAATGCTTGGCCGTCCATGCTAGCTGATTCCAGTGTGAGCGCGGTGCTGGTGTCGAGCCTTGCTGGTTTGCCGGGCCGGCCCTGCTCGTCCAGGCTCCACCTGTATATGTCGCCCGTCCTGCTGATGGCGGTGATTCTGCTGCCGGCGGCTTCGGCGGCTTGCATGTACTGCTGATTCCCATCGGTCGTACATGTGGGCGCTTCGCCGGGCTTCCAGGCCCAGATGCGGCCTTTTGAATCTATGAGAGTTGCTTGCATAACGTTACTGCTTATGGCTGTAACGGCAGAAAGTTCAGATGAAACAAGCGGTTTTGGCTGGCTTTGTTCGTTATCCAGATAGCTAATCTGACCTGTTAAGTCAAGAAGTATAAAGCCATGATCCACGGATGATATCTGAACAATGCGGCTGGTGACCTTGACGGGTTGTATCTGATTGATATCAACGGCATCCGGCTTCCAAGTCCATACCTGGCCCTTGCTATCCAAGGCGAGCAGGCGATCACCATTGCCAACCGCCTTGACTGCTAAGGCCTGCTTGGGCAGGCTCATGGCCTTTCCTGTCAGCTTCCCCTTACTGGTCCATGCGCATATAAGGCCATCTTGATTCACTGCTAAGAGGTGGCCAGGAGTCATGGCGATGCTGGCGTAGGTCGTGGAGTCTGAGGCGAGCAAGGCTGGTGTATCCCCGCTCCCATTCCAGGTGTAGATGCGGTGGTCCCGGCTCAAGGCCGCGTAACCGTTCCTGCCAACGACTCCAGTTATGAATCGCACGTCGCCAGACGTACTTCGAGGTGATGGCACCTGAACGGGTATCTTATCGTTCGTTGTCCACGTGAACAGGCGGCCATCGCCGGTCACACCGATCAGCTTGTCGTCACGGGCTTCCAACGTGCTAAAGGAAAGGGAATCCGCATTCGGAGGTGTAACGGTGATGCTGGTGCCGCCGGAAGCCGGACCATGGTCGGGACTCAGAGTCCAATCAGTAACCGCTGTCCACTTGGCCTTTAAGGTGATGTCTCTGGTGACCGGGGTGCGGAAATCCATGATTCCGTCATGCTCCGCCCAGCCGTCAAAACGATAGCCGTCACGCTGCGGATTGCGAATAGGCGGTGACGCCAAGGAACCATCCGGCACAGTTACGCGTTCTGCTTTGCCTCCATTGGCGGAATCAAATACCACAGTGTGGGAATCGGCAGTAGCTGACTGGGTTTTGGCATCCTCGTGAGAATTGCTCGGAGCTGATTCAGACTGAGATTGAGCAGGCGACGGTGAAACAGATGAGGTCGTCAGCGGTGACGGAGAAGGCAGACTAGTCGGTTGTAAATTGCCAAGCGAACCGTTATCTACCGGATCGGTATAGCGACCCCCCCCCCCCGTTGACATCTGCGTCGGAGGCGAAAACGGTGCCGGCAGCCATGCCGGTCAGAAGCAGGGGTATCAGCACCAATGTCGATATGAGTGACCGAAGACCAAACCTATGACTGCGAGAATCAGCAGACCTAGACGACGAAACCACTTCAAACCTCCCCAAAATTCATGATGCCTCATTGACCACAAACCTTATACAGGCCTGGACTGATTCCACCCCTAAGAACCATGGGCAACATGTGACAAAATATTATCACTTATTCAGGAGAGCGCTGAATTCCTCGGCAGTTCTTGCAGGCTCAGTTGGCCGCCACGCCGCCTACGGCGGGCAGGGCGCCGACCATGAGCATGATGGCCACGAAGATGGCCAGGCCGATCCGGTAGATGACGAATCCCCGGTAGGAGAAGCGTGAGACGATCTTCAAAAAGGCGATGATGACGATGTATCCCAGCAGGAAGCTGACCACTGTGGCGCAGATGGTGGCCCCCCAACCGGGGAAGGCAGCGTCCGCATTGATGTTCTTCAAGGACTTGATCGTCTCTAGGATGCCGGCACCGAAGACGGCGGGGATGGCCATAAGGAAGCTGACCCGGGTGGCGGACTCGCGAGTGTAGCCTAGTGCGCGGCCGAAGGTCATGGTGCCGCCCGAGCGGGATACGCCGGGGATCAGGGCCAGCATCTGCCCGATGCCGAAGAGCAGGGCGTCTCGGGCATTCATCTGGCGGATCTCCTTGTTTTGGCGGCCGTGGCGGTCAAAGTAGTCCAGTAGCAGACCGAAGACGATCAGCACTACCACGGTGATCCAGAGGTTGCGCAGCTTGGTCTCGATTATCTTCTGGAAGAGCAGACCCGCCACCACGATGGGCAGGGTTCCCAGAATGATGTACCAGCCCAGGGCCGCATCATGGTCCTTGGATCCCATCCGCTCGCGCCAGGAGGAGCCGTCCTTGCCGGCCAGGCAACGGAACCAATGGGTCAGTATGCGGGCAATGTCATGCCGGAAGTAGAGCAGGACCGCCAGCTCGGTGCCGAATTGGATGATGGCTGTGAAGGCTGCGCCCGGGTCCTGGCCCAGCAGGCCGCCCACAATGCGGATATGGGCGCTGGATGACACAGGGAAATACTCCGTCAGGGCCTGCACCAGGCCGAACAGAATGGCTTCGAAGAAATTCATGGACCCCTCTTGCTATGTCGGACAATAATGGCAAGCATAGCCACCGCGCAGGGCAGGAAGAACCAAGGGCCGGGCATGTCTCGCAGAATGCCCACAATGGATCTTGTCGGAATCGACGACTCGACGAATAGGGGTGTGGATCATCATGGCCAAGACCTACAGAAAATCCAGGGGCGGGGCCCCGGCAGGATTCTTCGAGTGCGAGGGGCGCGGACTTAAATGGCTGGGCGAGGCGCAGGCGCAGGGCGGTCCCCGGGTGGTGGACGTCTATGACTGGGGCTCGGACTACCTGGACATCGAGGAGGTGACCTCTGCCTCCCCCACGCCCGGCGCGGCCTACCGCTTCGGCGCCCAGCTGGCACACATGCATGATGCCGGGGCCGACCACTTCGGTTCCGCGCCCGAGGGCTACAAGGGCACCTGCTACTTCGGGCCCCTGCAGGATCCGCTGCCTATGGACGTGGGTGCCTGGGACGACCCAGCCACATATTGGGCCAAGGGGCGGCTTGAACCCATGGTGAGCATGGCCATGGATCGGCGAGCACTGAACCGCGAGGACATGAAGATGACCGAAGAGGTGATCCAGGCCCTGCCGGAGTTGCTGGGTGCGGCTGCCAATGACAGGCCAGCCCGGGTCCACGGGGACCTGTGGAGCGGGAACGTCATGTGGACCAGGAACGACGGGAACACCCAAGCAGTTCTGATCGATCCTGCAGCTCACGGCGGTCATCGCGAGGAGGACCTGGCCATGCTGCAGCTGTTCGGCATCCCCTATCTAGGGCAGATTCTGGATGGCTACCAGAGCGTGCATCCGCTGGCGGACGGTTACCAGAATCGGACTACACTCTGGCAGCTCTACGCCATCGCCGGTCACTGTGCCTTCTTCGGCGGCGGCTATGTGAGCGAGTACAGGTCCATGTGCCGGTCGCTGCTGGGCTGACTCAGCTGAAGATGTCCTTGAGCTTGCCGAAGATCCCCTTGCGGCCCCCGACTCCGGCAGGCTTGGCGCTCTGCGGGACCTGCTTGGCTTCGGAGTCGTGGCTGTTGGCGAAGTCCTCAATCAGGCGGCGCTGATCGTCATCCAGCTTGGTGGGAATCTGGACCAGCACGTGGACGATGATGTCGCCGCGCTCCTCACGATTGCCCAGCCTGGTGACGCCCAGACCCTTGATGGTGATCTCCTGGTCGGGCTGGCAGCCGGCGGGAATGTCCACCTGTCGCTGACCGTCGAAGGTTTCCAGGTCCACCTGGTGGCCCAGCACGGCCCAGGTCATGGGCACGGCAATCCAGCAGTGCAGGTCTTGGCCGCTGCGAGTGTAGCGCTTGTCGGGCTTGATGGTGATGTCCACGTACAGGTCACCGGCGGCACCGCCGCCCTCGCCCACCTCGCCCTGGGAGGCCAGCCGTAGCCGGGAGCCGTCAGCCACGCCTGCGGGCACGTTGACGCCCACCTCGCGCCGGGTGCGCACACGGCCGTGGCCGTTGCAGACCGGGCAGGGGTGCTCGATGATGGTGCCGTGGCCCTCGCATCGCTCGCAGGGTGCCTGGCTCATCATCTGGCCCAGCAGGGTTCGCACCACCTTCTGGGCATAGCCCTTGCCGTTGCAGACCGGGCAGGTCACCGGGGAGGTCCCTTTTTGGGCACCCGAGCCGCCGCACTCCTGGCAGAGGCCATAGGTACTGATGGGGGTGCGTACAACGCCGCCAAAAATGGCGGTCTTCATGTCCACAGAGACCTGGGCCAGTGCGTCCCGGCCGGGCTGTGTGCGCGGAATGGGCCCCTGGGTGGTGCCCCCGAAGCCGCCGCCGAAGAACTGGTTGAAGACATCGCCCATGTCAAAGGGGCCGTTTCCCTGGGAGGCCTGGGGGTCGTTGGGATCCACGCCCGCGTCGTACATACGCCGCTTCTCAGGATCGGAGAGCACCTCGTAGGCGCTGTTGACCTCCTTGAACTTGTCCTCGTATTCAGGCCCGGCGATGTCCGGGTGGTACTTGCGGCTCATCTTGCGATAGGCACGCTTGATGTCCTGATCGCTTGCGCCGCGGTCGACTCCCAAAACCTCGTAGTAATCTGCCACCGATCATCCTTTTCGTTTGATGCCCTCTCGACCCATAGTTGCATGGGCCCACGATACCTATGACTTGTGCCGTTGCCTTGACGGTCACGGCTCCCCGTCGCCGGCCAGGAAACCGGTCAAGTAAGAGGCCACAGCACGAACCGCGCTCATGGTCGCTGGATAGTCCATATGGGTAGGCCCGATGGAGCCCACAAATGCGACCGGCTCGTCGGCTTCGGAGCCGTCGGTCTGCCTGGCCCTGGCGTGCCCGTATCCACTGGTCACCACAGAGGCATGGGCCAGTTCTGGAGTCCGGGTCTCGGTGCCGATGGCCACGCTGACCCCGTTACTCTCGCGGGAAAGCTCGCTCTGCGCCCGCATGAGCCGCATGAGCACCACCTGCTCCTCCAGGGCATCCAGCAATGAGCCCAGATCCCCCAGGGAGACGGCCTGACTGTGGGTCAGCTGGGAAGTGCCAGCCATGTAGAGGCCGCTAGTCTGCTCTCGTGTAGCCATCTCGTCGAAGACTGTGGCCACCATGCGCAGCATGGACTTGTCGCGGCCCTCGGTAAGGGAGTCGGCAAGCATGCGGCAGCGGTCAGCGGCACGGTCAAGAGGCAGATCTTGGCATTGCCGGTTGATTCGGTCGGACAGATCCGCCAGGGCGTTCGGGTCCTCCTGAAGGGGCCCATGCAGGGTACGCTGGACCACCCGGCCCGTGTCTGTAATGACCACCATAAGTACGGTCCCCCGGCTGAGCCCTATAAGTTCGGCCCTACGTAGGTTCGAGCTCGCCAGTGAGGGCGAGGCCACCACGGCGATCTGCCCGGTAATCTGGGCCAGAAGCTGGGCGGCGTGCTGTAGAGTGTCCTCCAGGTTGACCGACCCGGAGAGAAAAGCGTTGATCCCCCGGCGCTGGGCGGCGGACAGGGGCACGATGGTGGCCAGCCTGTCGACGAAGTAACGGTAGCCCTTCTGGGTGGGGATGCGGCCGGCCGAGGTGTGGGGCTGAACCAGGTAGCCCTCGCTCTCCAAGGCCGCCATGTCGTTGCGCACGGTGGCGGAGCTAACTCCAAGCTGATGATTTCTGGTGAGCGAACCCGACCCTACCGGCTCGCGAGAACGAATATAGTCCTCGACAACCGCGCGCAGCACCAGCATGCGTCTGGTATTAGGCAATGTCGCTCCTTCCGTCATGGTTTCATTATTAGCACTCGGGCCATGAGAGTGCCAAAACGTCGCGCGAAGAGCCGAATTGTGTCGTCTCAAACCGATACCATGGAAACGCATTGTGAAGGTAATCGAACATTTTCGACATAAGTCGAACATGGAGACCTCTAGATTGGAAGGAAAGCAGCACCATATGGCAGATTTCACATGGTCCGAGCTCGATGAGCGGGCTGTCAAGATGGCCAAGGTCCTCTCGGCCGACGCGGTCGAGAAGGCCGGAAGCGGTCATCCTGGCTCCCCTATTTCACTGGCACCCATCGCTTACGCGCTCTACCAGCACTTCATCCGTCACGACCCCAACGACCCTGACTGGGTTGGGCGTGATCGGTTCATTCTTTCCGGCGGCCACGCCTCGCTGACCCAGTACGTGCAGCTCTACTTCTCCGGGTATGGGCTGACCCTGGACGATCTGAAGCGTTTCCGCACCGCTGGCACCCGGACCCCCGGCCACCCCGAGTACGGCCTGACCCCCGGCATCGAGATGACCACCGGCCCGCTGGGCCAGGGTCTGGCTTCGGCTGTGGGCTTCGCCTATGGACAGCGTTATGAGCGCGGTCTGCTGGATCCGGACGCACCCGAGGGGCAGTCCCCCTTCGATCATAAGGTCTGGGTCATTTGCGGCGAGGGCGATGTCGAAGAGGGCGTCTCCTCCGAGGCCAGTTCCCTGGCCGGCGACCAGCGCCTGGGCAACCTGACCGTCATCTTCGATGCCAACCACATCCAGATCGAGGGAGACACCCGCATCTCCCTTGGCGAGGACATCCTCAAGCGCTACCAGGCCTACGGCTGGTACACCGACGAGTTCAGCTTCATTCAGCCTGACGGCTCCTACAAGGAGGACGTCGAGGGCCTGGCTGCCGTCCTGGAGAAGGCAGAGCAGGTCACCGACCGGCCCAAGTTCATCAAGGTGGATACCCTGATGGCCTGGCCCACCCCCGGCAAGACCAACGATCCTTCAGCCCACGGCTCAGCCCTGGGTGCCGAGGCCGTCGCCGGCCTGAAGAAGACCCTGGGCTATGACCCGGAGCAGAGCTTCCAGGTTGACGAGGAGGCCCTGGCGCACGCACGCGAGGTCGCCCAGCGCGGCCTGGCCGCCCACAAGGACTGGGACGAGAAGTACCAGGCCTGGCGCAAGGCCAACCCCGACAAGGCTGCCCTTTACGACCGCATCCATGCCGGCAAGCTGCCCGAGGGCTTCGACAAGGCCCTGGACGACCTGGAGGCTGGCTTCGAGCCCGGCTCCAAGGTGGCCACCCGCAAGGCTTCAGGTGCAGTCATCAACGCCCTGGCCCCCATCATGCCCGAGCTTTGGGGAGGATCCGCCGATCTGGGCGGCTCCAACAACACCAACATCAACGGTGCCGTCTCCTTCGCCCCCGAGGCTGACAAGACGGTCCAATGGCCCAAGGCCAGCAAGTACGGCCGCCAGCTGCACTTCGGCGTGCGCGAATTCGCCATGGGTGCCATTACCAATGGCATCCTGCTGGGTTCGGACACCAGGCCCTTCAACGGGACCTTCTTCCAGTTCAGCGACTATGAGCGCCCCTCGGTGCGTCTGGCCGCCCTGATGGACATCCCCAACCTGTATGTGTGGACCCACGACTCCGTGGCCTTGGGCGAGGATGGTCCCACCCACCAGCCCATCGAGCATCTGACCGCCATTCGCGCCATCCCCCAGATGGAGGTTGTGCGCCCGGCCGATCAGTACGAGACCGCTGAGGCTTACCGCGCCTTCTTTGAGAAGGACAACACCCACCCTACGGCCATGATCCTGACCAGGCAGGGCGTACCCACCCTGGAGGAGACCAAGGCCAAGGCCCGTGAGGGCGTGCGCAAGGGCGCCTACGTGCTGGTCGACACCGAGGGCCAGCCGGATGTGCTGATCATGGCCACCGGCTCCGAGGTGCAGCACGCTGTGGCCGCCTCCAAGACCCTGGCTGAGCAGGGCGTCAAGGCCCGCGTCGTCTCCGTGCCCTCGCTGGAGTGGTTCGAGGAGCAGGACGACGAGTATAAGGAAGCCGTTCTGCCCGCCTCCGTCAAGGCCCGCGTCTCCGTTGAGGCCGGACTGGCCACGCCCTGGTACAAGTACCTGGGCAGCTATGGCAAGCCCGTGTCCATCGAGCAGTTCGGTCTGCAGGGCAGCGGCGACGAGAACATGCGCGACCTGGGCATCACCGCCGATCATGTGGTCGAAGCAGCACAGGCCTCCCTGGAGGAAGTCCGTCGGGCCCGCTGAACCCGGCATCGTGATCAATCGGGGGGCCGTCCGTGACGCCGGCCCCCTCCCCTTGCAGGCACGCCCGAAACGCGGGTCTGCGGGAATACAGCAACAGACTTCCCGGTAGTGCATAGTGAATGTGATTCCATCGGGAACCCAAATAAGGAGTGACAAGATGGCAGAAAATGCAAACACCCAGCGCACCAGTGATTCAGGTGTCTCGATCTGGTTGGACGATCTGAGCCGCACCCGCATCGAGTCGGGCAATCTGCAGCAGCTGATCGCCGAGCGCAATGTGGTGGGCGTGACCACCAACCCCTCGATTTTCCAGAAGGCCCTGAGCCAGGTGGGTCCCTATGACGAACAGCTCAAGCAGCTGGGCCGCATCCCCGTCGAGGAGGCCGTCCGCGAGCTGACCACCACCGACGTACGCAACGCCACCGACATCTTCCGCGAGGTTGCCGAGAAGACCGACTACGTGGATGGACGCGTCTCCATCGAGGTCGATCCTCGTCTGGCCCACAACACCGAAGAGACCGAGAAGCAGGCCGAGGAACTTTGGGCCAAGGTCGATCGGCCCAACGCCATGATCAAGATCCCCGCCACCCTGGAGGGCCTGCCTGCCATCACCGCCACCCTGGCCAAGGGCATCTCGGTCAACGTGACCCTGATCTTCTCCCTGGAGCGTTACAAGCAGGTCATCGATGCCTTCATCGAGGGCATGGTCCAGGCCGACAAGAACGGCCATGACCTGAAGCACATGGGCTCGGTCGCCTCCTTCTTCGTCTCCCGCGTGGACACTGCGGTTGACAAGCTGCTGGAGGCCAATGGCTCTGACGAGGCCAAATCCCTGGAGGGCAAGGCTGCTGTGGCCAACGCCCGTCTGGCATACGAGCTCTTCGAGAAGGCCTTCGACAGCGATCCCCGCTGGGCCGACCTGGAAGCCAAGGGCGCCAAGCGTCAGCGCCCGCTATGGGCATCCACTGGCACCAAGAACGCCGCCTACTCCGACTGTAAGTACGTGGACGAGCTGGTGGCACCTGACGTGGTCAACACTATGCCTGAGAAGACCCTGAATGCTCTGGCCGATCACGGCAACGGCGCTCCCTCTGTCAAGGGCACCTACGAGGAGAGCCACCAGGTGATGCAGAAGCTGGCTGACCTGGGCATCAACATCAAGGATGTGACCGACAAGCTGGAGGCCGATGGCGTCGCCGCCTTCATCGACTCCTGGGATTCGGTCCTCTCCGACGTGCAGAAGGGCATCGACCGCGTCAACGGCTGAGCGCCTGACTGTCAGTCGCTGCTATTAAAGATTGTGCCCCGTCTGGTTTGAACCGGACGGGGCACAATTGGTATCAGTTACTCGGCCTTGGTCTCCTCGACCACCTGCTGCAGGGTGGCGATCAGGGCTGGGCTGTCGTTGGGCATGTTCAGCCTGGTCAGGGTCCCGCCGGCGGATTCTATGGCTTTGGCCAGCTCCATGTCCACGTCGTAGCAGATCTCTAGGTTGTCGGCGATGAAGCCGATGGAGGCGGAAACGATGGTCTTCATGCCGCTCTCGGTGATCAGATCCTTGGCAACCTTGACGAAGTCAGGGCCGATCCAGGGTTCCTGGGTACGGCCTGCCGACTGCCAGGCCAGCACGTACTGGTCCTCATTGAGGCCGGCGGCCTGAGCCACGGCATTGGACAGACCGATGACCTCATCCTTGTAGGGGTCCCCTCCCTGGATGATGCGCAGGGGCAGGGAATGGGCACTGAAGATCACCTTGGTATCCGGCCGGGCGATCAGATCCTTTTTGGCCACCAGCTGGTCGCTCCAGAAGTGGATCAGCTCCTGGTGGTTCCACCAGGACCGCACGGGCAGGTATTTCATGCCCGGATGGGCCTCGATGGCCTTGCGGGCGCGGTTGTGGTAGTCCTCGCTTGAATAGGAGGAGTACTGCGGGGCCAGAGGCAGGCCAATAACCTTGGTAATGCCATCGGCGGCAATCTGGTCAACCGCATCCTTGATGAAGGGGGCGATGTACTTCAGCCCTTCGTAAACCTTGTAGGCACCGGGATGGGCATTGTCCAACGCAACCTGGAGACCGTCGCGCTGTGCCCTGGTGATCCTGGCCAGAGGTGAGGGTAGACCGATGGCCTTGTAGCGGCCGACCAGCTGATCCATGAGCGGCTTGGGCGGCTCCTGCCCATGACGGATGTTGGTGTAGTACCCCAAGATATCGGACTCCTGATAGGGGGTGCCGTAAGCCATGAGGAGGACTGCTGTAGGTTCAGTCATTAGCAACTTCTTTCTGTGAAAATGGAATGCAATAAGTCAGGCCGATGTTGACCAAGGTTATGACGATGACAACCAGGAACATGTTCCTGTAGGATGCCAGTCCGGCCTGTCCGCCCACCTTGCCCAGTTCAATAGACGAGGCGAAGAGCAGTGGGGCGATGGTGGTACCGATCTTCTTGCAGGCCGACAGCCCGCCGATGGCCTGCATGCGGTTCTCGGGACCGGCCAGCCTTCCGGCGATGACTTGGAGCGGCGAGGACATCATGGAGCCCATGCCCACCCCCATCAGGAAGGACAGGACCATGAAGAGCTGCAGGTTGTGCAGGGTCAGGGTGATCATCAGGGCCATCAGGCCTATCAGCGATGAGGAGAAGACGAGCGTGGTCCGGTAGCCGAACTTGTCGACCAGGAGCCCGCCCAGCCAGGATCCGACCACAGAGCCGAGCCCGACACCGACCATGACCATGCCGGCCGAGCGGACCGGAAGCCCGAAGACAGAGTGGACATAGGTTGGAATGTAGACGAAGAGGGAGAAGAACATGCCTCCCAGCGTCCCCAGCAGCAGGGTGAGCCCGTAGGAGGGCAGCTTCAGCAGGTGGATGGGCAGGAAGGGCATGGTTTCTTTTGAACCGTCCAGATTCCGCTCATGCACCAGGAAGATCACGCCGGCCACCACTGCGACCAGGAGGCACCCAATGATCAGGGCCAAGTAGGCGGTTCCGTACTGGAGGAAGGTGATCGCTACCATCAGCAGGGCCAGAGCGATGCTGAAGGAGCCCAGGCCAAGGTAGTCGGTCTTCCAGACGCGGTCGGTTTGTGAATCACCCATCATGAACAAGGACAGGATGAACAAAACGGCCAGGAAGGGCAGCATCAGGAAGTAGTAGGCCCGCCATCCGTGGGTAATGCCCAGGAGCATGCCCGAAAGGACCGGGCTGACCATGGCGGATAGACCGGCTATGATGCCCACCGTGGAGACCTTCCTGCCCTGGTTGTTCCTGCGGGCGCGTTGCAGAAGAACGTTCATGGACAGGACCATGATGCCGCTGTCTCCCAGAGACTGGATGAACCGGCCCAGCAGCATGACCACATAGTTGGGCGAGACCGCCGTCATCAGACATCCAAGAAACCAGAAGGCCAGCTCCCAGAGGAAGACCTTCCTGGTCCCGTGGGCGTCGGAGAGGTTGGAGGTGATGGGAGTGCCCACCACCAGACCCAGGGTGTACAGGCCCACCACCCAGGAGGAGCCCATGGTGGTCAGGCCGAAGGTCCGTGTGATGGACGGCAGCATGGTCGGCACCGCTCCCCCATCCAGCTGGGTGATGAAGACGATGACCATGAAGAACCATACGGGCGTGGAAAGGATCGATCTTCTCTCTCTTGTCGACATGGTGTTACTGTCCCAACTGGTCCGTGAGCAGCTTGTCAATGCGCTCAGGATCAGCCTGGGTGCCTACCAGAAAGTAGGGAAATTCGCCGTAGATGGAGCTGGCTTCGATGTAGCGCATTTCGGTGACGATCTTCTTGAATTGAACAGGATCGTCGGCGAAGAGGGTGACGCCCCACTCGTAGTCGTCCAGGCCGATGGAGCCTGTCAGGATGATGGAGACCTTACCGGCGTAGGAACGGCCGATTTTGCCATGGTCGTGCATGTAGGCCTTGCGCTGGTCGTAGGGCAGCGTGTACCAGTTGGCACCTGGAACTCGGGTCTTCGACATGGGATAGAAGCAGATATAGGGCTTGTCGGGCGTCTTGGGATGCAGGCTGGCGTTGACGTAGGACCAGCCGCGGTCCGTGGTCGGCTTGCCCGAGTAGAGGCCTACCTCGGTGACTGACACATAGGAGATGGTCGGCTCCAAATAATCGGAGATGCGCAGCTTCTCTAGAGAGGTCTCGACCTCCTGGAGCTGGTCCAGTGTCTCCCTGAGGACCATCAGGCCCAGGTCGGCCTTTTGCCCATTGACCCGGCACCAGTAGTGGCTTCCCTGGCCCTGGGACTGGACTGTGTCCAGCTGTGTGGCAAGGGCCTTGAACTCATCCAGGCATTCCTGGCGTTCGTCTTGCGGCACTCGGCGCCACTTAGCCCAATCGATTTTCCAGAAGAGGTGGAGACAGAACCAGCCTTCCAGGCTCGGTGCAGCTTGCTCAGCCATGAGCACATCCTTTCGCTTGCTTAGCTTGCACGACATTGTGTGATGTGCCGTTCATCCGGCACACCCTTACTCACTCTATAGGCCAAGAGGCTGAATCGTTGGATTATCGGTGCATTGTGAATGACATATTGTGGTAATAGTCAAGGACTATGAGCCTTGCGCCACCGTCGCCCAGATATCGAAAAACCCCGGTTGATGCCGGGGTCAGGTATTTCAGGTATTGGTTGCTGGAATCAGGCCAGCTTGTACTTGGAAATGAGGTCCAGAGCTATGATGATGGCCACCCAGATCAGAGCCACAATAATGGTTAGACGGTTCAGGTTCTTCTCGGCTGCACCCGAGGTGCCAGCGTTGGAGCCGATTCCGCCGCCGAACATATCGGACAGGCCGCCGCCCTTGCCCTTGTGCAATAGAATCAGCATGGTTAGCAGCACGCTGGCAAGAATCACAACGACTTCGAGCACAATCTTGACAATGGTCACGGCATATACCTCCATGTAAGGAACTGGGAACAAGTATACAGATACCCGGCGAAAAACGCATCAGCCCTTGGCGGCCAGTCTCACGATTCGTGCGAACTCCTCCACATCCAGGGAGGCGCCGCCCACCAGAAAGCCGTCCACGTCCGGCTGGCTGATCATCTGGGAGGCGTTCTTGGAGGTGACCGAGCCGCCGTAGAGGATGCGCACGGACTGGCCGGCTGGGTCTCCAAATTTGCTTGAGATGTGGTCGCGGATGGCACGAGCGGCCTGCTGGGCGGTGTCCGGAGTGGCCACCATGCCGGTGCCGATGGCCCAGACTGGTTCATAGGCCACAATCAGGTTGGCCATGTCCTCCTTGGCCAAGTCGCGGGTGACGTCGTTGACTTGGCCCACGGCGAAGTCCAGCTGGATGCCCTGGCGGCGCTCCTCGTAGCTCTCCCCCACACATAGGATGGGTTTCATGTCCGCAGCCAGTACGGCACGGACCTGGTCGACAATGTTGGCATCGTCCTCTGGATGGTACTTGCGCCGCTCGGAGTGGCCCACAATGACGTAGCTGCAACCCAGCTGGGCCAGCATGTCCGCGGACACATCCCCGGTGAAGGCGCCTTGGGTGGTAACGGAAACAGCCTGGGCCCCATATTCAATTGGCAGGTTGTCGGCCTCCACAAGCACCTGGACGGAACGCAGGGCAGTGAAAGCGGGCATAAGAGCCACCTGGCAGCGCCTGCGGTCGAAGTGGGCGTCGCGCAGGAGCCAGGCCAGCTTCTGCACGAAATAGGTGGCTTCCAGGTGGTCGAAGTTCATCTTCCAATTGCCGGCCACCAGGGGAATGCGTGCCATACCAGACCTTTCCATCCGCGCAACAACAGCAATGCCGGGCTGCCGGATGCGAAACCCGGTGACCCGGCATTGCCCGTCTGTTTGCCGATTTTACTCCAGCACCTTCAGACCCGGAAGCTCCTTGCCCTCAAGGAATTCCAGAGAAGCGCCGCCGCCGGTGGAAATGTGCGAGAAGCCATCCTCAGGGAAGCCCAGGTTGCGCACGGCCGAGGCAGAGTCGCCGCCGCCGACGATGGTGAAAGCTCCGGCCTTGGTGGCATCGACCAGGCCCTGAGCTACAGCACGGGTGCCATCGGCGAATGCCGGGAACTCGAAGACGCCCATGGGCCCGTTCCAGACCACGGTCTTGGAGTCCACAATCTTGTCGTGGAAGAGCTTCTGGGAGTCAGGACCGATGTCCAGACCCATCTTGTCTGCGGGGATGCCGTCGGCAGGAACTACCTGGTGAGGCGAATCCGCCTTGAACTCGTCAGCCACCACGATGTCGGTGGGCAGGACCAGCTCCACGCCCTTCTCACGGGCAGTGGCGATGTAGCCCTTGACAGTATCGACCTGATCCTCCTCCAGCAGGGAGGAGCCGACCTCATAGCCCTCGGCCTTCAGGAAGGTGAAGACCATGCCGCCGCCGATGACCAGACGGTCGGCCTTGCTGAGCAGGTTCTCGATGACGCCCAGCTTGTCGGAGACCTTGGAGCCGCCCAGGACCACAGTGAAGGGCCGCTCGGGGTTCTCGGTCGCCTTGGACAGGGCCTTGACCTCCTTCTCGACCAACAGGCCTGCGGCAGAGGGCAGGAACTTGGCCACAGAGTAGTTGGAGCCCTGGGCGCGGTGGACCACGCCGAAACCGTCGGAGACGAAGACATCGCCCAGGTCGGCGATTTTGCGGGCGTAGGCATCACGCTCAGCCTCGTCCTTGCTGGTCTCCTCGGGGTTGTAGCGCACGTTCTGCAGCAGGACCACATCGCCGTCGTTCATGGCAGCCACCTTGGCATGGGCATCGGGACCGTAGGTGTCCTCCGCCAGAGGAACCTGCACGCCCAGCAGCTCGCCCAGGCGGTCGGCCACAGGTGCCAGACTCAGCTCGGGAACGACCTTGCCCTTGGGGCGACCCAGGTGGGCCATGAGGATAACCTTGGCGCCCTGGCCACGAAGCTGCTCGATGGTTGGCAAGGCTGCGCGTATGCGGCCGTCGTCTGTAATAGTGGTGCCGTCCAGCGGCACGTTGAAGTCCGCGCGGACGAGCACGCGCTTGCCCTTGAGATCACCGAGGCTCTTCAGTGTTTTCATGCGTATCCTTTCTGACTGCGGGTCCATGCGCCCGCTCCCCTGCCATGGTACTCAGGCAGACCGACCTGTGTGAGCTATCTCACTCTTGTTTGGTCTGTTCCTCGGTCCTCTTCTTTTCGACCTTGGTGGCCAGCTGCAGCAGACGGCGGATGCGTCCGGCGATGGCGTCTTTGGTGACCGGTGGATCGGCCAGGCGGCCCAGCTCTTCAAGGGAGGCCTCACGATGGTCCAGACGAAGCTGGCCGGCCGCACGCAGATTCTCGGGGATGTCGTCGCCCAGAATTTCGAAGGCCTTGGTGACCTTGGCACTGGCCTCCACGGCTGCCTTGGCAGAGCGGCGCATGTTGGCATCGTCGAAGTTCGCCAGGCGATTGGCCTTACCGCGGGATTCACCGTCGCTGCGCTTGCCGGTCCACTCCCTGGAGGACTTGGGGGCGCCCATCAGGTTGAGCATGCGCTCGATCACATCCGGATCACGCAGGGTGACGCGCTCGGAGCTGCGCACCTGGCGGGCCTTGGCGTTGATGCCCAGACGGCGGGCGGCGCCTACCAGGGCCAAGGCGGCCTCGGATCCGGGGCAGACAATCTCTAGATAGGAGGCCTTGCCCGGGTCGGACAGCTCGCCATGGGCCAGGAAGGCCCCTCGCCAGGCGGCCTTGACCTGGGCGATATTGCCCGAGACGATGTCGGCGGGAAGACCACGAACCGGGTGCTTGCGACGGTCCAGCAGTCCGGTCTGCAGGGCCAGGGCACCGCCTGCCCGCAGCACGCGGACCGAGTAGCGGGTCAGGTTGCCGGTGGGGGCCTGCCGCTTGACCTGGATCAGATCTGAATCATGGCCGTAGACGTCCCTGATGGTGTTCTGCAACCACTGCGCTGCTGGCAGGGAGTCGAATTGCGCTTCCACCACAATGTGACGCTGAATGATGTGCAGACCGCCACCGAAGCGAATCATGGCCGCCGATTGTGCTTTCTTGGCAGAGGGGGGTTCGTTGTCAATCGCGGCCAGCTCGCTTTTGACATCATCAAGTAGGGCCAAGAGCCGTCCTCCTACGAAAAAATACTGAAAAATGAATACTTCTTGGCCACACGACACACCTGCCGTGCCGACCACCGGATTACTGTGATATCGAATATCTTGGACAAATTGCGCCTTTGGCTATCCGCGTGGACGGTGCGGCAGCTCGCGGGCCGAGACCGTCACCTCCATTCCCCGGGACCGCAATCGGGCGGCCAAAGCGTCGGCCATGGCAACTGAGCGGTGCTGTCCGCCAGTGCAGCCAAAGGCGATGGTCACATAGTGTTTGTCTTCACGCGCATAGCCGCTGAGCGCAGTCAAGATGGCGGTGGTGTAGGCATCCAGAAACTCCTTGGCGCCCTTGCTGGCCATCACATAGTCACGGACCGGACCGTCATGGCCGTTCAGGTCCCGCAGCTCGGGGACCCAGTAGGGGTTGGGCAGGAAGCGCACGTCCGCTATGAAGTCGGCATCGATGGGCAGGCCGTACTTGAATCCGAAGCTCATGATGTGCACGCCCACTGTGGTCGGGCCAGAGCCCAGGACCATTTCATACAGGCGGGTGGAGAGCTGATGGATGCTCAGGTTGGAGGTGTCGATGACCATGTCGGCACGCTCCTTGAGACCGCCAAGCAGTCGGCGCTCCTCGTGGATGCCATCGATCAGGCGGCCCGAACCCTGCAGGGGGTGGGGACGGCGGACGGACTCATAGCGCTTGACCAGAACCTGGTCGGAGGCATCCAAAAAGAGAATGCGGCAACGCACGCCCAGGTCGTCCAGATGGCTGAGCACAGCCGACAGATCGTCGAAATAGGAACGGGAACGGACGTCAATAACGGCAGCTAGGCGGTGCAGGGAGCTTCCGGCGGATGTCATCATGTCGACCAGGGGTACAAGCAGACGCGGGGGCATGTTGTCGACTACATACCAGCCCATGTCCTCCATGGAGTCGGCGGCGCGGGTGCGGCCTGCGCCGGACATGCCCGTGATCAGCAGTACCTCGAAGCCTGCGAAGGGCGGTTTTTGCGTCGTCATCGTCATGCCTCCCTCAAGGCTCGGTCCATAGCAGCTGCCGGAACTGCGGCCAGGGGTCGGTCGGTCATCAGTGCCACCTGACGCACGGCTTGATAGAGCAGCATGCGTTCACCGCTGATGGCCCGAGCGCCCGCCTGCCGGCAGAAGGCCTTCATGAGCGGGGTGGGCCGGGGTTCATAGACTACATCGAGCAGGACCGAGCCCAGGCGTCCGCCTTCGTCGGCACCGATGGCATCGTCTGGCTTGGCATCAGTACGACTCTTGAACCCAGGAGTATCGGCCTTGGCGGTCTCTGTCTCGGAAGTTTTGGCGTCAGGAGTCTCAATTGTACTGAGTAGATCAGACAGGGGGTCGGCTGCACCAGAAGGCAGGGTGGAGACGACAATGTCAGCCCCGGTCAGAGCCTTTTCGGCTGCCTCAGATTGGTCCATGGCGGTGACGGTCGGCTCGGGCAGGTCCAATCGAGAAGCGAGGTCCAGCATGTGGTCGCAGTGCTCCGGGTTGCGAGCCAGCAGGTCTATACGCTTGACCCCCAGCACCTTCAAGGCGCAGAAGGCGGACTCGGCTGTGTTCCCGTTGCCGATGACCAAAGCCCGCGCTCCTCCGTACGGTTGGTCGGGCAGCTGGTCTTGTTGCCCTTGACATGCTGCCTCCAGCAGGGCAGCCAAATCGTCAGGGTCTTCATCGGCACGGCAGCGGTCGGCAGCCTCCAGCAGGGCGGCTACGATACCCTCCACGTCGGTGTTGTAGAGAGACGGCCTTTTCCCGGGACCGCCTTGCTCAAAGACTATTGTGTTGGCCACCCTCAGGGTCTCAGACCAGAAATCACTAAAGTCTCCCAAGGCGCCGACAGCACTCTTTAAGGGCATGGTCAGACTGAGACCGGCCCAGGACGGGTCAAGACCGTGGATAAAGTCCGCCAAGCCGTCAGCATCCACGAGCACACGGTCGTAGCGCCAGCCGTCCAGGCCGAGTGCGGCATAGGCTGATCTATGCAAAAGAGGCGAAAGGGAATGGCTGATTGGGTCGCCCAGAACGGCACAACGACGATCAGGTCCATTCATATCTGCAATCACGCACCAATCAAATCATGGCATGGCTCTTTGCCAGCCTCCTGAGCCATTTTATCGCTGGCTGTCCCCGGTCTGGTCCTGGTCACTATGCAAGGTCTGATAGATGGCCTTGGCCTTGGCAGAGCCGATGCCCTTGACGGCCTCCAGCTCTTCCTGTGATGCCTGGCGCATGCGCTTGACTGATCCAAAGTGATTGAGCAGCTTTTTTTGGTAGGCGGGGCCGATGCCCGGAATCTCGTCCAGAGCCGACCGGAGGGCACCCTTGCGCCGAGTCTGACGGTGGTAGGTAATGGCGAATCGGTGAGACTCGTCCCTCACGCGCTGCAGCAGGTACATGCCCTCGGACTGGCGCTTGAGGATGATGGGATAGTCATCGTCAGGCACCCAGACCTCCTCCAGTCGCTTGGCCAGCCCGCAGAGGGCCACATCGTCCACACCGCAGTCGTGCAGGGCCCGTGCTGCAGCGGTTACCTGAGGCTTGCCGCCATCGACTACGATCAGGTTGGGTTTGTAGGCGAAGTGGCGGGCGGAGGTGTTCTGCTGAACGATGGCCCCCTCCTCCTGCTCCACCAATTCAGGCGCCTTGTCGCTGGCCTTTCGCTCGGCCTCCATACTGTCACCGCTGTCACCGGCTATGTTGCCGTGACGGAAGCGCCGGGTCAGAGTCTCATAGATGGCGCTCATATCGTCCACAGAGCCCTTGCCGTCCTCGCCTCGAATGGCGAATCGACGGTACTCGGACTTCTTAGGGACGGCATCCTCAAAAACCACCATGGAGGCCACCTGGAACTGGCCACCCACGGTGTTGGAGATGTCGTAACACTCGATGCGCAGCGGAGCGCGGTCCAGCCCAAGGGCCTTGGCCACGTCGTTCATGGCCTGGGTGCGGGTGCCCATGTCGCTCATACGACTGAGCTTGCTGCGCTGCAGGGCCTGGCGGGCGTTGGCGTTGGCCCGGTCCATCAGAGACTTCTTCTCACCACGACTGGCCACACGGATGGTCACTGCGGATCCGCGCAGCTCCCGCAGCCACTCCTGCAAGTCGCCGGTCCGATCCGGCTGGATAGGGACAATGACTTCGGGAGGCACTGGAGAAATGGGGGCCAGCAGGTCGGCACGTCCGGTCTGATCCTGATGCTGGTGTCGGCTCCTGGTGGCCTTGGCCCGAGCTTCGGCATCCAGGGCCGTGACCTTCTGGGTGGAGCCCATGGCATCCCTGTCCTGGCTGATGGAGACGGGTGTGTCCGACTCTGTTGGCAGCTTGTGCAGTTCGCTGTCGTTCTCATTCATCAGGTCCGAGTAGACCTGTACCAGCAGGTCGCTGATCAGCTCGCTGTCGGAGACGTCCTCGACCCGCTCCACGCTCCAGTTGCGTTCGCCACGGATGGCTCCAGAGCGCACGAAGAAAGCGTGTACCGAGGCCTCCAGTTCGTCCGAGGCCACGCCGAAGACATCCACATCCACGTTGGAGGCGAAGGCCACGGCGTTCTGCTCGATGACCGTATCCAGCATGGCGATCTGGTCGCGCAGACGGGCGGCCTTCTCGAAGTCCAGCTCCTTACTGGCCTTCTGCATGCTCCTGGTCAGGCTGGCCCGGTAGCTCTTGCCCAGCCTGCCTGTGATGACCCCAGTCAGCTCCGTACAGAGACGACGGTGGTCGCTTGCGCTGATCCGGCCCACGCAGGGTGCCGAGCACTTGCCGATGGAGGCCAGCAAACAGGGGCGGCCGCTGAGCTTGGCCTTGCGGAAGACGCCGGGGGTGCAGGTGCGCACAGGATAGGTCTTGAGCAAGGCATCCAGGGTGTGCTTCATGTCCCAGACCTTGGCGTAGGGGCCGAAGTAGCGGGTGTCATGCCGCTTGCGCACGCGGGTCATCCAAACCCGGGGGAACTCCTCTCCCACGGAGACAGCCAGGTAGGGGTAGGTCTTGTCGTCACGCAGCTTGACGTTGAAGCGGGGGTCGAACTCCTTGATCCAGGTGTATTCAAGGGTCAGGGACTCCAGGTCGGTGCCCACGACGGTCCACTCCAGACTTCGGGCCGTCAGCACCATGGTCTGGGTGCGCGGATGCAAGTTTTCCAGGGGCTGGAAGTAATTGGTCAGGCGGTTGCGCAGGTTCTTGGCCTTGCCCACATAGATAACTCGACCGTCGCCATCCCGCCACTTGTAGACACCGGGCTGGGCTGGAATGTCCGATGTTTTGGGGCGGAAGAGGTCACGGCTGTCGCCCAGCAAGGGTGCGCCGTTCTTGTTGACGCCGGCGGTGGTGCCGGTGGCGGACTCCTCCTCCAGGGCTTGAGCGGTGCGTCGCCATACCTGCGGCGTGTGACGCTCGAAGCAGCTGCGGGTCATGATCGTGCAGCCTTGGCTACCTTGGCGGGATCCAGCATGGGCTTCAAATACTTGCCTGTCCAGCTATCTGGATTGGCGGCCACCTGCTCAGGAGTCCCTTGGGCCACCACTGTGCCGCCACCGTCGCCGCCCTCGGGTCCAAGGTCGATGATCCAGTCAGCGGTCTTGATCACGTCCAGGTTGTGCTCGATGACGATGACCGTGTTGCCTTTATCAACTAGGCCATGAAGGACCTTGAGCAGCTTACGGACATCCTCGAAGTGCAGGCCCGTGGTCGGCTCGTCCAGGATGTAGACGGTCTTGCCGTCGGAGCGCCGCTGCAGTTCGGTGGCCAGTTTGACCCGCTGGGACTCGCCTCCGGACAGGGTGGGTGCTGGCTGACCCAAGCGGATGTAGCCCAGTCCCACGTCCACCAGGGTGTCCAGGTAGCGGGCGATGGAGGGATAGGCCTTGAAGAAGTGGGCGGCCTCCTCGATGGGCATGTCCAGCACGTCCGAAACGGTCTTGCCGTTGTAGGTGACTTCCAAAGTCTCCCTGTTGTAGCGCTTGCCGTGGCAGGTCTCGCACTGCACATAGACGTCGGGCAGGAAGTTCATCTCGATCTTGATGGTTCCGTCACCGTGACAGGTCTCGCAACGGCCGCCCTTGACATTGAAGGAGAAGCGGCCGGGACCATAGCCGCGCACCTGGGCCTCCGGGGTTTTGGCGAAGAGCTGGCGGATCTTGTCCCAGACACCGGTATAGGTTGCCGGGTTGGAGCGCGGGGTGCGACCGATGGGGTTCTGATCCACGTGGATGACCTTGCGCACCTGGTCCACACCCTCCACACGAGTGTGCTTGCCGGGCACGATGCGGGCGTTGTTGAGTTGGTCAGCCAGGACCGGATAGAGGATGGAGTTGACCAGTGTGGACTTGCCAGAGCCGGAGACGCCGGTGACCAGGGTCATGACCCCCAGTGGGAAGGAGACCTTGAGGTTTTTCAGGTTGTTTTCCCGAGCCCCTACCACGGTCAGCTGTCGAGTCCTGTTGGTCTTGCGGCGGCGCTTGGGCACCTCGATGGAACGACGACCGGCAATGTAGTCTGCGGTGATTGAACGCGAGGCCTTGACCAGGTCCTGCGAGCGCCCTGAGAAGATGACTTCACCGCCATGCTCGCCCGCCCCCGGGCCAATATCGACCAGCCAGTCGGCCTGGCGTATGGTGTCCTCGTCATGCTCGACCACAATCAGTGTGTTGCCCAGGTCGCGCAGCCGCTGCAGGGTCTTGATCAGCCGATCATTGTCCCGCTGGTGCAGGCCGATGGAGGGCTCGTCCAGCACGTACATGACGCCCACCAGGCCCGAGCCGATCTGCGTAGCCAGACGGATGCGCTGGGCCTCGCCACCGGAGAGGGTGGCTGCGGCCCGGGACAGGGTCAGGTAGTTCAGACCCACGTCGTTGAGGAAGCGCAGGCGGGCGCGGATCTCTTTGAGGACCTCGCCGGCGATCTTGGCCTGGGCGCCCTCCATATGCAGGCCCTCCACCCACTTCAGGCTGGCGGATACGGCCATATCGCAGACCTGGGCGATGGACAGACCGTCCACGGTCACGGCCAGGACCTCGGGTTTCAAGCGCTTGCCTTGGCAGACCTGGCAAGGCACCTCGCGCATGTATGACTCGTAATACTGCTTCATGGGCTGCGAGTCGGTCTCGTCATGGCGACGCATCAGGGTGCGGACCACGCCCTCGAATCCGGTGGTGTACTCGCGCAGGCGGCCCCAGCGGTTCCGGTAGGAGACATCTACCTTGAAGTCGTGCCCGTACATGACAGCATGGCGGACTTCCTCCGGCAGGTCCTTCCAGGGGGTCGAGGTGGAGAAGCCCATTTCCTTGGCCAGACCATCCAGCAGGTGGCCGTAGAAGCGCTGCTGGCTCTTGGTGCCGCTCCAGGGTTCCACGGCCCCATCCTTGAGGCTCTTCTCCGGGTCGGGCACTACCAGCTCCGGGTCGATCTCCAGGTTGAACCCCAGGCCGGTGCAGGCCGGGCAGGCTCCATAGGGAGCGTTGAAGGAGAAGGTCCGAGGCTCGATCTCGTCCAGTTCCAACTCGTGGCCGTTGGGGCAGGACCGCTTCTCGGAGAAGGGCTGGCGGCGCTCGGGATCCTTGGCATCCATATCCACGAAGTCGGCAACCACGGTGCCCTTGGCTAGTCGCAGGGCGGTCTCCACGGAGTCGGTCAGCCGC
This sequence comes from Bifidobacterium sp. M0404, assembly GCF_016101415.1. Classification (NCBI taxonomy): domain Bacteria; kingdom Bacillati; phylum Actinomycetota; class Actinomycetes; order Bifidobacteriales; family Bifidobacteriaceae; genus Bifidobacterium; species Bifidobacterium sp. M0404. Next base: position 544,676 of record NZ_JACFQP010000001.1, on the reverse strand, counting down.
TGGCGCATGCCTTCACGGATGACCAGTCTGTCCACCACCACCTCGATGGTGTGCTTCTTCTGCTTGGTCAGCTTGATGGAGTCGGACAGCTGGTGCATGTCCCCGTCGATGATGGCTCGGGAGTAGCCGTCGGAGCGCAGGAGCTCCAGAGTCTCCACGAACTCGCCCTTGCGGCCCTTGACGATGGGGGCCAGCAGCTGGAAACGGGTCCCTTCCGGCCTGGACATAAGGGTGTCGACGATCTGCTGCGGCGACTGGGCGCGCACCTCGGCCCCGCAGACCGGGCAGTGGGGAATGCCGGTTCTGGCGAAAAGCAGGCGCAGGTAGTCGTAGACCTCGGTGATGGTTCCCACAGTGGACCGGGGGTTGCGGTTGGTGGTTTTCTGGTCAATGGAGACCGCCGGGCTCAGGCCCTCGATGAAGTCCACGTCGGGCTTGTCCATCTGGCCCAGGAACTGGCGGGCATAGGCGGAAAGGGACTCCACGTAGCGGCGCTGACCCTCTGCGAAGAGGGTGTCGAAGGCCAGAGAGGACTTGCCGGAGCCTGACAGGCCGGTGAAGACCACCATCCGGTTGCGGGGTATGGACAGGTTGACGTTCTTAAGGTTGTGGGCCCGGGCGCCTTGGATGACGATTTTTCGGTCGTTGGGCACCATGGACAGGTCCGCCACCAGGGACCCCTTGGATTCGATCATGCGCGGATTTTCGATGGCCGCGTCCACTATCGACATAGGCTTTTTCTGCTGCTTCACGTGCTTCCCATCCGCTTCCCTGAAGACCCATGGCCAAGGCTGAGGCCAAAGCCTGACCATAATATCGCCTGGGCCGAATAATTCGAACAGGTGTTCGATGACGGCTTAGATGGACAAGTCCGGCGAATTCAGAGGCGAGCGGCTGCAACCGTTGAGGAAGCAGTCGTGCTGGTGGTCGTTGATCATGCCGGCTGCCTGGAGGAAGGAGTGGACGGTCACCGGGCCCAAGAAGCGCAGGCCCAGGTCGCGCATGTCCTTGCACACGATGGCTGACAGGTGGTCGTAGCGCGGTATGGAGGGATCGTCCGGGTAGTCGTGGTTGATTGTCAGCCCACCGGTAAAGGACCAGCAGTAGCGGTCGAATTCCTCCCCGGGGAATTGGCTGGTGACCACGACGGCATTGGCCACTGTGGCTTCGATCTTGCGTCGATTGCGGATGATGGCAGGGTCGGCCATGAGACGGTCGATTCGGTCGGTGTCGAAGGCGGCGACCGCTTGAATATCGAAGTTGTTGAAATCCTTGAAGAAGGCCTGACGACGATGCAGGATCAGCTGCCAGCTGAGCCCGCACTGGAATATCTCCAAGGAGAGCATAGCGAAGAGCCTCTGGGAGCCATGCAGGGGGCGGCCCCACTCATGGTCGTGGTAGCTGCGCATGAGCGGGTCGTCTACTCGAGCCCAGTCGCATCTATGTGAAGGTTCGGCCATGCTGTACTCCCCTTTCTGGCATTCGGCTTCAGGCTAGCACCGGCGGCAGTCCTGACCGGGTGGTCAATACCACCGAGTCAGGCTGGCCGATTTAGAGTTGAGGCAGAGGCCGGTCGGCCCATGCCCGGGGCCATCCCCATGGCGGCAGTACGGTTGCGGCCGGCAAGGAGAGGAAGCATGTGCCATGACTGACAAGGACAATCCGCGCAGACTCTGGACCGACAAGGAGGATCCGGTCGAGAGAGCCAAGCGTACCTCCCCTGCCATGCAGGGCAGCCAATCAGCCAAAAATTCAGCAGGTGCAGGTTCCACGAAATCGAGCTCTGCATCGGCAACTCGGAGTTCGACAGATGCACGTTCGGCATCTTCAAATTCGTCGGCTTCGGATTCATCAACTCCAGACTTGTCTGCTTCGGGTTCATCGCTTTCGGGTACTGCAGCCAAGCAGTCTGATGATTCGTCAAAGAAGGCAGCGGCTGGGAAAACCAGTGCTGATGAGACCGCCAATGGAGGCAAAGGTCGCTCTGATCGCAGCAGCAATGAAGCGACGCAGGGATCAAATCGGGCTCAGGAACAAGCAAAAGAGCAGTATCAAAAGCAGAATCAGCCTGAAAAGGAACAGGAATCCTCCAAGGGTCGCGGCTGGAAGCTCTTCGAGGACATCCTGCTCTGGGTGGCCTGGGTGGCAATGGTGGGCTTCAACGGTTATGCGGAGGTCTACCACTTCAATGGCACGACCGTAGGTGGCCTGGCCCGCAAGGTCGACCTCTGGATCATGCCCGCCGGCTATGTTTTCGCCATCTGGGGGGTCATCTACATTGCCCTGGCCATATGGCTCTTCCGCTTCTGCCTGGCGGGCCCCAGCCGCAAACGCCTGGGATTCCTGCCCTTCACGCTGAGCGGGTTGCTCTTTGTGGCTACTTGCTGCCTGAATATCGCCTGGCTGGCTCTGTGGCACATGGAGCGCAACTTCTGGGCCCTGGTCATCATCCTCATTCTGACTGTGCTGGCCTGGATGCTCTATGCCCTGGTGCGCAGGGACGCCACCAAGGCCGGAACCCCGACCGCCGCCAAGGCCCTGGACTGGATTCCCCTGTCCATCTACGCCAGCTGGCTGAGCGTGGCCACCCTGGTCAACGCAGGATACATGGTGGTCGCCGGGCACAAGGTCAGCAATGCCGTCCAGGGATTTGCCACCATCATCGTGGTCGGCGCACTCCTGGCCGTAGCCTATCTGATGAACAGGCATGGCAAGGACTGGGTCTTCGGCCTGGTGGTCATCTGGGCATGTCTGGGCATCGGCATCGGGATCTTCTCCTTCGCGGCCGCCATGGGTGTGTTGGTCATCGCCCTGACGGCCGTGGGCGCCTTCCTGGTCTACTTCCCCTGGAGCAAGTTCAGACTGGTCCGTCGCTGATTCATCCACGACTCATCCATTGCCCCGTCAGCCGAGACGCACTGGCAGGGCTTGCTTCTTGCTACCATGATTCCTTGCAAGTTTTGAATCCACGAGGAAAGCGGGGTCGGAGGCGGCATGGCTATTGAGGCGCAGGGACTTGAGATCCGAATAGGTGCCCGACTACTGCTGCAAGCCACCGACTTCCATGTGACCAAAGGCGACCGCATCGGCCTGGTAGGTCGCAACGGCGCCGGCAAGACCACGTTGACCAGGGTCATCACCGGAGACATGCTCCCCTCGGCCGGCAAGGTGCGGGTGACCGGACAGCTGGGATACCTGCCCCAGTCCACACATGCGGGTGATTCCGAGCAAAGCGCCCTGGACCGGGTCATGAGCGCCAGGGACATCGCATCCATCATCCAGCGGATGCGTAAGGCCGAGACCGAGATGACCAATCCGGATCCCAAAATCATGGAAAAGGCCATGAAGCGCTACGACAAGGCCCAACAGGACTTCGAGAACGCCGGAGGCTATGCGGCCCAATCACAGGCCATCGTCATGGGTGAGAGCCTGGGGCTCAGCCAAGAGACACTGCAGCAGGCGCTGGGTACCCTCTCCGGCGGTCAGCGCCGACGGGTCGAACTGGCCAGAATCCTCTTCTCCGATGCCGACACCCTGATTCTGGACGAGCCCACCAACCATTTGGATGCCGACTCCATTGAGTGGCTTAAAGGCTACCTGCGCCGGTTCGAGGGCGGCTTCCTGATCATCTCCCACTCCACCGAGCTGCTTGACGAGACCGTCAACCGCATCTGGCATCTGGATGCCCAGCGCTCCTGCATCGACATGTACACCATGGGATGGAAGGCCTACCTGCACCAGCGGGTGGTGGACGAGGAGCGCCGACGCCGCGAACGCGAGGTGGCCGAGAAGAAGGCCGACCGCCTGATGCGGCAGGGCATCCGCCTGCACGCCAAGGCCACCAAGGCCGTGGCCGCCCAGAACATGATGCGCCGCGCCCAGCGCCTGCTGGCCGACACCCAAGAGGCGGAAAAGGCAGAAAAGGTGGCCGACCTGCGCTTCCCGGATCCCGCTCCCTGCGGCCGCACGCCCATCATGGCCGAGGACCTGTCCAAGGCCTACGGATCCAACATTGTCTTCGCCGGCATCAACCTGGCCATCGACAAGGGCTCCCGGGTGGTCATCCTGGGGTACAACGGCGCTGGCAAGACCACCACCCTGCGGTTGCTGGCCGGCATCGAGCAGCCCGACACTGGCAAGGTGACCCTGGGGCATGGGGCCAAGATCGGCTACTTCGCTCAGGAGCACGACACCCTGGATAACGATGTCACCGTTCTGGAGAACCTACAGCACGTGGCCCCGGATCTGGACAACACCCAGGCGCGGACCATCCTGGGCTCCTTCCTCTTCTCAGGGGACGACGCCATGAAGCCCACCAAGGTTCTTTCGGGTGGCGAGAAGACACGCCTGGCCCTGGCCACCCTGGTGACCAGCCGGGCCAATGTCCTGCTGTTGGACGAGCCCACCAACAACCTGGACCCCGCCTCGCGGGACGAGATACTCAAGGCCATCGCCAAGTACGAGGGGGCCATCGTGCTGGTCACCCACGACGAGGGGGCCGTCAAGGCGCTCAACCCTGAACGGGTGCTGCTCATGCCCGACGGTGATGAGGACCTCTGGAGCGACGACTATCTGGATCTGGTGGCCGAAGAGTAGGTAGCCACCTGTTGGCCCATGGCTATGGGTCGTCTGTGTCGTCAGCGGGTCAGTCGTCCTCCCCCAGGACCTCAACCCCTTTGACCCCTGGAGTCTGGCCTATGGATTCGACCAGCTCGGTCACGTCCCCCTTGCCCAACAGGTTGACGGTGACATCGGCGCCCTTCCAGGCATCCCGGTGCAGCTCGTGGATGGTCAGCACCCGGGACTCGAAGCCCATGCGGGTGGCCAGCAGCAGGGATTCACGCAGGCAGCCGTGGCCGTCTTGATATACGATGCGCAGAACTGTGTTCTGACGGTTGCGCAGGAACCACTTGAGGATGGGTGCGATGACCAGAACGGCCAGGAAGTAGAAGACGACAGCCAGGATGGCGATGGCGAAGAGCTGGACCCCACAGGCCATGCCCACAGCAGCGGCCACCCAGATGGCACTGGCCGTCGTCAGACCCTTGACGGAATCGTGGTTGAAGAAGATGACCCCGGCGCCGATGAAGCCGATGCCCGAGGCCACTCCGGCTGCAATTCGGGAGGCATCCCAAGAGTAGTTGCCTACAGCGGCTTGGATGCCGTAAAGGGAGACCATGGTGAACAGGCAGCTGCCCAGACCCACCAGAATATGGGTGCGGATGCCAGCGTCGTGTTTGAGGAACTCGCGCTCGAAACCGATCAGGCCACATAGGACCACCGTCAGGACCACAGCCATAATCTGGCCCGGGTTCGGCATTGCGAATCCCTGCATGAATTTCCTTTCCTGCCCTCGTAAATAGGCAGACCTTATAACGCTTGCAGGACATGGCCATCGGATAGAGTGGAGCCAGCACGTGGCCGGCCGTGCCGCCGCACGTGGACCTTTTGAATGAGGGGTGTGATGCCATGAAGCCGTCACCAGATGAACGCCGCGAAGCCCGGCGGACCCTGGCCACCAGCGCCTATTCAGCCGACATGATCCGATCCCTGGAGCAGCCGTTTTTGGATGACGGGGTGCCTCTGATGCGTATTGCCGCCGGATCCCTGGCCTCCGTGGCCGATGTCATGCTGACCCAGGCTGGGCTGGAGCCGGCAGGCGCCAGGATCGTCCTGCTGGCAGGGGCCGGCAACAATGGCGGCGACGGGCTCTATGCCTCAGCTGACCTGGCCGGGCACGGGGCCGACGTGACTGTGGTGGCAACCGGACGCAGCCTGCACCAGGGTGGGCTGGATGCTCTTCTACGCGCCGGCGGAGTGGTCACGGCCCTGGATCCCCAGGCAGCCATCCCCGGCTGCGAGACCCCCTCCGGACCGGACCAAGCATCCGAGGAGATGGACCAGGCCTTGGAACTGTGCCGACAGGCGGATCTGATTATCGATGCCATGACGGGTATCGGCCTCAAGGGGGCGTTGCGCGGCATTCCCGCTGCTCTGGCCGTAGAACTGGGCATGGAGAGCGGTCTGCCCGACAGACCAGCCTGGCACGACCCCGCCGGCCAGGATAGGCCCTTGGTACTGGCCGTGGATACCCCCTCCGGTTTGGACGTGGACGAGGGCACGCTTCCCGGTGCCTACATTCCGGCAGATGTGACCGTGACCATGGGAGCCATGAAACCCTGCCTGATGCTGCCCCCGGCCGCCTATGTCTGCGGCAGAATCGTCCTGGTTGATTTCGGTTTTGACACCTCGGCCCTGGTCCCCAGCGTCTCCTGCATGAGCGCTGAGAACTGCGCCAGTCTCCTGAGAGCGCCTCGGGTAAATGACACCAAGTACAGTCGGGGCGTGGTCGGCCTGGTCACCGGATCCGCCCTCTACCATGGTGCCGGGCTGCTCTCCAGCAAGGCTGCTGCCAGCGGCAACGTGGGCATGATCCGTTACTGCGGTCCCGAGCAGGTGGGCGACCTGATCCTGCAAGAGCTGCCCGAGACCGTCCTGGGCCGCGGAAGGGTTGAATCCTGGGTTCTGGGCTCTGGTGTACCCACCAGGCAAGCCCAGGAGGCAGCTGGACCTCAAGGCCAGGACGATCAGCGTGATCTGATTGCCGATATACTCAGCCGTCAGGCCGCCGACCTGGACGAGGATGAAGCAGCAGCTGACCCGCCGGTAGTAGCCGATGCCGGTGCTTTGGATCTGCTGCCGGACCGGCTGGGCCCACGCACGGTGCTTACCCCGCATGCTGGCGAAATGGCCGCTTTACTCAACTCGCATGGCGAGAGCGTGGACGGCGACCAGGTCATGGCCGAACCCCTGCACTGGGCAATCCGAGCCTGTCAGCTGACCGGGGCCACCATTCTGCTCAAGGGGGCCATTACATTGGTCGTCGGCGAGGACGGCACCGACCGTCCCCGCGTCATGACCACCGGCTTCGGCCCAGCATGGCTGTCTACAGCCGGATCAGGAGACGTGCTCTCCGGAACCATCGGGGCCCTGCTGGCACAAAATGCCGGACCAATCCAGGATGATGCCACGCTGATGGTGGATCTAACAGCTGCTGCGGCCTTCGTGCACGGGCTTGCCGGTTCTCTGGCCAGCGGAGGCAGACAGACCGGCTGGGAGCAACCGCTGATCTTCGACCCGCGTAAGCCTCAGGATTTTGCGGATCTGGTAGCCCAGGACAGCCAGCAGGAGGGCCACGGGATAGCTTTAGGGCTTACGGGGCAGCCGATCCGTGCCGGCCAGGTGGCCGATGCTCTGCCCAGGGCTATAGGTCTGGTCATGTCAAGAGCCGCAGGGACTGCTGATCAAATCGACCAATCCGCCCAGGAAGGCGACGATGCTTCCCTCTTCTTCGAAAACAGCTCGCTCTGGTTCTAAAAACACGTCATCAGAAAAGGAGTCGATTTGATGACCTCGCAGCTCATCGTCATGCGTCACGGAGAAAGCGTCTGGACTCAGAAGTCGGTCAACCGTTTCGCCGGTTGGGTGGACGTGCCCCTGACGGATCGCGGACTGCAACAGGCCCGCCATGCCGGACAGCTGCTCAAGGAATCAGGCCTGCTGCCCGACATGGTCTTCACCTCTCTGCTGACCCGAAGCATCGTCACTGCCAACACGGTGCTGGACCTGGTTGATCGGGCCTGGATTCCGGTAGAGCGCACCTGGCGGCTGAACGAGCGCCACTATGGCGCATTCCAGGGACAGACGCGACCGGCCATGCTGGAACGCTATGGTCAGCAGCAATTCGACATTTACCGACGTTCCTACGATGTTAGGCCGCCTGCCATCGAAACCGATTCACCATACTTTCAGGGACCGGATCCACGCTATTACCCTGCCATGGGCGACGGGCTGGACGGCCAGAATCCGGCCGAGATCCGCGCCGAGTGCCTCAAGGATCTGCTGCTCCGTCTGCATCCCTACTGGCGAAGCCGGATAGCCCCCAACCTGGCCCAAGGTCGGACTGTGCTCATCGTCACCCATGGTTCCGTGGTTCGGAGCCTGATCAAGGTCCTTGAAGACGTTGACGACACGGATATCCGGTCCATCAACGTGCCCACGGGCGTTCCTATGGTCTACAACTTCAAGACCGATGAAGATGGCAATCTTCAAGTCATGGGTCCGGGTCGCTATCTTGATCAGAAGGCTGCGAACCGGGGCATAGCTGAAACTGCGGCCTTGGGCCTATAGAGACTTGGGTATAGATTTGCTTACATGACACTGCTCCAACTGCGCTACATCGTCAAGATTGTCGAATGCGGCTCCATGAACGAGGCCTCGCACGAGCTCTACATCTCCCAGCCGGCTCTGAGCTCATCGGTCAAGGAGCTGGAAAACGAGCTGGGCATCGAAATCTTCACCCGCCACTCCCAAGGGATTGCTCTGACAGTAGACGGGGCGGAATTCCTTACCTATGCCAGGCAGATTCTGGATCAGACCGACCTGCTGGAGGCCCGCTACCGGCAGGTCAGGCCCCGCAAGCAGCTCTGCCGGGTTTCAACCCAGCACTACATGTTCGCTGTGGAAGCTTTCGTGGAGATGATCAACTCCATCGATTCGGATGAGTACGAATTCACCATACGAGAGACGCGCACCAGGGACATCATCGACCAGGTGGCCACTCTTCAGTCCGAGATAGGCATCATCTACGAGTCCGACTTCAACAAACGGGTCCTGTCCAAGATGCTGCGTGAGAAACACCTGGACTTCCATCCCCTCTTCCGTGCAGATCTGCATGTCTTTATCGCCCGGACCAACCCCTTGGCTGATCGGGCCATGGTGACCATGAAGGACTTGGAGCCCTACCCCTTCCTGCAGTATGAGCAGGGCGAGGAGGGTTCCTTCTATTTTGCAGAGGAGGCAGTCTGGCCCGACTACTCCCCCAAGCAAATCACCGTGAGCGACCGGGCCACCATGCTCAACTTCATCGTCGGGCTCAACGCCTACACGGTCTGCACTGGCATCGACAACGAGGACCTGAACAACGAGAAGATTGTCAGTGTCCCCCTGGAGTCGGATGAATCCATGCTTTTGGGCTGGATCGTCAACAGCCGGACCAAGCTGTCCCATGCCGCCGAACTCTACTTGGACAAGCTACGCCAGGTGGTGTCCAACCACGGATATTCGCTGATCGAGCAGGAGTCAAGCAAGTAATAGTCAGGCAAGCGATAGCCGAACCGACAAAGGCTTAACAGGCAAACAACCGAACTGATAACGGCAATCCTTAATTTTTGCCACAGATCATATCCCTTAGCAGTTGCCGCTTATTCTGCTTTCAGCGCTGTTCCTTGGGCTCCGATGGATGGCATCTTCCCTTGGTGACCCACATCCTGCGATTTCAGTCCCAGGGCTTTGAGCAGGGCCCGGTCCAGATGTTCCAGGCCTCCCTGGCTCTTTGCAGCTGCGGTCAGATCCCAGACTTTGCCGTTGATCATGATGGTGGGGGTCGAGAACTCTCCTTTGGCATCCTTGGCGTCCTTGCGGGTGATGGCATAGGCGCTGACCTTGTCCACCCATGGTCTGTAGGTGCCTTGGGCAAAACGGTCTGCCAGGGACCTGGGCACGCCCGCCCCTACGGCCTGGTCGGCCAGGCGCGCGTCGGAGACGGCCTGATAGGAGCTTTCATTGGGCTGGAAGTCGGCAGCAAAGACGGCGGCGGCGAAGGCCGGCAGATGATCCGGATCCTCCTGGGCCACCATAGCCAAGGCGTTGTCCACGCGGCTGGAGTACTGGTCACTGGAGGCCGAATCAAGGAAGTTCAAAAAGTTGTAGGTGACGTTGATCTGGCCTGCGCTAATCATACGCTGCAGCTGGGGATCGATGACCCGGCCCACCTTGCCACACCATGGGCACATGGGATCCATGAAGATTTCAAGGGTAGGCACACCAGCAACCTTCTTCTTGCTGCCGACTCCCTTAGCTGAGACGGTCAGCCCTCCCTGGTCGTCGGCAACTGACGGCTTGACGGTGACCGCTTGCAGTGCCTTGTAGGCCTTGGCATCCCCAGTGGGGCCCTTGCTGACTTGGGCGGTCGATACTTCCGACGAAGGCTTTTGGGCTGACTGGTCGTCTCCTGAACGGTTAGTCCACAGCATGTAGAAGCCGGCTACAAGCACCAGCACAAGAGCAATCACAACCAGTATTAGCGGTAGCCTCCGAGACCGCTGAGCAGGCCGGCCTGGCTCTTCCGGTTCCTCAACAGTCGAAGGACGCTCATCAGCAGGTTCTGCCTCATCCAAAGATTTCTCTGCACTAGTTGCTGTGTCAGAAACGGCAGGCTTGGCCGTCTCCTCTGAATTCGTCTGAGGAGCGGCATTCACTTCGTCGACCTCAGTCTGGTCCGGTTCCTCATGACCATTCTGCTCCAGCGGTTTCGTCATGATCCATGGCCTTCCTTGCGATGATGATCCGTCGGCGTGCCCGTCGGACCTTTACCAATCTACACGAGGGTCATCCGACAGAATGACCATTCGAAGAATGTGCGTCAATGCGGCCTGCACGCACAATCAACATATCGACATGAGCCAGGCATTTGCTTAGGCACCGTAACGCGCCAGATAGTTCCTGGCGGCATCAGCCGTGCGCTGGTCCAGAATGGGCGACCCGTCCGGACCCTTCATAGAGGCGGCCGCGCCAAAGATCTGGCGGACGTTGACGATGCTGATGACCGGGAAGTGGAACTCGTCCATGATTGACTCCACGGCCGAGCCTTGGCCCTGTCCGGTGCGCTCCATTCGGTCCACGGAGAGCACTAGACCGACGATGGTCACCTTGGCCTGGGACATGATCTTAGGCACCACCTGTCGGACCGCAGTCCCGGCGGTCATGACATCATCCACCAGCAGCACCCTCATGCCATCCCTGAGCTGGGTTCCGACCATGAGGCCTCCATCGCCATGGTCCTTGACCTCCTTGCGGTCAAAGGTGTAGCCGACCGGCATGCCGTGCGCCCCACTCAGCGCTATGGCGGTGGAGACGGCCAGGGGAATTCCCTTGTAGGCCGGGCCGAATACCGTGTCGATGTCGGCGGGCAGGGTCCCCTGCTTCACAGCCTGTACAATGGTCCGGGCGTAAAACTCCCCCAGCAGGGCAATCAGCCGTCCGTCATTGAAGGCCCCGGCGTTGATGAAGTAGGGCGAGCGCCGCCCTGACTTCAGGGTGAAGTCACCGAACTTGAGCGCTCCGCTCTGTAGCAGGAAGCTGGTGAAACCCTCCTGGATGCGGCGGGTCTGCTCCAGGGCATCCCCGTCATGGTCATTGTTTTCTGCTGCGGTTGCGCTCATCGCCAGCACTTCCCTTTCTTGAGCAATTCGGCCAGATCGGGCCGCTCGTCTAAAAGATCATCCAGTTCGCGGGCCACCCTCATGGGCGCCACAGGGTCCACCAGGGCCGCAGCCCCCACCTCCACGGCGTTGGCCCCCGCATAGAGGAATTCCAAGGCCGTGCGTCCCGAGTCGATTCCTCCGATGCCGATGATGGGAATGTCGGGCAATGCCTGGCGCACCCGCCAGACGAAGGACAAAGCGATTGGCAGGATGCAGGGGCCTGAGACACCACCGGTGCCTTGGGCCAGGATAGGCTTGCCTGTATTGATGTCGATGCGCATGCCCACCAGGGTATTAATCAGGCTGAGGGCATCTGCTCCCCCATCAACGGCCGCTCGGGCCACCTCCACAATGTCCGTGACGTTGGGGGTCAGCTTGACCACCATGGGCTTGTCGGTCAGACCCCGCAGCCGGGTGATCAACCGGTTCAGAGCCTTGGCATCAGTGCCTACGGACATCCCTCCATGTGAGACGTTGGGGCAGGAGACGTTGATCTCCAACATATCCGCCGGGGAGTCTGCCAGCCGTTCCACAACGATGGCGTAGTCCTCGTCGCTGTGGCCGGCCACGTTGGTGACCACGGTGGCTCCCAGGGCCTTGAGTCTGGGCAGTTCGTCCACCAAATAATGGTCCACGCCCGGGTTCTGCAGGCCAACAGAGTTGACCATGCCGGCTGGGCTTTCGGCGGTCCTGGGCGTTGGGTTGCCTTCCCAGGGAACCGGCGAAACCCCTTTGGTGGAGATGGCGCCCATCTGGGAGACGTCGTAATAACCCCCGCAGGCATCCAGGTTGAATGTGCCCGAGGCTGTACCCACCGGGTTCTTCCAAGGCGTGCCGGCCACAACAGTGCCATGCCGCCAGACGTGAGGCTCCAGAGGATCCATGGCTATGGCCGTCTGCATCTCTGCGATTGTCCGCTGGCTCATCGCGGCATCTCCTTGCTTCCTTCTGCATCCCAGATAAGACGATCGGCAGCGAAGACCGGGCCGTCCTTACAGACCTTGAGCCTGCCGTCAACGGTATCGACCACGCAGGCCACGCAGGTACCATAGCCGCAACCCATCCGGGACTCCATGCAGCACTGGGCAGGCAGGTCGGTCTTGCGGGCCCAGGCGGCCACGGCCCGCATCATGGGCAAGGGTCCGCAGGTCAGGATGATGGTCCGTTCGGTATCGATGTCGCCGCGAACCCGATCCAAGAGGGTTATGACATCCCCGGAAGCATTGTCGATGGACTCCAGCCGATCGGTCAGCGAGCCCATGATGGCATCGGCGAACCGGTGGTGCCGGTAGCCCAGCAGGGCGGTGGTGCGTACACCGGACCGGCCTTGCAGGCATTGGGCTGCGCGAATCAGCGGAGGAACACCCAAGCCACCGCCTACCAACAGATAGTCTGCGGGCTTCTCCAGGTCGAAGCCATGGCCCAGAGGCCCCAGCAGATCCACAGCCATGCCCGGTTGCAGGCGGGAGAATTCATTGGTCCCCTGGCCAACTACGGCGAAGATAATCTCGATCTGCTCGCCCGCCAGAACCCGGCTGATACCGAAGGGTCTGGGCATCATGGTCATGCGGTCTGCAGAGTAAAGGTTGATGAAGACTCCTGCAGGGGCGTGGGCGGCCAGGTAAGGGTCGCGGATGGTCATTCGCCAGACCTGCCGGTCCAGGGGCTCCATGCCGGTGACCTGGGCAGTACGCCGTCCAGGCAGCCGACCTGCCCGTTCGGCCTGTTCTTCCACCCGACTGGTGGATATAAAGAGGTTGGTTTTCATCGGGCCTCCTTGATCGCCTGATTGAGATCGTCCTTCATAGCCTGCGCAGCTTGGCGGGCATCGCGGGTGACCATGCCCAGGGCCGCCTGAACGCTGAGCCGCGGGCTGTAGTCCGGATCCTTCCGCCAGGCTGCGATGATTCCCCGAGAGGAGTTGACCACAGCGCCGCCGCCGGACTGGTCGAACATGGGCACCACGTCGGCCGCTGAACCGCCCTGCGCTCCGTAACCGGGGACCAGGAAAAAGGTGTGGGGCGTGGCCTGCCGCAGAAGGGCGCCATCCTCAGGATGGGTGGCGCCGACCACAGCACCAAGCCTGGAGTAACCCGATTCCCCGATGGAGGATTGTCCCCAGGATTCCACCAGATCTCCCAGGCGCTGATAAATGGTTCCCCCGCCTGAGGCCGTGTCCAGGCCCAGTTCCTGGATTTGGCTGCCCGAGGGATTGGATGTGCGCACCAGGGCGAACAAGTCGCCCTGGATGTGCTCGGCAGCCTGCAGGAAGGGTTCCACCCCGTCGGAGCCCAGATAGACATTGATGGTCAGGGCATCCTCGTACCAGGGGAATCTCCCGCCACTGTGAGCCGGCCCGTCAATCGTCTGCCCAGGAGTGAAGGGTAGAGGGAGCCCGTCCAGGTGGGCGGCGTAGGCCTCAGCCGTGGAGCCGATGTCACCGCGCTTGACATCCCCGATGACATAGAGGCCACGGTCGGCTGCGGCTCGGCAGGTGCCGGTGTAGGCCCTGATGCCCCAAGGTCCCAGTGCCTCGTACATGGCAATCTGAGGCTTGACTGCAGGCACCAGGTCGGCCACGCCTTCCAGGATGGCCAGGTTAAAGCGCAGATAAGCCCTGGCCAGGTGGTCCGCCCAGACAGCCTGAGCCTGTTCGCCCTGGGTCTGCTGCAGGTCCTTAGGGTCAAGGCCCATCTGAGCCATGCTCCGGGCTGCGCGCTGTCTGGCCTGTTCGATCAGCTGGCTGGGCAGTAGTTCCGGTCGCGGATCCAGACCGACCACGGTCGGATTGTTCTTGTCCTGGACGAGCGCAGTCAGTCGGTCCATGCTCGGATCCTTTCCCTGGTGATGACGCGGCTTGCGGGCAGGCGGGAGAATACCAGACGCCCATCCTTTATGGTGGCCATGACCCGTCCGGCCAGCCCTGCTCCGGCGAAAGGGGTGTTCCGTGACTTGGAATGGAAGCGGCTGGGATCTACCTCCCACTTGGCCTCGGGGTCCAAGATGACCAGGTCAACAGGTGGCAGATTGGCATCGCTGTGACGGTCGGCCTCCAGCTGCAGGTGACCGGCTTTATTGACCTTGTTCGCCGTATGCGAGGGCAGGTCTTCGGGCAGGAGCCGACGCATGCCCATGAGCTCGGCTGGAGCCAGAGACATGAGTTCGATCAGGCGGTCATGGCTGACGAGCCCGCTCTCGACCAGGACCTGGTTGCAGACTGCATAGGCAGTTTCCAGACCGATGATGCCGTTGGGGGCATTCTTGAGCCCCAGTGCCTTCTCAGCGCTGGTGTGGGGGGCATGGTCGGTGGCAATCATGTCCACGGTGCCGTCGGCTACGGCCTCAAGTGCAGCCTGCTGGTCAGCGCGGGAGCGCAGTGGAGGGTTCATCTTGGCCATGCTGCCGCAACGCAGCAGGTCCTCGTCGCAGAGGGCCAGATAGTGGGGTGCGGTCTCGCAGGTGACCGGCAACCCACGGGTCTTGGCCCGGCGAACAGCCTCGAATCCCCCGGCAGTGCTGACATGCTGCAGATGCACCCGGGTGCCGGTACGTTCTGCCAGTTCGATGTCCCGATTGATAATGGCGGTCTCGGTGGAGGCGGGAATCCCTTCCAGCCCCAGCCTGCGGCTGACGGCCCCCAGGTTGACCTGACCATGTTCGTGGTGTTCACAGTGATCCAGGATGGGCAGGTCGAATTCTCGGGCATTGGCAGCAATGGCCTCCAGGGTCTGATCGGTTACTGCCGATCCGTCATCGCTGATGGCCACTACAGGATGGTCGTATCCGTGGCCAGGCAGGTGACTCGACCAGTCGTCTGGGTTTGAGGCCTGTCTGCCGGCCCGGTCCAGAGTGGCCGCCACGCAGAGGTCGTAGTCCACCGGCAGGCTCAGCCCATGGTCCTGCTCGTAGGATTCCAGGTAGTCGATGACCGTACGCCCATCGGCCATCCTCGCACGGCCGTCCATGGCTGGCTGGGTATTGGGCATGAGCAGTACCAGCCCGTAGCCTCCGGCAGCTGCGGCAGCTGTGCCGGTGACCATGTCTTCTTTGTCAGTTTGGCCAGGGTCGCGCAGGTGGACGTGCGGGTCTACCAGGGCCGGAGCCAGTACCAGCCCCGAGGCGTCTATCTGATCCACCTCTGCCGACATGGTGCCGGTCTCGTCAATCAGCGTGCTGTCAACCGTCTGGGGAAGCACCAGATCGACCGCTTTGTAGGTGCGCCAATCAGTCAACCCCAGCAGCCGCATGTCAGTCTTCTGCCTTCTCGTCGCAGTAGTCGCAGCGATAGACACCGGCAGCGTCCAGGTGGAAGCGCTGGTCCACACCAGTCTCCACCTTGGTGACGCAACGAGGGTTGACGCAGGTGATGACGTTGACCAGATGGTTTGGCCGGTCAGGCTGATGCTTGCTGACGATCCGGCCCTGCCTGACTACATCGACGGTGGCCTCGGGAGCGATGAACCCAAGGGCGGTCAGGTCCAGATCACCGGTCTGCTCGATCTTGATGATGTCCTTGGAACCGTACTTGCGGCTGTCCGTATTCATGATCAGGGCCAGCCGGGTCTTCGCCGGGTCCACGCGCAGGTAGTGCAAGACCTTTAGGGCTGTGCCCGCACGAACGTGGTCGATGATGATGCCGTCAACAATGCTGGTGACCTTCATGCCGCCACCTCCTTCTGCTTGCGGTAACCGGGCAGCTCGTCGCCCAGCAAGGCGCTCTCCAGGGCCATTCTGACCAGCATGCCGTTGCGAACCTGCTGGAAGTAGGCCGCACGCGGATCATCGTCCACCTCCACGGCAATTTCGTTGACTCTGGGCAACGGATGGAGGATGGCCATGTCGGGGCGCGCAGCCCGAAGCTTGTCGGCATCCAGAATGTAGGTGTCACGCAGACGCAGGTAGTCGTCTTCGTTGAAGAATCGCTCCTGCTGGACGCGGGTCATATAGAGCACGTCCAAGTCGCCGATGACACCGTTCAGATCCCCGGTCTCACGGTAGGTGCAATCGGCCGAAGAGCGGATCCGTTCCAGAACGTATTCGGGAGTGCGCAGCTCGTCGGGGCTGATCAGGACGAAGTCCACGTGGCCCAGTCGGCAGAGGGTGGTGATCAGGGAGTGGACGGTACGGCCGAAGGTCAGGTCCCCGCACAGACCGATGGTCAGGTGGTTCAGCCGACCCTTGCGGGCACGGATGGTGGCCAGGTCGGTCAGGGTTTGGGTCGGGTGCATGTGCCCACCGTCACCGGCGTTGATGACTGGGACCGTAGCCGCCTGGGAGGCCACCAAGGCAGCACCCTCCTTAGGGTGGCGGATGGCCACGATGTCAGCGTAGTTGGAGACCGTCTTCAGAGTGTCGCTGATGGACTCCCCCTTGGAAACGCTGGCCAGCTGGGCGCCGGCGAATCCTATGACCTGACCTCCCAGACGGAGCATGGCCGTCTCGAAGCTGAGCCGTGTGCGGGTGCTGGGTTCATAGAAGAGCGTGGCCAGGACCCGGCCGTCGCAGGTGTGGGCCACCTGACGGCGATGGGTGTCGATGTAGGCCGCACGATCCAGCAGGTCCAGGATCTGGGTCATGGGAATGTCGTCGAGGGTAACCACACTTCGCCCACGAAGCGGAACGACGGCGGAAGAGGTATTGGATGCGTGATCAACTTGTTGGGACAACGGCTCACCTTCCTCAAGGTGGCCACCTTATGTGACCTGAACAAGCATACGACCCCGGATGGACCCAGAGTCAGCGGCCGTAAAAGAGTCGTTCCATGACCTGCCTACAGCGGCGCATGGCCGCCAGCAGCTCGTTGACGAAGTGCTGGCCCCGGTGGGCCGGGTAGCCCAGGCAGACCGCGATGCCCCCCAGAACCTGCCCGTCGTCGGGCAGGATGTCCGCCTGGGAGACACGTCCGGACCAGAGGAAGTTGGCGTTCCGGGCTGCGGTGCAGAGCACCCAGCTGCGGCGCAGGGCCTTGGCATCCTTGGCCTCTATGAGTCCCGCAGACTCCAAGGCATCCAAGGCAGTCAGCGTCCCGGTGACCTGTAGCTCAGGCAGATCGTGGGCGTGACGCAGCTGGAGGAGCTGAACCGTCCATTCCACGTCAGACAGCCCTCCCCGGCCCAGCTTCAGATGCCGATCCCGACGCACGCCGCGCGGAAGTCGCTCCGCCTCCATTCGGGCTTTAAGACGGCGGATCTGCCCTAGCTCCTCCTCATTTGGCGGCTGCTCGGGGTAGCGAAGCGGATTGGCTATACCCTCCAGAAAATCCTTGGCCAGAGCAGCATTCCCAGCTGCGAATCTGGCACGGATCAGGGCCTGATGTTCCCAGGTTTCTGACCAGTCGCGGTAGTAGCGCTGGTAGGAGTCCAGGGAACGCACCAGAGGCCCCTGACGTCCTTCGGGACGCAGGTCGAAGTCCAGGTCGATGCCGGGCTCCAGGCTGGCCGATCCAGCCAGGACGGCCCGCAGATCGGCAGTCACGCCACGTGCGAATTCAGCCGCCTGGTCCTGGTCGGCGCCTGATGCGGGACGGTATACCAGCATGATGTCGGCGTCCGAGTTGAAGTTGACCTCCCTGCCTCCGTAGCGGCCCATAGCGATCAGGGCCATTGCTGCCGGCGCTTGACGTAGTTCTTCATCACTCGAACCTGTCTGACCCAGACGGTGGTCCACGGCCCAGTCCAGGGCGGCATCGATAGCTGCATCGTAAACATCGGACATGCCCGCTAGGCAGGCCTGCTGATCGTCCACACCGCTCATCCAACCCAACCCGATCCGCTCGATTTCCTGGCGGCGCATGGCCCGCACTGCAGTGGCGAAATCCTCCAGCGAGTCCGCATGCCGGGTTCGATAAGCTACAGCGCGCTTGTCCAAGGTGGCTCGATCACGGGGGATCATATCCTGGTCGTGACCCAGCCAGGTCACCGACTGGACGGATCGAGCCAGGGCGCCGGACAGGTAACGCGAGTTGGACAGGATATGGCACAGGCGGCGGGCTGCCGAGGTGGAGTCCCGTAGAAAGCCCAGATAGGTGCTCTTGCCGCCGAAGTGCTCCTCCAGGGTTCGCCAGCCCAGGAGTCCCATGTCAGGGTCTTGCCCCTCCCCCAGCCACTGGAGGACGGCGGGCATGAGAATCCGGTTGATACGCGCCGATCGAGTGACCCCTGTGGTCAGGGCCGTGACATGGCGAATGGCTGCATCAGGGTCCGCGAAGCCAATAGATGCGAATCGGGCACGTGCCGCCTGGGGGCGCAGGCTGACCTCATCCTCGTCCACCTGGGCGTTGATGGGCAGCATGGGACGGAAATAGATGGCCTGGTGAAGGTTGCGGACCTCGATCCTGGTGGCTTGGTATTGGGCCAGCATCTGGTCGGCATGCAGTCCGAAGGCCCGGGCCAGTCGCCGAAGATCACGGTTGTTCTCCAGCTCTTCCAGGCTGGGTGGCCGATGGCCAGGGGCGCCTGAACGGTTGATTTTTGGAAAAAGATGAGTGCGACGCAGCTGCCACATCTGCAGACGATGCTCTATGACCCTCTCGAACCGGTAGTCATGATCCAGCTGGTCGCCGTGCTTGCGTGAAATGTAACCGCCGCGCGACAGGGCCTGCAGGGCATCCAGGGTGGCCGGACATCGCAGATCCTCGTCGCTGGAGCCATGGACCAGCTGGAGCATTTGGACGGTAAATTCCACGTCCCGCAGTCCGCCCTGGCCCAACTTAATCTCGCGCTCCTTGCGGTCCTCTGGTATCAGCCGCTCCACACGCTGGCGCATCCGCTGGCAATCGTAGACGAAGTTGGGTCGCTGGCATGCTCCCCAGACCAGGGGCTCGACCATGGCCGAATAGTCCTCACCCAGGTCCTTGTCGCCCGCAACCGGACGGGCCTTGAGAAGGGCCTGGAACTCCCAATTCTCAGCCCATTGGGCGTAGTAGTCAGCGTAGGAGGCCAGACGGCGCACTAGAGGGCCGTCACGTCCCTCGGGCCTCAGGGCAGTATCGACCTTCCAGAGCGGCGGCTCGGTCGAACCGGGGATGACCGACTGGCAGACCCGCTGCAGGAGGACGGCCATGGCAGTGCCCACTGCGATGGGATCAGTCACGCTTGTGTCCGCCCCCGAGGCCGGCTCCACCAAGTACATGAGATCCACATCGGACACGTAGTTGAGTTCCTGAGCACCCAGCTTGCCCATGCCAATGACCGTCAGACGGCATGAATCCGCATTGGGAACCTGACGACTGGCGATGCTCAGAGCCCCTTGTATTGCAGCGTCGGCCATGTCCGACAAAGCGCGGCTGATTTCCGGCTCCAGCTCTAGAGGATCCTCTGCTGCCAGATCCCGGGCCATGACGGCAGCTAGCTGCAGCCGATATTCGAACCGCAGCGCATCGGCGTAGGTCGCCAGCGAGGGCACGGAGTCCGAATTTGCCTCCGCCTTATCCAAGGCGTCAAGAACCCGCTTCTGTCTGGTTTCCGCCGTGCAGTCAGCCAGATGGTCGGGGTCGAAGGTGGCCGCCTCTACCAACTCCGGCCGCGAGCGCATCAGTCGGCCCATGGCCTCCGAGGCCCCCAACACCCTGATCAGCGCCTGGGTGGCCTCTTGGTTTTCCATTGGGGATCCGGCAAGAAAGTCCGGCCGGGCTCCCTGTGGATACTGCTCCAGAATTCGTATCAGCCCAGCAAGGGCTTCGTCCGGATCACAGGCCTGGTCGAGGCTCTGGACCAGGATTTGCTCCAGCTCCTGATCGTCCACCAGGCGGGCAAGCCGATCCAGCCTGACCCGGGCCTTGTCCAGGTCGTGCAGCCCAAGGTGTATCAGGGTCGAAGTGGACGGTCGCGCCGGATCTGCCATGACTTATCCCCTGCCTTTCCTCAGGCTCCGCAACGCCTCTGATATCTGCAGAACCGGTACAGGCATTATAGGGGTGACGGGTCGTCAGCCCTTGCGGCCCTCCCGAAATGCGCAGTATATGCAGTGAAAATCAGGATGAGCCCTGTAAACAGGCTGACGCTCTGCGCTGCCTCAACCAGAGAAAGGATACAATAGCCAATGTAGGCGGATCATAGGTGACACCGTTATCCACATCAACAATGCAACGAATTCCGAGGTAGTGGTCCTGGGAGGCATTCTGAGCACGACCTGAGACCTGTTTCTAAATCCCCGCGGGTAGACCCTTCAACGTACGCTTTCCCTGACACCATGGTTTCTATAGAGGTGCTTACTATCCGCCACCCATTATCGGTTTCGCTCTGTGGCGGCTAGGATAGCTGTCTATAGCGCCCACAAACACATTGATGTGTCAATAAAGTCCGCAGGTCGATCATCGTAGAGGAAGTGACCTGGAATGCATGAAACGGCTATCCTGATGCAAATGGACGAGCCGATGGCCTCCTTGTCTGTCATGCAGTCCGTTGAGTTGCTCAACTACATTAAGAGGATGCGTTCCGAGGGCCGCAGCATTCTCCATCCGTCGCGATTTGCTGGACGTTTGCGCTGTTTTCGAACGCATAGCGGTCATGTGTGGCGCCAGAAAAGCCTTACCCGAACAATCATGAACTAAGGAATCCTAGAATGCAACTGACCGATATCCTCCTGACCGTCGTCTGTGCCCTGATAGGACTGGCATGGGGACTGATTTGCGGACTTCTGCCGAAGAAAAACGACCGACTTACCGATTCGCAACAACGCTGGACACCGGTCTTACCTCTGGTCGGGGTCGGTTTGGTGGTGATTCTCATTCTGTTGGGACGTGATCTGGCCTCCTGGATAACCATCGGAGCGATGGTTCTTGGGCTGTTGATTGGCATAATACGGCCGCTGAACAGAGTTGCGCTCAAAGCCTGCCCATGGCTGAGGCCCCGCACCGATGATCAAGGCCGAAAGCGTCGCTGAAAGCTGGAAATCATGCTTTTACGGTCATCGATGCGGGGCCTCAACTGATTTTATTCGGTCATTTCTGGTTACTGACCGGCTCCTCCTTGGTGCCTACCTGCCGGAAGAGGTGACGGACGTTGTGCCAGATGCGCCGGGTAACACCAGAGTGGTTCATGGAGTAGAGGTGGATACCGTCCACTCCATGGGCCACCAGGTCGGCGATCTGCTGTGAGGCGTAGATGATGCCCGCCTCGCGCAGGTTGGCCCGGTCGTCACCCCAGCGATCCAGGATGGACTCGACCGCAGCCGGGATCCGCGCCTTGCAGACTTCGCTCATGTGCCGTACCTGGCCCTCGTTGGTAATGGGCATGATGCCAGCCTCAATGGGCACCCGGATGCCGGCTGCCCGAGCCCGGTCCAGGAAGTCTAGAAAATCAGCATTGTCGTAGAAGAGTTGCGAAACCAGATGATCCACGCCGGAATCGACTTTGATTCGCAGATTCTCCATGTCCTCCTCGGGCGAGGCGGCCTCCGGGTGGGTCTCCGGATAACAAGCTCCGTATATCGACAGGTTGGGCCGACGGGAGCGGATGTAGGCTGCAAGGTCGCTGGCATGTTCGAATACTCCGGCGGGCTCACGGCCCTCCACGCTGTCGCCGCGCAGGGCCAGCACCGCTGCCACCCCTGCGTCATCAAACATGTCCAGTGCCTGGTCAATCACCTCGCGGTCCGCATACTGGGCGGTCAAGTGCGCCACGGCAGGGATGCCATATTCGGTATGTATGGTCTTGGCTATGCGGGCCGTGGCCGTACGGTCCGAGCGCCGACCGGTCCCGTAAGTCACCGAGATGAAGTCGGGCATCAGTCCTTCCAGCCCATCCAGGGTGTCATAGATGGTGCCCACCGGGGCATCGCGCTTGGGGGGAAAGACCTCCAGGGAAAAGATAGGCTCATGCATGATCCGACTCCTGACTGGACGATAGCTCCGCGCGCACCTGATGGGCGGCGGCCACCATGTGCTCCAGGCTGGGCCAGGTCTCCTTATCGCCTCGGGTCTTGAGTCCGCAGTCGGGATTGATCCATACCTTGGCCGCATCGAGCTTCTTCAGTATGGCGTGGATCCGGTCCACGATCTCCTCGGTGGAGGGGATGCGCGGCGAGTGGATGTCGTAGACTCCAGGGCCTGCCTCGGTCTCGAACTTGGCCTCCTGAATGGCATCAAGAACGGTCAGATCGGAGCGGGATGCTTCGAAGGAGATCACATCGGCGTCCATGGCATCAATGTCCTTGAAGATGTCGTTGAACTCCGAGTAGCACATGTGGGTGTGAATTTGGGTAGTGGGTTTAACCCCGGAATGTACCAGCCGGAAGGCGGGAATGGCCCAGTCCAGGTATCGGCTGTGCCAGTCGGAGCGCCTTAGCGGCAGCTTCTCGCGCAGGGCGGCCTCGTCGATCTGGATGATGCGGATGCCCGCAGCCTCCAAGTCCAGGACCTCATCACGGATGGCCAGGGCCAGCTGGCGGGTCTGCTGCTTGTGATCGATGTCCTCGCGGGGCCAGGACCAGTTGAGAATGGTCACCGGACCGGTCAGCATCCCCTTGACCACATGGTTGGTACGGGACTGGGCGTATGAGGACCAGCGCACGGTGATGGGCCGGGCGCGGGAAATGTCCCCCCAGACAATCGGAGGTTTGACGCAACGGGTGCCATAGGACTGGACCCAGGCATTCCGGGTGAACAGGTAGCCCTTGAGGTTCTGGCCGAAGTATTCGACCATGTCGTTGCGCTCGAACTCGCCATGGACCAGAACATCCAGGCCGATCTGCTCCTGGTGGTCGATGACCTGGTCAATTTTGCGGGCGATGAAGCTGTCGTAGTCCTCCTGGCTGATCTCCTTCTTGCGAAGGCGGGCCCGCTCGGCGCGGACCTCGGCGGTCTGGGGGAAGGAGCCGATGGTGGTGGTTGGCAGCAGGGGCAAACCCAGCTCCTGGGCCTGGATCCTCTGGCGCTCGGGCCGAGCCGGGGTGCGTACAAAGTCCTCGTCCTTAAGACCGGCCAGGCGTTGCTGCACCTGGGGGTCGGGCTGTACGCGGCTGCCGTCGAAGAGTCTCTGGTTATCGGCAAGAGCCTTGCTGGAACGGCGTTGGTCCTCGTCGGCATCAGCCAGCTGAGCCAGGTCGTGCAGCTCGCCCAGCTTCTCCAGGGCGAAAGCGAAGTGAGGCCGCACGGTGTCGGCATCCAGCCCATCCTCGTCGGCCACGGTGTAGGGCACATGCAGGAGGGAGCATGCGGTGGACACCACCACGTTCGAGGTCACCTGGTGCAGGGCATCCAGCAAGCCCAGGCTGACTGCGTAGTCGTTGCGCCAGATGTTGCGACCGTTGACCAGGCCGGCAAAGATGGTGGTTCCATCCGGCACGCCGTGCTCCTTCAGGGCCGCCAGATTCTCATCCCTGCCCTCGACCAGATCCAGGCCGATGCCATCGAAGCCAAGGTCAGCCAGCCGATCGTAGCAGTCGCCCACATGGCCGAAGTAGGTGTTGAGGAGGATACGGACCTTGCCCTCGTCACTCTCGCGGGCGTTGAGAATGGGCCGGTAGAGGGTCTCGAAGAGATCCTGGTCGCCCCGTTCCTTGTCCAGGACCAGGTAGGGTTCGTCCAGCTGCACCCAGTCGGCGTTAAGGCCGATGAACCGCTCCAGAATAGTCGCATAGGCTTTGGCCAGGTCCTGGACCAGCGCCGGGTCGGGATCCAGCAGCTCGCCCTGGGGGCCGCGTGCCAGCTTGAGGAAGGTGTATGGGCCGATCAGCACCGGCTTGGCGGCGACGCCCTGCTCGCGCGCCTCCTGGAACTCTTTGAAGGGCTTGTCGCCTTCAAGAACGATTTTGGTGTCCTGATCGATCTCGGGAACCAGGTAGTGGTAATTGGTGGTGAACCACTTCTTCATAGGCAGGGCGGTCACGTCACCCTGCTCCCCCTGGTAGCCGCGGCCCATGGCGAAGAGGGTGTCCTCGGGGCCCAGGTCCAGCTTCCGATAGCGCTCAGGCACGACGCCCAAGAGGATAGAAGTATCCAAGACCTGGTCGTAGTAGCTGAAATCATTGACGGGAATCAGGTCGACGCCAGCCTCCTGCTGAAGCTGCCAATGTCTGGCACGCAGGTCCGCGCCCGTGCGCCGGACCTCGTCCAGATTCCGTTCGCCCTTCCAGTAGCCCTCGATGGCCCTCTTGAGTTCACGATGCGCACCGATGCGCGGGAACCCGGACACGGATGTAATCGCTGCCATGAAACCTCCCAGTTTCGTCCTGATGTCTTCGGTCAGCCTATCAGCGGCGGGGGGAGGCGGGTAATTGGTGCAAATAAGGTGTCGCCATAACTTGAATCGATAACGACAGGACTACGGGCAGAGGACTGTTGGTCACTAAGACTGCCTCTGAAGGGTTGCCTATAGCTCGTTCCGCCAGTCAGTCCTCCAGGTCCTGCGGGCCAAGAATGCCAAGCAAACGGGCCTGATGGGTTCCCCAGTCGGTCAAGGGTCGCTCAGAGCCCAGAAGAACCATGGTGGCCGGGGGCAGTCCAAGATTGAGCAGGTCCAAAAGATCGGGATCGGAGTTGTCCTCGGCCAGCCACTGTGAGCAGATAGACATGGTGGGCTCGTGCCCTAGGATCAGGACCCGGCGGTCACGGTCCTCGGTCTGCGCCAGTTCGTCGAAGACTGCCTGCATGCCCGATTCGTAGAGGGATTCCCGGTAATCGACACGGGGTCCGTCACCCAGAGGTTTGAGCATGCCGTCCAGGGTCTGACGGGCTCGGGGCGCACCCGAGCAGATAATGCGGTCGGGAACCAGACCCAAAGCAGTCAATCCACGGCCCATGATCCGGGCCTGTTTCTGGCCACGGTCGGTCAGCTGACGGCTGCGATCGCCCTGTGACCCCTGGCGATCGGTCTTGGCGTGACGCATAAGCATAAGAGTTCGGCTACACCTGCGCAGATCCTCGGCCTTCAGTCCTTTTCGTAAACCCATGCATGCTTCCTTTCCCGAAGTTCAAATCAGGCATCTTTTCCATTATGGCAGAGCTGACTGAAGGTGCGGGTCATGGGCGATCAGCCTTCCTGACCCTGGCCTCCCTGCAGGGTGCGCACCTGATGGTCCAGGTCGCGCAACACCTTGCGCAGCTTACGATCGGAGACCCGGCGCAGCTCCAGATCCTCCACGTCCTGCATCTCACGCTCCTGACTGAATTTACTAATCGTGTCAGGCCGCCTGCTCTGATCCACATCGGTTTGGTAGTCCTTGGTGGCCCGGACATGCTTGCGAAGAGCCTGCTGGCCCGGAGCCATGGCTCTGCTAATCAAGAGGAAGCCGGTGTGTCCGATCATCTCATGCTCTGGCCGGACCGCTAGGCCGTCGGCCTTCCAGGAGCGCTCCAGACTCTCCATGATTTCTGGCTCAGTCCACCGTCCGTCGGCGCGCAGGGCCTCGGCCAGCCGGCTAAGCTGGGTGGTGGTGGTCACGTAGGCGGTCAGCACGCCGCCGGGGGCCATGACACGATAGGCCTGTTCCAGACGGTTCCATGGGTCCAGCATGTCCAGAACGATACGGTCGAATCCGTCCTCTGGCAGGTCTGCAGCAATGGCATCAAAGTCGCCGGTACGCAGATCCCACTGGGCTGGGCGCTGCCCAAAGAAGACGGTGGCGTTCCCCATAGCCACCCGGGCGAACTCCTCCCGCCGTTCAATGCTGGTCAGCTTCCCCTCTGTGCCAATGGCATCCAGAAGACCCAGACTCATGGCCCCTGAGCCGGCTCCTGACTCCAGAACCCTCATGCCGGGACGGATGTCGCCCAGAAGGATGACTCGGGCCACATCCTTGGGGTACATGATCTGAGCACCCCGAGGCATGGAGAGAATGTAGTCCTCAAGCCGTGGACGCATAACAGTGAAAGCCCATCCCCCGATGCCTCGTGAGGACTTCCAAGGTTTGGCCCTGTCAGGCGCTTCTGTGTCAATGCTGGCATCCTGTTTGTGGCGCATCTTCCGCCACTTGTCGGCCGAGATGGTCACTACCACGGATCCCTCGGGCAGGCCAATCATGGCCTCGTGCGGCAGGAGGCCATGATCGGTCTGGGTCAAACCGCCAGGTTCCAGCATGACCGTCAGCTTGCGGCAACGCCGGTCGGTCAGCTGGACCCGCTCCCCTACGCTCAGCGGACCGCGTCTAAAGCTCATGCCTCCTCAGCCCTCCTCGCCCTTGGTGAACTGAGAGTTATAGAGGGATGCATAGGCGCCGCCGCGCTCCAGCAGCTGGTCATGGGTGCCCTGCTCAACCACCGAGCCGTGGTTGACCACCAGAATCAGGTCGGCGTCGCGGATGGTGGACAGCCTGTGCGCTATGACGAAGGAAGTCCTGCCCTTGCGCAGAGTATTCATAGCCTGCTGGACCAGCAGCTCGGTCCTGGTGTCCACCGAGGATGTGGCCTCGTCCAGGATCAGGATGTCGGGGTCAGACAGGAAAGCCCGGCAGATGGTCATCAGCTGGCGTTCGCCCTGGCTTAGCTCGCTGCTGTCCTCATTGAGTACCGTATCGTAGCCCTGGGGCAGCTTGCGGATGAACTCGTCCACGTGGGTGGCCTTGGCCCCGTCGATCATGGTCTGCTCTGGGATGGTCTGTCCCTCGTCCAGCCCGTAGAGCAGGTTGTCGCGGACGGTCCCGTCAAAGAGCCAGGTGTCCTGCAGGACCATACCGAAGTGGCTGCGCAGGTCGTGACGGGTCACCCTGGAGGTGTCCACGCCGTCGATGGTGATGCGCCCGCCCTGGATCTCGTAGAAGCGCATGAGCAGGTTGACCAGGGTCGTCTTGCCCGCCCCGGTGGGCCCGACGATGGCTATGGTCTGTCCAGGTTTGGCCTCAATGGAAAGGTCTTTAATCAGCGGTTCGGCCGGATCATAGGAGAAGCGGACATGGTCGAAGCGGACATGGCCCTCGACCTTGCCTCCGGTCTCCTGGCCCAGATGGTCGGGATGCTCGATGTCCGGCACCTCCTCGGCCTCGTCCAGAAAGTCGAAGACCCTGCGGCAGGAGGCCAGGGAGGACTGGAGCATGGTGCCCATGGAGGCCAGCTGACCGATAGGTTGTGAGGCCTGACGGGTGTACTGGGTGAAGGCCTGCAGACCGCCCAGACTCATGCTGCCGTTGAGCACGTGCACGCCGCCGATGATGACCACGATCACGAAGCTCAGGTTGCCGAAGAAGGTAGACATGGGCGTGACCAGAGCCGAGAAGAAGGAGGCCTTGAAGCTGGCCTGATAGAGCTCCTGGTTGCGCTCCTCGAACTCCTCTTCAGCCTTACGCTGATGGCCGAAGGCCCGAACCACCATGTGACCGGAGAACATCTCCTCCACGTGGCTGTTGACCTGGCCGGTGCGGATCCACTGCCGGGTGAACTGGGGCTGGGTCTTCTTGAGGATGAAGCCCGCGCACAGTGCCATGACCGGGATGATGATGAAGGCGATCAGTGTCAGCAGGGGCGAGATGGTCAGCATCATGATGAAGGCGCCGATGATGGAAAAGACCGAGAAGATCAGCTCGCCCAGAATCTGCTGCAGAGTTCCCGAGATGTTGTCGATGTCGTTGGTGGTCCGGCTCATGACCTCGCCGCGCGGGGTCCGATCGAAGTACTGCAGGGGCAGCCGGTCCAGCTTGTCCTCAATCTGTCTGCGCATGGTATAGACCGCGTCTGAGACCAGCCGGGTCATCAGGAAGTTCTGCACCAGCCTGACCAGGATGGAGACCAGGTAGATGCCGATGACGAACATGAGGATAGTGCCGAAGCGCCCCCAGTCGATCCCCACGCCCACCTGGACGTTCATGGAGTCGATCATCCGGGCGAACTTGTCCTGACCGCGAGACTGCAGATAGGTGACCACAGCCTGCTTGGGAGTGCCGGGCTTGGCGCCCATCTTGACCAGCATGGACCCCAATAGCCCCTCGAAGAGGACGTTGGTGGCCTCGCCCATTACCTTGGGACCGATGACAATCATGGCCACGGCGGTCATGCCGGCGAGGACCATGACGATGACCCTCCAGGGGCTGGCCAACAGATAATGGACCAGCCGGCCCACGGTGTGACGGCGACCGCCCACGGCCTGCGAGCCTGTATTTACGCTCAAGTCCTTAGCCATCTACTCGGCCCTCCCCTCGTCAATGCTGAGCTCTTCCACGTCGGGACCCTGACCGCCCTGGGATTGGACGATCTCCTGGTAGGTTGGGCAGTCCTTCATGAGCTGGTCGTGGGTGCCCCGGCCGACGATGCGTCCACGGTCCAGGACCAGAATCTGGTCGGCCTCGCGGATGGAAGCCGCCCGCTGGGCCACGACGATCTGGGTGGCCTCTCGGGTGACCGGCACCAGGGCCTCGTGCAGGGCCCGGTCGGTGGTCATGTCCAGTGCGGAGAAGGAGTCGTCGAAGGTGTAGATGCGGGGATTCCGCAGGATGGCCCTGGCCATGCAAAGACGCTGCTTCTGCCCGCCAGAGAAGTTGGTACCACCCTCGGCCACACGGGCATCCAGGCCCTCGGGGATCTCACGCACAAAGTCCTCGGCCTGGGCGATGCGCAAGGCCTCCCAAATGCGGTTGTCGTCGGCGTCGGGGTCCCCATAGTGCATGTTGTCGCGGATGGTCCCGGTGAAGAGAGTGGCTTTTTGCGGGACTGGCCCGAATATCAGGGCCAGCTGGTCGGGGTCGTACTCACGCACGTCGTGCCCGTCCACCAGGACCTGGCCATCGGTGACGTCGAACATGCGGTTGGAAAGTCTGATGATGGTGGACTTGCCGGATCCCGTGGCCCCGATAATTGCAGTGGTTGTCCCCGGCCGTGCGGTGAAGGAGATGTCCGAAAGGACCGGGTCCTGGGCGCCCGGGTAGCTGAAGTCCACGTGCTTGAACTCCAGCAGTCCCTGGGGGTGCTCGTTGCGGTAGGGATGCTCGGGTGCTGCAATCTCGCTGGTGGCCTCCAGGACCTCGTTGATCCTTCGGGCGGCCACAGCGGCCCTGGGCAGCATGACTGACATCATGGCGGCCATCATCAGGCCTGACAGGATGATCATCAGGTACTGGATGAAGGCCTGCAAGGCGCCGATCTGCATAGCCCCGGAGTCGATGCGGCGGCCGCCGAACCACATGATGGCCACATTGGACATGTTCAGCAGGAACCACATGAGCGGCACCATCATGCTCATCAGCCGGCCGGTGGAGATCAAAACACCATAGACGTCGCGGTTCGCTTTGTCGAAACGTGCCGCCTCGGTCTTCTCACGGACGAAGGCGCGGATGACCCGCACGCCTGAGATCTGCTCACGGACCAGACGGTTGACGGAATCCAGCATGTTCTGCAAGCGGGTGAACAGGGGTCCCATCCTGCCCATGAGTACCAGGGCCACCAAGAGGATAAGGGGGACGATGACCGCCAACGACCAGGTCAGGGGGCCGTCTTGGCGCAAGGCCAAAACCAGACCGCCGATCAGCATGACCGGGGCCTGCAGGATGATCATCAGGGTCTGCATGGTAGTCATCTGCATCTGCTGAACGTCATTGGTGGTGCGTGTGATCAGGGATCCCGCCGAGAAGCGCTCAATCTCGTTGAGGCTGAAGCCCTCCACCGAGGCGAACAGGTCCCTGCGCAGCTCGTAGCCCATCCTCATGGACAGACGTGTGGCGCAGTAGACGGCGACCACATTGGCAACGATCTGGATGGCGGTGATCCCCATCATCTCCCAGCCGATCCTGTAGATGGCGTCCTGGTCGCCTACGGCCACGCCCTTGTCGATGATGTCCGCCTGCAGGTTGGGCAGATAAAGGTTCAAGGCCGTCTGCGCCACCTGGAAGAGCACCAGAACGGCCACCTGGAGCCAGTAAGGCCGCAGGTAGCGGGTCCATATCTTGATCACGTCAACATCCTTCACGCATACAGGTCTGCCGCGGTCCCTGGGCAGACAAACCACCACAGTCTATACCCGCGCCTCGGTGAACGAATTTGCTATTCCTTGAGCTGATACGGGCATGTCAGAACTTCGGCGGCAAGTGGTCTTCATACGGCGAAGGCACCCCAACGTCCGTCGCGGTGGACCACGGTCAGGTCCAGACCGAAGAGCTCGCTCAGGCGTGGACCGGTCAGTCCACCCTCCAGGGGCCCCTGGTAGACGACGGTGCCAGGATCCGGATCGCCTGTGTCTGCAGTGTCCACAGGACGTCGTCCCATCATGGCTATCCGATCGAAGCCCAGAGGAATCTCCTCAAGCCGATGGGTGACCAGG
Source organism: Bifidobacterium sp. M0404 (assembly GCF_016101415.1). NCBI lineage: Bacteria > Bacillati > Actinomycetota > Actinomycetes > Bifidobacteriales > Bifidobacteriaceae > Bifidobacterium > Bifidobacterium sp. M0404. The sequence goes on along the minus strand of NZ_JACFQP010000001.1, from coordinate 514,174 downwards.
ATGACCGTCCTGTCCCTGTCCTCCCTGCCTATGTCGCTCAAGGCCCTGAGCACCAGCTCACGGCCACCCAGGTCCAGTCCTGTGGTCGGCTCGTCCAGAATGAGCAGGTCGGGATTGGCCATCAGCGCCCGGCATATCAGCACCCGGCCGCGCTCACCCTCGGAGAGCCGGTACATGCGCTTGCCCTTGAGGTAGGCGATGCCGAACCGATCCATCAAGGCCAGGGTGGCCTCCTCCTGCTCGGCCGTGAAGGTCTCCCTCCAGCGGCCGGTAGTGTCGCTGAAGGCGGTCAGCACCACGTCGTAGGGATCCTCCTGAGGGCTGATGGTCTTGGCCAGGCCAGCCGAGGCCAGACCAATCCGATGCCGGTAGGAGAAGACGTTCACCTTGCCCAGCCGGTTGCCCAGGATCTCTACGCTGCCGGTGCTGGGGAAGCCTCTGGTGCTCATCATGGCCACCAGGGTGGATTTGCCCACGCCGTTGGGTCCGAAGAGTACCCACTTCTGCCCGCGGCCCACCTCAAGATTGACATCATCAAGAATGACCCGGCCCTGACGGCGGAATCCCACATGCTGCATGAGCACAGCCTGCTTTTCTGCCACGCTTTCGGTCATGGTCACAGGGCCGTTCCGTAGGAGTCCAGTCGGGGATTGTCCCGGTTGCCGCCGACCAGGAAGAGCCCCAGTACGCCCAGGCAGAAGACCGCCGCGATGGCGATGGTGGCCCAGATTGGAACGTGGGGCAGCCACATGCAGACCAGGAAGGCCAGGCCGGAGCAAATGATCAGGGCCCAGACCAGGATTCGCAGCCACTGACGCACACCACTAGGAGCCTTCAACAGACGGGGGTTGCGATTGTTGGGGTCCACGGAGTCCTTCTGCACCAGGTCATCGGTGTGCCCGGTGGGCTTCCACTCGGCGTCCTGGCCAGCCTCCAGCCGACGGGAACGCTCCTGCAAGGCCCGTTCGTCCATCACTCCGGCCCTGCCCTTGGCCGCCATCCTCCGGTCGTCGCTGCCGCCACGGCGGCTCCGCTTGGCCTGCGCCCTACGTTCAGCGCGGTTGGTCATATCCCACTGCCTCCATCCCTTCGATCGGCACCATACCTTTTCATATTAGCGTGGGCACCGGTCGGCCGCAGGCAGAGTCATGGCGCGCTCATCGGCTCGAATAGGAGCAGGCAGTTCGGTGGCGCCGGTCAGATACCGGTCCACTGCCGCCGCGCAGGAACGACCCTCGGCCAGCGCCCAGACCACCAGGGACTGGCCGCGTCCGGCATCACCGCACACGAAGATCCCGTCACGATCGGTGGCATAGTCGGCATCACGGGCCACGTTGCCGCGAGGGTCCAGTCCTACGCCGGTCTGTCCTGTTAGGGTGACCGTCTCCGGATGGGCAAAGCCAATGCTGATCAGCACCAGGTCTGCAGGCAGAACTCGCTCGGTGTCGGGATGGGGGATGATTCGGTCCTGGTCGTCACGACTGACATCCACCACGCGAACGCCGCGCACTCGTCCCTCATCGTCCCTGTCGAAGCCGGTGGGGGCGCTGGTCTGGTCCAGGTTGATTCGGTCATCAGCCCCGGCACCCAGGTATTCCAGGCTGTCCACCGCGTATTCGTAGTGGCCGCCCTCCTCCATGGAGGAGGTGGGATTGTAAAGCCTGGCGTAAGTTGGCCAGGGCCGGTTATCAGGCCTGGATGAGGGTTCCCGAGGCCGGATCTGCAGGACGGTGACCGACTTGGCGCCCTCTCGAAGAGCCGTGCCCAAACAGTCCGACCCGGTGTCGCCGCCGCCGATGATGATGACGTTCTTGTCGCATGCATCGATGTCGTTGATGGGCTCGCGGCCCATGAGTTTACGGGTGGGGTCAGGCAGAAAGTCCATGGCGTAGTGGATACCCTTCAGCTCCCGTCCGGGCAGGTCCACACGCCGGGGTTCGGTGGAACCGATGGCCACCACCAGGGCATCGTATCGGGCACGCAGCTGGTCCCAACCCAGTTCTCGGCCGATTTCGACGCCAGTGCGAAATCGGGTTCCCTCGGCCTCCATCTGCTCCAACCGGCGATCCAGCAGGGACTTCTCCAGCTTGAAGGCGGGAATGCCGTAACGCAAGAGGCCACCTATGGCATCGGCGCGCTCATAGACAACTACCGTGTGTCCGGCCCTGGTCAACTGCTGGGCGCAGGCCAACCCTGCTGGACCCGACCCGACCACAGCCACAGTCATGTCGGTCAACCGCTGCGGAGGCCGGGGCTTGACCAGACCCAGGGACCAGGCTTGGTCGATGATGGTCTGCTCGTCAAGCTTGATGGTGGTGGCCGGTTGATGGATCGAGAGCACGCAGGAGGACTCGCAGGGAGCCGGGCAGATCCGTCCGGTGAACTCCGGGAAGTTATTGGTCAGGCTCAACCGCTCGTAGGCCTCCTCCCAGCGGCCCCGGGACAGCAGGTCGTTGAACTCGGGGATCAGGTTGCCCAGAGGGCAGCCGGTCATGCAGAAGGGGGTGCCGCAGTCCATGCAGCGGGCGGCCTGCTCGGCGGTCCAGGGCCCGGGGCCGGTGGGCTGGTGTACATCCCGCCAGTCCTTCAGACGTTCAGCGACCGGGCGCTCGGCCAGTTCGTACCGGGTACGTACCTTAAGAAATCCCTTGGGGTCGACCATATTAGTGCGCTCCTTCCATGACCTGGGCGTAGGTGGCATCCCAGACGCCGGGCTCGTTGAAGTCCACCTGCTCACGTTCGGCCTCTTCCATGGCCTGCTTCATGGCCAAATAACGACGGGGTACCAGATGGGTGAACCGGGCCAGCGCGCTTGGCCAGTCCGCAAGCAGGGCGGCTGCAGCCTTTGAGCCAGTCAGCCGGACATGCTCCGCTATCAGTTCCTTGAGCATGGCCGCCTGGTCCTGGTCGGGCTCCAGGGCCAGCAGGGAGCCGTCATTCCAGGCTTGAGGATTGAGCCGAGAGGTATCCATATCCAGCAGGTAGACATCCCCTCCTGAGAAGCCAGCGCCGAAGTTGCGTCCAGCGGAACCCAGAACCACCACCAGTCCTCCGGTCATGTACTCGCAACCGTGGTCGCCCAGGCCCTCGACCACGAAGCGGCCGCCACCGTTGCGCACGGCAAAGCGCTCACCGGCCCGCCCGGCCACGAACATATCGCCTGAGGTGGCACCGAATCCTGCCACGTTGCCGCAGATGACGGTCTCGTGAGGATCGAAGCGAACTCCCTGGGCAGCGTGGAGGACCAGACGGCCGCCGGACAGGCCTTTGCCTGCATAGTCGTTGGCCTCACCGATCACCCGAATGGTCTCGCCCCTAGGAATGAAGGCGCCCAGGGACTGTCCGGCAGAACCTGTCAGCGTGATGTCCACGGTGTTCGGGGGCAGGCCGGCCGCACCGTATTTGCGGGTGATCCTGTAGCCCAGCATGGTACCTACGCTCCGGTTGACGTTGCGCACGGTTCCCTTGATGGCCACCGGCCGACCCTCGTCCAAGGCATCGACGGCCTGATTAATCAGGTCCACATCCAGTGACTTATCCAGCTCGTGGTCCTGGGCCTGAGTGTGGTGCAGTACAGTGCCCGGAGTGGGACCCGGCTTGCGCAGTATGGCATCCAGGTCGATGCCCTGGCTCTTCCAGGTGCGCACGGAGGGGTCCCGGCGCAGACATTCCACGTGGCCGACCGCCTCCTCCAGGCTGGCGAAGCCCAGGGAGGCCAGGATCTCCCGCACCTGGCGGGCCATGAACATGAAGAAGTTGATCAGATCCTCGGGCCGGCCAGTGAAGCGCGAGCGCAGCTCCGGATCCTGGGTGGCTATGCCCTGGGGGCATGTGTTTTTGTGGCAGGCCCGCATCATGACGCAGCCCTCCACCTGCAGCGCTGTGGTGGCGAAGCCGAACTCCTCGGCCCCAAGCAGAGCGGCTATGACCACGTCGCGGCCGGTTTTGAGCTCACCGTCGCACTGGACCACGATTCGCGAGCGCAGGTCGTTCATGACCAGGGTCTGCTGGGTCTCGGCCAGGCCCAGCTCCCAGGGGGTACCAGCGTGCTTGATGGCGTTGAGCGGGGCTGCCCCCGTGCCGCCGTCCTGGCCAGAGATGAGGACCACGTCGGCATGACACTTGGCCACGCCTGCGGCCACGGTTCCCACCCCATGCTCGGAGACCAGCTTGACATGGATGCGGGCCTGGGGGTTGGCCATCTTCAGGTCGTGGATGAGCTGCTTGAGATCCTCGATGGAGTAGATGTCGTGATGGGGCGGAGGCGAGATGAGCTCGACCCCGGGTGTGGAACGCCTGACCTGGGCGATCCAGGGCGGAACCTTGGCACCGGGAAGGTGGCCGCCCTCCCCCGGCTTGGCTCCTTGTGCCAGCTTGATCTGCAGATCGGTGGCCGAGACCAAGTAGTCGCTGGTCACCCCGAACCGGGCTGATGCCACCTGTTTGATGCGACTGGTCCGAGCCGGGTCTGCAATCCGGTCCGGGGACTCGCCGCCCTCACCCGAGTTGGACCGGGCTCCGAGTCGGTTCATGGCCAAAGCCATGGTTTCATGGGCCTCCTGGGAGATGGATCCGTAGCTCATGGCGCCGGTGGAAAAGCGGGTCACGATCGACTCCGCTGGCTCCACATGGTCCAGTGGTATGGGCGCCCTGTCGGAGTGCAACTCCATAAGGCCGCGCAGGGTCAAGCCCTGCTTTGCCGCCGCGTTCACATGGTTCGTATAGTCCCTGAAGAGTCCGTAGTCCCCGCGCTTGGTGGACTGCTGGAGCAGGAAGATGGACTCCGGGTCGTTCAGGTGGTCCTCGCCGGTGCGACGCCAGTGGTAGTTGCCGCCTGTTTCCAAGTCATGCCCGGATCCGGCGGTCCACTCGATAGGGTAGGCCACCCGATGGCGCTGAGCCACCTCGGCGGCTATCTCGTCAAGGCCTATGCCGCCCACCAGGGAGGTGGTGCCGGTGAACCAGCGATCGATGACCTCCTGGCTCAGCCCGACGGCCTCGAAGAGCTGGGAGCCACGGTAGGACATAATGGTGCTCACGCCCATCTTGCTCATGATTTTGAGGACGCCGGTGCTTAAAGCCCGAACCAGGTTGTCGGAGGCCTTTTTGGCGTCCACATGCAGGTCCCCGCTGTTGGCCAGATTCTCCACAGACTCCAGAGCCAGGTAGGGGTTGACGCAGGCGGCGCCGTAGGCGATCAGCAGGGCCACATGGTGGACCTCGCGCACATCTCCGGCCTCCACGGCCAGGGAGACCTGCGTGCGGGTGTGCTGACGAAGCAGATGGTGCTGTACGGCCCCGGTCAGCAGCAGGGAGGGTATGGGTCCCCAGATGTGGTTGGAGTCCCGGTCGGACAGGACAAGCACATTGCAGCCCTCCTCGATGGCCTGATCCACATCCCTTTCGATGGCTTCCAGACGCTCCTCAAGCGCCTTGCCGCCTCCGGCCACCTGGTAGAGGCCGCGGATCAGACGGGGGCGGAAGCGGCCTTCCAAGACCGGCGCCCGGTCCAGACGCTTGATCTGCGCCATCTGGACGGAGTTCACCACTGGCAGGTCGATGTGAATCTTCCAGGCGTGCTCGGGAGTGTCTTCCAAAAGATTGGGCTCGGGGCCGATGGCCGAGGCGATGCTGGTCACCAGCTCTTCGCGCTCCCAGTCCAGGGGCGGATTGGTGACCTGGGCAAACTTCTGGGTGAAGTAGTCGAAGAGCATACGGGACCGGCGTGAGAACACGGCGATGGGCGCGTCATTGCCCATTGAGCCGATGGGCTCACTGCCGGTTTCGGCCATGGGCCCCAACAGCATGGTCAGGTCCTCCCGGGTGTAGCCGAAGGCCTGCTGTCTGCGGTGGACCGAGATGCGCGAGTAATTGACGTGTTCACGCTCGGGCAGATCGTCCAGGCGGACGGTGCGCTCGGAAATCCACTTCCTGTAGGGGTGCAGACCGGCAAGCTGGCGCTTGATCTCGCTGTCGGGCACTATCCGGCCCTCTTTGGTATCGGCCAGGAACATGCGCCCCGGCTCCAGCCTGCCCTTGGCGATTATGGATTCCTGGGGTGTATCCTCCAGGACGCCGGCCTCAGAGGCCAGGACCAGGTGGCCGTCTTCGGTCAGCTGCCAGCGGCCGGGACGCAAGCCATTGCGATCCAGCTGGGCGCCCACCAGGGTTCCGTCGGTGAAGACGATGGCCGCCGGTCCGTCCCAGGGCTCGATCAGGGCGTCGTTGTACTGGTAGAAGGCCTTCAGGTCAGGATCCATGTCCGGATCCTGCTGCCAGGCCGGAGGCATCATCATGGAGACTGCATGGGGCAGGGACCGCCCGGCCAGGTGGAGCAACTCCAAGGTCTCGTCGAAGGTGCCCGAGTCAGAGGCTCCAGGCGTATTGACGGGCAGCAACGGGGCCATATCGCCCAGAAGCTCCGAGCTCAGCTTTCCCTCCCGGGCCGACATCCAGTTGCGGTTGCCCTGGATGGTATTGATTTCCCCGTTGTGGGCGATCATTCGGAAGGGCTGGGCCAGGGGCCAGGAGGGGAAGGTGTTGGTGGAGAAGCGGGAATGGACGATGGCCAGGCGGGCCTTCATAGCCGGATCGCTCAGGTCGGGGAAGAAGCCCTGCAGCTGCTTGGTGGTCAGCATGCCCTTGTAAGTGATGGTCCGGCAGGAAAGGGAGGCGAAGTAGACGCCCAGTTCATGCTCGGCCCGCTTGCGGACCCGATAGCCCAGCCGCTCCAGATCCAGTCCTCCGCGGCCTTGAGGACCGGCATCGCACATTATGGGCATGAGGAAGCGGGGCATGGAGGCCAGGGCCTGCAGACCCAGTCCGTCAGGATTGGTGGGCACTGCCCGCCAGGCCAGGACGCGCAGCCCCTCTTGGCCGGCGATCGAGGCTATGGCCTCTTCTTGGCTGGCAGCATGAGCCGGATCCCTGTCCAGGAAGGCCATGCCTGCCAGATAGTGGCCGGCTTCAGGCAGATCCCGGTAGACGCGGGTGCGCATGAACTCGTCAGGCATGGAGAGCATGATGCCGGCCCCATCGCCGGTGTTGGGCTCGGCTCCCACGGCCCCTCGGTGGTCCAGGTTGACCAGTACGCGGATGCCCTGCTCGACGATCAGTCTTTCGTCCCGTCGGTTGAGGGTGGCCACCATGCCGAAACCGCAGGCATCGTGTTCCGTATCAGGGTCATAGAGCCCTTGCGGGCCGTGAACGTGCAGATCGAGAGGGGCCGTGAATGACACTGCAATCACCTCATTCGTGGACGGGGGCGGGGCCGGCATGCTCCACCCTTGAAGAGCCTGGTCATTGGTGAATCAACAGGATAATGCATCCACAGGTGACATCCGTGTAACGTTCCGCAGTGTCTAACGAATTCCTACCGCCTCCAGGACCTGATCGATGACCAGATCGTTGAGCAGGCGACCCCGGCGGGTCACCTGAATTCTGTCACTTACGGGCAGCAGGAGGCCCTGATTGACCAGATCCTTGAGAATCTTCGGGTCGGCCGGACGACCCGCCTGCCTGGTCAGCCGATCCAGTCCCAAGCCTTCGGGCAGGCGCAGGGCCAGCATGACGGTCTCCTCCAGGTCCTGCCTCCAGCCCAGCAGCTCAGCATCCTGCCATGGCACATGTCCGGCATTCATCGCGGCGGCCCAGTCCCTGGGGTGGGCGATGTCCCAGGAGCGAATGGCCCGGGCACGCCGCTCCCCCAAGCCAGGCTCCGGCGAAAGCCACCAGCGTGCCCCGGGCTCGGCCTCTTGCGCTGATGCTTTTCCAGTGGCCCTGAACCCAGGTGAGACGAAGGAAACGGACTCCGACTCCCAGGCTTCTTCCACTGGTGCCGTGCCAGTGACCTGGCCTTCCAGACCCCGATAGTGCGAGTGGGCGCCGGGCCCGATGCCGGCCCAGTCCACGTTGTGCCAGTAACCCAGGTTGTGGCGGCTCTCCTGGCCGGGACGGGCCCAGTTGGAGATCTCGTACCAGTTAAGGCCTGCCTGGGAGAGCATATCGTCGGCCATCTCGTACTTGGCCGCCTCGTCATCGTCATCGGGGGCGGGAAGTTGACCCCGACGCACAGCTCGGCCCATCTTGGTGGTCGGTTCCAGGGTCAGGGCATAGGCAGAGACATGGTCCACGCCCAGGTTCAGGGCCGCCTGCAGGCTGGTCCGCCAATCCTCGAGCCGCTCCCCTGGCGTGCCGTAGATCAGATCCACGCTGGCCCTAAGCCCCAAATCATGGGCAGCGGCCACATCAATGGTCACATTGGCCGGGGTGTGGGTGCGATCCAAGGTGGCCAGGACGCTGGGCACAGCTGACTGCATACCGAAGGAGACACGATTGATACCGCCCCTGAGCAGCTGCTCCAGGTAGGCCCGATCCACGGTGTCGGGGTTGGCTTCGGTGGTGATTTCGGCATCCGGGGACAGCCCCCAGAGGTCGGCCACGGCCTCGACCATGCGCACCAGATCCTTGGCAGGCAGAATGGTCGGCGTGCCTCCGCCGAAGAAGATGGTGGACACGGGTGGCTCTATCAAACCTCGGGAGGTCTGCCAGTCGCGAACCATACGCATCTCCTGGATGGCCAGGTCGGCGTAGTGCTCCCGGCTGGCACCCCCGCCCAGGTCCCGGGCTGTGTAGGTGTTGAAGTCGCAATAGCCGCAGCGGCGTATGCAGAAGGGCACATGGATGTAGACCTGGTAGGATCCCACCCGTTCAGCCCTCCTTCTTGGCGGCGGCCCGGATCTTGTCCTTGGTGTCCCGATCCTGGGTCTGGCCAGTGCTCAGGGCGGCGATGAAGGCCTCCTGGGGCACTTCGACATGACCCAGCATCTTCATGCGCTTCTTGCCGGCCTTCTGCTTCTCCAGCAGTTTGCGCTTGCGGGTGATGTCGCCCCCGTAGCACTTGGCCAGCACGTCCTTGCGCAGGGCGCTGATGGTCTCCCGGGCGATGATCCGGGACCCTATGGCGGCCTGGATGGGAATTTCGAACTGCTGACGCGGAATCAGCTTGCGCAGCTTCTTGGTCATCATCACCCCGTAGGCGTAGGCCTTGTCCTTGTGGACGATGGCCGAGAAGGCGTCGATCTTCTCCCCCTGGATGAGGATGTCCACCTTGACTAGGTCGGCGGACTGGGTCCCGTCCGGCTGGTAGTCCAGGCTGGCGTATCCCTTGGTCCTGCTCTTCAGCTGGTCGAAGAAGTCGAAGACGATCTCGGCCAGGGGCATCCGGTAGTGCATCTCGACGCGCTCGGGGCTCAGGTACTCCATGGTCCCCATCTGCCCGCGATGGTCCTGACAGAGCTCCATGACCGGTCCGATGAACTCCTTTGGCGTGATGATGTCGGCGCTGACCACGGGTTCCAGAATCTGGCGCACCTTGCCGTCGGGGAACTCGCTGGGGTTGGTCACCGTGTGCTCGCTGCCGTCCTCCATGGTCACCTGGTAGGTGACGTTGGGGGCCGTGGCGATCAGATCCATGCCGAACTCCCTGCTCAGGCGCTCGGTGACAATCTCCATGTGCAGCAACCCCAGGAAGCCGCAGCGGAAGCCGAAGCCCAGGGCCACCGACGTCTCTGGCTCGTAGACCAGGGCGGCATCGTTGAGCTTGAGCTTGTCCAAGGCGTCTCGCAGCTCGGGGAACCGGGCGTTGTCGATGGGGAAGAGCCCGGAATAGACCATGGGCTGGGGGTCCTGATAGCCGGGCAGAGGCTCCTTGGCAGGGTTGGCCTCGGTGGTGACCGTGTCACCCACCTTGGACTGGCTAACGTCCTTGACGCCGGTGATCACGTAGCCGACCTCCCCGGCACCCAGGGCCTTGGTGGGGGTCATGTCCGGACTGATCACGCCCAGCTCGATGGGGTCGTGCACGGTCGCCCGGCCCATCATGCGGATCTTCTGGCGCTCTTTGAGCTCGCCGTCCACCATCCTGATGTAGGTGACGATTCCCCGGTAGGAGTCGTAGATCGAGTCGAAGATAAGAGCGCGGGCCGGAGCCTTGGGGTCCCCCTTGGGGGCGGGCACCTGGTCCACGATGCGGTCCACCAGCTCGCGGATCCCCTGGCCGGTCTTGCCTGACACACGGAGCACCTCATCAGTGGAGCAGCCGATCAGATTGGCAATCTCCTCGGCATGCTTGTCCGGCTCGGCCGAGGGCAGGTCGATCTTGTTGAGGACGGGGATGATGGTCAGGTCATCCTCCAAGGCCATATACAGGTTGGAGAGGGTCTGCGCCTCGATGCCCTGGGTGGCGTCCACCAGCAGCACCGCGCCCTCACAGGCTTCCAGAGCCCGGGATACCTCGTAGGTGAAGTCCACATGACCGGGGGTGTCAATCATTCCCAGGGTGTATTCGATGCCGTCCTTGACCCAGGGCAGGCGAACGGCCTGGGATTTGATGGTGATCCCGCGCTCCTGCTCGATGTCCATCCTGTCCAGGAACCGGTCGTGCATCTCGCGCTTGGGCACGATCCCACTCAGCTGCAGGATCCGGTCGGCCACCGTGGATTTTCCGTGATCGATGTGGGCGATGATGCAGAAGTTGCGGATCAGCGATTGGTCGGTGAATCCTGGTTGGTTCTTGGCTTCCTGCACCGGTCTGCTCTCCTCACGTACGTCTGGTCTAACGATTCTAGACGATGCCCTGGGCCGAAGCGCCCGCCTCTGGCGGATTCTTCTCCCGGTCGGGTGCTAGTATGGTGGGTTGTCTGTACAGATACATTCATCGTTTGGAGCAACATTGGCAAACATCAAGTCGCAGAAGAAGCGGGTCATCACCAACGAAAAGGCGCACCTGCGCAACAAGGAGGTCAAGAGCGCAATCAAGACCTCCGTGCGTTCCGTGCGCAAGGCCGTGGATGCCGGTGACAAGGAGGCCGCCCAGACTGCCTATCAGGTGGCCGCCCGCCGTCTGGACAAGGCTGCTGGCAAGGGGGTAATCCACCGCAACCAGGCCGCCAACCGCAAGTCCGGTCTGGCCAACGCCGTCAACGCCCTCTGAACCGAGTGGCCCCACAAGGGCCGGTGATCCAAGCGCTTGGATCACCGGCCCTTTTTGGTATCCGAATTCGCATCCGGATTCTCACCGGTATCCTCGTCGGTGTGCTTGATGGTGACGCTGATATTCGACCGGCCGCGCGTCAGATGACGGATGGCCCTGGCCAGCTGGGCATCGTTGAGCGGCAGCCGGGCCGAGCGCCGGTCCACTGCTCCAGGCACCAGAATGTCGAATTTCACCGAGATGATGCGCAGGACGACCACCAGGGCCACGACGGCCAGGTCCAGAGCCATGTCGACCCGTGCCGGATAGAGCCCGTGCTGCTGGGCGCGCGTGGATGCCAGGGTCAGCAGGCATCCGATCAGGGAAGGCAGCGCGTACCAATGCTGGTCCTGGATGACCGCAGGCACCTGGTTGAGAAGGATGTCTCGCAACAGACCGCCCACCAAGGCCGTGGCCATGCCCATAAAAATGGCCGTCATACCCCCGGTTCCACACATCAAAGCCTTGGCGGTCCCGTTGACAGCGAAAGACCCCAAGGCCATGGCATCGGTGACCAGCATGGACCAGGTCATCCTGCTGATTTCAGGATGAGCGACAGCTACGACCAGGCCGGATGCCAGGGTAACGATGACCGAGCCCTTGTCGGTGATGCCGCTGGGTGGCACCTGACCCAGCAGGACATCACGGACCACCCCGCCGCCCAGGGCGCTGATCCACGAAACCAGCAGAATGGCGATGATGTCGTAACCCTTACGCACAGCAGCCAGTCCGCCTGAAAGACCGCAACTGAGGATGCCCAGGTACTCGATGACCATGAAGACCAGGTTCCCCTCCAAGGCCGTCTTCATCCCGCGCCTCTCCTCCCGAACTTGTCCCGCACTCAGGTCCGTCTATAGATTAGCCAAACACACAGCAGAACAGGCCGGTGATGTGCGCAAGGCCACAAACATGAGAGAAATCGACCCAAGGCGGAATATCACCCTGGAGCCGCTTTCCTTTCAAGACCTATCAGGCAGTAATGGAGTCAGCGCTCAGCAGACCTTCCACATCCAGTCGTGCGGATCCTCGAGCTCGCCCAGCTGGATGCCCAGGAGCTCGTTGCGGAAGTCCATAGTAACCTTGCCTGAACCACCATCGGCCACCTCAACGTCGAAGTTCTCAGACTTGAAGCGCCCGATCGGTGTGATTATGGCGGCGGTCCCGCAGGCGAACACCTCGGTGACCTCGCCGGAGCGGATGTCGTCCAGCAGCGTGTCCAGACGGATCATGGTCTCAACCACGTCACGGCCGTGGTCCTGGGCCAGGGTGATCAGGGAGTTGCGGGTGACGCCGGGCAGAATGGTTCCGGTCAGGCTGGGGGTCTCCAGGTGTCCGTCCTTGTGGACGGTGAACATGTTCATGCCTCCAAGCTCCTCCAGGTAGGTCTTAGTGGCTGCGTCGACGAAGCAGACCTGCTCGCATCCGTGCTCAGCACCGCGGTTCTCACCCAGCAGGGATGCCGCATAGTTGCCGCCGCACTTGGCGAAGCCGGTGCCGCCGGGGCCGGTGCGGAACCACTTGTCTTCCACCCAGATGCTGACCGGCTTGACACCGCCGGCGAAGTAGGGTCCCGAGGGCGAGGCGATGACGCAATAATCCACCGCATGTGGAGCGCGCACACCCAGGAAAGGCTCGGAGGCGAACATATAGGGGCGCATATAGAGCGTATACTCACGACGCTTGGGCACCCAGGCCGCGTCACGGCGGACCAAGGCCGCGACCGATCCCAGGAAGTCATCGGGCTCGAGCGGAGGCAGGGCCAGACGCTTGGCGGAATTGTAGAAGCGCTGAGCATTGGCATCGGGCCGGAAGAGCCAGATGGAGCCGTCGTCATGGTAGTAGGCCTTGAGCCCCTCAAAGGCCTCCTGGGCATAGTGAAGCACCGAGGCGCCCGGATCCAGTCTGAGCGGTCCGTAGGGCTCAACCCTGCGGTCCTTCCAGCCGTCGTTTGAAGTCCATTCCATGTGGGCCATGTTGTCTGAGAAGAGCTGGCCGAAGGCAGGCTTATCAATCAGCCGGGCACGCTCCTCGTCAGAGGCGGGATGATCGTTGGGAATGACCTTGAAAGCGTCCGCCAACTCATTGAGTGCCTTCGGGTCGTGATGTGATTGCTCTGCCATTATCTACCACTTCTTCTTGCTACTGTATTGGTTGCTCGGGCGCTATGCTTATGGCGATGCCCGGTACCCGAACTATCGCATAGGCAGACCATGACCCGTTCAGCGTATTTCGCATAGTGACCGTTATAGACAAAAAGGCCGCAGGATCGTGATGATCCCACGGCCTTGCCTTGCAGATCGAACCTCTTGGTTCACTCGCTCTGTTCGTCGGCCTCCGGGGCAGCTTCCGCCTCGGTCTGTTCGGTTTCCTCGGTGGGGGTCTCCAGGCTCTCCTCCTTGGGGATCTCGACGGAGACGATGGATTCCTCCATATCGTCGATGATCAGCTCGGAGCCTTCGGGCAGCTTGATGTCCTTGGCCAGGATCTTGTCGCCCTCTGCCAGGCCTTCAACGCTGATATCGATGCGCTCGGGCAGGTTGGACACGTCGGCCCGGACCTGCAGGTTCTGGGTGTCGACCAAGGCCACGGCAGCGCCCTTGGTCTCGCCGCTGACGAAGACAGGCACCTCCACGGTGACCTTCTCGCCGGCGCGGACCTCATAGAAGTCGATGTGCTCTACCTGGCGCTTGACTGGGTTGCGCTGCACGTCCTTGACCACCGCCGTCTTGGTCTGTCCGCCGAAGCTGATGGAGAAGAGGGCGTTGGCGCGGCGCAGGGCTAAAGTGGTCTCGCGCATGGGCAGCTTGATGTAATCGGGCTGGGCGCCTCCGGCGTAGATGGTGGCGGGGATCTGCTGGGCCACGCGCATGCGGCGTGCCGCCCCCTTGCCAAATTGGTCGCGGACTTCGCCCTCGAGCTTAATTGTGTTAGCCATGTTGGCTTCCTTCCTTGAGTGGTTCCTCAAGACCGACCTGGGCCGGTCCTGGCGCATCGCCGCGTCGGATTCCGGACCGCCAAAAAGGAAAGGCCGCCGATGATCCAGCCGAGTCGATAACGGAGGCCATGAAGCCTCCCTCGCCAAAGCAACGTCCCCACTTTAGCACCGGGCTCACCCTTCTCCAAGTAGACGGCTATTCTGGACATATCCCGCGATTATTGAAGGAGACAACGTGTCGTTACTAGCATCGGTCAAATCTTTTGTGGCACACCAGGTGGGTCATGGGGAGGGACCGACTGGCGAGGAGGCTGCGGATCCATCAGGTGCCGCCCAGGAAGCCCTTGCCCTGCCCAATACGCATTTCTGGTCAGCTGACTACGCCACCACCACGCGTATGGATCCGGCCTCGGGACTGCTTTCAGCCACCACCGCCGGCATGGGTCCGGTGCCAGACGACATGACCGTCTACGACATCTACGCTGATCGAGCCCGCCGCACTCCTGACCAGCCGGTTCTGCACTTTGTGGAGAACGGCAGCTGGACCTACCGGACCGGCCGAGAGATTCTGCAAGACATCAGGACCACCGCCAAGGGCTTCATGCACTACGGGCTGAAGAAGGGCGATGCCGTGGCCTTCATGTGCAGGACAAGCTATGAGTGGGACATCGTGGATGCCGCGGTCCTCTCCATTGGCGGGGTCATCGCCACCATCTACGACACCGACTCGGCCGAGCAAATCCGATTCATCGTCAACAACTCCGATGCCAGGCTACTGGTGGTGCAGACCACAGAGATGCGCGCCAAGGCCGAGGGGGCCGACAAGGAGTGCCCCACCCTGGAGCGGATCGCCTGCCTGGAATCCGGGGCCCTGCAGGAACTGCAGGCCTATGGGGAATCGGTCAGCGACGCCGAGCTTGACGAGCGGATCAACTCCATCCACAAGACCGACCTCTGCTCCATCGTCTACACATCTGGTTCCACTGCGGCGCCCAAGGGCGTGGAGATGACCCATGAGCACTACTGCCAGCTGGCCAGAAACCTGAACGCTTTCATTCCCAATCTGACCCACGACCCGAATGGATCCATCCTGCTCTTCCTGCCCCAAGCCCACACGTTTGCTCGGGCCATCAGCTACGGGGTCGTCTACGGGACCATGCACGTCTACATCTCCTCTGGTCTGGCTACCCTGCTGTCCGATCTGCAGGAGTCCAAGCCAACGGTCATCATCGGCGTGCCCAGGGTCTTCGAGAAGGTCTACAACGCCGCATCCCAGAAGGCTGGGCACGGCATCAAGGGCAGGATCTTCAATGGGGCGGCCCGGGCTGCACGCACCTACATGGAGGACATCTCCCGTCAGGGCTGGCCGACCAGGCGCAGCGCCCTGCGGCGTGCCTTCTACGACCCGCTGGTTTATTCTTCTTTGCGCCAGGTACTGGGCGGGCGGGCCAAGTGGATCGTCTCCGGAGGCGCTCCACTGGACCCGGAATTGCTGGGCTTCTTCCGCGGATCCAATGTCCCGGTCTATGAAGGCTACGGCCTGACCGAGACCACAGCACCCTGCGCCTTCAACCCCCTGGGCACGCCCTACCACCGGGGCTCGGTAGGCATTCCCTTCCCGGGATTCACCATCCGCATCGCCTCGGACGGCGAAGTGCAAATCAAGGGCGTCTGCGTATTCCACCGCTACCACAAGAATGAAGAGGCCACCCTCGATTCCTTTACTGAGGACGGCTGGTACGCCACCGGCGACCTGGGACGGCTCTCCCGAGACGGGTTCCTCTTCCTCACCGGGCGCAAGAAGGACCTGATCATCACGGCCGGCGGCAAGAACGTCTCCCCAAGGCCCATCGAGGAGGTCATCGAGCGTTCCGAGATCGTCTCCCAGGCCCTGGTTCTGGGCGACAAGCGACCCTTCATCTCGGCCCTGGTCACCCTGAACGAGTCCGCCCTGCGGCCCTGGCTGGCCTCCAAGGGGCTGGATCGCAACATGTCCCTACAGGAGGCTGCGCAGAACGCCGTGGTCCGGGCCGAGGTCCAGGAGTATGTGGACCGGGCCAACGAGGGCGTCTCCCGGGCCGAGTCGGTGCGCAAGTTTATCATCCTGCCCGAGGAGTTCACCCAGGACAATGGTCTGATGACACCATCCATGAAGGTGATTCGGCCCAAGGTCATCGAGCGCTACGCTGACCTGCTGAACACCCGGATGTATACGGCCAAGCGCACCCCGGCACCCCGCCGCTGAACACGATCAGAACCCCAGGCGCTCCAACTGCTTGGGGTCAGTCTGCCAGTTGCGGGCGACCTTGACGTGCAAATCCAACCGGACCTTGCGACCCATGGTCCGGTTGACGGCGGTGCGCAACTTCTTCTTCACGCGCACCAGGTGCTCGGCCCCCCGCCCGATGACGATGGGCTTCTGGGAGTCACGCTCTACATAAATGCCTATATGGACCGTGTCGCGCCCGCCCTCTGGATCCGGATCGATTGACTCCACACGAACTGCCAGGGAGTGGGGCAGCTCGTCGTTGAGCTCCTCCAGGTAGGCGCCGCGAACCAGCTCAGCAATCATGTCCTCGGGACGCTCCTCGGTCAGCTGGTCGTCAGGGTAGAGCTGAGGGCCTTCGGGCATGACATCCATTAAAACCTTGGCCACCTCGTCCACGTTGTCAGCCTCCAGGGCGCTGACCGGAACAATCTGGGAGAAGTCGGCGAAGGCCCCGATCTGCAGGAGCTTGTCCGCCAGCTGGCTTTTGCTCAGCTGGTCGATCTTCGTCACTACGGCGATCAGAGGCTTTCGCCAAATCCACTTGCCATCCTTATCCTTATGGGCGAAATCGGACCGCAACCGGCTGAGAATGCGACGGTCGCCTGGACCGATGGCTTGGTCTGCGGGCAGCAGGAACGCAATGGCATCCACGTCCGACAGGGAGGCCTCCACCACGTCGTTGAGCCGTTGGCCCAACAAGGTACGCGGGCGATGGATGCCTGGGGTGTCCACCAAGACCACCTGGGCCTCGGGGCGGGTCATTATCCCACGGATTGCCTTGCGGGTAGTCTCTGGCCTTGAGGAAGCTATGGCGATGGGCCTTCCTACCAGGGCGTTCATGAGCGTGGACTTGCCCACATTGGGTCGGCCCACTACCGCCACGAAACCCGATCGGTGGACCGGTGCCTTGGCCTCGCTCTGTTCTTCCTTGGTCATGAATTCTCCTGACTGTCCTGCTCGGATTGATCCCTGTCGGCCTGTTCGTCTTCTTGCTCCGCACCGTCTTCCAGATCCAGGGCGATGTTGGATCCGTTGGCTGGTTCGACCACGATAGTGGCGATCTTCTTGCGACGGCCGACCGCCTCGCCGGCGGTCAATCTTATTCCTCGGGTCACCGCCGATGAGCCTGAAACTGGCACGGAGCCCAGCAGCTTGGTCAACAAACCGTAGACCGTATCTACGTCATCTTCGTCAATGGTGATCTCGTAGAGCTCCTCCAGGTCGGCGATAGGCGTGCGGACCGGCAGCTGCCAAGTGTGCGGGCCGATCTGCTTGGGCTCGTCGTGCTGGACCCGGTCGTGCTCATCCTCCAGCTCGCCCACGATCTGCTCGATGGCATCCTCAATGGTGACCAAACCGGCTATGCCCCCGTACTCGTCCACAACCACAGCCAGGTGGTGGCGTGAGCGTTGCATGTAGTGGAAAAGGTCGTCCACGGGCTTTGACTCAGGCACCAAAACGGGACGACGGATGATGGAGGCAACTGATCTGTCACCCTTGCGGTTGAAGGCCAGGGCGCGAACCACATCCTTCAAATAGACGATACCGACCAGGTCATCCACGTCTTCACCAATGGCGGGAATACGGGAGAATCCCGACCGGGAGAAGAGCTTCAGAGCCGAATCCAAACTGGCATCCTTGGAGATGCAGATCATGTCGGTGCGAGGAACCATGATTTCGCGTGTCAGCGTAGTCGATAGTGTCAGCACATTCTTCAACATCTCGGAGATCTCGGGATCGAAGGCACCGGCCTCCACCAGCTGGTCGACCATGGCCCGACCCTGTTCGATCTGGATCTTCTCCAGTTCCTCGTCGTCGGAAAGTTCGCCGCGAAGGTTTTTGCGTGCACTGGCTTCAGCCTGCCGCCGACGCTTGAAGGGGGTCAACAGAACAGCCATCCCGACCAGGCGCACGTGTTTGAGCAACGCTTCCATGGGCTGACGGGAACGACCACGAGGGCCCAAGGTGACGGAGATGGCAGCCACCAGGATGGCCATGACCACTCCGCACAGCAGCTGCTCCCAGAGAGGCATGCCACCAAGAGCAGCCATGCAGGCCACCAGGACGCCGATCATGATGTCACAGATGATGCGGAAAAAGGCACAGGCGCTTCCAGTCACCTGCCGCTGGGAGATTAGGTTCTGGGCCCGATGAATGCGGTCGATTCGCTTCATCCTGGAGAACTGGCTGAGTTCCTGGTCGGTCTGCAGGCCCAAAATCAAATTGTTGAGACTGGATCGGGTCACTCTGTTGAGCGCCCCCTGGGCCTCGGCCAGCGCTAGGGAGAGTACGACCAAGGCGATGATGGCCAAAGCCATGACCACCATGGCGGCTATGGTCCGCTCATTCATGAGATTTGCCTCTCTGAGAGGCACCACGGCCGTACCGCTCATAGATCTCCAAAGCATTGGTGGCTCCGGCCGGCAGCGCGGCATTCGCAATAGGCCCCTGGCGCAAGGCCAGGAAGGTCAGCAGCAGCTGGCGCTGCAGTCCGAACATCTGCGCCTCCTGCTCCCTGCTGGCGTGGTCGTATCCGAGCAGATGCAGGGTGCCGTGAATCGCCAGCAGCAGCATCTCCTCCATGGTGGAATGACCGGCAGCCAGAGCCTGCTGTGCCGCCACCCAGGGGCAGATGACGATGTCGCCCAGGATGCCCTCCTGCCGATGGTTCTCGTCGCCGGGACGCAGCTCGTCCATAGGGAAGCTCATGACATCAGTAGGGCCGACCAGGTTCATCCAGCGCTCGTGCAGCACCGCCATGGGCTCGGGATCGTTGAAGATGATAGTCATGTCGGACTGGGTGCTCACCCGCATCTGGTCCAGCACCCACACTCCCAGATCGGAGAAGGTTTTGGCATCAATCAGCCATTGGGTCTCGTTGGTCACTTCAACGCTCATGCCTGCTCCCGTCTCCGGCTGCGGGCTTGATCGGCGCGGTCGTAGGCCCGGACAATCTGCCCGACCAGCCGATTGCGCACCACATCGGCCGCCTGCAGGTGCACGAAGGCAATATCGTCGATGCCGTGCAGAACCTGTTCGATAGTGGCCAGACCAGATGCAGGCCCACCCAAATCCACCTGGGTGACGTCGCCGGTGATGACCATCTTGGTGTTGAAACCCAGGCGGGTCAAGAACATCTTCATCTGCCTGCGGGTGGTGTTCTGCGCTTCGTCCAGGATGACGAAGGCATCGTTCAGGGTGCGCCCCCGCATGTACGCCAGCGGGGCCACTTCAATAGTCTCATCGGCCAGAAGGCGGTGGAGCCGCGAAGTGCCCAGCATGTCGGCCAGGGCATCGTAGAGGGGCCGCAGATAGGGGTCGACCTTCTCATTGAGGGTGCCAGGCAGAAAGCCCAGGCTCTCTCCCGCCTCCACAGCAGGCCGGGTCAGGATGATGCGGCCGATGCGGCCGGCCCGGAATTCCTGAACGGCCTTGGCCACTGCCAAATAGGTCTTGCCGGTGCCGGCCGGACCAATGCCGAAAGTGATGGTATGCGTTTCAATGGCGGCCACATAGGCGGACTGGCCAGCGGTCTTGGGCCTGATCGGACCCTTGGAAGCCTGGGTCAGAGGGCGGCGGAGAACTGCAGCTGGGGCTGCCTGACGTGGTTGGTCAATGCCTTCCAGAGCGTTGTTCCGCTCCGACTCTGCCATAGCTGTCTGCCCATAATCGCGGTCTACAGAAGTATGGTTTATCGTATTGCAATCCTGAGTATTGCGGTCTGTAATTTTCTGCTCTTCCGGATGGGAGTAATCGGCTGCGTCGGCGTTCCCCAAACGGCGGTGGTCCAGTATTCGCCCAACCTGATCGGCATCCACGGGAACCTGATCGGCGTTCTGCATGAGTTCGGTCAGTAGATCCCTGATCTGTGCCGCCTCAACGTCGCCCTGCCGGTCCTGAGCCCGCAGCATAATCCGGTTGCCACGAACCAGGATAGACACTGCCGGGAAGGCATGCTCGATCCTGTCAATGACTGCGTCTTCCGGCCCCAACACCTGAACCGGGTCGATTCCCTCCGGAATCTCCAGGGTTCGCGTAGTTACCGCCACGGATTCCCTTCCTGCACGATGACGATGGTGAACATGGGCTTCACTCGGGCAACACCTGTCCGGTCAGGACGTGGGCGTGGACATGAAAGACCGATTGGCCGGCATCCTCCCCCGTGTTGAAGATCAGCCGGTAGGCTCCGTGGAAATCCTGGTCGGCGATCTGCTGCGCCACCTGGACGATGTGGGCCAGGGTGTTGGGATCGGCCTTGGCTAATTCAGCCACGGACGCGTAGTGGTGACGCGGGACGATCAGGACATGGACGGCGGCCTTGGGGTTGGCATCCTTGAAAGCGTAGACGGTCTCATCCTCATAGACCTTTTCGCTGGGTACCTCCCCTGCCACAATTCTGCAGAAAATGCAACCCTCCTGCCGGTCGTCATCGCTCATGACCACTCCTCACTGTTTGCTGACAATGCTGTTTTCGTTGTTTCCCATCTTATGGGCGAGGATGTATATTGTGCGCGACTTCATGCGCTGGGCTCAGGGGCTTCCGACTGCCAGCGACCCAGCATGTCCGCCAGTAGGGTCAGGGCCACAGGTCCGGCCAGAGCGGCTCGGAGAATGTTCCCGCCCAACCGGACCGGCAGGGCCCCTTCCCTCATCATGGCCTGGACCTCCTGATCGGCAATGCCACCCTCAGGACCCACAACCACGGCGACCGAGGAGCCAGCTGGCAACTTGTCGACACGTTTACGAACTGCATCCCATCCAAGGTCAGCATCCTGGTGCAGGACCAGAACCAGGCTTCCCTGATCGGTCGCCTTACGACACCAGGAGGACAGACCACGACTGTCCACCTTGTCCAGCAGTCGAGGACGATAGGCCCTCCGGCTCTGCTCGGTGGCCGTATCCAAGGCGGCCTGCC
Organism: Bifidobacterium sp. M0404; assembly: GCF_016101415.1. Taxonomy (NCBI): domain Bacteria; kingdom Bacillati; phylum Actinomycetota; class Actinomycetes; order Bifidobacteriales; family Bifidobacteriaceae; genus Bifidobacterium; species Bifidobacterium sp. M0404. The sequence goes on along the minus strand of NZ_JACFQP010000001.1, from coordinate 493,023 downwards.
AGTGCCGTTCATTGCGGCCGGGCCGCCATTATGCTATGGACCGATCAGCCTGCCAGGGCATGACCTGATCGACTCCGATCTGGGTGGCCATGTCGATGGCCTGCTCGTCCTTGCCGCCCTTGGCCAGGGCCTGAATAAGAATCAGTTCTTTCTCGGGAGGTGCCTGCCGCCCCACAGCGGTGACCTCTACCAAGCCGGTCGAAACATCCCTGACCAGGGCGCTGATGCGCAGTCCACCTCCGTCTGATAGATCCAACTGGTCCCCATTCTTCAGCCTCATGGAACCCAGGGCATGGCGACGGATGTGCTCGGGCAGGGTCAGGCGCCAGCCGGTATGGAGCTCATCACTGGCCAAGGGGGAATCATCATGGTCGGGATCCAGCAGGAAGAGGGGTGCAGTCATGGTGTTAGGCTACAGCCCGCCGCCGAAAAGCACTCTCCGTGACGACACGCTCCTCCAATCGCCCAGTGCGCGATGCCGCCCATCATGCTATGATTGTCTCCGTTGCGATTACGCACCTGTCCGGGTGGCGGAATGGTAGACGCGCTAGCTTGAGGTGCTAGTGCCTATATATATACAGGCGTACGGGTTCAACTCCCGTTCCGGACACTCAATCTCCCCTCGATGGGAACTATCAAGATTCGCATCTTTCCTGCTTTTGCCTTTATTGAAAAATATTTATGTATGCCGACAATCGTTGTTTTCACTAGTCCGGCTGACCAATACGGCTCTTTTGGACTCATTATTCGCATTCTTCATCAAAATGACCCACGCTTGATTTTCGGTTGTGCTGCCTATGCTGTTGACAGAACAAGGCCCAGTCAGCGGTCCCAGGACCAGAAGGAGGAACGGCAGGCGTGCTCAGGGTGAGAATCGACTCCATCGAGGATGACAGAATCGAGGCTTATACCAGGCTAACCGAGCCGCAACTGCGCAATCGTCTGGAACCAGCTAAGGGCCTGTTCATCGCGGAGTCCCCCAAAGTCATCGCCCGTGCTCTGGATGCCGGGGTTGAGCCCATCTCCTTCCTGGTGGAAGAGCCCTGGCTGGAAGGGATGCGTTCAATGTTCGACCAGGTGGACGCAGCCTTCGGACACAACGTTCCCGTCTACGTGGCCAGCCCTGCACAGCTCAAGACCATAACCGGGTACCGGCTTCATCGAGGCGCGCTAGCGGCCATGCGACGCTGGCCTTTGCCCACCGTTGAGCAAATCTGTCGATCGGCAAGGCGAGTGGCCGTCATGGAAAACATAGTTGATCACACTAACATCGGCGCCCTGATGCGTTCTGCGGCAGCCTTGCAGGTGGATGCGGTCCTGGTCACCCCCTCTTGCTCCGACCCCCTTTACCGCAGGGCCGCACGGGTCTCCATGGGCACGGTCTTTCAAGTTCCCTGGACCAGGATCGGCGGCGATGACATCCACGCCTGGCCCGATCAGGGCATGCACCAACTGCATGATCTGGGCTTCACCACGGCGGCTATGGCCCTGAACCGGGATGCCATCAGCCTGGATGAATTGGCTGAACGCCTAGGTCCAGGGCAGGACCAGATCGATCGCCTGGCCCTGATCTTCGGCACAGAAGGCGACGGGCTGAGCCACAGGACCATCGCCCGGGCGGACCTGACCGTGCGCATCCCCATGAGCCACGACGTGGACAGTCTGAACGTGGCTGCCTCAAGCGCTGTGGCTTTCTACGCAACCAGACCCGAACACGATAGCTGAGCCAAGTCTGGCAACTACGCCCAGACAGCCAGTTGAGCTCGTTAACAAACTGACCGAGCCGGCCAACTGATTCCTGCCAACCAGCTGAACCCACCTAGCAACTGACAGGGCTATTGAATTGAACCCACGCTACCTAGCGGATTCGTGGTGTCTCAGCCGCTTCACTCCATGACCGAGTCGAGTACTGAATACCGGACAGCCATAGACATTAGGCGATACTTTTCAGCAGGCAATGTTCGAGAATCAGGCAACCACCGAGTGTCGGATGCCGTCGACGCAATCAGCTCTGCTGGGATGCGACCTGCGAATCCTCATGAATGTAGTCGTCCGGATCGATGGTCCCCCGCCAGCGGCCGATGGCCTTGAGACCGTGGTACATGACCAGCGTGGCCACAGAGCCAATAGCGATGCCGTTAAAGCTGACCCCGGCCACCGCGAAGGTGAAGTCGGCGATGCCCACGATCATGACGACGGCGCCCACGGTCATGTTGACGGACTTGCCGAAGTCCACCTTGTTCTCCACCCAGATGCGAATGCCCAGCATGCCGATCATGCCGTAGAGCATGGTGGTGACCCCGCCCAGAACACCGGTGGGGATGGTGTTGATGATGGCCCCGAACTTGGGGCAGAGGGAGAGCAGGAAGGCGAAGATGGCGGCGCACCAGTAGGCGGCCGTGGAATAGACCTTGGTGGCGGCCATGACGCCGATGTTCTCTGCGTAGGTGGTGGTGCCCGAGCCTCCGCCCAGTCCGGCCAGCGTAGTGCCCAGGCCGTCGGCCATCAAGGCGGTGCCGATCTGGTCGTCATAATCACGGCCGGTCATCAGAGCCACTGACTTAACGTGACCGATGTTCTCGGCCACCAGGACCAGCACCACAGGTATGAACATGGCCAGGACAGACGGGTCGGCCTGAGGGGTGTGGAAGTGAGGCAGACCGAACCAGGCGGCCTTTTCCACCGCTGCGAAATCTACCTGGCCCTGGGTGACCGCGAAGATGTAGCCGACAATGACGCCCAGAAGGATGTTGAGTCGGCCGATCAGACCCTTGAAAAGCACGGCTATCAGCATGACGGCCACCAGGGTGACCAGGGCGGTCAGCGGGGCGGATTTGAAGTTCTTCCAGGCCGAGGGGGCCAAGTTGAAGCCGATGATGGCCACGATGGCACCGTTGACCACCGGGGGCATGATCAGATCAATCCATCGCGAACCTGCGAAGTGGACGATCAGGCCGATCAGGAAGAGCAAAGCACCGGTGACCATGATCCCGAAGGAGGCCACAGCCAGGCCCTTGTGGGCAGTGGTCACTGCCAGGACCGGGGCGATGAAGCCGAAGGAGCTGCCCAGATAGGAGGGCAGACGGTTGCGGTTGATCAGCAGGAAGAGGGCCGTGGACATGGCCGTGAAGAAGAGGGTGGTAGAGGGGTCGAATCCGGTCAGAATGGGAACCAGGAAGGTGGAGCCGAACATGGCGATAACGTGCTGGGCGCCGATGCCAGCCGTACGTGGCCATGTGAGTCGCTCATCGGGTTCCACAACCTCGCCCGGAGCCAATGTTTTCCCGTCGCCGTGCAGTTTCCAGCCCATGGACAATGCCATTTCACTGTGCTTTCTCTCGTGCGCCGTGCCGGTCACGGCGGACCGGAATCATCAGTATATTCGCACGGGAGGACCCGAAATGACCTAGAGGACGGAATGCCTCACTGATAGGTAGGCATGTTCTCGAAGTTGAAGCCGATGGCGGCCAGCTGCTCGCGGCCCTCAGGGGTGATCATGTCCAGGGTCCAGCGCGGCGACCAGGTCCAGTCGATGCGGAACTCCTCGACCAGGCCCGCCAGGACGCTGGCGCACTGGTCCTCGATCAGGTCAGTCAGCGGGCAGGCCGGCGTGGTCAGGGTCATGGTGATGATGGCCCGTCCCAGTTCGTCGATTTCTATGCCATAGACCAGCCCCAGGTCGACCACATCGATGCCCAGCTCAGGATCGATGACCTGGTGCAGGGCCTCCCTGACATCCTCCGCGGTGGCTCGGCCGATGTCGTCGACAGCCTTGAGAGGGATGGCCTCCTCAGCGGCAGCCTCAGCATCGGCGGCATTCTGGTCCGCAGCTTTCTCGCTATTGGCGGCCGGCTCGCTGGCCGAGGATTCGTCATTCGAGCCCTGGTCCGCATCGGACTTCTTGTCCGCCTGACCGTCGACCTGCCGCATGGAACCGCCCTCGGCCGACTTCAGCACCGTTTCCGCGCCCAGGGGATTGCTGGCCAGGGCCTGTGCCGTGCCTGGATCGCTGATGGCCCTGCCCACCGAGGCCAGGATGGAGTCCTGGGGTTCGGGCACCAGATTCGTATTGCCGCTCATACCTGCTCCTCCTTCTCACTGCTGTCGCTCTCCCGCCCGGCTGACAGGGCCTGGGCCACCGAGGCCTTCATGCCCTCCCAACCCAGCAGGGCGCATTTGATTCGCATAGGGTACTTGGACACCCCTTGGAAGACCATGGCATCGCCAAGAGCGTCCTGGGCCTGCTCATCCTCAAGTCCGGCTCCGCGCGATTCCATGAGCTTGCGGAAGTCGGCAGCCAAGTCCATGGCATGATCAACAGTCTGCCCCTGGACCAGATCCACCATGATGGACAGACTGGCCTGGCTGATGGAACAACCTGAACCCTGCCAGACGATTCGCTGGATGAGGTCGGGGCCGCCCTGCTCGCCAGGCGCCACTTCCACATGGATGGTGGCCTGATCCCCGCAGGTGGGATTGAACTGATGGGACTCGGCAGCCAGGCAGGCCTCGTGCTCCACCCGGATGGTCACGCCGTCGCCATCGGAGTCTTCTCCCCCATCAGCCTGATTCCCTACGCGCCCGTGAGGATCACGGGCTGCGTCCAGAATCACCTCCTGGTACATCTGCTCCAGTTCTTCGTCATCCATCCCGAAATCCGCCATGTCCTTAAACCTACCAGTAAGTCTTTGCTAAAACCGTCAATGTGCTGCCGGTGAAGACCCTCAGCCCACTTTGAAGAAGCTGCGGACACCGGAGACGGCATCCAGCAGGGCATCCGTGTCGGCCACAGTATTGTAAACGCCTGTAGAGGCCCGGTTAGAGGCCATCAGGCCAAAGTGACGATGCACCGGCTGAGCGCAGTGGTGCCCTACACGGATGGCAATGCCACGTGAATCTACGTACTGGCCTACATCGTGGGGATGGACTCCCTGAACGTCGAAGGCGACCGTGCCGATCCGGTCCTCTGGTGTGGTCGGACCTAGGATGCGCACTCCGTCCAACTCCCCCAGCCTCAACAGACCGGCGGTGATGGCCTTCTCATGTTCGGCCACCTTATCCATGCCCAAACCCATCAGCCAATCGGCGGCTACTCCGGCCCCGATCATCTGTGCCACCGGCTGTGTACCGGCCTCGAACCGAGCCGGGGGATCCATATAGCTGGCAGGACGGTCCAGATAGGCCAACTCCACCATGGATCCGCCGAATGATGCCGGAGGCAGGGCCTCAAGCAGCTCTCGGCGTCCATAGAGGAAGCCCACGCCTGTGGGGCCATACATCTTATGTGCACTCCAGACTGCGAAGTCCACATCCATGGCGTGCAGATCGATAGGCAGGTGAGGCACGGACTGACACACGTCCAGCACCACCAGGGCACCCACTTGATGGGCACGGCGGACAATGGGCTTGATGTCTGTGATGGCGCCAGTCACGTTGCTGACATGGGTGACGGCGACCACCTTGGTCCGCTCGGTTATGACCTGGTCGGCTGTATCTACCAGAACACGGCCTTCCGAGTCCAGATCGAAGTACTTGAGGACTGCTCCGGTCCGGTAGCAGAGCTCCTGGAAGGGCAGCAGGACCGAGTGGTGCTCGGCCTTGCTGACCACGACCTCATCCCCTGGCTTCAGCGCAAATCGACGTGCCGCCTTGCCTCCGCGACCCAGACTGGCGTTGCCGAAGGCGGTGGCGAGCAGGTTCAGAGCAGCCGTAGCCCCGGCGGTGACGACAATCTCTTCGCCGCCCTCCTGGCCTTCCGCGCCGACCAGGGCGGCCACACGTGAGCGCGCGTGCTCAAAGGCCACGGTGCTGCGGGCGGCCAGTTCGTGGGCGCCCCTGTGCACCCCGGCGTTGTCCTTCAGGTAAAAGTCCCGAACGGCATCGATGACCGCCAGGGGTTTCTGGGCAGTGGCAGCCGAATCCAGATAGACCAGAGGGTGGCCATGCACCTGCTGGTCCAGAATCGGAAACTGCTGCCGAATGCTGTCATCAATGACCATTGCGGACCTCTTCTCTTATCCTCAGGCCAGGGCTGATTCAGAGTCGGCACCCTCGGGCAGGTACTGGTCGTACCCGGTCTCTTCCAGGGTGTCGGCCAGCTCAGGGCCACCGGTCTTCACAAAGCGGCCGTCGGCGAAAACGTGAACGATATCAGGCTTGATGTATTTGAGGATCCTGGTGTAGTGGGTAACCATGAGCACACCCATGCCGGTATTCTCCTTGGCCCTGTTGACACCTTCGGAGACGATGCGCAGGGCATCCACGTCCAGGCCGGAGTCGGTTTCGTCCAGGATGGCGAACTTAGGCTTGAGCAGCTCCAGCTGCAGGACCTCGGCCCGCTTCTTCTCGCCGCCCGAGAAGCCTTCGTTGACCGAGCGCTGGGCGAACTTGGGATCCATACGCAGCCGCTTCATGGCTTCATTCAGATCCTTGGTCCACTGGCGGATGGCAGGGGCCTTGCCGTCGACCTCGGTCTTGGCGGTACGCAGGAAATTGGTCATGGATACGCCGGGTACCTCGACCGGATACTGCATGGCCAGGAAGAGCCCGGCCTTGGCCCGCTCGTCCGGGGTCATCTTGAGCAGATCCCGCCCATCCAGCAGGGCCTGGCCCGAGTCGACCTCATACTTGGGATGGCCAGCCAGGGTGTAGGCCAGGGTGGACTTGCCCGAACCGTTGGGCCCCATGATGGCGTGGGTCTCACCGGAGTGGACGGTCAGCGTGGCCCCCTTGAGGATCTGCTTGCGACCCTCCTTGGTCTCCACCGAGACGTGCAGATCCTTGATTTCCAATGTGGACATGTCAGTTCTCCTCCAAAACGTGCTGCATCTCTTGATCCTCGCCGGCCGCCAGCCTGCGGTCGATGACCCCCATCAGGTGCCCGGAGACGCTGGGGACGTCAATCTCCTCCACCAGTTCACCGAAGAAGCCTCGAACCACCAGCTTGCGGGCCTCCTGCTCGGGAATGCCGCGGGACTGCAAGTAGAAGAGCTCCTCGTCGTCGAAGCGTCCGACCGAACTCGCATGGCCTGCCCCGATGATGTCGCCGTTCTCGATCTCCAGGTTGGGCTCGGAATCGGCGATGGCCCCAGGGGTCAGAACCAGGTTCCGGTTTAGCTCGTATGAATCGGTTCCAGGCGCAGTCGGCTGAATGAGCGCGTTGCCCACCCAGGTGGTGTGCGCGCCGATTCCGTCCAAGGCACCCTTGTAGACCACACGGGACTTGCAGTTGGGATGGTTGTGCACCACCATGGTCCGGTGTTCCATGTGCTGGCCGGGATCGACGAAGTAGATGCCCAGCATGTTCAGGTCGCCCTGCTCGCCGCCGAAGTCCTGGTCCATGCGCAGCCGCACGACATCGCCGCCCAAACTGACCACAGAGTGGCGTAGGGAGGCCTCGGCGCCCAGGTGAATGCGGTGGTTGCCTACATGCTTGCTGCCCTTGTCCCACTCCTGGATGAAGGTGGTCGACATCTGCGAATTGTCACCGATATCGATTTCGACGCCCTCGGCCAGACGTGCCTGGCCCTGGTGCTCGACCACCAGATCGGCCTTGGTGCCCGCCTCGGCCGTGATGACCAAGTGGAAGGCATCCAGCTCAGGGCCGCCGCCGTTGACACGGACCAGCACGGGCTGATCCAGGGTGCCCTTGAGGTTGACCACGGTTGCCTGCTTGCCGCTGGCCCACTCCACAGCGGCTGCTCGATCGCTGGGCTTGAGGACGGTTCCGCAGGGAGCCTGATCCATGGGAACCCGGCTGACGCTGACCTGATCTGCTGACGGGACGGACCCGTCAATCATAGTCACCGAGACCTTGGTCAGACCGCTGGGCTTGAAGACAGTGAAGAACTCCTCCATCCGGTCGATGGGGGTGAACCGCCAGTCATCCTGCTTGCGGGTAGGCATGGGAAAGTCATCAGGGTTGAAGGAACGTGGCTCCTTGTCGGCACTAGACGGCATGGTGGCCGGGAAAGCATAGGGATCCTTGGGATCCGCATGCGGAATGGTTATTTCGCTGTTTCGTGACATCAGCCTACCGAACCCTCCATCTGCAATTCGACCAAGCGGTTAAGCTCCAACGCGTACTCCATGGGCAGCTGCCGGGAAATGGGCTCCACGAACCCGCGCACAATCATGCCCATGGCCTCCTTCTCCTCCAGGCCGCGGCTCATCAGATAGAAGAGCTGGTCCTCGGAGACCTTGGAGACGGTGGCCTCATGAGCCATGGAGACGTCGTCCTCGCGAACATCCACGTGCGGGTAGGTATCCGAGCGGGAGTAGTCGTCCACCAGCAAGGCGTCGCAGACCACCGAAGAAGAAGACTTCTCGGCGCCCTTGATGATCTTGACCAGGCCTCGGTAAGCGGCCCTTCCCCCGTTGCGGGAGATGGACTTGGAGACGATGGTGGATGAGGTATGGGGTGCCAGGTGAATCATCTTGGCACCCGTGTCCTGGTACTGCCCCTTGCCAGCGAAGCCCAGGGAGAGGGTCTCGGCCTTGGCGTAGGGCTCGGCCAGGATGCAGGCCGGATATTTCATGGTCGCCTTGGACCCGATGTTGCCGTCCACCCACTCCATGGTGCCGCCCTCGCGCACATAGGCACGCTGAGTGACCAAATTGTAGACGTTGTTGGACCAGTTCTGGACCGTGGTGTAGCGGACACGGGCATGAGGTTCGACCACAATCTCCACGTTGGCCGCGTGCAAAGAGTCAGTGGAGTAAATGGGTGCTGTGCAGCCCTCCACGTAATGGACGTAGGAACCCTCGTCGGCAATGATCAGCGTGCGCTCGAACTGGCCCATATTGGGCGTGTTGATACGGAAGTAGGCCTGCAGGGGGATGTCCACATGGACTCCCTTGGGCACGTAGACGAAGGATCCACCCGACCAGGCCGCCGTGTTCAGTGCGGCGAACTTGTTGTCGTCCGGGGGGATGACCGTGGCGAAGTACTTGCGGAAGAGGTCTGGGTACTCTTTCAAGGCCGTGTCCGTATCCAGGAAGATGACCCCCTGTTTGCGCAAGTCGTCGCGGATGGAGTTGTAGATGACCTCAGACTCGTACTGGGCGGCAACACCGGAGACCAGCCGCTTCTTCTCGGCCTCGGGGATGCCCAGCCGGTCATAGGTGGTGCGGATGTCGTCGGGCAGGTCCTTCCAGTCCTTGGCCTGCTCCTTTAAGGGCTTGACATAGTACTTGAAGTCGTCGGCATCGAACCCGCTTAAATCCACGCCCCACTTGGGCATGGGCTTTTCCATGAAGGCCCGATAGCCCTTGAGACGCATCTGCAGCATCCAGTCAGGCTCGCCCTTGTCGGCCGAGATGGCACGGACGACATCCTCGTCAATGCCCTTGTGGGCATTGCGCCCGGCATCATCGGAGTCGTGCCAGCCATAGGTATAGTCGCCGAACTCGGAGATGATTTGGTCGTCTTTTTTGATTTTTTCTTCGTTGACGCGGGAGCGGTCGGCCACGTACTGGCTCATTTCCACATCCCGCGATGTGTCTGTCCGCTGCGAGGTGCTGTCCACGAGCTGAGACCTCCTAACACACGCACGGCCGCCATATGCGGCCGTTCACACCATTACAGGATAACCGGGACCATAATGAACCGCCAGACCCCGGCTTACGCTCTCTAAGGAATCCGGCCCTACCTCTTGACAGCAGTACCGATACGGACAATCGCCCGCTTCCCATAAGAGGGAAACGGGCGATCATAGTCAACGTTTTTGAAAACGGATTGACCTCAGGCGGCCTCCTGTCCTCCGTGCTCCAGGCTGGCCTTGACCAGGCCGGCGAAGAGGGGGTGCGGCTTGGTGGGCCGGGACTTGAACTCCGGGTGGGCCTGGGTGCCCACATAGAAGGGATGCTGGTCCTGGGAGAGCTCTACGAACTCGGTCAGCTGCCCATCCGGGCTGGTGCCCGAGATGTGCAGGCCGGCCTTGTCCAGCCGCTCCTTGTAGGCCACGTTGACCTCATAGCGGTGGCGGTGACGCTCGGAGATCTCGGTCGAGCCATAGAGCCGGGCCACCAAGGAATCTGGCTTGAGCACTGCTGGATAGGCGCCCAGCCGCATGGTGTGGCCCATGTCGCCATGGCCGGCCACGATGTCCTTCTGTTCCTCCATGGTGGCGATGACCGGGTTTTCGCAGTCAGGCTCGAACTCCGAGGAGTTGGCGTCCTCCAGCCCCAGGACGTGGCGGGCGAACTCGATGACCATGGACTGCAGACCCAGGCAGAGTCCCAGGGCAGGCAGGCCAGTCTCGCGGGCGTAGCGAAGGGCGCCAATCTTGCCCTCGATGCCGCGGATGCCGAAGCCGCCGGGAACCACGATGCCATCCACGCCCTCCAGGGCCTTGCGGGCACCATCCATGGTCTCGCAGGTGTCGGCTGCCACCAGCTTGACCTGGACCTGGGAACGGTTGGCGAAGCCGCCGGCCTTCAGCGCCTCGATAACCGACAGGTAGGCATCAGGCAGGTCGATGTACTTGCCCACGATGGCGATGGCCACCTTGGTACGGGGATTGTGGACTCGGTCCAGCAGGTCCTCCCACTCGTTCCAGTCGACGTCGTGGAAGGGCAACCCCAGCTTACGCACCACGTAGGTGTCAAGGCCCTCCTTATAGAGGATCTTGGGCACGTCGTAGATGCTGGGCGCATCCACGCAGTTGACTACGCCCTCGGCATCCACGTCGCACATGAGGGAGATCTTGTCCTTGATGCCTTGATTGAGCGGCCGGTCGGAGCGCAGCACCAGGGCATCGGGGGCGATGCCCAGCTGGCGCAGGGCCATGACCGAGTGCTGGGTGGGCTTGGTCTTGAGCTCGTGGGCGGCGGCCACGTAGGGCACCAGGGAGACATGGACGAACATGCAGTTGTCCGGGCCGATGTCCCGACGCACCTCGCGGGCGGCTTCCATGAAGGGCTGGGACTCGATGTCGCCCACAGTCCCGCCGATCTCGGTGATGATCACGTCCACATCGTCGCTGGCCTGGGCCCGCATGCGGCTCTTGATTTCGTTGGTCACGTGGGGAATGACCTGGACGCACTGGCCCAGGTATTCCCCCGCCCGCTCCTTACGCAGAACAGACTGGTAAATCTGACCGGTGGTCACGTTGGCCTTCTGGGAGAGGAAGACATCGGTGAAACGCTCATAGTGGCCGATGTCCAGATCGGTTTCGGCCCCATCCTCGGTCACGTAGACTTCGCCGTGTTGGAAGGGGTTCATGGTCCCCGGATCGACGTTGATGTAGGGATCCAGCTTCTGTTGAAGAACGCGGATTCCGCGGCTTCTCAGCAGTCGGCCCAGAGATGATGCGGTCAGTCCCTTGCCCAGTGAAGAAACCACGCCGCCGGTGACGAAAATGTGTTTGGTGATATGCCCTTGCGAATTTCCATGTTCTCTGACCATGGAACTTCAGCCTATCAGGCAGGAGCGACCAGAAACCGGCCAACACTCGAGGAGAACGGAAGGTTTCAGGGACGACTCAGATGCAGGTGGTCAGCCAGGTAGCGACCGGTCACTGAATCAGGGTTGCGGGCCACAGATTCAGGGTCGCCCTGAGCTACGATTCTTCCGCCACGATCGCCGCCGCCCGGACCCATATCGACCACATGGTCGGCGTTGGCGATCATATCCAGATCGTGCTCGATGAAGACCACCGTGGCCCCCTTGCTGACCAGACGCTCCAGCACTCCAATCAGGACGCGCACATCCAAGGGATGCAGACCTGTGGTGGGCTCGTCCAGGACGAACATGGAACCATTCTGCCTGCGGCCCAATTCGTTGGACAGCTTCAGCCGCTGGGCCTCTCCGCCAGACAGGGAGGGAGTGTCCTCTCCCAGGGTCAAGTAGTCAAGGCCCAGGTCTTTCAAGGTCTGCAAGCCTCGGCGAATGGCCGTGTACTCGCGGCCCTGCGCAAAGACCTCCAGGACCCGGCCCACCTCCATGGCCAGCAGATCGGGCAGGCTCAGCGGCTTGGAGTGTGCCGGTGTGGACAGACGGTAATGCTCGGCCTCCGGACGGTATCGACGACCCTGACAGCTGGGGCAGGTGATGGGGATGTCGGGCAGGAACTGCACGTCCAGGCTGATCTGGCCGGTTCCGTCGCACTGGGGACAGCGCAGTGATCCTGTGTTGTATGAGAATGCTGAGATGCCCAGCTTGTCCTTTTTCGCCTGGTCAGTGGCCGCGAAGAGGCGGCGCAACCGGTCCATGAGCCCTGAGTAGGTGGCCACCGTGGAGCGCACGTTGATGCCTATGGGCGAGGAATCCACCAGACGAACCCTGTCGATGCCGGCTGGGTCCAGACTGTGCACATGTTTGGGCATGGGGTCGCCCTGGATGCAAGCCTGCAGGGCCGGGACCAAGGACTCCAGGATCATAGTGGTCTTGCCTGAGCCGGATACGCCGGTAACAGCCGTCATGCACCCACGAGGAATGGCCAGATCCAGAGGGCGGACCGTGTGAATGAGTCCTGACTGCATACGAATCCATCCATCCTCTGCAGGCATAGGGTGACGGTCCCTTACCAGAACCGGCTCGCGTCCATCCAGAAAACCTGCGATGCGCGAGCCCGGGTCTGCAGCGATCCGTTCAGGAGCTCCCTGGGCCAGGATCCTGCCGCCGCGCTCCCCTGCCCCGGGACCCATTTCGATCAGATAATCGGCCGATTCTAGTACCTTGACATCGTGGTCGACGAAAACCACCGAATTGCCATCAGCCAACAGGTCGCGCATGACCCCTATAAGCCCCTCCAGGTTGGCAGGATGCAGACCGGTCGAGGGCTCGTCCAGCACATAGAGCACGCCTGTGGTCTCATTACGCACCGCCCTGGCTAGCTGGGCCCGCTGCCTCTCACCTGTGGACAGGGATGTGCTGGAGCGGTCCAAGGTCAGGTAGCTCAGTCCCAACTGAATCAACCGCCTGCCCATCTCGTCCAGGGTCTTGCATAGGGCCGAAGCCATGGGCTGCATGGGTTCAGGCAGCGTGGGCGGCAACTTTCGTCCCCAGCCCAGCACCTTGTCCAGAGGCCAGGAGGTAACCGCGGCCAGATTGTCCCCATTGATCTCAGGCAGACGCGCTCGCTGGTTGAGCCGGGTACCCTTGCAGTCCGGGCAGGTCCGCTCAGTCAGAAACTTGGCCACCTTGGCCAGTCGCTTGTCATCATTAGCCCTCTTGAGCTCCTCGGTCACGGTCAAGCGTGCGTTGCGGAAAGTGAAGTCCAGCTCGTGAACCCCCTTGACCGAAGTGATGGTGATGTGCTTCTTCTCAGCCGGCCCTTCGAAAACGATCTTCCGCTCCCGATCGGTCAGGTCCCGCCAAGGTACGTCGGTGCGGACTCCGAACTCGCGGACGATGTCTGGCTGGACGTTGAAACCGAAGGTTCGCCAAGGCACCACGGCACCCTGGTCGATAGTCAGACTGTCATCGGGAACCAGGGTGGCATCGTCCACCTCGCGCACGGTCCCGGTCCCCTGGCAGGTAGGGCAGGCTCCCAGAGAGTTGAAAGCCAGCTCCTCAGCGCTGGGAGGCTCCACTTTAGCACCGCAAGTAGGGCAGGCGATGGGTATCTCGGCTGCCACAGCCAGGGTGGGCTCCTGGCGATGGCCATTGGGGCAGACATGGCTGGCCAGCCGTGAGAACATCAGCCGAAGTACGTTGAGCAGCTCGGTGGCGGTGCCGAAAGTGGAGCGCATGCCTCCCACGCCCGGCCGTTGACGCAGAGCTAAAGCCGGCGGCAGAAAGCGCACCGAGTCCACCTGGGGGCGCTGGGCCTGGGTCATCCGCCTCCTGGTGTAGGTGGATAAGGATTCCAAATAACGCCGGGACCCCTCGGCGTAGAGGACCCCCAGAGCTAGGGAGGACTTGCCGGAGCCCGAGACCCCGGCAATGCCCACCAAGTGATTCAAAGGAATGTCGACATCCAGATTGCGCAGGTTGTGGACCCTGGCGCCGCGGACAAGGATGGCCTTGGGCGGTGCGGAGAGTTTCTTGCCGGTCTCTCCGCTCTCACTCATGCGCTCTCCAACAGATGGGCCACAGCTTCCAGGGCAAGCCGGTAGCCATAGAAGCCCATGCCGGTGATGGTGCCGGTGGCCACCGGTGAGATGACGCTGTGTCGGCGGAAGGCCTCCCTGGATGCGGGATTGGAAATATGGACCTCCATCAGCGGCAACCCTGCCTGGGTCACCTGGACGGCGGCATCGGACAGCCCATAACTGTAGTGGGTGAAGGCGGCCGGGTTGAGCACCACAGCACTGCCCTGGTCCACCGCCTGGTGCATCCAGCGAATGACCTGACCCTCGTCGTCCGATTGCAGCACCTGAACTTCCAGGCCCAGCTGCTGACCCCAGTTTTCGCAGTCCCGTGTCAGGGTCTCAAGATCCTGACGACCGTAGACATCAGGGTCGCGCACACCCAGCCGACCCAGGTTGGGTCCGTTGACCACCAGAACCGTCTGCCTGCCCTTGTCGGCATCCGCCATCTGTCATTCCTCCTTGCGTATGGCCTGGAAGGCCTCCTTGATCGCCGAGACCGGTGGGTCGTCCAGGTGGGTGGGTTTGCCCAAACCATCAAGAATGATAAACCGCAACTTGTTGCCACGGGCCTTTTTGTCCCGATGCATGAGGGCCAACACCTGGTCGAAGTCTCCCCCATTCCACCAGGTTCTCAGCCCCAGGGAGGACAGAAGCTGCCGATGGTAGTCGACCGCCTCCTGATCCAGATGGCCGGTGATCCTGGCCAACTCGGCTGCGAAGACCATGCCCACGGACACGGCCTGACCATGCCGCCAGGTGAAGTGTTCGATCTTCTCGATGGCGTGGCCCAGGGTGTGACCATAGTTGAGGAACTCCCGCAAGCCGGATTCCTTGAGGTCCACTGAGACATGCCGGGCCTTGACCTCTACGGTGCGTTCAATCAGATCCTGGACCACCGTGCCGAACCACTGGTCGGACTCCTGCCCATCGAAGGAACGAAGGGAGTCGGCCCGCTCCTCAAGTTCACTCAGAATGCCGCCGTCCATGATGAAACCAGACTTGGCCACCTCGCCCAGGCCCTCTACAAAAATCTCATTGGGCAGGGTCCGCAGGGTTCGCAGATCGGCCAGGACACCGGCAGGGGTATAGAAGCTGCCGACCAGATTCTTGCCCTGCTCCAGGTTGATGCCGGTTTTGCCTCCGGTAGAGGCATCGACCATGGCCAGCAGAGAGGTCGGACAGTTCACATAACGGATACCTCGCATCCAGGTGGCGGCGATGAACCCAGCTTGGTCTGTAGCCGCTCCCCCACCTAGTCCTACAACCGCGTCGGAACGGGTGAAACCCTCGGTGGCCAGGCGCTCCCAGATCCCCTGGCTGACCTGAATGGTCTTGCCGGCTTCCGCATCGGGAATGGTCAGATCCACCACTTGATACCCGGCCTGACGGAGGAGGGCACGGGCATGGTCCGAATGGCGCTGGACGGGCTGGGTGTGAATCAGGGCCACGCGCATTGCCTGGTCTCCAAGCATCTCATGCAACCGCCCGGTCACTCCTGCACCGATCCTGACATCGTAGGGGTCGGGACCGCTTACGTGAACCACCCGCTCAGTCAAGGCATCGGCCAGACGACGGGCCAGGGCCCGGGGGGTGGTGTTCCTGGATTTGAGGGTGATGGTGGCCAGCTCCTGGTAGACGCTGCGGCGCTCACGATAGAGGGCCATCCAGCGCTCCGATGCGGCACCGCGAAGAAGGGGGCGATGATCCGACCGAACCGCCCGACTGACCCCCTCCTCCGGGTCGATCTGCAGGTAGACCACAGCTCCGCCTGCCCGCCGATATTCCTGCAGCGCCTGAAAGACCTCGGTGCTCATTGGAGCACCTCCTCCCAAGGACAGGATTCCACCGGAAAAGTCCTTCAGCAGGTCCAGGATCACCCCGGTCTCCATGTCTCGGAAAGCCTGCTCGCCCTGAGCGTCGAAGATCTCACTGACCGATTGGCCTGCCTCTTCCTCAATGCACTGGTCCGTGTCCCGGAAGGGCGCCTTGATCAGGGTGGCTGTCTCCCTGCCCAGACGGGTCTTGCCCGCACCGGGCATGCCGATGACGACGGCCTTGGGCATGCTGTTGCTTTCAATCATGCAAGACCGCCCCTCACCGCAGATGCTCGGGCCAGGACTGAAGGTAGGCCTGGGCATTGCGCCGAACCTCTTCGAGCGAGTCGCCGCCGAACTTCTCCAAAGCGAATCGCGCCAGGGTCAGGTTCATCATAGCTTCGCCGATCACTGCAGCGGCAGGCACGGCGGTCACGTCGGAACGCTGATGGATGGCCTGGGCAGGCAGTCCGGTGGCCACATCCACCGTACGCAGAGCCCGCGGCACCGAGGAGATGGGCTTCATGGCGGCCCTCACCCTAATGGGCTGGCCATTGGACGTGCCACCCTCCAGACCGCCTGCATGGTTGCTGAGCCTGCGAATGGTGCCGTCAGGACCGGGCTCCATTTCGTCATGGGCCTGCGATCCTGGACGATCAGCCTCGCTGAATCCGTCGCCGATCTCCACGCCCTTGATGGCCTGAATGCCCATGAAGGCGCTGGCCAAAGCCGCATCCAAACGCCGGTCGTCCTCCACATAAGTGCCCAAGCCCGCAGGCACGCCATAAGCGATGACCTCGAAGACCCCACCAGCGGTGTCGCCGTCCTTCTTGATCTGATCGATTCTGGCCATCATCCGCTTCTCAGCGTCCTTGTCCAGAGTCCTGACCGGCGAGGCATCCAAGGCGGGTGCGTCCTCTGGGCCGGGCGTGACTTCATGACCCTCCAAGCCGACACCGGCTATAGAGATGACATGGGAGACAGTTCGTATGCCCAAGGCTTGCTGCAGGAAGTCGGCAGCCACCGATCCCAGAGCAACCCGGGAGGCAGTCTCCCTGGCCGAGGAACGCTCAAGTACCGGACGCGCATCTGTAAACCCATACTTGCGCATACCGGTCAGATCGGCGTGGCCGGGCCTGGGCCTGGTCAGTGGTGCATTACGACCGGTGGCCGGAGGCTCCTGATCGGCAGGCAGCTCGTCCACACTCATCACCTGCTCCCACTTGGGCCACTCAGTGTTACCGATCTCGATGGCCACTGGCGAACCGAGCGTCCGTCCATGCCTGACACCGGTCAACAGTCGCACCCGGTCCTGCTCAAAGCCCATCCTGGCCCCGCGACCATAGCCCAACCGTCGGCGAGCCAGGGCTGATTCAATATCCTTGGTGGACACGGCAACCCCGGCGGGCAGACCCTCCAACATGGCCACTAGGGCCTCTCCATGGGATTCCCCTGCCGTCTGCCAGCGCAACATATTCAAGCTCCTCGTTCGTTCCTCGTTTGCCAGGTTAGGGCTACGTATGATTATCTTAGAAGATGGTCTACCTCATCCCAGCGCCGGGACTGCTGATCGCCCTCCTCCTGGCCCTGATCGATATCCGCACCCGGCGAGTCCCACGTCTTCTGGTGCTCGTGGGACTGGTATTGCAGACCGTGGTCCTGCTGGTCTTTGCGCTAATCCGGGGTCGGATGATGCTGCTCACGCAGTGCCTGCTGCTGACTCTGGCCTCTGCAGGCCTTCAGTTTCTGCTGGCCCTGGTCCGACCCGGTGCCTTGGGGCTGGGCGACGTGACCGCCACGGGTCTGGTCGCCCTGAGCCTGTCAGTTCTGGGATGGACAACCATCCTGGTTTGGTGGTTGATGATGGGGCTGCTGGGACTGGTCGCACTGGCTTTGGTCTGGTTGGCACGCCGCCGCAGATCAGACAGAACAAACACCCCACTCTCGCTGGCCTATGTCCCGATCATCCTCGCCGCAGCGGTAACGGCCTTAATAATCAATGCCTTCTAATGCCGTATGCATCTAGTTGACAATTGAGACCTTGAAATCCAGGGAAAAAGCGCTACTCGCCCTGCTGGCTGTGCTGGGACTCCCAGGCCTTGTACTCCTTGACATCGCGGTTGAACTGATCCGGGTTGTCGCTGAACCTGGTCTCTCCTGTATCCATGTTCACAGTGACGAAATAGAGCCAGTCGCCCGACTCAGGGTGCATGACTGCTTGGATGGCCTCATCCCCAGGGCTGCCGATGGGGCCTGGAGGCAGACCCGGATGGACCCTGGTGTTGTAGGGGTCATCGGCGTTCTTCAACATGGCATCGGTCAGCTTCAAGGCGGAGACATTGTTGGAGTATGCCACGGTGCTGTCCATGCCCAAGGGCATCCCCTTGGCCAATCGGTTTTCTATGACCCGGGCCACCTTGCTGTAGTATTCCGACTTGTTGACCTCGGCCTCGGTGATGGAGGCCGTATTGAGTATGGTCTGCCGATCCTGACCACCGGGCACGCCCAACTGGTCCAGGTGCTCGACTCGCTTGGACACCAGATTGCTCAGAATGGCCTTGGCCGACCCAGCTTTGCGCACATCGTACTCGCCAGGCTGCAGCCACCCCTCGAAGTTGCCCTGTGCCTCCTGGGGCAGGATGCCCTCACCCTTGGCTTGAATCAGGGCGTCAAATTCGCTCTGTGGAACACCGGAAAGCTGGGCGGCCCGGGCGACCACGTCGCGGATCCGTTCGCCGGCCCGCACCTGCAGGAAGCCTCCAGCCTTGCTGCTGTCGGTCAGAATGGCAACCACATCCGAGGCCTTCATCCGCAAACGCAGATCGAAAACGCCGGGCAGAAGCCTGGATTCGGACTGGGTACTGGTGATGGCGTGCAGGAAGGCTGCCGTGGACTTGACCACCCCGGCCTTGACCAAATTGGCACCCACCTGATCAGCACCCTGACCGCTCTCGACAGTAAACTCCAGCGGCTGTCCGCCGGGACCTGGATAGTCAGGGGCGACCTCCTTGGTGGCTACTATCCTAGGGGCGCCATGACGCAGCCCGCCTACCAGAATCACTACGCATGAGGTGGCCAGCACAACAGCCAGGGCGATGATAACGATCATGATCTGCTTGCGATGCTTGCGCCTTTCGCGCCGACGGCGCATTTCACGGCGCGAATGAGGAGGACGCGGCGGCATGGCGGAAACCGGGGCCTGCCCATCGGTAACCCACTGAACTTTGTTCTGGAAGAATTCCTGCATGTCGTCGGCCAATTAGCACTCCTTGTCGGCACGTTGGTCGTCCAGGGCCGACTGCAACAGCACAACAGCGGACTGCTGATCGACCACGGGACGATGTCTTCGCCCGTCCACGCGGGCATCATATAGCTGACGATGGGCGCTGACGGTCGTCAGTCGTTCGTCTCGCAATACTACACTGGGCAGCTGCTCAGGGGCAATGTCGGCATCCTGGGCGGCCTCCTGCAGGCGTCCAGTCAATGCACGCACCCAACGGGCCGCCTTTTTTGCGCTGCGACCAGCCTGGCCGCTCAGAAGCAAGGGGTGTCCGACTACAACCTTGGAAACACACTTGTCCATAATCAGGTCTTCCACCTGGTCCAGGGCTTGGAAGTAGTCGCCCTGAACCTTGATGTTGCCAGCGGGAAAGGCCAGGGTCAGCTCCGGGTCCGACAGGGCCAGACCCACCCTGGCCTCACCAAGATCCACCCCCAGCCACACGGCTGTCTGTGATCCCACGGGAAGCTCAGCCTTCTTGGACCTGATCACTCAGGGCTTTCAAGGCCCGATCGATGGCCGAGGCATCCTGGCCGCCACCCTGGGCAAAGTCAGGCTTGCCCCCACCGCCGCCTCCCAGGACCTTGGAAGCCGTCCTGACCAAATCGCCGGCCCTGAGACCGCGGTCACGGGCCGCCTGGTTGGTGGCTACGAAGATGACAGGCTTGTCATCCTCGCTGACACCAGCCAGTGCAACCACAACCGGGTACTCCTCGCCCATGCGGGCCCGCAGGTCGGTCACCGTCTTGCGCAGAGCATCGACCGAGCCAAAATGCCCCATGTTCCGGGATGCGATCTTGACCTCGCCCGGGGCATGCAAGGCCTGGTTGGCTAGTTCGGGCACAGCCTGGGCCATCTGCTGCTCATAGGTGGCCGCCAGTCGGCGGTCGGACTCCTTGAGCTTGGCCAGCAGGGCCGAAATCCTTGACTCAAGCTCGTCAGGGCGGGCGTTGAGCTTGTCGGAAAGCTGAGAGACCAGGGCGTGCTCACGGGCGTTGTACTCGTAAGCGCCCTGGCCCACCACGGCATCCACACGACGAACACCGGTACCCACCGAGGCTTCGGACATGATGGAGACCGCACCGATCTTGCCCACGTGATCCACATGGGTTCCCCCGCAGAGCTCACGGCTCCAGCCGTCCTCGCCAATGGAGACCACACGGACCACGTCGCCGTACTTCTCCCCGAACAGATGCATGGCGCCCAGGGCGATGGCATCGTCATACTTCATCTCCTGCGCGGTCACGGCCAGGTTGTCCCGCAGGCGGTCGTTGACACGGGATTCCACCGCATCCATGGCCTGGCGGCTGGGAGCTTGCGACCATTGGAAGTCGAAACGCAGCCTGTTGGGTGCATCCTCGGAACCGCGCTGCGTGGCCTGGGGACCCAGTTCCTCTCGCAGAGCCTTATGGACCATGTGCGTGGCGGTGTGCGAGCGGGCGATGGCGCCGCGCCGGTTCCGGTCGATGGTGGCCGTGACCTTGGCCTGCAGGATCAGCGTTCCTTCAGTCAGCCGGCAGCGGTGGATGGTCAGCCCTTTGATGGGCTTTTGCACGTCGTCCACCTCCAGGACGGCTCCATCGTCGGTCAATATCTCACCCTGGTCGGCCAGCTGGCCGCCGGCCTCGGCGTAGAAGGGCGAGCGGTCCAGAATAACCTCAACCTGAGCAGGTGCCTTGACAGCCGGAACCGCCCCCTTGCCCTCCTGGATGATGCCCAGGACGGTCGAGCGGCTGGAGAAGTCGGTGTAGCCCAGGAAGACCTGAGGCTCGTCCAGACTCTTGCGCATATCGTCGTAGACACTCAGATCGACGTTGTGCCGCTTCTTCATGGCATCGGCGCGGGCCCTGGACTTCTGCTCATTCATGAGCTTTCGGAACTCGTCCTGGTCCACCTTGACACCCTGCTCGGCAGCCATCTCCAGGGTCAGCTCGATGGGGAAGCCGTAAGTGTCATGCAGGGTAAAGGCATCCTTGCCCGAAACCTCGGGGTCGCCCTTCCCGCTCTTGGCCTTGTTGACGGCCGTATCCAAAATGGTGGTCCCCTTGTCCAGGGTCCGGCGGAAGGCCAGCTCCTCGCCATAGGCCGATTCGGCCACCTCGGAGAAGGTGTCGTTGAGCTCTGGGTAGCTGGGAGCCATGGCCTCCTTGGAGACCGGGAAGAGCTGGGGCAGAACCTCCTGGTCCACGCCCAGCATCTTCATGGAGCGGATGGTCCGGCGCAGCAGACGACGCAGCACATAGCCACGGCCGACGTTGCTGGGACGGACGCCGTCGCTCATGATCATCAAAGCCGAGCGAACATGGTCAGCCACCACACGGAAGCGCACGTCATCCTGGGCGTCATCGCCGTAGTGCCGACCGGACAGACCCTCGGCCGCCTGGATGACGGGATAGACCTCGTCGGTCTCGTAGATGTTCTGCTTGCCCTGAAGCAGGTAGGCCAGGCGCTCCAATCCGGCGCCGGTGTCGATGTTCTTGTGCTCCAGCTCGCCCACGATGTGCAGGTCGGTCTTGGAGCGGACGTTGTCCACCTCGTAGTTCTCGAAGACCAGATCCCATATTTCGATGTACCGGTTCTCATCGGCCGAGGGGCCGCCCTCCTTGCCATAAGCAGGCCCACGGTCCACATAGATCTCAGAGCAAGGGCCGCCAGGGCCGGGGCCGCCGGTGGTCCAGAAGTTGTCCTCCATGCCCAAAATTTCCATGTGCTCGGGGTCGAAGCCCTCGTTTTTCCATAGGGAGCGAGCCTCGTCATCGTCGGTGTAGGTGGTCACCCAGATCGTATCGGGGTCGAAGCCGTAGCCCCCTTGATCCTGGGGCTTGGTCAGCAGGTCCCAAGCGTAGTGGATGGCCTCCTCCTTGAAGTAGTCCCCAAAGGAGAAGTTGCCCAGCATCTGGAAGAAGGTGCCGTGACGGGTGGTCTTACCCACCTCGTCGATGTCCAGAGTGCGCACGCACTTCTGGTTGCTGGCCATCCGGCTCTTGGGCGGGGTCTGTTCCCCCAACAGGTAGGGGATGAAGGGGACCATGCCGGCGATGGTGAAGAGCGTGGTGGGATTGGGCGAGATCAAGGATGCGGATGGGACCACCAAATGATCCTTGCCCTGGAAATAATCGAGGAAACGCTTGGCGATTTCCGATGTGCGCATGCTGCTTCTGCTCCTTCAGACCCGGTGAACGCCGACGGGCTTGCGGGTTGTCCAAATGACTCGGTTGTCCGGGGCACGAACAGGTCGCCCGTACTCCGGACTCATAGCTGAATATGGTGATTTTACACCGACCAGGTGCATCTGTCCTGGTCTGTCCGCCCCAGGCTCAGCCCTGGAAACGGTCCAGATAGCGGCGGTCCAGCTCGTCCTGCCGCTGATGCATTGTCTGGGTGAATTGGCGCACCAGTCCGGACAAGGTCCGGGAGGCCACCTGGTCCTGGTCCTCGCCCAGAACGAATTCCCGGGCACGCTTGGGGGTATTGGCCCTCACATAGGCCTCAGCCTTAGTCACCAGGACCACGCCTGTTGTCACGCCCAACCCCAGCCAGAAGATCCGTTTGAACATCAGCGGGTCCTCCCCTCGTTCCCTTGGCCGTCATTGGCCTTTTTGGCTGTTGGGGACTGGACTCCAGCGCTGTCACGGCCTCCTGAAAGAAATGACGAAATCGTCTTGCGCAAGGCATATAGGAAGGCTGCTACTTTGATGACCGGCTTGCCCAGCATTGATCCGTACAGATCGGTCAGAGCACCGACGTTGCCTGCAGTGGTTGAGGCCGCTGCGGAGATGCGATTGACGTCAGTCAGAGTCTGGTTGAGTTGAGTGACCGTGCTGGTGGACTCGTCCAGGGTGGGCACCACATGATCGCCCGTCTGCTTGATGGTCTGCGCCAGCTGATCGAAGAGCTTCCCCAGACGAATCAGGGGATAGATCAGAAACCCCGCCAGGATAGCGAAGGCAATAGCCGCTATCAGGCCGGCAATCTGTCCTACGTCCATCTGCTACCTCTCTTCCATTGGTACGATACTGGGGACAACGCTAGCACGCGCCGTCTATCAGTCCAGGACATGACCGGCCTGTTGAAGCCGGTTCAGCGATTGAAGGACCGTACCTGCAGGGCCCGCTCAAAAGGGGCATCCGTATCGAAGTCGAATATGGTGACGCTTCCATTGCTTGGGCGGCTGCTGGTGTCATATCTGCCCCCGCCGAAGCGGTTGACCAAACTAAGCAGTGTGTTGCCGTGCGAGATCAGTAGGACGCGGTCGTCATTCTTCAGGTGCTGGTCGGAGGCAATCAGGGCGAATCCGCCGGCAATCCGCGTCCAATACTCGTTGTCGGACTCGGCATCGCCAAAGGGATCTGCCTCCTTGAGGAAGTCCCTGGTGGCTGCCAGGCCGAAACGGTCCACGATCTGCTGATAGGTGCCAGCCCCATGAGGCGCGCCTGCAGCCCACCAGGCCATGGCCATGTCCTGTCCCTCGAAATAGCCGTAGAACTGCTCACGGAAGTGGCTGTCACTGACCGGCTCAGGCTTCTTCTCCGACTGGTTCTTGTCCAGGATCCTGTGGACTGTCTCTTGGGCGCGTGTGGTGTCCGAGCAGTAGGCGGCCGCAAAGCTCACCTGGCTCAATTTGTGGCCTGCACGGTCGGCATCCTGCAGCCCCGATGAAGTCAGCGGCGAGTTGGACCATCCCTGGAGACGGTTGTAGCGATTGAAATAGGTCTGTCCATGGCGGACAGCATACAGATGGAGCAACATGCCTCTATTATCCCACCCATGCTTCGGCAGAAGCGGCAGATTTTGGTATGCAAAGGGCCCCGGACAAACCGGGGCCCCAAAGTTGCTGGCGGTCAGCGAGCGTAGAACTCGACCACGTACTGGATGTTAATCTGAACCGGAATCTCCTCCGGCTCGGGCTTGCGGACCAGACTGGCCTTCAGGGAGGCCAGGTCCACGTCCAGGTAGCCGGGGACTGCTGGCAGCACATCCCGGTGGACGCCTTCTGCTGCGATCTGGAAGGGCACCATGGTCTGGCTCTTGGGCTTGACCTGGATGGTCTGGCCGGGCTTGACCCTGTAGGAGGGCCGGTCCACGATGTTGCCGTCGACCAGGATGTGGCGGTGAACCACGTACTGACGGGCCTGAGCGGTGGTGCGGGCGATGCCGGCGCGCAGGACCAGGTTATCCAGGCGGCACTCCAGCTCGCGAAGCATTGCGGCACCGGTCTGGCCGGACTCGTGGGTGCCCCGCTCATAGGCGGCACGCAGTTGCTTCTCAGAGACGCCGTACTGGGCGCGCAGCCTCTGCTTCTCCCGCAGACGAACGGCGTAATCGGACTCGGTGCGACGACGGCTGCGGCCGTGCTCGCCGGGGCCATAGGGGCGCTTCTCGAACAGGCGCTGGGCCTTGGGCGTCAGGGCAATGCCCAGAGCACGGGACAGGCGGACCTGCCGACGTGCACGCTGAATGTTAGTCATTGATGCAATCCTTACTTGCTTCTGTCGTTATCTGAACGAAGACGGCCGGAACCGTCGAGTCAGGCCTCTCCAATGCTTCACCGTGCCAAGCACGAACGACCTTGCGGCCGCCGACCCATTGATGGGCTGAGACTCCAGATAGATTCACGCACAAATGCGCAAACCAAGTGTTTATTAAACCACATGTGCCTGACCTGCCAGAGGAGAGTGTTGTGATATATTCATACCAACGGTCGGTATGAAATTGACGCAGGAATGGCAGCCTCACCATCCAATCGACGACGGCTCATCATCATCGACCTGAAAGGAAAACGACCATGGCCCGCAACGCACACCCTGAGCTGACGCAGGAACGAATCATCAAAGCCGCAACCGGGCTCTTCACCAGCCGGGGCTACGACAAAACCAGCATGCAGGACATCATCGATGCGACCGGAGGCTTGAGCAAGGGAGCCGTCTACCATCACTTCCAGTCCAAGGAAGACCTCTTTGATGCCGTGGCCGATAGGTTGATGAGGACCATGAGCGAGACAACCGACAAGACCCGACCCCGGACGGAACAAGGCACGGCATTGGAGCAGCTGCAGTCGCTCTTCTCCCCCGGGCGAGCGCAAAAGAGACTGGAGGCCGCGGAGCTGATGTTCCGCAAATTCAATCCAAAGGCTAATCCCAAGATGATCGGCATGGAATTCACCGCCATGGTGGACGAGCGGGACGACTTTGTCGATCTCTTGAAACAAGGCAATCAGGACGGCTCACTGCACGTGGACCACGTCAAACAAGCCGCGGAGATTCTCCGCTTGCTGGCCAACATGTGGCTGCTGCCTTTCTTTCGCCGTGGTACGCAGGCTGAACTACGCACCAGAGCCGCCTGTTTCTTCACGATCATGCAAAGCTTGGGTATCCCCCTGCAAGACCAGGGATTCTCCGACTCGCTGGCATCCTTCGGTACCGACACCAAAGGCAACAACAAGGGAAAGACTGAAAGCGAAGGCAGTATATGAACCCGCCCGCTAGCGACCAAACCTCAAACATGGGCCACTCCAAGGGCAAGGGGCTGCTGACACTGCCATTCATTGCTCTTCTGACGACTGAGATTCTATCTAATCTAGGGCAAACATGCTTGGTCTTCGCCCTCCCACTTCACCTGCTCAACATCTCAGGATCGGCATCACTTTATGGCATGGCATCCGCTCTGGCAGTCCTTCCATCCATTCTCCTGACCCCCCTGGGCGGAGCTCTGGCCGACCGGTTGCACAAGCAGTCCACCATGGCAGTCCTGGACGTTCTGTCGGCATTGACAGCACTCTTGTACATCCTGATCAGCCGCAAGATCGACCCGGTTTTTTTGACCGTGGCCTGCATGATGCTGGTCAATGCCTATAGGGCCTGTTACAGCCCAACGGTGCAAGCAGCCCTCCACTGCCTGGTAGACAGAAAAGACCTAACCCGCGCATCGGCCCTGGTGTCCCAGGCGATCTCCCTCGTAGGAATGATCGGACCAGTATTGGCCGGCATGGTCATGGGCTTCTTCGGAATCGTGCAAGTAGTCGGGGTTGCTGCCTTGGTATGTCTTCTTTCTGCCGTCTGGATCAGAATTGCGGTCAGGATTCCCGAACCAGCACAGGGCACCTCCCAAGGTCCGAGGGCACTGGTGAGCCATCTGGTCGCGGACACCAAAGCTGCGGCACAATTTCTGGTCCGGCATGGCAACCTCAAAGTGGTCATAGGACTCAGTCTGGCGGCCAACTTGATCTTTGCCTCCTACGTCAACGTGGCACTACCATATATGGTCACTCGTGCGCTGGGTCTGAACAATGCCATGCAGGGGCTGGCCGAAGGAATACTGGCCTGCGGGAGCCTGCTTGGAGCCATCTTGGTGTCCATCCGCCCAACCTGGTTCTATCTGCAACGGATACCCATGCTGCTTTCGGGCAGCGCCCTGGTCCTCCTGCCCATTGCCGCAGGGCTGCTTCTGCATTTGCCTACTCGTGTCCTCTTCGCCCTGGTCACCGGGTGCATGGCTCTGGCTGCGGGAGTGGTGCAGACGGTCAACATCACCTCCCTTTCCTATGAGCAGATTCATACCCCTGTAGGACTGATAGGCAAGGTGATAGGACTGACCAACAGCCTATGCATGTGCGCGATTCCACTGGGACAGGCCGCCTTCGGCCCGCTGATCGACCACTGCCCCATGACCCTGATCATCGCTGGGGTGGTCACGGTGACACTGCTGACATGTGTGATTGCCAGGCTTGCCATGAATCCGGACGAATAAATGGCATGGCATATGCCCTTTTTTGAATGCCGCGCCGGCGCTTTTCGACATTGGCGACCAAAGGTCCATTACTTAGCGACGTAGACACATAAGCATCTCAATAAGGCTGACAGGCCTTACTTTGTTGAGGGTACTGTCTTGCAAATCTTCTGAGTGAAGGCTTCGCGGCGTTCAGGTGTATCAACCTTCGAGTCTATGCGGCCCAGAATGCTGGCCCCGGTGAATTTGATACCGCAGAATTTCAGGATGGAGTACTTCCATCGGGTCACGGTTGAGCCATACATCTTGGAGACGAAGGCCGGCCCATGGCTGCTGCTGATAATTTGCGCCGTCTTGCCTCTGAGCAGCCCCTCCGATTTAAGGCTGCTTTCATACCGGTATGCAAATTGTGGCGTGAGTACCCTATCTAACCAGCCCTTGAGGATGGCCGGTTCACCTGCCCACCAAATGGGGAAGACAAAGACCAGATGATCGGCTCGGGCGACCATGCTTTGATAACGCTTAGGTGCTGATTCGTCTTCCATGTGCTTGACATAGCCGTAGCGAAGCACCGGGTCGAAGTCTTCCTGGCTGAGGTCGATCATTTCGACCGTGTGGCCTTTACGCCGGGCAGCTTGTGCATAAGCCTGGGCGTTGGTATGGCTGAAACTACCTTCATAGGGTGATCCTTGAATAACGAGTATGTTCATATCGTTTACTTCTTCAGTTATGCTGCATCTGGTTTAGGCGCTATCGAAAACCTCTGCCGACTCTATTATCTAAAATAATTTAATATTTGATAGATTATCATAAGCAAAACTGTTGTCAGAAAGATGATATGAATGCAGGAAAACTACCCGATCATACTGGGGTCGGAACTGACAGGAGCGACCAGGGTGGCGCGGGTGCGGGTGATGCGTGAGACCATGAGACCGACACAGGCATAGGCCAGAGCGAACAGGGCAACCACGATCAGCGGAAGACCCCAAGAGGTCAGACCTGCTGCACGTGAATCCATGATTGATTGGAGAGCGGTGTTGTACCACCAGCCAGGAGTCAATTTGCCGATGGTCTGCATGACCGGAGGCAGGGGGCCTCCCGAACTTGACCCGGAGGTGAACATAACCACCAAGCCGAAGATGACCCCTACCGAGTTTATGAGAGAAGAGGAAGGATTGAACTGAGCAAGCATGAATCCAAAGGAGGCCGCCGACACAGCGAATATCAGCATGACGAAAAAGCTCAGCAGCACCCTCCCCCAGCCAAGCGAAGCCAAAGACACCCCTGACGCCGCCATGCTGAAGGCGACGAGTGCCACGTAATATATCCAGGAGAAGCCTGCGAGGATGAGGGCTGCCGTGAGCTCCTGTCCGTTCAGGCTACTTGAACGCATTGGAGAGGCAAGCAGGCGTCGATGTCGGTCTGGAGAGCTGAAGGCTCCGAAAAGCGTAGCAACACAGACCGTCAGCGCTGTCATCAAGGGAAAGGCAGCCAGGCCGACGGTGGTGGCGAAACCTTCCAAGAGGGCGCCATGGTCATCATCCTTTGGGCTGGCATGGATGCCCACATGTGGCTGGTTGCTGGCATAGTGCGATACTGCATAGGCAGCCGCATCCTTGATCGCTGCAGACGAATGCAGCTCCATGGGAGCGTTTTGGCCCAGATCTGACAGCAGAGCAGTACGAAGAGCATCGAAATAACTGTCCACCTGCAGTTGTGCCAAACTGCCGCGGCTGGAATTATAGGAGGCAGCTGTTTCAACTTTAGGGAAATTAAGAGCTTTGCTACCGCTGTGAGCTTGGGCGGCAGTATCTTCAAGCGCATCAAGAAAGCGTTGGCCATATCCCGCTGGAATGATGACAGTCAAATCGCTTTTGCCGGATACGTTGGCATCCTGCAGGGCCTGGGGTCTATCTTCAACTGTCACCAGTTGGGCCGACTTGCTCAGATACCGCTCCAGACCTTGGCCCAGCTCACAACCAACCTGGTTGCCGTGGTCCCTGTTAATAACGACTATTTTCGCCTTCGCGGGTTCAAAGCGACCAACCGAGCTTGAGGCATTGGCACGTACCGCGGCCTGCATGTTCGTGGAACCGATGACAATCATGATGAGGCTCATGCCCACCAGATACAAGAGGAGATAGAACTTATGCGCCCAGATGACGCGCAGTGCTGTTTTACAAGTATTCATAACGTTGTTTCCTTAGGAACAGACCGCAAATGGCTAGGAAGACGGCGGCCATGATAGCCAGGATGCCGCAGGTGCGGGCAAAGGGTGCCAGGCTGTCGTAGTAGACGATGTCGTAGAAGAGGTTGGAGACCTGCTTGACAGGGTTGATCAGGTGGAGGATCGGAGCATGCTCCTGGATGGCGTTATTAAGGTCCATAGCCAGGCTGCCGTAGAGGCCGATAAAGGCACTCAGCGTGCAGTCAATGCCTATGACCAGGCCAACCTTCGTTTCGGTGGACAGTTTAGGGATCGCTCCCATCATAGAGCCGAAAGCGGTAGCCATAAAGGTGCCCACGGCGATGGCCATGAGGGCTATCGGGTCACGACCACCGGTTTGCACGCCGCAGACTGTGCGGACGAAAATGTAGGCAACCAGAAGGCTGACTGCGGAGAAGAGCCAGGAGGCCAAGAAGGCGCCCGCTGCCTGCTGCCACTCGGGGCTGGGAGAACTGGCCCGTCGGGCTCCCAAGGCTGAAAGGTTGGGCTGAGTCCTGGCAATCATCTCTGCTGCGGTGCTGGCGCCGATAAGGCAGGCCATAGCGAGCACGGCAAAGAAGTAAGGTGCGGTCATCGAAGGATTGATATGGGTCAGACGGATTTGCTTAGTGTAGGTCTGTCGGCCGGATTGCAGCAGTATTTGAGTATTTGGCAAGGCCAAGGTTGAGCTTACCGAGTTGGCCTGATTGAAGCTGACTAGCGAGGCGGAGAGAATAGAGACCGTTATGCCTTCTGAGGCAGTTGAGTCGGATTGGATGTTGGCGGCTTCACGATCGGACAGGACCATGTTGACCCGTCCGTCAGAACCCGCGTACAGGTAGCCGATGTCCTTCTGACTATCCAGACGTGTGTCTGCTTCGGCCCTGGAAGTCACTGTCGTCGGGATAAGCAGCTGAGTGTCATCGGACCCGGCCTTGGGTTTCTTCGATAGTGATGAAACCAATTCGTCAGCGCCCAGGCTGGCTTTCCAGTTGGCGTCAGAGACTATGGCGAAATGTTGCGCCTCGGCAGTGTAACCGTCCTGGAGGTTGCCCATGATGCCCAGCATCAGAGCGGCCAATATGACTGGAAAGGCCAGTACCCAGAAGAGGGAGGAGGTATTGCGTATCGAGGTCTTGACGTTGATCAGGAATGAGTTCCACATAGATATGTGCTCCTTACGGCAATTGAGCCTAGGGACCGCGCTCAGTCGCGCAATTCCTTGCCGGTCAGTTCCAGAAACACGTCGTTCAGGGATGGCGGACGGCTGGTCAGGTGGCCGTAGCTGGTCTGGGTGGATTCCAGGACCGTCAGCACATCCTGCAAGTTGTGCTCGCCCTGCCGACAGTGGATAACCAATTCCTTGCCGTCATAATCGACGGACTGGGCCAGAGGCAGAGCACGGATCTTGGCCAGTGTAGACTCCTTCAAATCCAGTGTCTCGACAGTGACCTGCTCACCGGCCTGGACCATGCCCTTGAGCTCCTCAGCAGTGCCTAGGGCAATCTGTCGGCCGTGGTCCATGATCATGATGCGCGTGCAAATCTGCTCCACCTCCTCCATGTAATGGCTGGTGTAAACTACGGTGGCCCCCTGGGCGTTCAGCCGCTCGATGCCTTCCAGGATGGCGTTGCGGCTCTGGGGATCCACGGCGACGGTGGGCTCGTCAAAGAAGATGAGGTCGGGCTGATGGGCGATGCCACAGGCGATGTTGAGCCTGCGCAGCAGACCGCCCGACAGCTTGCCGGGACGGAACCTGCGGAAGTCACCCAGCCCCACGAAGTCAATAGCCTGCTCAACCAGATCCTTGCGGTCGGCCTTCTTGGGCACATAGAGGGAGCAAAAATAGTCGATGTTCTCCTGCACGTTCAGTTCGTTGAAAACAGCCACATTCTGTGGAACCACGCCGATATGACTTTTGAGGTCATAGGAGGTCGGGGTCATCTCCTGCCCGAATATCCGAACCGTCCCCGATTCAAAGCTGAGCAGGGCCAGTATGCAGTTGATGGCGGTTGACTTGCCTGAACCATTGGGACCAAGCAGTCCGAAAACTTCGCCTCGATTGACTTCCATGTCGAAGTGGTCCAAGGCCACCATGTCACCGTAGCGCTTCACCAATGCATTGACCTTCAAGGCCGGCTCTTGCTCACGTGAACTGTTCATGATTCCATCATCCCAGCTACAACTGGCCCAACACCATGACAGCCGTCATCAATGTTGTGGATGCTCAAATCAGACCTATGACATTTGTCATGGGTAGTCCTGCCTTCGGATAGGCTCAGGAACGGGTAGCCCGCCAATTACTATTTGAGACAATAGGGCAACTGGGCGAGGAGACATTCATGGGCAGGATAGCTGGCTGGCTGATTCTGCTTGGTCTGGGGACCTTATGCGGATCATGGTATGGTTCAGAGATTTCAGGAATCCTGATCGCAGGCCTCTTGGCCTCAGTAGCCGCAGGAGCCCTGTGCGAATGGCTGTTGCCAGCGCCGGGTTCCATGTGGGGTGGCGCTCTGGTGTCGCTTTTGGCAACGTTTATACCAGACTGGCTTTTCTTCTTGCCAGCTTTGGCCTTTGAGGCGGGGGTCGGACTCGGAAGCATGGTCCCGGCTACCAGGTCAGTCGGTATGAAAGTCCCCCAGACCGAGGACTCTAGACTGGTCTGGCCCAGGCTGCTCTTAGCCTTGCTGCCGGCATTCTTTTGGCTGGTACCTGGCATGGCCGACCTCATACAGTTCAGAGGCCTCCCCCAACGCTATGCCCTGCTGGCTTTATTGACCTCAGCACTGGCGCAAGGCGGCGGACTGACGTGCGCGCACTTGGCCGTAGCCAAGGGTCGTGTATGGCAGATTGAAGACACCGAGCGCTACAGGATCCGCCAACTGCATGGCCGCATCAACGACCTGGACGAGGAGCGGGCCCAGGCGACCCGGATGGCACACTTAACCGAGCGGACCCGGATTGCCCGAGATATTCATGACAATGTAGGCCACCTACTCACTCGAGCCATCATGCAGACCCAGGCTGGCCGGGTGGTTGCTCAGAGCAAAGGCGATCAGAGTACCGAGCAAGTCTTTGATAGTGTCGGAAAGACTTTAGACGAAGCAATGACCACAATTCGTCGTTCGGTGCATGACTTGGAGGATGAGGGCACCGACTTCGCATCCCAGATGGAGGATGCCAGCTCCGAGGCTTCTATGGGGCGGCTACAGGTCGATCTGAACAACGGCATTAAGACAGCGCCTGCACCGGTGTGCCGTTGCCTGGCCAGCATTGTTCGTGAGGCCCTTACCAATACGGTCCGCCACTCTTCAGCCAAGTCGGCACAGGTCATTCTGCGCGACCTACCGGCCTTCTGGCAGATGGTGGTTCAAGACGACGGCGGAATTCAGCACTCGCAACCTGACAGCTCGCGTCATAAGAAACCAGAGCTCCAGCGCGGCATGGGGCTGGCCGATATAGAGGCCAGGGCCAGAGCCCTGGGCGGCACAGCCAACAGTGGACCCAACCAAAAAGGATGGAAGGTCTTCGTATCCTTGCCAAAGGAGCCCTGGTTCAACCGCAGTGCAACTGAGCACGTAGAGGATAGGAAGGTAATGGCATGAAAGTCGCTATCGCTGATGACGATCCGATCGTCTGCTCGTCCCTGTCAACAATTTTGACGGCAACCGGCGCTGCAGACGTGCTCTGGACTGCCAATGACGGTCAGTCAACCCTGGATTGTTACCAGGCCGCTGGTGGCAGGCCTGACGTGCTGCTGCTTGATGTGCAGATGCCTGGCATGGATGGCCTGGAGGCGGCGGAGCGCATCATCGCCATGGATTCGACTGCACGAGTGCTCTTTCTGACCACCTTTGCGGACAAGGAGTATATTTCCCGTGCCTTGGCCTTGGGTGCCAAGGGCTATGTAATCAAGCAGGACGTGGCTTCTGTGGTGCCGGCCCTGCAAGCCGTCATGGCGGGACAGACGGTTCTTGGAGCTGAAGCAGTGGCTAATCTGTCACTCGGCAAGCAAGAGGAGCAGACGCAAAAAGATCCAGCCGACCCTCGCCCCAGACGCTTCCAAACACTGACTGACCGCGAACGTGAAATCGTCGCTCTCGTGGCCGATGGCCTCGATAATCAGGCCATCGCCAGGCGGCTCTATCTCAGCGAGGGCACCGTCCGCAATCACATCTCAGCCATCCTGGCCAAGACCAACCTGGCCAACCGCACCCAACTCGCCGTGGAATGGCTGTCCTCGCAAGAGTCGTGAGCATACAGCTTTTGGAGTCTCGATCGTTCAGAGCTTTTCGATTGGTGCCAAGCGCAGCATCAGCCTCTTGGTCCCCTCGGAACCGAAGTCCACGGTCAGGACCGAGTTGTGACCCTTGTCCTGAATGTCGACCACCTTGCCCAGGCCATACTGGTCATGGGCCACCCTGTCTCCCAGGGAGAAATCCTGAATGGACAGGCCGTTCGACTTGGGTTGGGCTGAGGCCCTGCCAGCGTGTGAGGTTGACGATGAGCTTGTTGTGCTTCGTCTGGTCGTGACTCTTCCATTTCTTGAGGAGGAGCCGCGAGAGCCGTACCCTGATGATCCAAACGAACGCTGTGAGGAGGTTCGCGATCGCCCATACCCACTGCGGGAAGAGCCAAACCCGGATCCGGAGCCAAAGCCGCCGAATGAACGATGACCGAATGCACGGCCATCGCTTTCATCCTCGAAACCACCGAATTCGTCCTCGTCATCACCCAGGTCCCAACCTGCGCGCATCCGCTCGTTTCCTGTCTGTCGACGCTTCCAGTCGATCAACTCGTCAGGGATGTCGTCCAGGAACTGGCTGGGCAGCATCTCATTGACCTGCCCCCACTGAGAGCGGACGGCCGCCCGGGTCAGGTAGAGACGCCGCTTGGCACGAGTCACGCCCACATAGGCCAGCCGACGCTCTTCCTGCATCTCATCGGCATCTTCCAGACAGCGGGAGTGCGGGAAGGTTCCCTGCTCCATACCGGTCAGGAAGACCACAGGATACTCCAGGCCCTTGGCCGTGTGTAGGGTCATCAGCGTCACCTTGCCTGAGTCGTCGCCCAGGCCTGGCAGCTGGTCCGAGTCGGCCACCAGTGCTGTGGTCTCCAGGAAACCTGCCAAGGTAGCGTCAGGAGTCTTCTGTTCAAACTCGGCGGCCACGGACTGCAACTGGCCAAGGTTCTCAAGCCGGGAGGCATCCTGCGGGTCAACCGACTTGCGAAGCTCATCCAGCATGCCGGACTCCTCCAGAACCTTCTCGACGATCTGAGACGGCTTGGTATCGTGCTCTGCGGCAAAGCCGGTCAGGGAGGTGATCAGATCCCTGAAGGCCTTCATCCGCTTGACCATCAGCGTGGAAGCCCCGGGCACCTCCTCTATATGTTGCACCCCCTCCCAGAAGGAGACCTGATGCAGATCCGCATAGGAGGTCGCCGCTGCCTCGGCACGTGCGGCCAGGCCCCGCTTGGGCACGTTGAGTATCCGCCGCATGTTCACGTCGTCCTGGGGATTGGCGATGGCGTGCAGATAGGCCAGTGCGTCCTTGATCTCCTTGCGCTCATAGAAGCGGGTCCCACCCACCAGCTGATAAGGCAGGCCGGCATTGATCAATCCCTCTTCCAGGGCGCGGGACTGGGCGTTGGCCCGGTACATGATGGCCATGTCGGAGTATGGAATGCCTTCCTCGCTTCGTAGCCTGGCAATCTCGGTGGCAATCCAGGCTGCCTCCTGCTGGGCATTGTCGGCTGCGTAGCCCACGATGGGCTCTCCCTTGCCCAAGGCAGTCCAGAGTTTCTTGGGCTTGCGCCCCTCATTCTTGACGATGATGGCGTTGGCCGCATCCAGAATGGTCTGGGTGGAACGATAATTCTGCTCCAGGAGGATGGTCCGGGCTCCGGGGAAATCCTTCTCGAAGTCCCTGATGTTGCTGATATCAGCCCCTCGGAAGGCATAGATGGACTGGTCCGAATCCCCCACCACGGTGATCCAGGCGGGATCCTGCTTGTCAGCATCGGCGCCGGCCAGCTCGCGCATGAGCACATACTGGGCATGGTTGGTGTCCTGGTACTCGTCCACCAGCACGTAGCGGAAACGATGATGGTAGTACTGCGCCACCATCGGGGATTGTTGGAGCAACTGGACCGTACGTACGATCAGATCGTCGAAATCGACAGCATTGGCCTGAGCCAGCCGATGCTCATACTCGGCGTAGATTACGGAGTAGAGCTCCTCCTCGTTGCCGAAGCGGGCGGTGATCTGCTGGCCGCGCTGACCGGGCCGGTAGTCGGGGGCGTACTCCTGCAGCTGCGTGCGCCAATCCTGCAGGTTGTTCTTGTAGTCAGATATGTGGCTCAGAATGTTTCTTGGGGTGTAGCGCTTCAGATCAATGTTGAGATCCTTGCCGATCAGCTTGATCAGGCGCTCGGAATCGGCTGTGTCATAGATGGTGAAGCCCGACCGTAAGCCGATCTCCTTGCCATCTCGCCTCAGAATACGCACGCAGGCTGAATGGAAGGTAGACACCCACATGCGGTCGGCCACAGGCCCAATCAACCTACGCAGACGTTCGCGCATCTCGGAGGCCGCCTTGTTGGTGAAGGTGATGGCCAGAATCTGACTGGGCCAGGCGCCAAACTGACTGAGAATCCAGGCGATTCTGCGGGTCAGCACCCTTGTCTTGCCCGAGCCTGCGCCTGCTCCGATCAGCAGGGCCTGCCCCTGGTATTGCACTGCCTCGGCCTGCCGATCGTTGAGCCCCTTGAGCAGCTCCTTGGCGCTGCGCTGGATCAAGTCCGGTTCCTCGTTCACAAGCCACCTCTTGCCATCTGGTCTCGGTCACCGTCACAGGCCGGATGGCGCACACCCGGCAACCAACTATTTCTACCACAAAGCGGTGTCATCGACCTTGGCTCACGGGTTAGCCAGCAGACATAAAAGACCCCGCCCGCTTCGGATAGGGAAAGCGGACGGGGTTTAGTCGGGGAAGCCGAGATGACCCAGTCAGTTGCGCACTTGATCCTTGGCGTTGTTGACAGCCTCAGTGGCGCCCTGCTCAGCCTTGGCCTTGCCGACCTTTGCATCGGCCTTGGCCTGGTCCATCTTGTCGGAGGCGGCGTCCTTGACGTCACCCAACTTGTCCTGGGCAGCGTCCTTTGCATCGCCCATCTTGTCGGCAACGGCGTCCTTGGCATCGGATGCCTTGTCCATAACGGTGTCTTTTACATCGCCTGCGACGTCGGAAATCTTCTCGCCGGCAGACTTCATGGCATCCTTTGCATCATCCAGAATCCCCATATGGTCCTCCTTAGGTCCTTTAACGCACCGCGACGATGCGTGACCATTGCGGTCAATTTTCACTGTAACAGTCAGGGCCTTGAATCCGCGGATTGACGGGCTGACACGCCAGGAAGACACTCCAATCCGCTGGCGGTGAAACCTGACGGATCAGGGCAGCCAGACCACAGTCCCAGAACCGGGTTATCTTGGTGTTTATCCGTCGGGACCATAAGGGTTCCGCTTTCATGACGACAAGGACGATGACATGCAGGAACTTGAGGAGCGAATCCGCCGCCAAGGCACGGTAAAGCCTGGCAATGTACTCAAGGTGGATGCCTTCCTCAACCATCAGTGTGACGTGCGGCTCTTCGACCACATGGGAGCTGAGTGGGCCCGCTTGTTTGCCGGTCACCAAATCGACAAGATTCTGACCATCGAGGCATCCGGCATCGGCATCGCCTGCCTGGCCGCCCGCCACTTCGGGGACGTGCCGGTGGTCTTCGCCAAGAAGACCCAGTCCATCAACCTTGACGGCGACCAGTACACAGCCCGCATCTACTCCTTCACCAAGCAGCGTGAGTACCCCGTCATCGTGGCCAAGCGCTTCCTCAAGGAGGGCGAGCATGTACTGATCCTTGACGACTTCCTGGCCAAGGGCAACGCCCTGCACGGTCTGATCAACATCTGCCATGACGCCAAGGTCGTTATCGAGGGCATCGGCATCGCCGTGGAGAAGGGATTTCAGGAGGGCGGCCGCACTCTGCGCGAAGAGGGCTACAACCTCAAGTCCCTGGCCATCGTGGAAAGCATGGACCCTGACCAGGGCACCATCACCTTTACTCACAATCCTGCATGAGCAGGTCGGCGCCTGGTACGGGTCGCAGGAACAATAGCGTCAGTCAACCTGATGCTCGCTGATGCCGCCCTCCAGGATGGTCTTCACGTCGTTCAGGGAGATGTTGACCATGGCAGTCACGGCGGCATCGGTGTAGAAGCCGATATGAGGCGAGACCTCCACATTGGGCATGGCCTTGAGGGTCTCCAGGGCCTGATTATCGACCTTGGTTCCGCTCAGATCCTTTTCGAAGATGCCGGCCTCCCCTTCGATGGTGTCGATGGCGGCACCAGCGATGGACTTGGTCTGCAGGGCCTCAATCAGGGCCGGGGTGTCCACAATAGGGCCTCGGGCGGCGTTGATCAGGAAGGCCGAGGGCTTCATGGCTTCCAGGGCCTGCGCGTTGATCAAATGATGGGTGGTCTCGTCCAGCGGCGTATGAACGGTGACGATGTCGGCCCGTTTCAAAAGGGTGGGCAAATCCACGTAATCAAGTGTGTCCGCCAGCTCGGGGCGATGAACCGGATCGTTGGCGATGACGGTGGAGCCCAGCGCCCGGAAGATTCTGGCCACGGCCGATCCGATCTTGCCGGCTCCGATGATCCCCACGGTCAGGTTGTGGATCTCGTGGGCCTCAAGCCCATCCCAGGTATAGTCATCCTTGGCCTCGCGAGCACTGGCCTCCCCCAGATGCCGAACCAGACGCATGACCTGGGCCAGAACCAGTTCGGAGACCGACCGGGGCGAGTAGGCAGGTACGTTGGTGACGACCAACCCGTTCTCCCGAGCGGCCTGCAGATTGACGATGTCATACCCGGTGATTCGCAGGGTCAGTTGCTTGAGACCATACTCCTTGAGCCGCTGGTAGAGCTCAGGCTCGGGCAGGGCCGCGTGCTGCTGGATGACGATTCCGTCGTATCCCTTGATCATGTCAACAGTGTTCATCCCCAGATCGTGGTCAGTGGTATCCACTTGAATGTCATTGGCTTGCGCCCAGGCCTGAATGGCCTCCTGCTCGTCGGGACGTACTGAATACATAAGAATGCTGGTCATTTTTCCTGTCCTTGGTAACTGCCTTCATTGATGGTTTTTGCCGGCTGTCGGATGAATCGCCAGATGAGTCATCCGCGATTCTGACGCATATAGTCGCCGATCCGCTCCACGGCGGTGTGCAGGTCCTCCATGGAGGCCGCGTAGGAGATGCGGACGTAGCCCTCGCCCCCGGGCCCAAAGCTTGCCCCGGGGATTACCGCCACCTTGGCCTTGCGAGCCAGGTCATAGACAAAGCTCCAGCTGTCGCGCATGCCCTCGGGCAGCCGGGCGAAGATATAGAAGGCGCCCTTGGGATCAATGACGTCCAGCCCGACCTCAGGCAGGGCCTTGACCAGATAGTCCCGCCGTTTACGATATGCTTCGCGCATCGGGTCCGTGTCATTCATACCCTTGGTCAGAGCCTCCTGGGCCGCATACTGGGCGTTGGTGGTCACCGATGTAATAGTGAACTCGTTGACCTTGCTGATCTGATCAATCACGTCGGCGGGTCCAGCTGCGATGCCGACCCGCCATCCAGTCATGGCATGGGACTTGGAAACCCCGCCAAGAACAACTGTCTGCTCGGGCAGGATAGTGCCCATGGACACGTGAGTACCCTGGTAGGTCAGCTCGGCGTAGATCTCATCGCTGAGCACGAAGAAGCCGTGCTTGCGCGCCACCTGGGCCAGAGCCTCCAGATCCTCGCGGGCATAGGTCACGCCGGTGGGGTTGGTGGGATAGTTGAGCACCAGGGCTTTGACCGGACCCTCGCTGTTTTCGACGGCGGCCTCCAGTTTGTCCGGCTTGAGAATGAAGCCGTCCTCGGAGGTATCCACGAAGACGGTTTTGGCGCCGCTCAGCTGGGCGATGGGGATGTAAAGCGGGAAGATGGGCGTGGGCAGAATGACCGTATCACCCGGGTTGATCATGGCGGTAAGGCCCGAGAAGATGCCCCCGGTGGCACCGGCCGTAATCACAATCTGGCTGTCAGGGTCGTAGTCCAGCCCGTACTTGGCCTGAAGATAGTCGGCAGCTGCCTTACGCAGACTGGGCATACCGCGGCTCTCGGTGTAATGACTGTGATTGTTTTGAATGGCCTCGATACCCGCCTGCTTGACATGCTCAGGGGTGAAGAAGTCAGGCTCCCCCAAGGTCAATTTCACAATGCCGTCTATTCCGGCAATCTCCTTGTTGAACTCGAGAATGTCGCTCGGTGCCAGAGCTTTGACCCTGGCATTCATATGATCCGCCAATGTCATTGGCTTGTCCTTTCCCATGCGGTTACTACAACCATTGTCGCTGGTGCTGTCCTACCGACTATGCGGTGACGATGCACGGGAAATGCTGTCGACGACTGCAGGGCCGGTGGGTTCCGATCCGTGCAACCGTTCCTACAAGGCACGCGGCGTCACAGATCGAATCCGTGCCACCAATAGGTAAATCGTGTGCCCTGCATGCTGAAACCTCCTGCGGAATCTACAATCAGCATTAAAGTAAGCGTACAGCGAAGTTTCAGCAATCTTATAAACGCGACCATTATTTGACCAGACGCTTGCATTTTGCGGACGCGATAAGCATCCAAAATAAACGTGCCTATGACAAGACAGACCAGACTAATCTCGAAATTTCAGAGATTTATCTTAAGGCTCCCTTGGGAGTCTCTCGCAAGCCGCAGCCTGCGAATCCGTAATCAACACATTCAGATACCCCTTCCCATACAAGCTCATCCCGTACCGAAGCATTGGTCGTTTGCATCCTGGGTCCTATCTCTTCACTACGGTCTGTAAGCTATGCTCGGCAAGAACGAATTCGGGTAAAAGTCTTGTCAAAGTTGTGTCGCACTACCAAACTCGGACGCGAGATTCGCCTTATCCGACTGTTGCGTCCCTGCATTGAGATCTCTGTCATATACTTTGCCTCAAAGACAGGCAAGAGACAGAATTCTTGGATGTGTCGGCCAAAAGGGGTGAGGAAATGACCATTCGAGTTGCACTGGTCACAGGGGCCACCAGCGGCATTGGGTATGAAACCGCTCGAATGCTCGCAGAGCATGGATACCGAGTGTATGCAGCAGGACGACGCGTTCAACGGCTGGAGCCGCTTGGCGACAAGGGGGTGACGGCTGTGCAGATGGACCTGACTGATTCTGCATCCATTGAGAAGGCTGTCGCACGAATTCTGCAGAAGGAAAAACGCGTCGACCTGCTGGTCAACAACGCCGGATATGGCTCCTATGGCCCGGTCGAACAGGTCCCCATCGAAGAGGTCCGACGACAATTTGAGGTCAACCTCTTCGGCCTTGCCCGCTTAACCCAGCTGGTACTGCCCGCCATGCGCCGAGCCAGACGCGGCCGGATCGTGAACACATCATCCATGGCAGGCCGGATGGTCACCTATATGGGCGCCTGGTACCATGCCACCAAATACGCTCTCGAAGCCTTCAGTGATGCTTTGCGCATGGA
Source organism: Bifidobacterium sp. M0404 (assembly GCF_016101415.1). Lineage (NCBI taxonomy): Bacteria > Bacillati > Actinomycetota > Actinomycetes > Bifidobacteriales > Bifidobacteriaceae > Bifidobacterium > Bifidobacterium sp. M0404. The sequence goes on along the minus strand of NZ_JACFQP010000001.1, from coordinate 452,347 downwards.
AATGCATCCCTTCGGCATCGACGTGGTCCTGATCGAGCCGGGGGCAATCGCCACCAACTGGGGCGTGATAGCCGCCGAACATCTCCAGACAGTCACACGCAAGAATGCCTATCAAAAGTCAGGATCCCAAGCTGCCGCCGGGTTGCGCAAACTGTACTCCAGCAGGCATTTGACCCAACCATCAACCATCGCCAAGACCATCGTACGCGCCTCGACAGTACGCCATCCCCGTCCACGTTACCTTCTGGGCTTCGGCGCCAAGCCTCTGGTCGCCCTTCATGCCCTGCTCCCCACCCGTGCATGGGACTATCTGATGGTCCATGCTAAGGACTTGTAGACAATAAAAAAGGTATCAAACGATACCCCACCGTCGAGTTTCAAAGGAATAAAGGCATTTAGGGCATGTTCATTCGGATGAACCGGTCCACAGCTTCTTAGATTCACTGTTGCTGAATACAAAAAGCTCGCTTTTGAAAGCCGCCAAGCTATGCAAAATGAAGCAGACAGTCAGCAAGGGATTCCGTAGGACAGGATCAGCATCCTTACCACAGAGTCCCTCGCCAATTGGCAGAATTCCGACTCCTCAAACCTCTAGAGCTTGAGCTCCTAGGAGCGCCTGCTCTGCCGCCATGGGGACTCGTCCCAGTCCATCCAGACCAACATTGAGCAGGTATTTGATGCCGTACTTGTTCAGATGGGCCTTGTAATCGTGAATGGTCTTCGGGCTCTTCCAGTTCTGGTCATGGTAGGAGAATCCCCAGGAATCGTTGATGGTTCCGGCGGTCTCATAAAGGCCGAGCTTTGAGGGTTTGAATCCTTCGACGGAATTGTAATCGACATCTTCCTCCGAGGAGGCTTTGGCGCTGGCATCCGAATCCTCAGGGATCTCGTTGTCTCCCAAAGAGACATAGTCGTAGCGACCGTTGCCAAGTCTGGAATTAATCAGGCAGTCGGGCTGTAGGCGCTTGACCGTATCGTAGATGGTCTGGCTCTGCTCGTCGCTGAGAGTCATGGGCATGTCGAACCAGGCTACCGATATTTCCCCGTAGTTGCTCATGATCTCTTCGATCTGCGGCATGATCTTGTGCTTGAACGCACGGTCGTAGTTCTTCTCCCCCGCAAAGTCCCAGCTGTTGTCCCAGGTGGTGCCCGCCGTCTCGATGTCATTTGAGAGGTATCCGCCGCCATCCGGTTCATGCCAATCCAAATCTTGAGAATAGTAAAGGCCAAATCGCAGGCCTGCCTTGCGGCAGGCCAGGGACAACTCGCCAATTACATCCCGGTGAAATGGCGTCGCGTCATAGACGTTGTAAGCATCTACCAGGGATCGGTACATGGCGAAGCCGTCGTGGTGCTTTGCTGTGACGACCAGATACTGCATGCCGCAACGCTTTGCAAGATCGACTATGGCATCGGCATCGAAGTAGATGGGATTGAAGGCCTGGGTCAGGCGTTCGTACTCCTTGTTGGGAATCTGGAGCTTGGATTGGATCCACTCCGCGTAGTTGCTTGACGACTTTCCCTGGTACTCCCCTCCCAGGAGCGAATAGAGACCCCAGTGAATCATCATTCCATACTTGGCTTGCTTGAACCATTCCACGGTATTGCTCATTACTTACCTCTGTTTCTGCTGATTAACACGAATTGTTTGAACCGGACCTCAGATGGTCAGCTTGCCCTTCTTGACAACGGAAGTATCATAAAGAGCCATACGCACATAGCGGACTCCTATACACATGATCATGAAACCTGGGTCTTTCTTGCCAAGTACCCTGACCGAAACCCGGAAAGAGGTAACGAGCAACCAGGGAGCTGAGGATCCCGGTGGTATTGGCTGCAAAGCCTTCAAATGACGTAGATAAGGTGCCTAGCATCAAAATCGGTGGACTGCTGTTCACTGTACCTCTTTTGACCCCATGAAGGTTCCTTCCTCGGAACTGTCAGCACGTTCCCCATTCGTGATGGAGAGCGATTGCTTCACTCATATGCTGCAAAACAACCGGATTCCATGAACCATCTTGGTCATGAATACTTCGATAGGTAGTATTTTGTTAACAGTATATACCCAATTCAGAATCATACATGCCAAAGACTTCATGCCACTATGAATTATCAAGATCTGCCATAGGGCGATTACCGAGCATATTATTAGTATCCGGTCTTTAAAGCGACTTAATGGCATGTATGCAAAACTGATATCTGACAAACGATTAAGAGCAAAAACATGACATTCTACAAAACAAGAAGTATCTTTAGTAACTGTCATTAACAGACAAGAATAGGATAGAGGGCATCATTGCTGTCTGCATGCGAGCAAGGCAAGCCCGCTACTGACAGTTAGCCCTCAAGAGCACGGTCCATCAGCTTGGTCATTCGACGATCGGCTGAGGACCGGCACACTAACTGCATTCGTGTTCCGGTCAGGAAGAGCCGAACAACCATACCGACAGAAAGAAACAAGGAAATGTGTGATTCATCCCCGCAGAAAGCCAGTCACGATCAGTCCACTTGGGCATCTATTGCTACCTGGCGGATGGCCTATGAAGGTATGGTAAAGGCCAGTTCCGGTCTTGAAGAGGGCGGCCAGTCGGGCGATGCTGTCGAAAAGCTGATTCAAGAAGTTGAGGCCAACCCGGATTACACATCCGTCGGTTATGGCGCCTTGCCGAACCGGGAAGGCGAGATGGAGATGGATGCTGCTTTCATGGACGGGAACAGCATGGCCTTGGGCGCAGTGGCCGGCATCCAGCATGTACTCCACCCCGTATCTGTGGCAAGGCAACTGAGTCGACGCCATACCAGCAGCTTTCTGGTTGGACAGGGAGCGACTCGCTACGCCCAGGTCAGCGGATTCGAAATGCGCAATATGCTGACGGACAGAGCCAGAAGACGTTGGGAGCTGGAGGCTGCCAAGACCACAACACCGGAGTCTGCCAGCCCCTATCGAGGGCACGATACGGTCGGGGCCATCTCCTTGGATATGCAGGGATCGATGGCTGTTGGCACATCGACATCAGGTCTGTTTATGAAGGAGCCGGGCAGAGTAGGCGATTCACCCCTGCCCGGCTCGGGCTTTTACGTAGACAGCGCCATCGGAGGAGCTGCCGCAACTGGGCTGGGAGAAGACATCATGAAAGGATGCCTCTCCTATCGTATCGTCGCCCTGATGGGAAGCGGATTGACCCCGCAGGAAGCCTGCGATTCTGCAGTCTACGAATTCGACGACCTCCTGAGAAACTGCTACGGCAAGGCCGGCGAGATCTCTCTGATCGCCCTCAACAAGAGAGGGGATTGGGGGGTCGCCACCAACGTGGAATTCACCTTCTGCACTGCCAAGAAAGGCCAGCAGATACGCATACTCATGGCCAATCCGGACGGTAAGGGCAGAACACGAATCGAACCAGTGACTAAGGAATGGCTGCAGGAATATAAACGCTCGCTCAAGGCACCCATCAAATGAAGGATTTCTAAGTGTGTTCCCCGCATCCGCGGGGATGATCCCTTTCAAATATGGTAGGAATGAACTGCTGTACAAGTGTTCCCCGCATCCGCGGGGATGATCCGCCTTCTGGAATGATCGTCTTCCGAAGGTGTAGTACATATCCAATATATGGACAGATATTGCCAAAGTGACAATTCTCTATCATAATTCTCTTATGCACAAATCGTGCATTTTGTTGCGACGGCAAAGGAACCGCCATGACACATATATCTTTGAAACAAAAGCTATTTCCGGATGGGCATGGTACCGCTCTGACGCGAATGGCTGGGTTCGTGTTGGCGATGCAGTTGCTGGATGCCTTTTCTGATGTCCAATAAACCAATAGATATTGCTGTCAGCTTTTTCGGACTAGCGTTAGTCCTTGCCCATATTATATCGTTTGTTACTGATTCACAGTTCTGGGCTTTATGCACTTATCCAGTGGCTTGGGTGGCGATGATTATCTTTATGGCAATAGAACGCCGAGGGAAACACGATAAAGACTAGCGTCATTTGAAGATGCTGAAATGTGTGAGTTGGGCGAACTGCCACATGTTTTATAGTTCGCCCTGTTCGCTTTTCCTTATGTGCTCTAATTCGTGGCCAAAGCACTCCATATACAGTTCCTCTGGATATCCTAAACCGCTGTGCGATCTCGTTGACAGTGACGCTTTTGGACGCGTAGAGCTGTCGGACCATGGCCTCATCGCTCTTGCTGAGTTTGTGGCGCCGGCCACCAACCCTACCTCTCGACCGGGCAGCCTTCAGACCAGCATTTGTCCGTTCACGTATCAGGTCTCTCTCGAACTGAGCCATGGCCGCAAACACATTGAACACCAAGACGCCGCCAGGTGTTGTGGTGTCCATCTGCTCTGTCAGCGACTTGAAGCCGACCCCCATGTCCTGCAGCCGGTTCATGACATCAACCAGGTTCTGGACACTGCGCCCCAGACGGTCAAGCTTCCACACCACCAGCACATCACCCTCCCGAAGGACCTCAACCATCCGATCGAGCTCCGGCCTGCTGGCCTTCGCACCTGAAGCGTGATCCACATACCATCGCTCACACCCTGCAGATTTAAAAGCATCGACCTGCAGGTCCTCATTCTGGTCCAATGTGCTGACCCGGGCATATCCAATCAGCATGAGCACGACCCTTCCCCGCACGAGTTCTCTGTGGCCTCTATCCGCAAGTGTTTCAAAACTCATCCTTCATCAATTAAATATTACATTGATTTTTAGACGAGTTTTGAAACACTTAAACAGATGAAACACCTCTCTGGAACCTGCACCTCACTAATTGTGCCAAAAACGAACGTTACAAAAAACATGCAAGATGAGCTACACCAAAATAATTGTCAGAATACAGAACGCCCTCAATCAAGGCCGGCTGTACTCCTTAAAACCCCTTAACTGTATCCTCACTTAACTAGGTGCTCACTGCCGGACCCTTGCCCCTTGGGCAAGCGCCCGGCAAACAATTCAGAGGGACAGTCAAATAGATGCACCTCTAGAGGTACAATCATGTTCCTCAATGGGGACATTACCAATCAAACAATAAGTGAAGCAATTTTTTATACGTCAATCTATTTACCGCAGATTGTCAGGTAGGTAAGGAAGGAAATCAAAAAGGGGATTAGTCGGGTACAAGCGTACATTAAATAATGAGGATTGTAAGTTTAAATTTATGTGGATCAAAATTCCCACTATTTTGCCTTTTAAGGAAAGGCAAAGAGACCACACCACTGAGAATGTGTACTGTACGGCGGCATGACCTCCGTCGGTGTCTCCCCGACGAACCTGGATTCGCCTTCGATGCAATCGACCAGCCCGTTTATGCTCGCATATGGAAATCAGAGGTCTGTTTAGACAGCATGCTGTTGTTATATAATTGTTATGAAATTAAGTCGCAGGCGACGCTGTTGTACTGAGCATTTGAATTTGAATTTTTATCTGATAATTCTCTCCGTTTTATTGCAGATAGTAATGGGCCGCCTCGTTTGCGTATCCATAAATGTAGGCCTGCATTACGACCCAATCTACAGGAATGTTTGCTTACATGCAGATGACTACGAAATCACTCATCTCAGGGTACCTGACGTATGCTACCCCATATGACCTCCCAGCACTTTCTGAAATAGATGCTCCAGGATCTACGTCAGCTACGCCAGCGATTCTGTCTCTCATCGGGAAGCCCTCCGTAGCTTGTGGCGTAGCTGTGTCGAATATCACGGGATCCATTGTTTCTAATATCGCTGACGGTTGCTGACCCCTGAATCAACATGAGTAAACAAATTAGTAAAACAAGAACGTTGGCATTAATCGGAAGGAACCGAATATGTCAACCACTTCATTGAACGCCGAGAGTCTTAGGCCTATGCCTCCCCTGCGGAACTCACGCTTAGGGATTTTGATACCGCTCCGGTGCTCTCGCCGACACCGTCAATTGTCTCATTCTTTACCGCCCCCACAGTTGAGTGAGGTCAGTTCTGCATTGGGGTTTCGGCGGCTCCTGTGACGACGACTCTCGCGACTGTATACTAGAAGTGGTCATCACTTCAGCGGCCAGAAAATGAGCACCAGGTACTTTGAGAGGAAAAGCCATGAGCTTGACCAATGACAACAATCCGAGGATCGAAGTCACGATGATATTTGCTGACTGCAAAGACCCGATGGCTGCAGCAGTGAAATGGGCTCAAAGCATCGCCACTTCTGAGGAAATAGATCCTAGCAAGGATCAAGTCGTGTTTATCCGTGAACTCAGGCGCGCAGAGCCGAGTCTAAGTCTGAAATCAGCCGTGTACCTTGCCCAAGTGACAGCGAGAACTTCCCGAATCGAACGCAATGCAAATGGAACAGGCATCAAGAGTCTGCTGGACACCGATCACAATATTCCGTGAGTCCCACCCGTCCCATTCAAGCGAACAGGACATACTGGACATATGGGTATGCCTCGGAGTCATCTAATTTACTACACATCGGGCTCACCATGATTGGGACTGTTTTGTTTAGCTACACCTTCTCCCCCAGCAAAATAATGCTTGCCACTTTCTCCATTGCTATGTGGCAATGAACCGACTTCCCCTTTACCGGATGTAAGACCAGTGTGGCCATACTCTGGTCTTGATGATTGCTGATGGTGCTTCCCGCAATGCCTGCGTGGATTGCTGAAGATCTCGGTCAGACGTGTCTTGGACTACTTCGTTAAAACTTTGCCCATCGAAATAATCGGAGCCGGTGAAGAGCTCTCCAATTGCGCTATAGAAGACTTCGAGTAATCGCGTGCTTACCTGCAATATTTATCTCATCAGCAATTATGCTGGCTTTTCGTTTTCTATAGCTAATGTACGGCTAAGTCGTTTGGTATACATGTCAACCAAAGGAGATTGATATGCGGTCAAAGAATACACAAGCTACTGAACCTAGTGGACGCAAGCGTGTCAGCGGCGCTGATGTTGATGTTACTGGAACAGCTGGCGCCCTCGAACTCACTACGACAACGCAAAAGCCAAGGATCGAACAGGTTCAAACTGGAGAAGATAGTTCATCACTCAGCACTGCAGAACTTGATCAATTGACCGATCAACTGAATCAGATTTTAACAAAGATTAAAAATACTGACCCAGGGACCATTCCACATTTCGCTGAAAACTGGGTAACTTCTTAGCTAGCGCAACATTCTCTTATAACTGACCTTCAAATAACCAGATCCGACCAAGGTTTAATTTGGGAGGGTTCATTTTAGATAAGACTGATCGTTACCCAATACGGCGTCCAGGTCTCTGAAATCGTCAGCGGAATCAGTACACTACGCAAAGTCTAGAACGGAATTCCCAGTACAAATGGGTACTGCAATCTGGTCATGCTGCAGCTCTGATTGGAGGAAATTTCGTCAGAGTCCTGTTGGAAATAATTGGAATTGACGGAGTAATACGGGAGTACTTCAGCTGATTTGTGTTCTGATTGTATTTGCTTGTATTTGCAATTCTGATGACCACTGACACCGGAAAAGTTAATGGTTGCCAACTTTTCTTGTAATTAAAGGAGGACCGAATGAAACCAAGAAGAGACGCGGAACGGGTTCCGCCTTCATTTATAGATATCTGGATTGGCAATATTATCGTTAGCGGCATAGAAGGGGTGGTATTTACACCGAGAACTTTCTGGTTGTAACCGTTTTTAAAAAACTGCATATACTTGTTGAACAATTCTCGTGGCTACCCAGCTGATACTTGTATTCCTTATACATTCAATCAAAAAAAAAGATCATGGACAGTCCTTCATGGCAAGTGGTGCCAGTTGAGATACATAGCTATTACGCTGGTTATTACTCCTCCTATCGCAATTTTATGCTCGGATGGAGGCCATCCTCATGGTCTTAATTCTTGCGTTCATTGCTGGCAGTTTACCCAGCAAATCACTATTCCTAGCATCTACATCTTTCAAAAAGAAGGAACGATAGTGATGGACAAAAAACCGTCTATTATTCTTGGCTGTTTGGTCAAATAATGCTATCTTGGCGAGCATGGGTCGCAAGAGAAGCTTCGATGATGATGAGGTGCTTGCCCGTGCCCGCGAGGTTTTCTTGGAGCATGGCTATGAGGGCACGTCGATCGATGCTCTCGTCAAGGCCACGGGTCTGCTCCGAGGTAGTCTCTACGGTGCGTTCGGCAGCAAGCGTGGCATGTTCGTAGCTGCGCTGCATGATGCAACGGATTCGGAGTCGCGCGATTCAAAAGTGCTCAATCTGGTATTGGTGGCACTCATGGAGCTGTCAGATCATGATTTGGAGGTTCGTGGGCTGGTCAGGGATTACCTTGTGAAGCTGTCCTGCTCGGAATCAGGCGATACCAACGCCGTCACCGTTAATGTCGCCACGCTCCTTGGCGAGAGGCTGCTGCAACGTGTACATGTTCAGTTGCAGTCTGATAATGAAAGAAGCAAGTCATGAACAACAAGGTAGCAATTGTCGGGCGAACACTGGAGATTGAACCACAGGGTTTAGATAAAATGTGGTCGTTCAAGCGAAAATTAGTGATGCCAATCGAGCATGTTCTAGGTGCGAGCGAGGATCCGGGCATTCTTGATGATGCCAAAGGCTGGCGTGCACTCGGCCTTCATGTTCCCGGTAAATGGGCCGGTACATTCACCGAGCATGGGGAGATAACATTCTGGAATGTCACCAGACCGGAAAGTCCCATAGTCATCCAACTCAAGGGCGAACACTATGACCGACTGGTGCTCGGGGTGGAACATCCCCATGAGTTGGTCAACCGGATCAACGCGGCCATCAGCGAGCAACAAATGACGAATTGCGGCACCTGAGTTCTTCTATCGACCATTGACATTTAATAGTCCAAGCACCAAATACATGGGCCGACAAGTCATCTGACCAACAATACTGTCTTTGACACATTGCCGTATGGCTTGTCGACCCAGATACTCACTCCCACTCGATGGTTGCCGGAGGCTTCGAGGTGCAATCCAGGACCACGCGGTTGATGCCCGGGCACTCGTTGGTGATGCGTGTAGAAATAGTGGCCAGCACGTCATAGGGCAGACGTGTCCAGTCGGCGGTCATGGCATCCTCAGAGGAAACTGGACGCAGCACAATCGGCGAGCCATAGGTGCGTTCGTCACCCTGCACACCTACCGAATGCACATTGGCCAGCAGCACCACCGGGCACTGCCATATCTGCCGATCCAGTCCGGCTCGCGACAGCTCCTCACGGGCGATGGCATCAGCCTCACGCAGAGTCTCCAAGCGTTCACGGGTGATTTCGCCAATGATGCGGATGCCCAGACCAGGACCCGGGAAGGGCTGACGCCAGACAATCTGATCAGGCAGGCCCAGTTCGGTGCCAATAGCCCTGACCTCATCCTTAAAGAGAGTGCGCAGGGGCTCGATCAGCTTGAACTTAACGTCCTTTGGCAGACCACCCACATTGTGGTGGGACTTGATATTGGCCGCTCCGTCTCCACCGCCAGACTCGACCACGTCAGGGTAGAGTGTGCCCTGCACCAGGAACTTGACTTCCTTGCCGGTCTTGCCGGCCTCCTCAATCACCTGCCGTTGAGCCTTTTCAAAGGTGCGGATGAACTTCTCTCCAATGATCTTGCGCTTGCGCTCAGGCTCGGAAACGCCCTTGAGTGCACTCAGGAAGTCCTGCGAAGCATCCACGGCAATCAGTTTGATGCCAGTGGCCGCCACGAAATCATGCTTGACCTGCTCGGCCTCCCCCTTGCGCAAGAGCCCATGATCAACAAAGACACAGGTCAGCTGGTCGCCGACGGCCCTATGGACCAGGGCGGCCGCCACGGCTGAATCAACGCCGCCCGACAGGCCGCAGATGACCTGGTCATCACCCACCGTACGACGGATTTTCTCCACCTGCTCCTCGATGATTCCCGAAGCGTTCCAGTCCGACGGCAGTCCGGCGCACTGATGCAGGAAGCGGTCGATCAGGTCCTGCCCCAGAGGGGTGTTGGTCACCTCGGGATGCCACTGGACCCCGTACAGCCCCCTGGAAGGATCCTGCATGGCCGCCACCGGAGCACCCTCGGTATGCGCCAAAACCTCAAAGCCCTCAGGCGCACGGTTGACGGCAACACCATGGCTCATCCACACATCCTGCCGTGCGGGTGAATCCTGCAGTATCCCCCTGGCACTGTCAATAAAGGCCTCGGTCTTGCCATACTCCCCCAGGGCCGCCTTGTCCACCTCGCCGCCCAGCTCATGAGCCATGACCTGGAAGCCATAGCAGATGCCCAGCACAGGCACCCCCGACTCGAAAATCCTCTTATCAATGGTAGGCGCCCCATCCACGTAGACGGAGGCCGGGCCGCCGGAGAGAATGACCGCCTTAGGATCCTTAGCCAACATCTGCTCCAGGCTCATCGAATGAGGCACCAGCTCGGAGTAGACCCCTGCCTCCCTGACTCGACGAGCGATCAGCTGAGCGTACTGCGCACCGAAATCGACCACCAGGACGGGACCCTGTGCCATATGACTCCTTATATATATGTAAGCTATATCTGCAACGGATGTCCAAGAGCGACGATTCAACGCCCGCGGACAAGTCCAGTATGGTTGCAGTTTTCGACAATGCTATTCATTGCGGCCTGGTCGGCACCCCCAAAGGAAATACACGCCTGCAAGCAGACAATTCCATCGCATTTTCTCACAAGAGCGAACACACACTGCAAGAAAACGTTCAGAAAAGTCTGCTCGTTCACGTACCATGTAGGCATTGGGTACGGACCCGGCAGATGCCTGAAATGACACTGCACAAGCCCGTAACCGAAGTAAATAAACAATCGCACTAAAGTGCAGGAGTACACATGACGAATCCTGTTATCGGCACCCCTTGGGCGAAGCTGGAGACCCCAATCGCCGAGGAGACCCTCGAGGCCGTCGACAAGTATTGGCGGGCGGCCAACTATCTTTCCATCGGACAGATTTATCTTCGCAGCAACCCCCTAATGAAGGAGCCCTTCACTCGGGAGGATGTCAAGCATCGTCTGGTCGGCCACTGGGGCACCACCCCCGGCTTGAACTTCCTGCTGGGTCATATCAACCGTCTGATCGCCGACCATCAGCAGAACACTGTTATCATCATGGGCCCCGGCCATGGCGGCCCTGCCGGTACCTCGCAGTCCTACCTGGATGGCACCTACAGCGAGTACTACCCCAAGATCACCAACGATGAGGCTGGCCTGCAGAAGTTCTTCCGCCAGTTCTCCTACCCGGGCGGCATCCCCTCCCACTTCGCGCCTGAGACCCCCGGGTCCATTCACGAGGGCGGCGAACTGGGTTACGCCCTCTCCCACGCCTACGGCGCCATTATGAACAACCCCAGCCTCTTCGTGCCCTGCATCGTGGGCGACGGCGAAGCCGAGACCGGCCCTCTGGCCACCGGCTGGCAGTCCAACAAGCTGGTCAACCCCCGCACCGACGGCATCGTCCTGCCCATCCTGCACCTGAACGGCTACAAGATTGCCAACCCGACCATCCTTTCGCGCATCTCCGATGAGGAGCTGCATGAGTACTTCCATGGCATGGGCTACGAACCCTTCGAGTTCGTCGCAGGATTCGACGATGAGGACCACCTGTCCATCCACCGTCGCTTCGCCGACATGCTGGAGACCGTCTTCGACAAGATCTGCGACATCAAGGCCCGGGCCGAAACCGACGACATGACCCGTCCCTTCTACCCCATGATCATCTTCCGCACCCCCAAGGGCTGGACCTGCCCCAAGTTCATCGACGGCAAGAAGACCGAGGGATCCTGGCGGGCCCACCAGGTGCCGCTGACCTCCGCCCGTGACACCGAGGCCCACTTCCAGATCCTCAAGAACTGGCTGGCCTCCTACAAGCCCGAGGAGCTCTTCGACGAGAAGGGCACCCTGCGTCCCGAGGTCACCAGCTTCATGCCCAAGGGCGACCTGCGCATCGGCGAGAACCCCAACGCCAACGGTGGCCGGCTGCTCAAACCGCTGGAGCTGCCTGACATCCACGACTACGAGATCGACATCAAGAAGCACGGCCATGGTTGGGGCGCCACCGAGGCCACCCGCGTCCTGGGATACTACACCCGCGACGTACTGGCCAAGAACCCCACTGACTTCCGCATTTTCGGGCCTGACGAGACGGCCTCCAACCGTCTGGCAGCCGCCTATGAGGTGACCAACAAGCAGTGGGATGCCGACTACCTGTCGGAGCTGACCGACGAGCATATGGCTCATACCGGCCAGGTCATCGAGCAGCTCTCCGAGCACCAGATGGAAGGCTTCCTGGAGGGCTATCTGCTGACCGGACGCCACGGCATCTGGAGCTCCTACGAGTCCTTCGTGCACGTCATCGACTCCATGATCAACCAGCACGCCAAGTGGCTGGAGGCCACCGTCCGCGAGATTCCGTGGCGCAAGCCCATCGCCGGACTGAACCTCCTGGTCACCTCGCACGTCTGGCGTCAGGACCACAACGGGTTCTCCCACCAGGATCCCGGCTTCGTCGACATCCTGCTGAACAAGAACTTCAACAACGATCACGTGGTCAACATCTACTTCCCCGCCGATGCCAACATGCTGCTAAACGTGGGCGAACGTTGCTACAAGTCGACCAACTGCATCAACGCCATCTTCGCCGGCAAGCAGCCCGCCGCCACCTACCAGAGCGTGGACGAGGCCGCCGCCGAGCTGGAAAAGGGTGCCGCCCGCTGGGATTGGGCCTCCAATGCCAAGGATGCCGAGGATGCTGATGTGGTCATCGCCACTGCAGGTGACATCCCCACCCAAGAGGCCCTGGCTGCCGACGACATGCTGCAGAAGCTGGGCGTGAAGGTCCAGTTCGTCAACGTGGTTGATCTGCTGAAAATCCAGGACGCCGAAGAGAATGATCAGGCCCTGTCCGACGAGGAGTTCACCGAGCTCTTCAGCAAGGACAAGCCGGTCTTGTTCGCCTTCCACGCCTACCCCGGCTCCATCTACCGCCTGATTCACGGACGTCCCAACCACGACAACTTCTCCGTGCACGGCTACGAGGAGCAGGGCTCCACCACCACGCCGTTCGACATGGTGCGCGTCAACAACATGGATCGCTGGTGCTTGGCCGCCTCCGCCCTGAAGCTGGTGGACGCCGGCAAGTATGCCGACCAGATCGACAAGTGGACCAAGTTCCGCGACGAGGCCTTCCAGTTCGCCGTGGACAAGGGCTACGACCACCCCGATTACACCGATTGGGTCTGGCCCGATGCCAACCGCGCCGGCCAGGAGACCATCTCCGCCACCGCCGCGACCGCCGGAGACAACGAGTGATACGCTGATCCGACCCTGAAACCGCCCGTCATGCGCAGCCCGCATGGCGGGCGGTTTCTGTATACTGGACAAGGTTGCGAACAAAGCAGTCATCAAGGCAACCACATCCGGACAGGAGAAGACACAGTGAGTCTTGCAAGCATCACCATCATCAGCCCAGAAGCCGCAAACGGCCGCAATGTCGTGGCCTACGGCCTGACCAAGGCCTTAAGTGCCAAAGCCAAAACGGCCGTATTCAGGCCAATCGCCTGCAGGAAGCACCCATTGACCCCGGAACTGGTTGCAGCCAGTTCATTCCCCGGCACGGATCCGGAGATCTGCCGTGGCAAGTGCCCTGGGCACGCCACTGAGGACACCATGCAGACCCGGGCTGATGTCCTCAACGCTTATGACGGTCTGGTGGAGGCCACCCATCCAGAGCGCGTCCTGATCGTGGGCAGCGATGCCTCAAAACTCTTCGACCCCGGCCTGTTTGCTCTGAATGCACAGATCGCGGCCGACCTGAGGTCCCCGGTCATGCTGGCCGTCTGCACCATCGGCAGGGAACCCGGCCAGGTCATGAAGACCGTGGCTGCCTGCCGTCGGACCATCGAGGCCCAGGGGGCTGTGCTTGCCGGAGTCTTCATCACCGGATGCCAGCCTGAACAGAAGGCGCCTCTTGCTCAGGCCTTCCAGGAGTATGATCTGCCGACCTGGACCGTCTCCAAGATGGACTTCGACACGGATCCGTCCGCCGAGCAGGCCCGCCAGGCCACCAGCCAGACATTCCAGCAGGAGGTGGACGTCGACCAGGTGCTGAAGGCCGCCGACGCCGCCAGCCCCAAGGCCACCACGCCTGTAGCCTTCCAGAACGATCTGTTGGTCAAGGCCAAGGCCAACAGGAAGACCATCGTCCTGCCGGAAGGAGGCGAGGACCGCATCATCAAGGCGGCCGACTACCTGCTGGCCCGCAACATCGTCGACCTGATCATCGTGGGCGACGAGGATTCCATTCTGGCGCGCGGCAAGGAGCTTGGCCTCAACCACCTGGACAAGGCCTCATTCCAGCCCATGAACGACGAGCAGGTGCTGGCGCCCATGGTCGATCGCCTCTGCCAGCTGCGTGCCAAGAAAGGCATGACTCCGGAGCAGGCGCGCAAGCAGCTGGCCGATCCCTCTTATTTCGGCACCATGCTGGTCGTGCTGGGCAAGGCCGACGGCCTGGTGTCAGGCTCGATTAATTCCACTGCCAACACGGTCCGTCCCGCTCTTCAGGTGATCAAGACCAAGCCGGGCGCCTCGCTGGTCTCCGGAGCCTTCCTCATGTGTTTCCCAGACCATGTGGCGGTCTTTGCCGACTGCGCCATCAACCTCAACCCATCGTCCGAGCAACTGGCCGACATCGCCATCCAGTCGGCCCAAACCGCTCGCTCCTTTGGCGTTGACCCGCGCGTGGGCATGCTCTCCTACTCCACGCTGGGCTCAGGCAAGGGCCCGGATGTCGACCTGGTTGAAGAGGCCACCCGCCTGGCCAAGGAGAAGGCGCCGGACCTGCCCATCGTGGGCCCCATCCAGTTCGACGCGGCCTGGTCTCCCACCGTGGCAGCCACCAAAGCCAAGGGTGATTCGGTCGCTGGAAAAGTCAACGTCTTCGTCTTCCCCAGCCTGAGCGCCGGCAACATCGGCTACAAGGCCGTACAACGCACCTCGGGCGCCCTGGCCATCGGGCCGGTCCTACAGGGTCTGAATAAGCCGGTAAACGACCTTTCACGCGGCGCCTTGGTTGCCGACATCATCAACACCGTAGCCCTGACCGCCGTCGAGGCCCAGGACTGATCGCCGTCCCTGTAACGTCTCCATAAACCTCTGGGGCTGCCACTGGATCCTACCTCCAAAACGGATCCAGAAGCAGCCCCAAAACCATGTCAGCCCGGGAATATACCGCTCCTTGTAAGGGCCGACGAGTAATCTTGAAGACTGATTGAGGAGCGCAGGCTCTATACAAGCACATCAGGAGGATGCCCCAATGGCGAAAACCGTCCTAGTCATCAATTCGGGTTCAAGCTCGATCAAGTACCAGCTGGTCGATCTGGAGACCAGCCAGAGCCTGGCCTCGGGTCTGGTCGAGAAGATCGGCGAGCCCACCGACGGCCATTACAAGCACGAGGTCAACGGCGAAAAGCACGAGCTTGAGGAGCCCATCCACGATCATGAGGTCGGGCTCAAGCGTGTCCTGGGTTTCTTCAAGGAGTACGGTCCTGATTTGGACAAGGCCGGCATCATCGCCGTTGGCCACCGTGTCGTCCAAGGTGGAGCCATCTTCCCCAAGCCTGCACTCCTGACTAAGAAGACCCTGAGCCAGGTTAAGGATCTGGCTGTGCTGGCCCCTCTGCACAACGGACCAGAGGCAGAGGGCGCCGAAGTCATGAGCCGGCTGATGCCCCAGACCCCGCAGGTCTTCGTCTTCGACTCCTCCTTCTTCTTCGAGCTGCCCAAGAAGGCCTCCACCTACGCTCTCAACAAGGACATTGCCAAGCAGTACCACATCCGTCGTTACGGCGCCCACGGCACCAGCCACCAGTATGTGGGCCAGCTGGTTCCCGGTCTGCTGGGCAAGCCTGCAGAAGGTCTGCGGCAGATCGTCCTACACATCGGCAACGGTGCTTCCGCTTCAGCGCAGGTCTCCGGGCATCCCGTCGAGACCTCCATGGGTCTGACCCCACTGGAGGGCCTGGTCATGGGCGGCCGCACCGGCGACATTGACCCTGCCGTTGTCTTCCACCTGATCCGCAACGCCCACATGAGCGTGGATGAGCTGGACACCCTCTTCAACAAGCGTTCCGGGATGACCGGCCTGACCGGCCATGGCGACATGCGCGAGGTTCACAAGCTGATCGCCGAGGGCGATGAGGACGCCAAGCTGGCCCTGGACATCTACATCCACCGCATTGTCGGCTACATCGGCAACTACACGGCGCAGATGGGCGGTCTAGATGCCATCACTTTCACGGCTGGTGTTGGCGAGAACGACGAGATCGTCCGTCGCCGTGTCATCGAGCAGTTGGAACCCTTCGGCGTGAAGCTGGACCAAGAGAAGAACGACCAGCGCTCCAAGGAGGCCCGGATTATCTCCACCCCCGACAGCACAGTCGCCGTCTGCGTCATCCCCACCAACGAGGAACTTTCCATCGCCCGCCAAGCCGAGGTCGTCGCCAGCCAGGGCGATGCCTACGGTAACAAGTTCCAGGCCTGACCACTGACTTTATTTATCCTCTCAATCTAACTAATGGTTGAAGGATAGATGATTGTGATTGAGTCTTGGTTCTAAGAACTTGGTCTTAAGAACGAAGAAGGTCGGTAACCACAGCAATGTATGTGGTCACCGACCTTCTTGATATGTCAATCCCCCAGGGCCGCCAAGGCCTCCTCGTGCAGAAGACCATTGCTGGCAAGGCCATTGCCACCCCAAGGACCCGGGTTGCCTGCCAAGTCAGTGAAGCTGCCCCCTGCCTCGGTCACGATGGGAACCAGCGCACCCATGTCATAGAGGTCAAGCTCCGGCTCTGCCGCCAGATCGATAGCCCCCTGAGCCAAGAGCATGTACTGCCAGAAGTCGCCGAAACCACGCAGGCGCCAGATCCGATCGGTCAAGTCAAGAAGCCGCTCCCGACGTCCTATGGCTTTCCACCCAGTCAGCGACGATATAGACATGGAGGCGTCTTCCATCCGGTTCACATTTGATACGTGGATGGCCCTGGGGGCTTCGCCCTGACGCGCCATGTAGGCTCCCTGACCCCGTGCAGCGTACCAGCGGGCGCCCAGCATGGGGGCCGATACCGTGCCGACCACCATCTGATGGTCTACCTCCAAGCCAATCAGAGTCGCCCAGACGGGGACTCCGCGCACATAGTTCTTGGTCCCGTCAATCGGATCGACGATCCACCGTCTGCCGTTGGACTCCTGCTTTCCCAGCTCCTCGGCATAGATGCTATCGTTCGGCCTTGTTCGGGCCAAAACGCGACGAATCACCGCCTCCGCCTCTTTGTCAGCCTGGGTGACTGGGGTATTGTCCGCCTTGCGTTCCACCTTAAGATCGGGCGACTTGAAGTAGCCCACGGTGACCTGATCGGCCTGATCGGCCATGGCGATGGCCAGGTCCAGATCCTCCTGCCAGGTCTGCCTTTCATCCTCGATGCTCATAACACGGCTCCTTTCGCTTGAATCGCTCTGGTTCAGCCTTGAACCTCGCCTGCCAGCATTCGCTTCCACATACCCGGGAAGTCAGGCATGGTCTTGGCCGTGGTACCGATGTTGCGCACCCGGATGCCGGGTATCTTAAGACCAATCATGGCGGCGAAAGTAGCCATGCGATGGTCGGCATAGGTCTCCATGACGGCCCCGTGCATACGCTGAGTCGGCACAGGCTCAATGGTCAGGCCATCATCCAGTTCGCGGGCTCGACCTCCTATTCTGGTGATTTCCGTGGCCAGCGCCTTCAGCCGGTTGGTCTCATGACCACGCAGGTGGCCGATGCCGTGCAGGCGACTGGGCCTGTCCGCAAAAACCAGGATAGCTGCAATAGATGGCACAATCTCCCCCGCGGGAGACAGATCGAAGTCGCCAAGTCCATGGATGGCTTCCCCGCTGGTCACCCTACAGGTGGCGCTACCCTGACCGTCGGGAACCATGTCTACCTTCGCGCCCATGGTCTCCAAATACTTGGGCAGCAACCCGCCTGGCTGCGTGGTATCGTCTGGCCAGTTGGGCACGCTGACTTGTCCGCCACCTATCAGGGCCGCTCCCAGGAAGGGGGCCGCATTCGACAGGTCGGGCTCCACCTGGACCTGATCAGGCAGCTGCGTCCCAGCAGATCCCCTGCCTTCAACACTCCACCTGCAACGGACGAGATTGGCTTGAACCTGGACTCCGGCCTGACGCAAATCTTCAACGGTCATGGTGATGTGTGGAAGGCTGGGAAGATGCTGTCCAGAGTGGACGATGGTCATGGTGCCATCAGCCCTGGCAGCCAGCAAAAGGAGGCCGGAAATGAACTGCGAGGAAGTCGAGGAGTCTATGATCACCTCGCTGCCAACCAGGTGAGCCGGTGGCGTGAGCACAAAGGGCAGGAAGCCTTCCTGGCCCAGGTACTCGATCCTGGCTCCCAGCTGGGTCAGGCCGTCCAACAGGGGCCTCATAGGTCGCCGATAGGCCTGCTGGTCCCCGTCGAAGTGTGTGGGGCCATCAGCCAGCATGGCCAGGCCCGGCACGAAGCGCATAACGGTTCCAGCCAGTCCGCATTCTACCCGGGCGCCGCCCCGGAAACGTCCGCCTGCCGGTGGAACAACTGTCACTTCTGTGGGACTGTTCGGGTCAACCCGACAGCTCACGCCAAGGGCCTCTAGAGCCCGAATCATCAGGTCCGTATCACGTGACCTAAGCAGACCAGTCAACCTGACAGGGCGACTTCCCAGGGCCGCCAGAATCAGATACCTGTTCGAAAGGGACTTGCTCCCCGGTATGGTCACCGTTGCATCCAAGGGGCCATCCGCCTGCGGCGCCGCCCATGTCTCTTCCACTGTCATGGTCACCATGGTAACCGCAGGCGCAGAGCTGTTTCTGCTCCCTGCTCACCCCTGGAGGTCCAGTGGGGACCCGACCCTGTGCTATATTGATACATTGTGCCCATACGGTGATACTGATGGGTGCCGGGCTATAGCGCAGCTTGGTAGCGCGCCTGCTTTGGGTGCAGGATGTCGCCGGTTCAAATCCGGCTAGCCCGACTTTTGCTTTTGGCCCATGTCGGGAGTCGGATCCTTGGCATTCATGCCCAGCAATCCTGTAAGGAGAATCGTCAGAGCCAGAAGGCCCGTCAGGCTCGCATAAATCGACATGGTAATGGCGATGCCAACCAGATTTCCCAGCGTTAGAAAGACCATCTGCCCCAGAGGCGCCCCTATCATCATGACAGTCTGTACCACTCCCATAGTTGCAGCCAGATGGTCCTCGCCCACTGTGCTGATGAGCATGGTCATGAACCGAGGATTGATCTTGCCCAAAAGATAGTTCATGGCCAGGAGCGGGAGGAACAGCAGGGCAGGAATATGCAGCCAAACCAGGTTGACGCCTACCGTAGCGGCTGCAGCCATGACTCCGGTCAGCAAATGGGCCATGGGCAGCCGTCTGAGCGGATCTGCGGCAAGGAGTGCGCCAAGGATAAGTCCCAGCGAGGAGATGCCGTTGACTATGGCTATGGTTGTGCCGTAGCTTCCCCACCAGACCTCGGACATGGAAATCAGCCCCAGATTGAGTAAGGGCTGCAGAGCCGTCCCCAGAAGGTTGACCAGACAGCCGAAGCCCACCATCAGGACCAGGAATGTAGAGCTGCGAAACTCCCCCAAGGCCATACGGAGGCTGGAGGACAGGCCCACATGCTTGCCCACAGGTGAACCATTGCCTGTGACTTCCGCCCTGGCGAATGCCTTATAGCCAATGGCCACCAGAATTCCCGCCAGCAGAAAGGTGGCAGCATTGATCAGCGCGAATACAGCGAATCTGTTGCCCAGGATAGCGATCAACACTGCACCTCCGCCTGCACTGATGACAGCCGCGACATTGGATGCAGCGGAAGTGATTGAGGTCGCCTGATGGAGCTGGCCTGGCTGGACCAGGTGTTTGAGGACCGGCATCCACAGACTGCCCGCATATCCCTCCAGCATGGAAGATGCCATGTCCATGGCTACCAGCAGCAGAAAGACGGGCAAACTCTTGGACCTGCCGATTGTCATGGCCATAGCCAGGTAAATACACACCTGAATCAGCTTGATCACCACTTGCATCCGTGTCTTGTGCACGGTCCTGTCGGCCAAGTATCCGGTCAGGATGGCCGTCAGCGTTGGCGCCACCCAGGCCATTGAAGCTATGGAGACGGCCAGTCCGGCAAAGGGCATGGTCTGGGCATAGACGATGAAGACGATGTTGAAGAGCTCGCCCCCGACCGTATTAAACAGACTGGCCAGAACCATGGTCACGAAAGGCTTGTTCTTCAGAAGTTCCTGCATGGTCAGCAGCCGTTCAGGGCAGTTCGATCTTCATGAGAGTCCGGTGAAGCAACCACCAGGCCGGCAGGGAGGTCAGAAAGATGATAAGAAGTACCAGCGCAGACAGCAGTGGGGAAAGGGAGAGCAGGTTGCCCACCAAAGCGTCCAGTAGGAGCAGGACCCCAAACATGATGGGCAACGAGCGCTTCCAGAAGCCCAAGGAAAGGGCGATGCCGACCAGCCCTGCCAGTCCCGCGAGACTGGTGACCAGCATGAAGAGAACCTGTCTGAACAGACAGCCCGGCGAACCCTTTTCGAGTGAACCCACAAGACGGTCGACCAGCAGCAAGACGGTCAGAGTAACGGCCGTCCCCGCCAGATAGGACAGGGCCGTGAAGAAGCCGACGAACACCAGTTTGGCAAGCAGGATTCGTTCCCGCGAGATGGGGCACGACAGGGTGAGTGTCAGATTCCTCCCTGTATAGGGTTCGATGAAGACCAGGTTGCAGAGGGCAGCGGCCACCAAAGAGAAACCTACCAGAAGGATGACCATGGCCATCTGCAACACGAAAGCCAGACTGGACAGCCGAGGATCAGACCGCCCGCTCGTGTGGCCAATGGCCAGGAACATGCCTCCCAGGGCCAAGGATGCGGCCACCACTGCCAGTCCTGCGAAAATGCAGGGCCATAGTCTCGTCTTTTTCAGCTCCAATTGCAGCAGCGTCTTCATATCAGCCCTCCATAGCATTGATCAGGGTCTGTTCGGCGGCCTCTTGGCCCTTATTGAGGAGCTCCGAGACGCTGGCCCGCAGACTTACCCTGCCGTCCGCCACCACCATCACACGGTCGGCAGTGTGCAGCACCTCGGAGAGGATGTGGCTGGAAAAGAGGACCGCACTGCCTTGGGCAGCCAGACTTTGCAGGCTGTTTCGCAGCTGTCCGATGGCCACAGGATCCAATCCGTTGAGCGGCTCATCCAGTAGGTAAAGGTCAGGATGATGGCCCATGCATCTTGCCAGGGCCAGCCTTTGCCTCATGCCCATGGAATATCTGCCAACAGGCGTGGTTGAATCGGCAGTCAATCCGACATTCTCCAAGAGTTGGCTGATTCCGGCGAGATCAACGGCTCTATGCTCCCCGCTTGCCAACGCATGGTAGGACAGGTCGATCTCCAGGTTCTGCCTGGCACTGAGGGACTCATAAAATACGGGCTCATTGATGGACACCCCCATCCTTGCCAAACTGCCCGGGTAGCCTTCGCTGAGAGGTTTCTCCAGAACACGGACCCGTCCGCCGGCAGGTCTCTGCATTCCAGTCAGAATCTTCAACAGCGTGGACTTGCCAGCCCCGTTGGCTCCCAACAGGCCCAGAATCTCGCCCTGCTCCAATGACAGGTCCAGCCCAGCCAGCACCTCCCTGCCTTCAAACACTTGGACGATACCGTCCGCCTCCAGAATTTTCATGAAACTCCTTTCAAAAATACCAATGGTATGTTTAGCGGAAACAAAACCATTCACCCGTTGAGTACCCGAATCTTGCTAATCGCCAGAGCCATCTAGGCCCTAAGAGATCTCTCGGCTCATAGAGGCCTCGTGATCCTGATCCCGGTCGGATTTCTCCTGAGTGGACCCCCCACCAGTGGCAGTCAATGGATTGCTCTTCAGATGCGCATGCAAGTGCACGGCTGCGCGAATGACCCGATCATCTATGACCGGTGCCCCGATCCCCTTGAGCATATCGGCCAACAGAGTAAACTTGGAAACCACTTGTTCCCGAGTCATGGTCGAGAACCGGATCCCTATCCACATGTTGAGCAGGATATAGAGTACCTGGGCCAGATCCTCGGGATTGCAGGGGGCAATGGAGCCGTCTTCCACGCCTTCTCGAACGTAGGGGGTGATCACGTCCACAATCCTGTCCATGGATTTCAAGTACATCTCCCCGACCATACGGGGGCTCTTCAACAGGGTTCTGGCTGAAAAGGTCACGTCGAGACGCGAGTAAGCCGACAGGGAGGCAATCAGCTCGTTGCGCAGTTTGTCAAGGCCAGTTTTTCCGGGCCATTCCCCCAGCCAGTCCCCCTGGGATGAGGACGAAGCCATGCGCTCGGTGACCGCATGGAAAATGGCCGTCTTGGAAGGAAAATGATAGTAGACAGCTCCCTTGGTCATGCCACCCAGACCATCGACAATGTCCTGAATGCTGGTTCCGTCGTAGCCCTTTTCCAGGAAGAGTCGCTGGGCTACATCAAGGATCTGATTGCGATGCCCTTCGGGATCCTTCGGCGTGCCCATGCGGTGCTCCCCTTCCTGTCAGTGCATCAATGCCTGACCATCCTGGTCTGACCATCTTGTCCGACAAAAGCTATCATACCACTGGTATGTTCTGCTTGACCAGTCATGAACTTTATGCCTCGATATCAATCCTTCTGCAGACGACGAATGGCCTCGTGCTGAATGGCAACCACCGCCTTGGCATCGGCGACTCCTGCTGTGCAGAGCTCCTGCCAGGAGACCCAGGCCGACTGGATGTGCTCGCCCGGGTCGAAGTCGGTTGGCCCCTGATGCCAGCGACGCAAATGCAGGACCACGATGTGTCCGAGCTCGTCACTCATGCCCAGGGAGGAGTAGACATCGGGAGCGGCATCAATCCAGCCGTTGTCCGGATCCAGATGGCTTTCTGAGCCCGGAGCACCCTCGGGCCCGGGTACCAAACCGGTCTCCTCACGCAGCTCGCGCAGGACGGCCTTGACAGGGCTCTCGCCCGGGTCGATGAAGCCGGCTGGCAGGCCGAATACGTAGGCCTGGGCGCCCACCCGGTACTCACGGGTCAGCAGATAGGCATCGGCAGTGCAGTCGTGCACCAGCATGACCACGCAGGGGGCGTGACGGATGAGCTGTCTGCCGATGATCTCCTTAGAACCGTCACGCCGGAACATGGCCACCTGCTGTTGGTCGATAACGAATATCGGGCCGCGGAAGACCTCCCTATCATCCATCAGCTCGGGTACACGGTCCATATCGATGCCCTTGGGCCCCTGGCCATCCCGGTCGGCCAGTCTGGCGGCCAATCGTGCCTGCAGATCCTGTGCTTCATCGCTCATGCAATCATTCCTCCTCAATCATCAACCCTCAGCCGTCAGCGCACCACCATGGTCCAAGGGTCGGTGACGATCGATGAGACCTCCACCTGTGGACGAACACCAGTAGCCATCTCCAGGGCCCGGGCAATGTCTCCCTTGGCGTAGCGGAACCAGAGACTTTCGATGGCCGAGTGCGGGGTGTTGATCAGCATGGGTCTGGGCTGATTGGGACGACCCGCTATCCGGGCCTCATAAAGGGCCTGCTGGTAGGCATCCGTGGCAGGATGATGGCGCAAATCGCTGGTGATGTAGACATCTGCCCCCGTGGACCGGACCAGGTCGAACTCGGAGTCCCCCGAGCCGGGCAGCAGGGCGACCGTGGAAACCATGGCCTCGGGCACACCGACCGCCTGAACACCCAGAGCCGTCTTGGGCAGGAGGTCCGCCATTGTATGGACCAAATCCTCAAATGGTGTGGGCTTAGGAAGCCGTCCCCAACGACCCAGGCCTACCTGGATCCCCTGATCAGCGTGTAAATCGCGTTTAGAGACCGACTGAGGAGCCAGTGGTCTCGCCTCCTGCAGGTCAAGAACATCGGCAGCGGCCTGGGCCACGCCACGGTAAGCAGCATCAGCGTTGGTATGCCCAACCCAGAGCCCACAACGGCCCTCAATCAGCCTGGTTATCATATCCCCGCGGAAATCCTGGCCGGAAACCTGGTGGACCGACCTGAAGAAGAGCGGATGGTGGGTGATCAGCAGGTCGGCCTTGTGGTCAAGAGCCTCCTGAACCACATCGGGCCGAGGGTCTACGGCGCACCAAATCCGCCTGACCGGCCAGGACGGATCCCCCGCCACCAGACCAGGATAATCCCAGTCCTCTGCGTATTCCAAGGGGTAAAGCCCCTCCAGCAGATCCACAACCTGGCCCAGGGACACCGAAGGCCTCTGAACCTCATCTTGCCCATCAGACATAACGATCCCTCCTCGGATCCTGCTGGGCCCAAGCCACCCCATGTTAGTTCAGTGAGCGGCTAGCTCCCAATCCTGGCCAATGCCGGTGGACACATCCAGGGGCACGGCCAATTCAACGGCATGTTCCATGGAATCCTTGACCAGTTTGGTGGCCTTGTCGGTCTCTCCGGGAGCGATCTCCACCAGCAATTCATCGTGGATCTGCAGGGAGATTCGGCTCTTCAGCCCCTGATCGGACAAGGCACGGCTGGCCTTGATCATGGCGATTTTCATGATATCGGCAGCTGACCCCTGGATGGGCGCGTTCAGAGCAGCCCTCTCGGCGGCTTCGCGGGTGGGACGGCGCTTGGAACGCAGCCCTGGGAAGTAGCGCCGCCGACCGAACATGGTCTCGGTGTAACCCTTCTCACGGGCATCGGCCACCAGGGACTCCAAGTACTCATGGACCTTGCCGAAGGTGGCGAAGTACTTGGCGCGCAGCACATCAGCCGCGGCCGGGCTGATCTTGAGTTGCTGGGCCAGGCCATAGGTGCTCAGCCCATAGGCCAGCCCATAGCTCATGGCCTTCACATGGGAGCGCTGGTCCCCGGTGACCTCCTCCATGGGGATGTCGTAGACCAGGCTGGCCACGTACCGGTGGAAGTCAGCGCCAGACTTGAAGGCATCGATCAAGGCCTGGTCCCCGGAAAGATGGGCCATGATCCGCAGCTCCACCTGGGAGTAGTCCGAGGAAAGCAGCGCCTCGTACCCGCTGCCAGGCACGAAGGCCGAACGAATCTCACGCCCACGGGCATCCCGGTTGGGAATGTTCTGCAAGTTGGGATCAACCGAGCTCAACCGGCCAGTGGCGGCCACGGTCTGCTCATAGGTGGTGTGCAGCCGTCCATCCCGGGGATTGACAGCCTCGCGCAGGGTTTGCACGATCTGCTTGAGCTTGTTGGTCTCCCTGTGCTTGAGGAGCGCACCCAGGAAGTCGTTGGCCCGTTCGTTGTTGACCGACTTTATATACAAGTCCTGCAGGACCGAGACGTTGGTGGAATAGGAACCGGTCTTAGTCCTATGGGTGGGCACCAGGCCCATATCATCAAAGAGCACCTTGCTAAGCTGCTTGGGGCTCTGCAGGTTGACACGGCTGCCGGCCTTATCCCAAGCGATTTCCTGAGCCTGACGGGCCTCTGCAGCGAACCGGTCGTGCATCTCCTTCAGGCGGGCATCGTCCACCTTGGCGCCCTCGGTCTCCATCTGCGCCAGGACTGCGGAGGTGGGCAGCTCTATGGTGCGGAGCAGCCCGTACTGATGACGCTCGTCCATAAGTTCCTGCAGGCGCTCGGAAACCATCATGACGTATTGCGCCTGACGAAGAATCCGAGTCCCCCGCCGACGCTCGTCCTCATCCTCTCGCCCGTCCAGGGCCAGGGCCCCCTGTGTGGCTTCAGGCTCCTCCTCTACGGGGATGGCAAGGAAATGGGCTACGGCCTGTTCCAGATTGTCAGCATGGAAATCAGGCTCAGCCAGATAGCCTGCCAGCTTGGTATCGAACAGGGGCAGGGGCATGTGCAGTCCCTGGCTCTCCAAGAAGTGCAGATGCTCCTTGTAACCATGGACCACGCAGGTCCCAATCCGCTGGTCAATCAGCTCCTGGATGGCTTCACGCATGGCTTCGTCAATGTCTTCCGCCATAAGGACCAGGCCGTGGCCATCCATGGAGAGAACAGCCAGTTCCTCCAGGCCGTAGTCGCCGTGCTTGGCCCAGCCGATGGCGTGAAGAACCCAGTGCTCTTTCATGGCTTCACTGCAGCGCATGGCATTCTGGTCGGAGTCTCCGATGTCTTTGATTTGGTCCAGAGCATCGGCCATGGCCTTGACATGGTCTGCCGAGCGCCGGCAAAGGGCCTTATCCGGCAGATGCTTCTCGCACCAGTCCCGCAGCTGGTCGGCGGACTCCGCCTTATCACGCTCGGGCTGCGTGAACTCCTCTTGCTTGTTGCTGACATCCACCAGCGCTGAAGCTGGAGAGTAATCGTAATCGGCAACCGTGTTGAATCCGCGCAGGATCTTCTTGCGGGTCTGCGGGCCGAACTGCAGCTGCTCAAAGATGGGCAGAACCTGATCCGTATGGATGGTGCCGAAACGCAGATCCTCCACCTTCACGCCCAGATCCAGGTCGCGCACCAGGGCATTGACCTTCCGGTTGAGCCGCACCTGGTCGGCATTCTCCGCCAATGCCTGGCCTTTCTTGCCGCCGATTTCGTCAGCGTGTTCCAGAATGGAATCCAACGATCCGTACTTGTTGATCCACTTGGCGGCATAGCCGTCGCCCACACCCGGCACGCCAGGGATGTTGTCGGCCCCCTCGCCGCGCATGGCGGCCAGATCCGGATACTGCTCCGGGGTCACCTTGTAGCGATCCATGATGGCCTGGGGCGTCATGTGCTTGAGGTTCTTGAAGTGGTGGCCTGGGTAGAGCACGGTGATGTCGTCGTCCACTAGCTGAAAGGCATCCCTGTCCCCCGACAGGACCAGGGTCTTGAACCCGGCCTGCTCACCCATGGTGGCCAGCGTGCCGATGATATCGTCGCCCTCGTAACCGGGCTTTTCGATATAGGTGATGCCCAGGCCCTTAAGCAGGTCCTGGATCAGAGGCAGCTGGCTCAGCAGTTCCTTGGGAGCGGCTTCACGGGTGCCCTTGTATTGGGGCAACATTGCGTTGCGGAAGGTGCCGCCCTTGACGTCAAAGGCCACGCCCATGTGAGTGGGCTTCTCCTTGGCCATTACATCCGCCAGCATGGTGGCAAAGCCCCATACCGCGTTGGTGGGTTGCCCCGTCGAGGTAGTGAAGCTCTCGACGGGAAGGGCATAGAAGGCCCGGAAGGCCAGCGAATGTCCATCGACGACCAGCAGGGTGCGGCCGTCCTTGTCCTGCTCCTTCGTCTGGTCTTCCATAAGAATGACTAACGATCGTTCTGATTGGCCACGTTGTTGATGACCACGTCGGCCACCTCCTGCATGGTCAGCCTGCGGTCCATGGATGTCTTCTGGATCCAGCGGAAGGCCTCAGACTCGGTCATGCCCATGCTCTCCATGAGCAGGCCCTTGGCCCTGTCCACCCGCTTCCGGGCTTCGAAACGGGCCTTCATGTCGGTTACCTCGTCCTTCAGGGCGTTGATCTGATCGAAGCGTGAAATGGCCACCTCAAGGGCCGGAAGCAACTTTTCCGGAGCGAAGGGCTTGACCACATAGGCCATAGCCCCAGCATCAGCCGCCTTCTCGACCAGACTCTGCTGAGAAAACGCCGTCAGCATAACCACCGGGGCCAGATTCTCCTTACCAATCTCAGTAGCGGCGGTAATGCCGTCGGTGCCGGGCATCTTCACGTCCATAACGACTACATCGGGTCTCAGCTCACGAGTCAGATCAATGGCCTCCTGGCCGCTGGCTGCCTGGCCGACCACGTCATAGCCGGCATCCTCGAGAGCTTCGACGGTATCGAGCCTGATCAAAGCCTCATCTTCCGCCACAACCACGGTCCGCCCTTCGGGGGAATCGCTGCGGTTCTTACTCTCTGAAGCCACTTTCAACCTCGTTTCCTGAAAGTCCATCCTGGCTCCACCGAAAACCGATGAGTGACGGATGGGGTTCGCTTTATCGTGCCCCCGGTGAGACTCGAACTCACACTGCACGGATTTTGAGGCCGTTTCCTCTACCAATTGGGATACGGGGGCTTTTCGTTACCACAGAGAATCTACCATACTTTGGCGACGACGCAAGGTTATTCGTGTTGAATCTGCCTTAGAATGAAGACAGTTATGTATACAGGCACATCAGCAGTCGAAGGAGAGCATGATGACCACTCAGATCTATCGACGGTTCGATCCTTGGCGCACCTCCCCCGTCCAGGAAAAGGCCCGCAAGCAAATTATGGACAGCCATTACTTCAGCGTCGACAGGGTCACCTTTGAATCCAGTGACAATCAGACCTTCGATCGCAGCATCGTCAGCGAGAAGCATGGAGACACCATCGCCGTCCTGGCCATCACCGACGATGGAAGGATACCCCTGGTCGAGCAGTACCGTCTGCCCACCCATCGTTGGACCCTTGAGCTGCCGGCCGGCCATCCGCTCAACGACAAGGAGGCCCCCATCGATGTGGCTACCAGACGACTGCGCGAAGAGGCCGGATACAAGGCTGCCTCCTTCAACCAGTTCGCGAGGTTCATCAACACTCCAAGCTTCTCCACGCAACACACCACGCTCTTCTATGCCGAGGGCTTGACAGCGGTGCAACCTTCCAGCCTGGCACCAGAGACTCCCCACCAGAATGTGCGGCTCTTCACCGTGGACGAGGCCTATGACATGGTGATCGCAGGGACCATATTGGATGCTAAAACCACTATCGCCATCCTGCGAGCCAAAATCGGACTGTCCGACCTGCACTGAGGCTGTTCCTGCGACAATTGCCTGCTACCTAAACGCCTTAGCAACGAGCCGACTAGCACAGGAGCAATCACATAGCGAACCGGTGACCTCTCCCCCTACCTTGTTAGGCGGGGAAAGACCACCGGTTCTTTGCTGTGTCAGCATCGAATGACCCTAACGGTCCAGCTGCCTGGCTGACTCAGACGGCAGTCAGGCAACAGTCCGGAGATCAGTCGTTGGCGCCAACTGTGTGGACGTAGATGCAGTCGGTGTTTCCCGGCTCATACTCGCCCTGGGCGCTACTGAGCACCACCAGGCAGTCGCCGTCGGAGACCTTGCCCTGCTTCTTCAAAGTGGAGTCCACGAAGGCCATAAGGCCTGCACGGTTGAAGTCGTGGTAGTCCTGCTCACACATGAAGGCCTCGGTGCCCCAGCTCAGTGCCAGCCAATGATAAGTGTGCTCATCGGTGGTCAGCGCATAGATGGGGGCGGCCGGACGCTCGCGGGAGACGCGGTGCACGGTGTTGCCGGTCTGAGTGAAGGCGACGATGGCCTTGGCATTGATCTTGTCAGCTAGGTCCACGGCAGCGGAAGAGACAGCACCCGAGTTGGACATGTCCAGGTTGTGCATATCCGGGATACGATCAAACCCGTGGGTGGTGGCGTATTCGGAGATCCGGGCCATTGTAGAGACCGTGGTGTCGGGGTAGTCGCCCACGGCGGTCTCGTTGGAAGTCATGGTGGCGTCGGCACCGTCAAGGACGGCATTGGCGCAGTCGGAGGCCTCAGCGCGGCTGGGGATGGGCGAATGAACCATGGATCCCAGAACCTCAGTAGCGACGATGACTGGCTTGGCGTACTGACGGGCCAGCTCGATGCAGCGCTTGGTCACCAGGGGAACCTGCTCGAACGGCATCTCCACAGCCATGTCGCCGCGGGCTACCATGATGCCGTCGAAGGCTTTGACGATCTCCTCCAGGTTCTCAACCGCCTGGGGCTTTTCGATCTTGGCCACGATGGGGATGCGGCGACCCTCCTCGTCCATGATCTCATGGGCGCGGTCGATGTCAGTGGCGAAGCGGACGAAAGACATGGCAATGATGTCGGCACCGGTGCGGATACCCCAGCGCAAGTCCTCCTCGTCCTTGGGGGTCAATGCCGGTAGGCTCACGGCCACGCCGGGCAGGTTGATGCCCTTGTGGGAGGAGACCGGACCAGCCACGACCACCTTGGTGTGAACCTGGTTGCCCTCGACCTTGGTGACCTCCAGACGGACCTTGCCGTCATCAATCAAAATGGGATCGCCGGGATGGCAGTCACCGGGCAGACCCTTGAAGGTGGTGGAGGTCATGTGCTCGTCACCCTCGACATCGTCGGTGGTGATGGTGAACTCCTGGCCCTCCTTGAGGAAGACCTTGTCTTCGCCCTGCTCGTTCTTCTTAAACCAGCCGCAACGAATCTTAGGACCCTGCAAATCGACAAGGGCCGCCACGTTGCGTCCAGTCTCCTTGCTGGCCTGACGCACGTTGTTGTAAACCTTGAGGTGATCTTCGGGAGTGCCGTGGGACCGGTTGAGCCTGGCCACATCCATGCCGGCCCTGACCAGCTTGGTGATGTTCTCCAGCGACTCCGAAGCCGGCCCGATGGTATCGACGATCTTGGCTTTGCGCATATGCTACCTGCCTGTTCTTTTTCTTACTTACCGTTCTATTGTACAGACTTAGGGTGATGGGAACCAGTATTTCCCGTTAGCGCTAACAACCCTAGTGGCTCAGGGGATTGTTAATTACCTTTCTCCCTGTGCAGCTGATTCAAAGGCCTGATGGCGACTCTTGAGCACTGAGGCCAGTGCGGATATACCGATGGCCAGGACGATGACCAGCAGGGACACCCAGGTCGGTATCTCCGGCACGGCAGCCAAGGACCGCCCGCCGTTGATGAAAGGCAGGGTGTTGCCGTGCAGAGCCTCCATGATCAGCTTTACCCCGATGAAGGCCAGAACCACAGCCAGCCCAAGGGGCAGATACTCCAGCTTGTCGAGCAGGGATCCAAGCAGGAAGTAAAGCTGCTGAAGGCCCAGCAGGGCGAAGACATTGGAGGTGAAAACGATGAAGGGATCCTTGGTCAGTCCGAAGATGGCCGGAATGGAGTCGAAGGCGAACATGACATCTGTAGTGCCAATGGCCAGGAAAACCACCAGCATGGGCGTGAAGTAGCGCTTGCCCTCAAAGGTGGTCCGCAGATGTTCGCCGTCATAGTGGCTGGTGATGGGGATGACCCGGCGCAGGATCCTGATCAGCCCGTTCTCGTGGTATTCCTCCTGCTTGCCGCGGCTGGAGACCATGTTCCAGGCGGTATAGAGCAGAAAGAAGCCGAAGATGAAGAATACCCAAGTGAAGCGGGTAATTAGTGCCGTTCCGGCCAGGATGAAGACGCCGCGCAGCAGTAGGGCGATAGTGATGCCGATACTGAGCACATAGCGCTGAAGACGCAAGGGCACGGCAAAATTGCTCATGATGATGACGAAGACGAAGAGGTTGTCAATGCTGAGCGAGTACTCGGTCAGCCAACCCGAGTAGAACTCGATGGCCGGCTTGGACCCAGCCACCTTCCAGATCAGTGCACCAAAAATCAAGGCCATGACCACGAAGAAGGCAATGTGCCGCACGCACTCGCCGGTGGAAGGCACGTGTGGTCGCCGTCCGATCACCAGAAGATCGACCACGAAGAAGAGGGCCAGCACAACCAGGCTCACAACTATGAACGGCAGAGGTGTCTCGGACATATCACCTGACTCTAGTGGCAAGATATGACGTGCTCATCTTCCCGGCCCACCCATCAGAACATCCTCGCAAGCAATGTTCCGCAGGATCGGGCCTATGATTCCTCATTCATTGTCACAAGCTTGAAGCATGGCCTGGTCGGACCAAAAGCCATGGGCCAAGGCTAAGGCTAAACTTATTTTTTGGCCTCGGCCATCTGCCTCAGCTCCTTCTTCAGATCTTTGATTTCGTCGCGCAGACGGGCTGCAAGCTCGAACTGCAGCTGTTGCGCAGCCGTGTGCATCTGGTCGCTCAGCTGACGAATCAGGTCGGCAAGATCCTGCGCCGGCAGACCAGCCTGGAGAATCTCCTGGTGCCGCTTGTCGGCCTCCTCCTTGTCGTAGAGGGGAACGCCCAGGTGGGAATTGCCAGCCTTGTTGGCGTTGCGGTAGCCTCCTGCCAGCAGGGTCTGGGTATCCACGTCCTCCTTGGCCAGCATGTCGTTGACATCGCTGATCTTCTTGATCAATGGCTTGGGATCCACGCCATGTTCCTTGTTGTAGGCGATCTGCTTGGCCCGACGACGATTGGTCTCGCTGATGGCCTTGTCCATGGAGTCAGTGACCTCGTCGGCGTACATGATGACCTTGCCGGACACGTTCCTGGCTGCACGGCCGATGGTTTGGATCAGTGAGCGGTATGAGCGCAGGAAGCCCTCCTTGTCCGCATCCAGAATGGCCACCAAGGAGACCTCAGGCAGGTCCAGTCCCTCGCGTAGGAGGTTGATGCCCACGATGACGTCGATCTTGCCCTCGCGCAGCTCCCGTAGGAGCTCCACCCGCCTGAGGGTGTCCACGTCAGAGTGCAAGTATTCCACTTTGATGTCGCGCTCAAGTAGGTAATCGGTCAGGTCCTCGGCCATCTTCTTGGTCAGCGTGGTTACCAGAACCCGCTCGTGGCGATCCACCCTTGTCTTGATTTCGTCCAGGAGATCATCCACCTGGCCCTTGACAGGCCTAACCTCCACCTCGGGATCCAGCAGGCCTGTGGGCCGTATGACCTGCTCTACCACCCCGTCGGACAGGCCCATCTCATAGTCGCCTGGCGTTGCCGACAGGTAGACCGTCTGGCCCACCTTGTCCAGAAACTCAGGCCACTTCAGCGGACGGTTGTCCATGGCCGAAGGCAAGCGGAAGCCGTGCTCCACCAGAGTCCGCTTGCGGCTGGCATCACCCTCGTACATGGCTCCGATCTGGGGGACAGTCACATGGGACTCGTCGATGACCAGCAGGAAGTCGTCAGGGAAGAAGTCCAGCAGGGTGTGGGGAGGCGTCCCAGGTTCGCGTCCGTCGAAGTGGCGGGAGTAATTCTCCACTCCGGAGCAAGTGCCAATCTGGGTGAGCATCTCCAGGTCGTAGGTGGTGCGCATGGTCAGCCTCTGGGCCTCCAGCTCCTTGCCCTGCTTGCGCAGTTGGCCCACACGCCAGTCCAACTCCTCCTTGATGGTCTTCAGGGCGCGCTCCATCCGTTCGGGACCGGCCACATAGTGGGAAGCGGGGAAGATGTGCACTGAGGTCTCATGGGCGATCTCGTCCCCGGTCAGCGGGTGCAGGGTGGAGATGCGGTCGATCTCATCGCCAAAGAATTCGATGCGGACGGCCAGCTCCTCATAGACGGGGATGATCTCAACCGTGTCGCCGCGCACTCGGAAGGTGCCTCGGGTGAAGGCGATGTCGTTGCGCTTGTACTGCATGTCCACGAACTTGCGCAGCAGGTCGTCCCGGTTGATCCGGTCCCCCTCGTGCAGAAAGAGCATGCGGCCGGCGTACTCCTCGGGCGTGCCCAAGCCGTAGATGCAGGAGACGGTGGCCACCACCACGCAGTCGCGCCTAGTCAGCAAGTTGGCAGTGGCGGCGTGCCGGAGCCGCTCCACATCGTCGTTGATGTTGGAGTCCTTTTCGATGTAGGTGTCCGTCTGGGGAATGTAGGCCTCGGGCTGGTAGTAGTCGTAGTAGGAGACGAAGTAGGAGACCGCATTGTCGGGCATGAGCTCGCGGAACTCGGCGCATAGCTGGGCGGCCAGGGTCTTGTTGGGCTCCAGAATCAGAGTGGGCCGCTGCAGGCGCTCAATCAGCCAGGCCGTGGTCGCGGTCTTGCCGGTGCCGGTGGCGCCCATGAGCACCACATCGTTCTCGCCATTCTCAATCCGTGTAGCCAGCTCCTCAATAGCCTCTGGCTGGTCGCCGGAGGGCTTGTAGGGAGACTTGACCACGAAGGGCTTATCGGTCCGCTCTATGTTGAACCCCATGAAACTCCCTTCCAGGATGCGTCATTCGCCAAGGCCCGTCAGTTACTGTGCGAGGAAACCTGGGCCAAGGATTTCAGCTCTTCATATATCCTATCAACAGACTCGAACATTTGTTCGATAGGCTGTGACCCGCCCACCACCAGGTCGGCCTGAGCGCGTCGCGCACTGCTGTCGGTCTGTGAGCCAATGCGCTCAACAGCCTGACTCTGAGACATATGCCGCTGATTCACCATGCGCGCAATCCTCACCTGACTGGGGGCTTCTACCAGCAGAACCTTGTCAAAGTGAAAAGGTATGGCTGAGCGCACCTCGGTCAGCAGGGGCACCTCATGCACCACCACCTCGGAACCCTCCAGCCAGGGCCGCTCGGCTTTGGCGGCCAGGTCATAGACCAGCGGATGGATGAGGTCGTCCAAATCCTTGCGGTCCCGGTCGGCCGTCGCTCCTCCGAAGACCCGCGCAGCCAAGGCTGACCTGTCCACTCCCCCATGGCCATCCCCGCAGTCTGCTCCGAACCGCTCGAGGACCGGCCCTACCCCAGGTCCGCCCGGAGCGATGACCTCGTGGGAGAGCCTGTCGTAGTCGATGACCCTGGCCCCGTCCCGAGCCAGCCGAGCCGCCACCGTGCTCTTGCCGGCCGCAATCCCCCCGGTCAATCCCACACGTATCATCCAGACCTCCCAGGCAATGCTGATGGCAACACATACAAATGGAGGGACCCGACCGAGGCCGGACCCCTCCATTCACTACTTAATGCTCACTTCTTTTCCTTGAGCAGCTGCTCGCGCAGGGCGGCTAGCTGATCGTCGGAGGCCAAAGTGCCCTCGGAGCTGGACTCCGAGCTGTAGTTGGTGGTCTCCTCGGAGCTCTGACGGTGGGAGTGGGAACCGGCGGCGGGCGCCTGGGAGGACCGGCTGTCCTCGGCGGCCGAAGCCTCGGCGTTCTCCAACTCCTTGGCCACGAAAGCCTTGTGCTGCTCCCAGAGGTCGTGGGCGGCCGCATACTGGGACTCCCACTCCTCCCGCTGCTTCTCGTAGCCGGCGATCCACTCGTTGCTCTCGGGATCGAAGCCCTCGGGGTACTTGTAGTTGCCGTCCTCGTCATATTCGGCAGGCATGCCGTAGATGGCCGGGTCGAAGTCCTCGGAAGTCGGGTCGACAGAGTCGTCGGCCTGCTTGAGGGACAGTGAGATGCGGCGGCGATCCAGATCGACGTCAATAACCTTGACGAAGATCTCCTCACCCTGCTTGACCACGGTCTCTGGGTTCTCCACGTGGCGGTTGGCCAGCTCGGAGATGTGAACCAGGCCCTCGATGCCGTCCTCGACGGAAACGAAGACGCCGAACTGCACAATCTTGGTGACTTTGCCCTTGACGATCTGTCCGGGCACATGGGTCCGGGCGAAGCGCTGCCAGGGGTCTTCCTGGGTGGCCTTGAGGGACAGCGAGATACGCTCACGGTCCATATCGACATCCAGCACCTCGACGGTGACCTTGTCGCCCACCTTGACGACCTCGCTGGGGTGATCGATGTGCTTCCAGGAGAGCTCGGAAACGTGGATCAGGCCGTCCACGCCGCCCAAGTCGACAAAGGCGCCGAAGTTGACGATGGAGCTGACCGTGCCCTCGCGGATCTGGCCCTTCTTGAGCTGGGCCATGAAGGTCTCGCGCACCTCGGACTGGGTCTCCTCCAGGTACTGGCGGCGGGAGAGGACCACATTGTTGCGGTTCTTGTCCAGCTCCAGGATCTTGGCCTTGATCTTCTGGCCGATGTAGGGAGACAGGTCGCGCACGCGGCGCATCTCGACCAGGGATGCGGGCAGGAAGCCACGCAGGCCGATGTCGACGATGAGTCCGCCCTTGACGGCCTCGATGACGGTGCCCTCGACGACGCCGTCAGCATCCTTGATCTTCTCGATGTCGCCCCAGGCACGCTCGTACTGGGCGCGCTTCTTGGACAGGATCAGACGGCCTTCCTTGTCCTCCTTGGTGACGACCAGAGCCTCAATGGTGTCACCGACCTGGACCACATCGTCGGGATCGACATCCTTCTTGATGGAAAGCTCACGGGAGGGAATCACGCCCTCGGTCTTGTAGCCGATGTCCAGCAGAACCTCGTCATGGTCGATCTTAACGACCGTCCCCTCGACCAGATCCCCATCGTCGAAGTTCTTGATGGTGGAATCGACTGCCTTGATGAAGTCTTCCTCGGATCCGATGTCATTGACCGCGACCTGAGGGACTTCCTTGTTATTCTCTGCCATTAATTAAATTGTTTCTTGTATAGTTGGTGGATATTTTTACCGTTATTGAGTTATGCGTTCCCGCCGGCAGGCGTGAACATTCCCCATGATAGGAGACACCACGGTCATTGTCGCCGGGGAGCCTCGGGCGTGTCGCGCACAGGGATTCCTGCGGCTCGCTCAGCGGAATCGACAACATTGGCCAAGAGCATAGCGCGGGTCATGGGCCCCACACCGCCGGGATTTGGCGTATAGGCAGCTGCAGACAGCCTTGCGGCCGGATCGATGTCGCCCTTGATCCGCCAGCGCTTCTCCTGCTGATCCCAAATCCGGGAGACGCCTACATCCACCAGGACGGTACCTTGGCGAACCTGGTCTGGGCCAACCAGCCCGGCTTGACCCACGGCTGCAATGATCACGTCAGCCCTGCGCAGATGGGCATCAATATCCTTGGTGCGGGTATGGCAGAGGGTCACGGTGGCATCCACCCCGCGGTTGGTCAGGAGCAGTCCGATGGTGCGACCCACAGTCAATCCTCGGCCCAGCACGCAGACCTCCTTGCCGGCCAGGTCAATCCCGTAATGGTCCAGCAGGTACAGGACCCCCCGCGGGGTGCAGGGCAGAGGGGTCCGTACCCGGCCGTCGGCATGCAGAACCAGCTGGCCCAGATTGTATGGATGCATGCCGTCGGCGTCCTTGGCCGGATCGATGCGCTCGATGATCTCAGTGGGGTCCACTCCATCGGGCAGGGGCAGCTGGACGATATAGCCGGTGCAGTCAGGATCCTGGTTGAGCTGATCCACCGCAGCTAGAATCCGATCCTTGCCGGCATCGGCGGGCAGATCCACTCGGATGGACCTGATGCCCACCTGGCTGCAGTCCCGGTGCTTGCCCTCCACATACTTGAGCGAACCGGGATCCTCCCCTACCAGGATGGTCCCCAGGCCAGGAGTGCGTCCCATGGCCGTCAGCCTAGCCACGCGAGCGCGCAGGTCCTCCTTGAGTTCTGCAGCCGCCGCCTTTCCATCTAGTTTCACTGCCGTCAATAGGTCTCCATCATTCAAGCGGGCGCAAACCCTTGTCAAAGTTGTCTGAGCCAGCCTAGCGCAGATTCCTCCCCGACTGGAACCACTGTCCAAGGGCCGGTCCGGGAGGACTTGGCTGACAAAGTTGCGCGCTGTCCACTTCCCCACCATAATGAGAATCATGCTCAATAAGAGCAGGATCACCAATTTGGATGCCTGTGAGAAGGACGCCATGGATACGGACACAGATAGAACATCCACGCAGGCCTGCATTGTCTTCGACCATGCCGCCATCCGCCGATCCGGGCGGCTGATCTGGTCGGAGGGAACCTTCGCCATTCCATCGGGGACCATAACCGCCATCGTGGGCACCAACGGCACTGGCAAAACCAGCATGATGCAGGCCGAGCTGGGCTTGCTCCCCCTGGATGCCGGCAGCCTGCAGGTCCTGGGGCAGCCGGCCGGCCAAGCCAACGACCACATCGGCTACGTACCCCAGAGCTATACCTCGGATATCGACTCCAACCTGACGGCTGAGCAGTCCGTACTGCTGGGGCTGACCGGCACCCGCTTCGGCATCCACCCCGTCACCCGGCAGGACCGCGAGCGCGCCAGAAAGGCCATGCGCTTCGTCGGCGTGGAGGACAGGGCCCACCTGCGCCTGTCGCAGCTCTCCGGCGGCCTGCGCCAGCGGGTGGCAATCGCCCAGGCCCTGGTCTGCGATCCTGATCTGCTCATGCTGGACGAGCCCCTGGCCAATCTGGATCTGGCCGGGCAGCGCGCCACCATCCACCTGCTGGCACAGCTCAACAGACGTCTGGGCATGACCATCCAAGTGGTGGCCCATGACCTGAACATGCTGCTGCCGGTGCTGACCGGGGCGGTCTACCTGCTGGACGGGCACCCCCACTACGCCCGCATGGACGACGTGCTGGACTCGGACCTGCTCACCCACCTCTATGGCACCAAGGTGGAGGTGGTCACCACACCCCAGGGGGACATGTTCGTAGCCCCCGACATGGACGAGCCGATCGGACCCGTCCACAATCGCTACCAACCCAGCCAGGTGGCCCGCCTGCATGGGACGGACCGGGAAAGGACCTCATGACCACACAAGTCTTCGATCCCCATTGGATGGAGATCCTCGCCGCTCCCTTCATGCGCAACGCCATGGTGGCTGGTCTGTGCATCGCTGTGGCCGCCGGAGCCATGGGCTACTTCACCATCGCCAGACACTCCACCTTCGCCGCCCATGCCCTGGCCCACATCGGGTTGCCAGGCGCCACGGGGGCCGTCCTGCTTGGGCTGCCGGTCTCTGCCGGCATGGGCCTATTCGCCCTGGGCGGGGCGCTGGTCATCGGCGCCCTGGGCAAGCGGGCCTCCCAGAGGGAAATCGCCACGGGCACGGTCCTGGCCTTCGCCACCGGTCTGGGGCTCTTCTTCGCCAGGATGTCCAGTTCGGCCTCCCAGCAGATGCAGGCCATCCTCTTCGGATCCATCCTGACCATCACCCGAGGGCAGGTCATCGGCTTCATAATCTTCGACGCAACCCTGCTAATCCTGCTGGCTCTGATCTACCGGCCCCTGCTTTTCAGCTCCCTGGACGAGCAGGTGGCCCAGGCTCGCGGCGTGCCTATCGGGCTGATGAACCTAACCTTCATGGCCATCATGGCCGGGGTTATCACCATCGCCGTGCCAGCCGTGGGGACCCTGCTCATCTTCGCTCTGGTCGTCACCCCAGCGGCCACGGCCAACATCCTGGTGGCCTCTCCCTTGAGGGCCATGCTTCTGTCGGGACTGATCTGCCTGGCTTCCATCTGGGGAGGCCTGGTGATTTCGGCCATGGTGCCAGCCCCGCCAAGCTTCATCATCGTGACCCTATCCACCCTCTTTTGGGCTCTGGCCAGGGGATGGGCAGCCCTGCGTGCCTGATGCCAGTCAGCCCACCAGCGCGGTGGCCATGACGGCGATGCCCTCGTCGTGACCAGTAAAACCCATGCCATCAGTGGTGGTGGCGGTCAGCCGAACCGGTGCGCCAACTGCCTGGCTCATGGCCTGCTGCGCCAGGTGGCGACGAGAAGAAAGTCTGGGGCGCTGGCCGACGATAACCAGGGAAGCATTGAGCAGCCTGCGACCGTGCTCATGCAGGCAGGTCATGGTCTTCTCCAACATGGCTACCCCATGCATGCCCGCTCCAGGAGCCTGTGCTCCCAGGCCGAACAAGGTGCCTATATCGCCCAAGTCAGCAGCTGACAGGATGGCATCAATCAGGGCATGGGCAGCTGCATCACCGTCAGAATCGCCCAGCAGGCCAGGGGTTCCATCATTCCAGGACAGGCAGGCCAGCCAGAGGGGACGTTCACCAGTCGGATCGAAGCGATGGGCATCAAAACCCAGTCCGATGCTTGGATGATCCATGGCCGGCTCCGGCCTCAGCGCTTACCCTTGGTCTTGCCCTTGCCCTTGGTCTTGGCAGCCTCCTGGGCCACCCGTGCCAGAGTCTTGGAAGCTGGCTCCTTGGGTGACTTGGTATGGTGCTTGTCGTCACCGGGCATGGGCTCCGCATAGCCCAGATTGACATCCAGCAGACGCTGGGCCTCGTCCTCGTCCAGATTCTCGGACAGGGCGATCTCGGAGGTCAGGATCTTGCGGGCCTTGATCAGCATCCGCTTCTCGCCCGCCGACAGCCCGTGCTCGTCCACGTCGCGTTGGGAGAGGTCGCGCACCACTTCGGCGATCTTGTTGACCTCGCCGGTGGCGATCTTCTCTACGTTCAGCTTGTAGCGGCGGGACCAGTTCATCTCCTTCTCCTCGACCACCGGAGTGCGCAGGATCTCGAAGACCTTGGCCACCGCCTTGGCGTCGACGATGTCCCTGACGCCCACCTTGGCCGCGTTCTCGACGGGGACGTTGATGACCAGCCCATCAGAGGAGAGCACAGACAGCTGCAGGTACTTGCGGGTGACACCCTTGACGGTCCGTTCAGTGATGGCATCCACTCTGGCGGCCCCATGACGCGGATAGACGACCATGTCACCGACCTTGTAACCCATATGCCCTCCAGAACGAGTCGAGAAAATACCATATAATAATGCCATTGCGCATGGACTTGCCGACGGGGACTCGACGACGACGCGATTCTCTGCGAGCACACTTCCCCTGGAGACTCTGAAGACTATTCTGGAAGAAACGACGGTGGTGGAACGAATGCCGACAAGGCTCCACCCCGCATGACGAGCATCGTTTTGCGGATCAGTGATCGAAGACAGAGGTAGGCATGATCAAAAACACAAGCCGCTACACTACACCCAGCACCATCCTGGTGGTTGAGGACGAACCCACCCTGGCCACCGCCATCGCCCAGCGTATCACCGCCGAAGGGTGGACGGCACGGGTGGCCTCGGACGGTGCCAGCGCCGTGCAGGCCGCATCCCAGATCAAACCCGACCTGGTCATCATGGATATCATGCTGCCCGTCATGGACGGACTGGAGGCCACCAAGAGGATCGTGGCCGAGCGGCCGGTGCCGGTGCTGATTCTGACCGCCCGGGACGATGAGGCCGACAAGGTGACCGGTCTGGGCGCCGGTGCCGACGACTATATGACCAAGCCCTTCTCCATGCGCGAGCTGATCGCCCGCTGCAAGGCCCTCCTGCGCCGGGTGGAGAGGGCCAAGGTCATCGCCAAGAACTCCGAGAACGAGAAGGTGCTGGATTTTGGATCCCTGGTCATCGACCCGGCCCAGCGCATCGTGACCCTACGCGGGGAGCAGATCCATCTGACCCCCACCGAATTCGACCTGCTGGCCACGCTGGCCCGCCGACCCAAGTCCGTACTCACCCGCGAGAAGCTGCTGGAAGAGGTCTGGGACTGGGTGGATGCCTCGGGCACCAGGACGGTGGATTCCCATGTCAAGGCCCTGCGTCACAAGCTGGGCTCGCAGATGATCCGCACCGTGCATGGAGTGGGCTACGCCTTCGAGCCGCCCGAGGATCAGGACCAGGACCAGCGGTAACGGCCGCGGATGCACACCATGAGCAAGGACGGCAGGAGCCGGCGCAAGGGACCCAGTCTGAGTGCGCGGGTGGACCGCGAACGGCCCATCGGATCCTTCGCCTCATTGAAGGTGGAGCTGAGCGTTCTGATCATCATCTCCACAGCCATCGCCTTCGTCATGGCCTGGTTCCTGCTGAAGATGGGCTGGAGCGGCTGGATTGCCATGCCGCTGACCCTGGTGGTGGCCTTGGGAATCACCTATTTCTTCTCCCGAGGACTCACCGCCCCCCTGCGGCAGATGCGGGATGCGGCCGAGGCCATGGCCGACGGGGACTACACGGTCCGGGTCCACGCCACCACGACCAGCCATGACGAGGTGGGGCTCCTGGCCCAGTCCTTCAACGAGATGGCCGAGGAGCTCCAGCACGCCGACCAGATGCGCCGGGACATGGTGGCCAATGTCAGCCACGAGCTGCGTACCCCGGTCTCGGCCCTGCAGGCCATGGTGGAGAACATGGCGGACGGGGTGACCGAGCCCACACCAGCCAACCTGGAGGGAATTCTGGAGCAGACCCATCGTCTGTCCGACCTGATCGCCTTCCTGTTGGACCTGTCGAGGATGGAGGCCGGGGCCGCCAGCCTGCAGATCGAGGACTTCGACTTCGGGGACTTCATCGACGAGACCCTTCAGCCCCTAGCCATAGCCGATGCCGGGCACGCCCACGACATCCAGGTGGACCTGGAGAAGGGCCTGAGAATGGAGGGCGACCAGGACCGGCTGCGCCAGCTCTTCACCAACGTCATCAGCAACGCCCTGAAGCACTCGGCCGACGGCACCACGGTGCTGATCCAAGCCCACGAGGACCGGCAGCAGGAGACCATAGTCACCAACGTGGTCAACTTCGGCTCGCAGATACCTCCCGAGGCCCGTACCGATATCTTCCGGCGTTTCGTCAAAGGCAAGGCCGGGCCGGGCACGGAGTCGGGCGGCACCGGGCTGGGACTGTCCATCGCGCGCTGGGCGG
Source organism: Bifidobacterium sp. M0404 (assembly GCF_016101415.1). NCBI lineage: Bacteria > Bacillati > Actinomycetota > Actinomycetes > Bifidobacteriales > Bifidobacteriaceae > Bifidobacterium > Bifidobacterium sp. M0404. Next base: position 410,204 of record NZ_JACFQP010000001.1, on the reverse strand, counting down.
CCCAGCTGCATGGAGGTCAGGTGCAGGTGGTGGACGATCCGCGCGGAGCGGACTTCGAAATCACCCTGCCCAGATATCACCGCGACCTCGACGAGGACGAGGAGGGCGTGGGCCGTTCCGACTGATCCGACGCGCCGCATTGACTGGGAGGCGGACTTCGACTCATAATGAAATCGAACATTTGTTCGAATGTCATCGAGTTCGAGGTGTGCCATGGTCGCTACCATCCATGGGTCGCCAGAGGCGGCCCCTGCTTCTCTGCCGGAGTGCCGGGTCGATGCCCTGAGCCTCTTCCGAGGGCGCCCCAGTCCCGTTCCCCAGGCCTTGGAGGCCGTCCACGCCGGCTTTCCCTCAGTCGCTCAGGACTACTTCAGCGGCGACTTCAGCTTCGATCAGAACGTCATCGTCCACCCCGACGCCACCTTCATCATCCATGTGGCAGGCGATTCCATGACCGGCGCCGGCATCTTCGATGGGGATCTGCTGGTGGTCGACCGTTCCCTGGAGCCACGTGAGGGGGACATCGTCATCGCCATCCTGGACGACGAGCTGCTGGTCAAGCGGCTGGCCAGGTACAAGGGACGGACCATGTTGCGGGCCGAGAACCCCGCCTACCCCGACTTCATGCCCCAGGAGGGCGAGGAACTGGTCATCTGGGGGGTGGTCATCGGCAACTACCACTGGCAGCGGGTAGATACCAAGGGCGAATCCCGGAGCGGCTCTCCCCTGCCTCAGGTCACCTATCCCGGACACACCCTGCATGAACGCAGGCGTACGGGAAGCCAGGGCCGAAAACCCACCTATCCTTCCACGGGCTGGGGGTCGGCATGAGAGCGCCAAAACCAGCCGATCCTGCACCCGGGACCGCTCTGACAGGCCGAGTAGTCCTGGCTGATGCCAATTCTTTCTTTGCCTCCTGCGAGGCCGTCTTCGACCCGTCCCTGGCTGACCGCCCGGTGGTCGTGCTGTCCAACAATGACGGCTGCGTAGTGGCCCGCAACCGCCCGGCCAAGGCCCTGGGCATCACCAACGGCACACCCTGGTTCACCATTCGTGAACGGGCCCTGCAGGACGGGGTGGTAGCCCGCAGTTCCAACTATGAGCTCTACGCCAGCCTCTCCCGGCGCATGATGGCCATCATGGCCCATTTCCTGCCCAACCAGGAGGTCTATTCCATCGACGAGTGCTTCATGGACAGCATCTGGAACGACAAGCGCACTGTCGAGATCTGCCGGGAGCTGCGTGCCGCAGTCCTGCGGTCCACCGGCATTCCCGTCAGCGTGGGGGTGGCGCCTACCAAGACCCTGGCCAAGGTGGCCAACCACTGGGCCAAGGACCATCCCTCGACCGAGGGAATCACCCTCTGGAGCCAGGTGGAAGCCCAGTATGGCGACCAGGCTCTGGCATCAGTGCCCGTCGACCAGGTTTGGGGGGTGGGCCGACGGCTGACAGGCAGGCTCATGGGCATGGGCATCACCACCGCTCTGGATCTGCGCGATGCCGATCCCTCGCTGATCCGTCACCGGTTCTCCGTCATGCTGCAACGCACTGTCCTGGAATTGAGGGGACGGCCCTGCATCGAACCCGAGGCGGATGCCGCCAGGGGTGTGCGCACCGATCAGATTCTGTGCTCGCGCATGTTCTCCCACCCTATCGAGGGCTACACCACTCTGGCCCAGGCGTTGAGCATCTATGCCCAGAAGGCCTGCCGCCGTCTACGTCGACAGCACGGCCTGTGCGGCAAGGTGCGGGTCTTCTGCTCCACCAGTCCCTATGCGCCCCAGCAGTTCTGCGCAGTCGGCCGGACTGTCGTCCTGGAGGATCCCAGCGACGACCCCCTGGTCATCGCCGGCGCAGCCAGCCGGGCGCTCAAGGGTCGAGTGGATCCGCACGCCCGCTGGATCCGAGCCGGGGTGGTTCTGTTGGACCTGACTGATGCCGACCACTTCCACACCCTGGAAGGCCTGGACGCAGCCCGGGACACCCATGGTCTGGGGGATGTCCTAGAGGATGCCACCCGTCGTTTCGGCCCCTTCCGGGTAGGCGTAGGCTACGGAGGCATCCGCGGCAAGGGCCGAGGCGACGAAGATACAGGGGCCGACTGGGCCATGAACCGGGGCATGCTCTCCCCCCGGTCCACCACCCGCTGGGATGAGATGGCCGTGGTCCAGGCCCGCTAGAGATCCTCATGGCCTGGAGAAACGGCCGCTAGAGCTAAGGCAGCCAACGGCAGGGCACCTGCGGTTCCCAGGGCACAAGCGCACTGGCGGATGGTGGATCCTGTGGTGATGATGTCGTCCACCACCAGGACGGGATGGCCAGCCAGGCGTGGGGGATCCGCAATTGCGATCCGGCCCGCCAGCCGACGTGAACGGTTCCGACGGCCGCCCGCCTGGACGGACTTGGTTCTGACGGAGTTCATGATCAGCGCCGGTTCCACACGGGCAGTCAGGCCCTGCTGCTGCAGGGCCTGGACCAGAGACAGAAGGATCGGTTGAAGATGAACCCTCCCCCGCCTGCGCAGGGATGCGGACGAGGATGGAGCGGGAACCACCAGGATCGCCTTCGCAGGCTTGGACCGGAGCAGAGGATCGATCAGTCTGGCCAGGACTGGAGCAAGATCGGCCATGACCTGGCCCAAGGGTGCGTCCAAGGGCCGGTTGTCGTGGTCCTTCCAAGCTAGAATGATCCGCCTGACAGGTCCTCGATATGGAGCACAGGCCAGAGCCAGGCCCATGGCATAGGCGGGCGCAGGCACCGACAGGGGCCGGAAGAGCAGGGATCTGCAAGTGGGGCATAGCAGAAGATCGGGGCGATCACAGCCGGCACAGAATCGAGGAGCCAGCAAGTCCAGCGCCGAGCTAGCCAAGGCTGAGGCGACAGTACAAGCGGCCTGTCGGAACCGGCCGGATGCCAATGAAAGGTTGCACATAACGCCTAGTCAACCCTCAAACATTGAGGATAGGAAAGCAGGACAGAGCCATGTGCATAAACAGACCATCCGTTCACAGGATTGTCTGCAGACAGGTTCAGCAGGTTCAGACCAGATCTGCCTCAAGAGCCCGGATCAGGTCCAGGGCATCGGCCGGATTATGCACACGCAGAGCCATGGCCCCAGCCATAGCAGCTGGATAATCGTTGCCGTCCGGATCCATCCGGTCGCCCACGAAGGCGATCTGACCGACATCCACGCCCAGTATCTTGGCCAGGGAGGTCATGGCATAGGCCTTGTCGATGCCCTTGGCTGAGATGTCCACGCTGGTGGAGCCGCCGGATCGCACCTGCAGGTGGGGCAGGTCTGCGGCCACGGCCCGGGCTAGGGCATCCTTGCGGCTGTTGTCCGGATCCCAGGCCTCCTTGGCTTGGACGGGGGCCTGCTGACCCAGGGCGGAGAAGGTTATCTGGCTGCCGCGATCCTCGATGCGCGGCCCCCAGACCTGCTCCTCCCAGTCTCCCAGCTGCTTGGCCCTGCGCTCCAGGCTGGCCTCGGCTGCCTGCCGGTCCTGGGTGCTCAGATCGTGGGCATAAACGCAATCCCAGTTTCCATCTTGCCAGCGGTAGTAGCGGGTGCCGCTGGTGGGCATCAGATGCAGCTGATTGAAACAGGTATCCTCAGGCAGGGCATCCAACACCTGGTCGCGGAACTGGCTGAACCGCCCGCCAGAGACGATGGCCACGGGCCGGAACCGGGTGAGGGCAGCGAAATGGACAGCCATGGTCTGGTCCATGCGGGTCTTGGACAGCGCCAGGGTGTTGTCCAGATCGAAGGCCAGCACCCGTGCCCGTGCGCAGATGGACCTTATGTCTTGACTGCCCCACCAGGCCACGTTCACCGCACCATCCTCCGCCATGATTGCTCCCATCCGCTTGTCGATCATCGCTCCATGCTACAAGACACCCTGAATCGAAAAATGCCTCCGGGTTGGGGGCTATGGTGAGTGTCATGATCAACGATCAGCCGCCTTGGTCCCGTAGCGTCTACCGGAACAGTCATGGCCGGGGGATTCGTCGGCCCACCTTCGGCACCCGCCTGCCCCGCTATCGCACCAGATGCGGAATCTTCGACGATCTGACAGCAGCTCAGATTCGGCGGTTGGGCGCCGGCTGGCCACAACTGGTCAAGCCCGTCCAATTCGCGGTCGAGGATGTACCGCCATCCGACCCCACCCCATGGGAGGACCAGTCAGACCTCTTCTCACGCAGTTTTCCGGCAGGCCGCGGCATCCCCGCCAGGATCGTTCTCTACCGAATGCCCATCCAGAGCAAGACCCGAGACCGCACGGAGCTGGAGCTGATCATCCGCGACGAGCTTGTCCTCCAGCTGGCTGACCTGTACGGGCGTGACCCCGAAGAGATCGACCCCATGTGGGGACGCTGAGGGCCGAATCTTAGGGCAGGACAGTGGAGTCTGGGCCGGAGCGGATCACGGTGGTCGTGGGCATGAGCCCGTCAGGAGTCATGATCGCCAGACCAGCCAAGCCAGCCTGTTTGACCGCGTCCACACTCAGGCGTGCGTTCCAGATCAACCGGGAGGAGCCATGCTCGGAGTCCTCATTCAGCCGCACGGCGGCCACATGGTCGCCCAAATCGTGGGCTGAAAGCTCATGGGCACGACCTGCTTCTATGGTCAGCGAGCGCTCCCCCAGCTTGTTGCCCTTCTCGTCGAATCCAACCAGTTCGGCCTTGATCTGATTCGTCGATGGATTGACCAGCGTCAGCGCGGCCTGGGCAGGCTGGGATATAGTCAGGGCCGAGGAGGCAGCAGCAGTCCCCGCGGGAATCAGAGCCAGGTCGGACTGTGACTGGTCCTGGCTGCCCTGGCCTGTCACCTGCAGGACTGCACGGACGGGCCGGTCGGCATGCACCTGCAGAGCCAGCTTGCCATCGGGCACACCACCCAGATTCACCGCCGTGGCCTGAGAGTCCCGCAGATCCACCCGCCGCAAGGATTGCTGACCGCCTTCATCCACCCAGAACAGGTCCACCGCCGTGGCATGGGATCCCTGTAGAAGCAGAGTGGCCTGGTCAGCCCCGCGCAGGCCGGGAATGACCAGATCACGGCCGGGAGCCGCCAATGTAGTCACCTGATCAGACCCGCGTGGATCGAGCCCGGCCATGACATTGACGGAGACCGACATGGCTACCGGAGCCTGTGAGCTGCGAGCCCGGACGTAGATGGCCTGCTGACCAGGAGCCGCCGCAGACAGATCATATGAGGCATGGCCGCCAGGAGCCACGGTCATGGTCTTGCCTGTCTCCAGGGGCAGCCTACCTGAGGAGTGCGAACCCTGGACCTCGAGACTGATCACCGTGGCCTTGGATGACGGGTTGTAGACCACCAACCGCTGGGTATTCCCTCTGCTGGTGGCGGGCAACAGGAAGTCGGCATCCATGACGGCCCGGGGGCAGGCCAGCGCCTGGATTCCTCTAAGATCACCCTTCGTGGCCCAGGAGACCATACCGGCAGCAGCCCCCGTACCCGGCTGGGACTTGAGCATCCGGGAATCGAAGGCAGTGGCCGAAGCGCCGGGGTCGAGCGAAGCGGCCATGACTTTCTGCCCGTCCAAGAGATCGGGATCAGTCAACGTGGTGTGTCGCCCACTTCCCATTGGGGTCAGGCTGGAACTGCCAATGGATCCGAAGGCGGCGGCCGTGACGCGGGAGCTCAGATCGCCCTCCGATGCCTTGAACTGGTCATCGCCGACCTTATCCTCGTCCGCTACCGTCATTCGAGCCGGGCAGTAGGCCGCTACCTCTCGCTGACTGACCCGGCTGGAAACGGCTGTAGATCCTCGGGCACCATCAGCCAATGAGGCCGGAGGTGCCCAGATCAGCAGAGCGGCAATCAGGACCGCCACCAGAGGCGCCGTGACCAGAGCGGCCACCAGGGATCCCTTGCTTCGTGCACTCATAGCTGCTCCCCTCCAAAGTAGCCCGGACGCGGCAGAGCCACCAGGCAGTATCCCAGCAGGACCAGGCACAGGGTCCACAGCCAGACCCGCCTCCAAGTGCTGGCCTCTGCTCGTGTGACACCAGTCATGTCAACGCCCACGTCCTTGCCGGACTGTGAGTTCAAACGGAAATAGGTTCCCTGTGCATTGGCCACCACCTGCTGGGCACCTTCGCTGGCGGTGATATTGGACACCAGGTCATCGTTGGGCGTGGACCCCAATCCCGCTGCTCCGGAACGATCAACTGGCACGTAGATACCGCCGAAGCCTAGGTCGGCCACCGCAGCTACGGCTTGTGAGTCGGCTTTGGCCATCAGAGCAGCTGCTGAATGCGAGAGGACACCCTCGCCAGCCAGCTGATTGCCATTCACTCTCTGGACGCGCAGGGCAGGCGAGGCATCTACCAGCTCTCCTCGTGAGGTGTGCAAACCGGTGTAGGCCACGCGACCATGGGAGGGCGATGTCAGCACCAGCACCCGATGGGATGGATCCTTCTCCAGGTAGTCCACCGCCACAGCCGGAAGCTGTCGGCCGTCCGCAGACAGGGGCCCACCGACAGGCGCCACCAGACCGATCACTGCTACACCCACAGTGACTAGGGCCAGGACCAGGACCAGCAAGAGCCTGAAAACACGTCCGCCACCATTAACTGCAATTGCAGAGGTTGAAGAGGATTGCGCAGGAGGCAGGGGCGGACGATCGGCATCGTTGTCAGGGGCCTGATCATGCCCAGAAGCAAGGGGCGAGAAGGGACGGACGGCCCTGCCAGCCAGCAGACCCAGGCAGGCCAGAAGACCCATAAATGCCATCATCATGCCAGGCAGGACTGAACCGGCCACTGGACCGGTCTCGTCCAGGCCAGTGCAGACCGCCTGTGAGACCAGCGCCAGGACCAGGCCCAACAGGACCGTGATCCAAAGAATCCTGGCCGCCTTGAGCACCCGAGGCACAATCAAGGTAACAAAGGCCAGGAGGACCACCGCCAGCAGACAGCAGGCCAGCGTGGCAGGACGCCAGAGTTCAGGTCGCCACCTGGTGGGCCATAGGGCCGAAGCATCCAGGCCCAACAGGCGGGCCAGCAGTTCCCCCAGGCTCCCGGTTCGAGGCTGACCGGTCAGATCCACCGAGGGCACCATCAGATCTGCGAAAAGCTGCCTCCAAAGCCCGTCCTTGGCATGATGCAGGGAGTTGACCAGGGTTGGCGCCAGGGCCAGCACCGAAGGCAGGGGCATCAGCAACAGCATTATCCGATGGGATGACACCAGGCAGATTGCCATGATGAAGAGCGGAATCATGGCCAATATGAGCTGAGGTTCGGCTACCAGGACCGGCAGGAAGCAGATGGAGGCCAGAGCCGCCTGCTGCACCGAAGCCTTGGGGTGCACGGGAGCCTCGGTCTGATACAGCCCCACGGCCTTGAAAACGAAGGCAAAGGCGGCAGGCATGAAGGCCATGACCGTCAGCATGGGCAACTGCAGACCATCCACGATGCCTAGGGCGAATGCCAGACAAGTCCAGAGCAGCCCCAGCAGGAAGCGGATGGGATTGGACCTGGTGACCACGCCGGCCAGGGCCCAGAAAGACAGAGCGGCCAGCCCCGTTTCAGCCAGGAGCATCAAGGCCATGGCCTGGGCCACATGACCGCCAGTCAACAGGGCGAAGGGTAGGAGCACCAAGAGGAAGGGGGCAGGAACTGCAGGCTGTCCCACGCCCCCGGCCCAGGACCAGGAGGTGGTGGCCGCCGCCAGCAGGCGGGACCAGTCGGCTCCTGACGAGGGCAGGAAGGGCGCGTGGATGGCACCTCCTGAGAAAATGGCTCGGCAGAGGGGCCAGTGAGTGGCAACCAGAGCCACCAAGACTGCTATGGTCATCCCCGATGCCCAGGCCAGGCGACGCAGGAACTGCTGGCGCAGATGAGCCAGGGCCAGGTGGCTGAGCATGGGATGTTCCTGCTGATCGCGGAAGGCTTGCCTACGCTGCCGCCACTGCCGGATCTGCTGACTGTTGGCCTGAAGAATGTTCAATCGGCGTGGACTACCATGGCAGGCGGAAGTCAGACGGCGACGCATGGTCAGCAAGGCCGCAGGACGGGTCAGAATCCGCCAGGGCGCACACAGACGGCACAGGGCCCTGTAAGGCCGTTTGCCGATGAGATCAAGGGCCATGAACCACAGTGCCGCCAGAACTCGCCAGAGCCAGACCAGCGGCCACCAGGGAAGGGCAAAGTCAGTCAGCAGGTAACGCTCCCGAGCCAGTATGGGCCCCATGGAGGCATCCAAGGGACGGTCGGGCTGCGCCGGCCGCCCATTCCGGTCGCGCAATCCGCTCATCCGTGCGCTGGCATGGGCCATCCGGACACTGGGCACCACTACCACACGCCCCCCTGACAGGCAGATGCGGCGGCAAAGGTCGTCGGCTTGGCCGAAAGTTCCAGCCCAGGCACCTGGTCCACCCAGATCCTTCATAGTCTGCATGGGCACCAGAGCACCAGCCAGACTCACCGCAAAAACATCCTGACGTGCGTCATACTGCTCCTGGTCGGGCTCGCTGTCCACTACCAGGCTCACCGTTCGGTGATGGTAGGCATACCGACCCACATCCCGCAGTCCCTCGCCCTGCCAGTCATACTGCTTGGCGCCCAACAGGGAAGCAGTGGGATTGCTGTGCCAGGTGTCCACCAGCCTGTCTAGGCAATGCTCATCCATTGGACGGCAGTCGTCGTGCAGAAGCCAAAGGGCACGGATTCGACCAGGCAGACGGGCATAGCCAAGTGCCTTGTCCACGGCATCGCCGAAGGAAGAGGCGCCTTTGGCACGAACCACCTGCACTTCCACCCGCGCTGGCCCGTCCACCGGGAACTGCGCATAGAGAGGCTCCACAGTGATCCCCGAACAGTCCGCAATAACTATGACCCTAGGCAAGAGGCTCTGTCGCAAGAGGGCACGCAGGGTATCAGACAGGTAGGTCAGGTCATGCTCGACCGTGATCACCGCCGCCACAGCATCCTCCACATGAGGACTGGCAGCAGGCGAACATGCGTTCATAACTGCAGAGAGAACCTGCCGGACATCCTGGGCTTGAGGCGCGACGAAACTCATGCGTTCCAGTCTACGCAATCCAGGTCACCGGATGCCTCGCTCGGGCACCTGCGGCGATTCAGACCTGATGCTGCGCGCGCATCCTCTTCTTGTAACGGCGGCGCTCCCGTTCGCTCATGCCGCCCCAGATGCCAAAGCGTTCGTCGTGTTCGACCGCCCAGTCCAAGCACTGCTTTCGGACGGTGCAGTCGGCGCAGACCCGCTTGGCTTCCTGAGTGGAGCCTCCCTTGCCTGGGAAGAATGCTTCCGGGTCTGTCTGTGCACAGAGCGCCTCGCTCCGCCAAGATGGTCCGATGTTGACTTCGAACCATTGCATCAGCGGCGTCAGCCTGTTTTTAGTTGTCCTGTTTTTAGTTGTACTGCTGTATCGAGTGTCTATAAAACCACTCATAGCGACCCCCCAGTCCCTAGTGTGTTTACACACTTTTATTACAGCCGCTACGGAGGTCTTCTGTCAACCCCTACATGCCTGCAAGCGCAACTGAGCAACACGTGGAGGAGGCCATATCGCCCGAAGAGGAGCTGCGGATGAGGGTCAGACTATACTATGACTGGTTCAAGCACGCTTTACCGTCATCCCGGTTCTTCCCGCCGGAATGACCCCTACAGCGACAGCCGATGAGGAAGGCATAACCATTGACGTCCCCAACCAGAAAGATGGGTCTGCCCAACATCAAGGCGGGCAGGAACGGCAAGCCCCAGCACAGCGGTGGGTTTCGCAACAGCCACCGTCTGCGCACGGGCATCTGTCTGGCCCTTACCTTCATTCTTTGTTTCGTAGCCTCGACAGTGGCGGCCTTCTGGACCGACATCAACGGTCACATGCACGTGCTGGAGCCCGTCACCCTTGCTCAAAGCCACAAGGCCCCGGAAGACATCTACAAAGGCAAAACCCTGAACGTCCTGGTCCTGGGACAGGACACCCGGGACGGCAAGGGCAATGCCGATGTGGGCGGCAGCGGCGACGGCCTAGAGGAGAATCACCAGTCGGACACGGCCATGGTGGTCCAGATCGCCGCAGACCGTTCCTACGTGAACGTGGTCTCCATTCCCAGGGACTCCATCGTGAACGCCCCGGCCTGCACCACCAGCAAGGGGGAAACCATTCCGGCCCGCCGCCAGGTCATGTTCAACTCCATCTTCGCCGAAGGCTACAGCCAGGGCGGCGATGTGAATTCGGCCGCCAGCTGCTCCCTGGCTGCGGTCCGCTCACTGACCGGTTTGGACATTCAACAGTTCGCGGTGGCTGACTTCAACGGTTTCAAGTCCATCATCGACGCCCTGGGCGGGGTCGACGTGTGCATCCCCAAGGATACCTGGGACGGCTATACCGGCATCAACCTGAAGCGCGGCCTGCGGCATCTGGACGGAACCCAAGCCACCGAGTACGCTCGCATGCGCCATGGAACCGCCGCCGACGGGTCGGACATTATGCGAACCACCCGCCAGCAGTATCTGATCAAGAGTCTGGTCAACGAAGCCAAGGCCGTCAATATCTATTCCGACCTGCCCAAGGCCTACCGTCTGGCCACCACCTCCATGTCCACCCTGCAGCTGAGCGAGGGCCTGGGCAACTTCCAGACCCTGCTGGGTCTGGGTAATTCGCTCAAGCACATAGACACCAAACATATCTACGCCCGTACCATACCTGTCGAGGAATGGTCCCAGGACAATTACCGAGTGGTATGGACGGATGAGGCCGACACTATCTGGCAACTGCTCCGAGAAGGGAAGCCTTTGACCCAGGCCAATGAGGCTGCAGAGTCAACATCTTCATCAGACAAGCAGGCCAGCAATGATCAGGATGCCCAGAGTGTCCAAAACACACAGGGTGCTACTCAGACAGCGGGCAACGGCTCTGACACAGAGGACGGCACCCAATCCCCATCTGCGTCCGCCGCTACTCTACCCAAACCCAATCCCCGCACCGGACTGATCACCATGCCTGACAAGACCCTGATAGATCCGAACACGGGCGGAATTGTCGATCCGGACGACGGAACCATCAGGGATGCAAACACCGGACAGTACATCGGTATGGCGGACCGCTACCTGTTCGCTACGGTCTGTGCGGTTCCGGCGCAGAGATAGCCGATTAAGCCGCTGGGTCGTTCAGGCATGCTATTGCTTACCTAGTCGGTCAAAGCTACGGAGGTTAAGGGTATGCGGACTGGATCAGACCAAGGCGGACAGGGACAGGAGCCTCCTAGCTTCATGCCCTCCGGTCATCACCGTCCGGCTGCCGACCTCGGAACCCCAGGTACCGAGGCGAGACACAGCCGTAGCCAGACGCCTCCCAGCTTTTCCCCCTCCTCCGGGACTGGGCATCAGCCGGGGCAGACCAGCGGGGCTCGGAAGGCCAGACGCACCAGCGGATCATCGAAGATCACACCCCAGCCAAGGGCCACGGCTGCACCTGTTGGAAACGACTGGAGCAACAGAAGCAATCGAAGCATGCGCAATGGCACTGCCCTCGTCCGCAGACACCCCTTGCGCAGATTCATAACCATTCTGCTTTTGGTCCTGCTGCTGGCACTGGTCGTACTGGCGGGTGGAGGATGGTTCTGGATCAATGGCAAGCTCACCCGCGACAAAATGCTGACCGATGCCCCTGGTTCAGAGGCCACCACATGGCTCCTTCTGGGATCGGACCAGCGCGACGGTTCTCCGGGGGCCGGACAGGATGCCAGCATCACCGGCTTCCGCACCGACACCATCCTGGTACTGACCAAGCCCCGGCACGGAGCCGCCTCCTTGATTTCAGTCCCCCGGGATTCCCTGGTCAAGCAGGACGGGGATTACATGAAAATCAACGCCGTGGCCTACACATCGGGCTACCGGGCCCTGACCGGCCAGATTGAGGACATCACCGGCCATAAGGTCGATCACGTGGCCTTGATCCGGTTTGGAGGCCTCAGTAAGGTGGTCGACGCTCTGGGCGGTGTCAGGCTTTGCTACGATGCAGACGTCAACGACCCCAACTCAGGCATGGTCTGGTCCCGCGGCTGTCATCAGGCTGACGGCGGCATGGCCCTGGCCTTCACCCGCATGCGCTACTCGGATCCCAAGGGGGACTTCGGGCGTGCCGAACGCCAGCGTCAGGCCATCTCAGCCATCACTGCCAAGGCGCTCCAGCCCTCGGTCATGCTCAACCCGTCGACGGCCGGAAAGGTCCTTTCGGCGGGTCTGGATGCCTTGGTGGTGGATGAGCGGACCAACCCCATAGACCTTGTGCGCATGGTCCTGGCCTTCCGCAGTGCCAGCAGCAGCAAAGGCATCACCGGAAGCGTCTACTGGGCGGATCCTGACTACTATCCGGGCTGGGGTCTCGGTTCCACCGTTCTGCTGGATCAAGCCCGCAACACCGACCTGTTCAACAAGCTTGCGCAGGGCAGTCATGCCCCCGGAACCGTCGGCGGCATGTAGCACCGTCCGCCAATCCCAGCCAGATTCCACATTCGACCACATGCCAGATTTGCCCTGGAACTCCCCAGCCGGGCCCTTCATGCTGAAGACATGATAAAGGCCAATTCATCAGCAGCTGCATTTCCGATATCAGCAGCCGGGCCGAAAGTCTCTAACCAGGTTGCAGGCGATTGGCACTCTGCCAGCGTCAAAGAGCGAACGGCCAAAAAGGGAAGGATCCAGGTCATTCTGACCCTGGTCGCCCAAACGACTCCGGCCCTGGCCCAGGCGGGCATGATCTGGTACGCAGTCGGCCAGGGACGCTGGATATTGCTCCTCCTCTTGTTGCCCAGCCTGACAGGTACCTTGGCCATGCTGCTTTTGAGCCTGCTGCGAGCGCATCAACAGCCACCGCCATCTCTCACCGCCCACGCACAATTGGAATACGGCATAGCATCGAATCGTGCTTCTCTATCGACAAGCACAGAGGACCAGACACAGCAGGACTTGGCTCAGCTGGCCTCCGACCCAGGCCCTCGGCTGGAGTCCCGACTGTTGGGATCGGGGGCTTCGGAAGCACATGGTCTGCTCTGGCAGAGCATCGTTCATGCCTGGCTTGCCGCATCGGGGAAGACAGCACCGGCAATCATCGGTGCCCGTCCTGATCACAGACCGCTGGTCATCGATCTGCCGCGTGACGGACCCCACGCCCTGGTGGCAGGTACAACGGGATCAGGCAAGTCGGTTTTTCTGCAGACCTGGTGTCTGGCCCTGGCCGCCAGTCAGCCTCCAGACCGGCTCAATCTGGTCCTGCTGGACTTCAAGGGCGGTGCCGGCTTCGGCCTGTTGGCCCGACTGCCACACACCGTGGGCTGCGTGACCAATTTGGATCTGGACCAGGCCGTACGAGCGCTGAACGGCCTTCAGCGGGAATTGGAGCGCCGTCAGCGCCTGGTTGCCAGAGCAGGGGTGGAGGACACTGCCCTGATGTCCGATCCACCGGCGCGCCTGGTGGTGGTCATTGACGAGTTCCAGGCCCTGCGCCAACTCCTGCCCGACTATCTGGACAAACTGACCGCCCTTGCATCTCAGGGCAGGTCCCTGGGTATGAACCTGGTGGCCTGCACCCAGCAAACCATGGGGCAGGTCAGCGCCCAGATGCGTGCCAACATGAACCTGGGCATCTGTCTGCGCGTGCGCGACCCCCTGCAGTCCAAAGAGTTGCTGGGGTCCTCCTGCGCCACAGCAATTGACCCTGCCTGTCCAGGTCTGGGCTTCCTGGAGCAAGGTCGGGGCCCCCAGGCCTTCCGCACCTGCCCAGCAGCTGACCCGCAGGCCCTGGTGGAACAGATCATCAAAGCCAGTCGCTTCTGCGGCAGCCGACCGCCAGCACCGCTCTTCTCGCCTCCCCTGCCAGAGCGTGATCCGGCCTGCGGAAAGATTCTCTGGCAATCAGGGCAGCCCCTGATACCTTTGGGACGCACCGACGACGGTGTCCTGCTGCACCTCTACCACCTGCCCCTCAAAGGTCATACGGCCGTGATTGGACCGCCAGGCCGAGGAAAGAGCACCCTTCTAGCCCTGCTGCTTCGTTCCCTGCTTACCCTGATGAAGCCGGGAGCCCAACCAGGACCCAGCTTTGATTTGCGCATCACGCGGCGAACAGGCCAGGGCTACAGCAGCCGGGACTCCACAGGTCCGGTGCCGACACCGCCTAAAGGTCATCAACGTGGCAACCGGGGGCTGGTCTGGATTGTTGACGATGCCCAAGACCTGCTGGATCCGCTCTGTCGGGATCCATTGTCCCCGCTCTTGCAGGAGGCTTTGGGACAGGAGGGAACCACGGTGATTCTAGCTGTGGATGCGGCAAGTGCCCTGCGCAGACCTGAGCGTTTCAGCCGTCGTCTGGTGTTCCCCTGTGGCGAACGGGGGGCCGATCTGGCGGCTGGCATCCCCGCCGATCAGCTGGCCGCCCTATCCACCCGGGCCAGCGCCATTCCTGGACGGTGTCTGGTTCTGGAGGCGGGTCACGCCATTCCGCTACAGGTGTTCTCTTTAGCCGTAAAACAAATGGACCCTTGAAAAAAGTCACCCATCGTGCTTATCTTGCATAGGGTAGTGATAAAGCACAGATAAAAACTTCTTGGAGGCTTAGGTAGATGAGTAATGCGTTTGATTGGCGCGCCAAGGCTGCTTGCCGTGACAAGGACCCTGAGCTGTTCTTCCCTGTCGGCAACACAGGTGCAGCCTATCAGCAGATCGAGGAGGCCAAGGCTGTCTGCCGGACCTGCAAGGTCATTGACGCCTGTCTGAAGTGCGCCCTGGACACCAATCAGGATTACGGCGTCTGGGGCGGACTGAGCGAGGACGAACGCAGGGCTCTCAAGCGTCGGGCCATGCGTGCGCGCAGGTCTCAGGCCATGCAGATGCAGTCCTGATTCCTTCCCGATTGCACCGAACAGTTAAGGGGCGATGGCTTGATGCCACCGCCCCTTTCTTTTCCTGAAAAGCACCCCTCGCTAATAGGTTTTCGGGATATCACACGTCCTGCGCCACGCGCAGCTTGATGTTGATGACCACCCGGGTGCCCCCATCCCGGCGTGGCTCCCACTTGACCGTACCGCCGAAGTCGTTGGTGACGAAGGTATTGATGATCTGCGTGCCCAGCCCGGACCCGGTGGACCGAGCCTGTCCCTGATCCGACTCGGTGCTGTAGCCGTTGCCGTCATCCTCGACCACCACATTCAGGTTGTTGCCGCCCCGGCCTACCGATATGGTGATATGCCCCTCGTCACGGCCCTCAAAACCGTGTTCGACAGCATTGTTGACCAGCTCGGTCAGCACCAGGGACAAGGGTGTTGCATCCTGGGCTGGCATCATCCCGAACTTGCCCACGTAGGAGATGGTGATGTGCTGGTCGCTGGTAGTGGCCAGGTCCACGCTCATCTTCAGCAGGTTGGCAATCACCTTATCGAAGTCCACAATCTCGTCGGCGGTCTGGCTGAGGCCCTCGTGAACCACGGCGATGGTCTGGACGCGGCGCTGGGCCTCCTCCAGCTCCTTGCGGACCTCGTCTGACTTGGTGCGCCTGGCCTGCAGCCGCAGCAGGGCTGACACGGCCTGAAGGTTGTTCTTGACACGGTGATGGATCTCGGAGATGGTGGCATCCTTGGTCTGCAGCTCCTTCTCCCGGCGGCGCAGCTCGGTCACGTCCCGGCAGAGAACGATGGCGCCGGTCCTGCCCTGTTTGCCGTACAAGGGCAGGGAGCGCATGGAGACAGCCGACCCGTTGGCATCTAGTTCCGAGTCCACAGCAGCCTTGCCCGATAAGACCAACGGCAAAGAGTCGGGCACAGGATCGTTCTCCTTGAGCAGGGAAGTACCAATCTCGCTCAGGTACTGGCCAATCATGGTCTCCACTGAGCCCAGTCGGCGGAAGCAGCTGATGGCGTTGGGTGAGGCATAACGCACTACGCCGCTTGCCGTCAACACAAAGAAACCGTCGGCCACCCTGGCGTTGTGCCGCTGGTTGAGCACCGAATCCGCGTAGGGGAACTCGCCGCGGGTGATCATCTCGAAGAGTTCCTTGCCCGCGTTGATGCTCTCGCTCTCGTAACGGCCGTTGGACTCGCGCGTGGCCATGTTGGTCTCGCGGACCACCAAGCCCAGGGTTTTGCCCTGGTGACGGATAGGGGCATAGACATCGCAGACCGTGGCGCGGCCGATGGTCCGCAGCTTGTTGGATCGCAGCACCCCCTTGGACTGCATGGCCGCCTCCAGCTCCTCGCTGCGATCGGTCGGGAAATGCTCTCCGACCACATCTTCGGTGCGCAAAGACATGACCGTTGAGGGACGGCACTGCTCGGCCACAGTGAACTCCCCCTCGCCGGTACGCAGCAGGAGCAGCAGGTCGGCAAAGCTTAGATCGGCGATGACCTGCCAGTCGGCCACCAAGTGGTGGAGCCACTCGCGGTCCTCCTCATTGCAGTCGTCGCAGGAAGCCAGAATCTCGGAAAAATCAGCCATGCCCTCCATCATACAAAGGGCCCGCGGAAGCAGATAGGCGGGTCATGCCCAGGGCGATGATGACATGCGCGTCCAATACACAGGTCTGGGGTAGGGTGGTTCACGGATGTTTCGCCCCGGCTACCGGACCCGACAGGCCCGGACCAGTCAAGGGGCCAAGGGAGGGCCATGGCAACCAGGACCAGCGAGGACGGCAGACCGCCTGAGGACCAGGAGGTTGATCCCGATCTCGAACGCCGCCGTCAGCAGCGCCGCCAGGAGCTGACCTACCTGCGCAGGGACGCAGAGGTGGCCCATGAGGCCCATCTGCAGGCCAGGGCCGATGCGGTACGCGCCAAAGCCAAGGCCAAGGCTGCACGGATCATGACCAAGGCCGAGATGAAAGCCTCACGAATCGAGGGCATCCCCGACATGGAGATCGAGCGCAAGGTCCGCCTGGATGTGCACGGCCGCCCCAAGCCCCTGCTGCGTGGCTGGATTCACGCCGTGGCCGCCCCGCTGGCCCTGGCCGCCGGCATCGTGCTGATCTGTTTGGCCCACGGCACTGGCCTTAAGCTGGCATGTGCGGTCTTCATGGTCGCCTCACTGGCCCTCTTCGGTAACTCGGCCCTCTACCATCTGGGCGACTGGACCCCGGGGACCACGGACGTTCTGCGCCGCCTGGACCACGTCAACATCTTCCTGCTCATCGCCGGCACCTACACGCCGATTTCCTTTGCACTGGACCCCTTCTGGCGGCGGGTCATCATCCTTGGCATGTGGGGGGCCAGCCTGGTGGCCATGATCGTCCACGTCTTCTGGATCGATGCTCCCCGCTGGCTCTACACCCTTGTCTACGTGGTCTTCGGAGTCTCGGGAGTGGGCTTCCTGAAACTCTTCTGGGACTCCCCCATGGCCGGTCCGCCGGTGGTTTGGCTGATCGTGGCCGGCGGCCTGGCCTACATCCTGGGGGCGATTGTCTACGGTCTGCGTCGGCCGGACCCTTGGCCCCGGGTATTCGGCTTCCATGAGATCTTCCACTGCGGCACGGTCATCGGCTATGCCTGCCACATCGTGGCCATCTATCTGGTGGTCTGCAACCTGCGCTGAGCGGCTCTCCAGCCGAACCGTACTCTCAACAAAGACCATCGGCCCGCCTTACGAACCAAGTGGTCATTCATAGAGCAGCCACCCACAGACGAAGCCGCCCCCCGTCGACCATGGCGGGGAGCGGCTTCATTCAGGCCGAGCTGGGACGGTGAGGGGTCGTCCCGCTACTTGAGAGGCTGGGCATCCTTGACGGTGACCGAGATGTCCTTGCCATTGGGAGCCTTGTAGGTCACGGTCTGGCCCTTCTTGGCGCCCATGAGGGCCGCGCCGATAGGCGACTCGGGGCTGATGACGTCATAGTCGGTGGCCACGGTCAAATCCCTGGAACCCAGCACATAGACCATTTCGTTGCCGGCCATGGTCAAGGTCACCAGGGATCCGTTGCCCACCGTGCCAGCCTTAGGAGCCTTGAGGATCTTGGCGTTGCGAAGCTTGACGATCAGCTCGTTTATCCGCCCCTCGTTCTTGCCCTGCTCCTCGCGGGCAGCCTGGTAGCCGCCGTTCTCGCTCAGATCACCCTCGGCTCGAGCCGCCGCGATACGTTCGGTAATCTCGTCGCGGTACTCGCCCTGACGGTGGTCAAGCTCCTCCTTCAGCTTGTCGTAAGCGGCCTGTGTCAGCAGAATCGTCTTTTCCTCAGCCATGTGATTCCTCCTTGTTTAATGCACTTGTCTCGTGGCCCGACCTGAACTGCAAAGTCAAGGGTATGAAAAAGGCGCCGGCCCTCACCGGCGCCTGGAGACCCTTGTCTACCGTGTCGATATGATATCGATCACGAAAACCAGGGTATCGTCGCCGCCGATGCCCGCCTGAGGCATCCCCTGACGACCATATCCGTACTCCGGCGGAATGGAGACCACCAACCTGGACCCCACGTTGTGGCCGGGCACCGTCTGGTCCCAGCCGCGAATGACCTGCCCCACGCCAATGCCGAAGCTGGCTGGCTGATGACGCTGGAAGCTGGAGTCGAAGACCTGATCGGACCCCCAAACGACACCGTGATAGTTGACGGTGACGGTATCGCCCTTGCGGACGACTGGCCCGTCCCCCTCGACCAGCTCCACGGCGCGCAGCCCGCTGGGCGCCGAACCATGGAAGGTTATGGTCGGCGTGGCGCCGAATTCGGCGTTCACCTCGGGCATGGATTGGTCACTCATGACAACTCCTTTGGTTTTCTTGCGTACCAGAGTATCGGTTCGTCGGCCGGGTGACAAGTTGCGACACTGCCGTCCAAGCCGATGAGGCCTTGGTGCCCCGGGTGGGAATCGAACCCACAAGCCGGTGAAGGCGGCGGATTTTAAGTCCGATGCGTATACCATTTCGCCACCGGGGCCATGACCCATAACGCCTTAGTATATCATTCGCGCAGGAGGGTCCGACCGTAGTCCAGGACCAGGCCGTCCAGGAGGCCATGCTCGCTGGCCACATAGGTTCCCGAAGCCAACGCACTCGGGCTGGCCTGGCCCAGACGCTCCAACAGGCGGCTCCAGATCAGGGCGCCGCCGCCAATCACATCCACACGCCCAGGATGGATGGCCTTGAGCTCCCTACGCTCCTGCCGGCTCATGTTCAGCACCCGGTCGTCAACCCGGCAGGCCGCATCAACCAAAATGGACTGACCATCGACGGCATGGCGGTTGTAGACCTCGCATCCCAGGGCCAAGGCGCTCATGGTGGTGACCGTGCCGGAGACTCCGATCACACTGCCTACTCCGGCTACAGGGACCTGGTCGAAGGCCCGGTCGATCCAGCCGTCAACATCCTCAAGCGCCTGGTCAATCTGCTCCTGGCTGGGAGGATCGTTCAGCAGATGGCGCTCAGTCATCCGCACGGAGCCGATGTTCATGGAGTAGGAGGCCCTGACATGGTCAACAGGCAAATCGCTCCCGTCCCCGCCCAGGACCAGCTCGGTGGAGCCGCCACCCAGGTCGACCACCAGGTATGGCGCAGGGGGCATGTCGGTCCCGCCTCGCTGCTCCAGCACGCTGACCGCTCCCAGAAAGCTCAGCGAGGCCTCCTGGGAGCCACTGATGACCTCGGGCGTGACCCCTAGGATGGAGCGCACCCCCGCCTCGAATTTTTCTCGGTTGTCGGCATCCCTGGTGGCTGAGGTGGCCACAAAGCGCAGGCCATCTACCGGGTGCTCATGCAGCTGCTGGGCGAAGAGCCGACAGGCCTCAAAGGCGCGCTCTAGAGCTTGGTCGGAGAAGCGGTGATTGCGGTCCACGCCCTCCCCCAACCGGATAACGCGCATCAGCCTGGGAGCCACCGGATGGAGCCCCTGCCGGTCCACCTGGGCAATCAGCAGACGTATGGAGTTAGTGCCGCAATCCACACCCGCCACCGTTACCTGATCCATAAAACCCCCTTCATCGGTTCTCTTCCCGGTATGCCTCAGTCCAAGGCCGAGCGCACCTGCAGACCTGCGAATCGAATATTTGATGCACTAAACCAAGAGCACGGTCGCCCAAAGGATTAACCCCAGGGCCCATAACCAGAGACTGAGCGGTCAGAGCATGCAGGCACTTGACCCGCTTGGGCATGCCCCCCGCCGAGATTCCGGCGATGTGCCCTTCGTCGTCGCCCAGCTGATGGGCCAAGGCAGACCGGAAGGCCAGGTAGAGCTCATGGGCCCTGCGATAAGCACTGGCCAGATCCGGATCGGAACCAAGTTCGGCATTCCAGTCGGTCATGATACCGTTAGCCTCCAACCGGGAGACGGCCTTGACGGCCTCGGGGCTGGTCAGATAGCACGTGGTCGGAAAAGGCGTGCCGTCCTCCAGCTGCGGCCGGGTGATCACAGCCAGGGGGTTGCCGCAAACACAGCGAGCGCCCACGGCCACCATACCCCGCGGATAGCGACCCAGCTGGTGGTTCACGACATCTATCTGTTCCGGCGTGGCCGGAGTCGCCAGAAGCTCCTGGACCCGATCTCTGACCGCCGCCAGTTCCCGGTCGCCAATCAGGATAAAGGCCTCGACCTTATTCTGCCCAACCTCGGACTCGACCCTGACCTTGTCTACGACTTGAGATTCCTCTGCTGCCTGGGGCCTTCCCTGGGCCTTGTTCACGCTGTCCTCATCTTTCTGATTGTGCATTGCTGCAAAGTTCATGGCCTGTTGAAGCGGCGAAGTCCGAGCCTTCGAAGTTCACTGCGCTCCCCCGCCCCCAGATGGAGAGGAGCCACCAGAACCACCCGGACTACTTGAACCAGACGGACTGGCAGAGCCGTTCGGACTGGCTCCATCGCCAGGATGCTGACCTGTGCTCCCCTTGCTTCTATCGGCAGTAGGGTCCTGATCGGCCTTGGCGAAGGAGTAAGCCATTTCCTGATACCAGGGCAGGGAGTTCTTCCTGGGGGCCCGGACCCCCTTGCTTCCAGCCTGGTCTTTGTCCTTGCTGCCCGTGACCGCCTCCGGGTGCAGGACCCGGATAGCCTCCTCGTCGGGGAAAATGAATCCCAGCCGATCCCGGGCCTGGGCGGTTACATAGGCCTTGTCATCCCAACGCCGGATCTGGTTCTCCAGGTCACGCTTGTGTTCGACAAGCTGGGCCTGCTGGTTGCGCAGGCCGTTGAGTTCGGAAAGATTAATGGCGTAGGCGTGGAAGGTGGAGACCAGTTGAATTAGCCCCAGAGCCACGATGATGACCGCCACAAAGAAGGTGATGGGTCCCGACGACCGCCTGCTTGTCCGCCGGTTGGCGCCGTCACGTTTGTTCTTGGCCATACCCATAAAAATACCCGCGGCAGCCGACGCGGACCGCCACGGGTGAAAGACTTCACGGTTGGTTCGAAACCTGCAAAGGATCCGGCCCGACCGACAAAGACTTATTTGGTGTACTTCTTGCAGGCCTTGAAGGCACTGTAGCCGGCATACTCGGCGGTGGAGCCCAGCTCCTCCTCGATCTCCAGCAGCCGGTTGTACTTGGCGATGCGCTCGCCACGGGCCGGAGCACCGGTCTTAATCTGGCGGGTGTTCTTGGCCACGGCCAGGTCGGCGATTGTGGTGTCGGAGGTCTCACCGGAACGGTGGGAAACCATGGAGGTGAACCCGTTGGCAGTGGCCAGCTCGATGGCATCCAGGGTCTCGGTCACGGTGCCGATCTGGTTAAGCTTGACCAGCAGGGAGTTGGCGGCCTTCAGGTCGATGCCCTTCTGCAGCCTCTTGGGGTTGGTCACCAGCAGGTCGTCACCCACAAACTGCAGACGGTCACCCATTGCAGCGGTAATCTTCTGCCAGGCACCCCAGTCCTCCTCGGCGAAGGGATCCTCGATGGAGACCAGCGGATACTTCTCGACCAGGCCCTGGTAGTAGTCCAGCATGTAGTCCGCGTCGCGGTCCTCACCGTCGAAGTGGTACTTGTCGGTGTCCTTGTTGTAGAACTCCGAGGATGCCACGTCCAGGCAGAGGCCGATCTGCTTGCCAGGCTCGTAGCCGGCAGCCTGAATGGCGTCGACGATGTACTTCAAGGAGTCCTCGTTGGACTTCATCTTGGGGGCAAAGCCGCCCTCATCGCCCAGGCCGGTCTCGTGGCCGTCCTTCTTCAGGATGCCCTTGAGGGTGTGGTAGACCTCAACGCCGGCGCGCAGGGCCTCCCGGTAGGAATCGAAGCCGTAGGGGGAGATCATGTACTCCTGGATGTCGGTGGCGAAGTCGGCATGGGCGCCGCCGTTCATGATGTTCATATTGGGCACAGGCAGGATGTGGCCGTTGGTGCCACCCAGGTAACGGTAGAGAGGCAGTTCGGCGGACTCGGCAGCCGCATAAAGCGCGGCCAGGGAGACACCCAGAATGGCGTTGGCGCCAAGCTTGCCCTTGTTGGGGGTGCCGTCCAGATCAATCATGGTCTCGTCCAGGGCGCGCTGATCGGTAGCGTCCATGCCGATGACGTTGGGAGCGATGGTCTCATTGACCGCCTTGACGGCATCCAGCACACCCTTGCCCTGATAGCGCTTCTTGTCGCCATCCCTACGTTCCCAGGCCTCGGCCTCGCCGGTGGAAGCACCGGAGGGAACCAGACCACGCCCCTCGGCGCCGTCCTCAGTCTGCAGAACGACCTCGACGGTCGGGTTGCCACGGGAATCAAGAATTTCGCGCGCGAACACGCTTTCAATTGCTGCCACAACTGCTCCTTCAATAAGTTGTTGTGATGTCTCTTACAGGATACTAGTTTTGTTGGACGGGCGCGGGACCCGCTGGCGTGCCATCGTCGGAGGACTTGGGCAGTCCCCAGGCCAGGTCGTCCAGCAGGGTGTCCACCCAGGTGGTCATGGCTGCCGAATCCATGGGTCCCGAACCAAGGGAGCCCGCGAAGGGCGCTGGGATCAGCAGGGTCTGCGTCACAGGACGGTACTGGCTGCCCTTGTAGATACGTGCGATCCTTGCCTGGAGGGAATCGGGCATAGTCACGGGCCTGATGCGCACCCTGGAGCCCTGGGAGGCGATCTCCGCAATGCCCAGGGAACGAGCCTTGGCCCGCAGCCTGGCAACTGCGAAGAGGGTGTCGAACTGGGCCGGCGGACGCCCATATCGGTCGGTCAGCTCCTCATGCAGGTCGCGCAGATCCTGCTCGTTGCGAGCCGAGGCCAGCTTGCGGTAGGCCTCCAGACGCAGCTTGTCCGAATCAATGTAGTCCACAGGGATGGAAGCTTCCAAGGGCAGGTCGATGCTGACAGTGACCGGCTCGGTCCGCCCAGGCTCCTTGTACTCTTCCACCGCCTCGGAGACCATGCGCACGTAAAGGTCGAAGCCGACCCCCTCGATATGGCCGGACTGCTCGTCGCCCAACAGGTTGCCGGTGCCGCGCAGCTCCAGATCCTTCATGGCCACGTCGTAGCCGGACCCTAGGGCCGTGTTCTGAGCGATGGTGGCCAGCCTGTCGTGGGCGGTCTGGGTCATGGGCTTGCTGGGGTCGTAGAGGAAGTAGGCGTAGGCGCGCTCCCGGCCACGTCCCACCCGGCCGCGCAGCTGATGGAGCTGTGAGAGCCCGAAGCGGTCGGCCCGGTCCACAATCAGCGTATTGGCATTGGGAATATCCAGGCCGGTCTCGACGATGGTAGTGCAGACCAGCACATCGATATCCCGGTGCCAAAAGTCCCGGATGACCCCGTCCAGCTGCTTCTCCCCCATCTTGCCGTGAGCCACGCCCACCTTGGCCTCGGGAACCAGCGTCTGCACCTTGGCC
This sequence comes from Bifidobacterium sp. M0404, assembly GCF_016101415.1. Taxonomy (NCBI): domain Bacteria; kingdom Bacillati; phylum Actinomycetota; class Actinomycetes; order Bifidobacteriales; family Bifidobacteriaceae; genus Bifidobacterium; species Bifidobacterium sp. M0404. The sequence continues at coordinate 386,449 of NZ_JACFQP010000001.1, read as the reverse complement.
GAGACCTTGCCAATGTCCTCCACCCGGTTATGGATGTAGAAGATCTGGCCCCCGCGCAGGAGCTCACGACGAATGGCCGCAGTCACCTGGGCATCCTCGTAGGCACCTACATAGGTCAGCACCGGAAGACGGTCCTCGGGTGGCGTGGCCAGGGTGGACATCTCCCGGATGCCGGTCACCGCCATTTCCAGAGTGCGCGGAATGGGCGTGGCCGATAGGGACAGGACATCCACGTTGGTTCGCATGGCCTTGAGGGTCTCCTTGGCCTCCACGCCGAAACGCTGCTCCTCGTCCACGATCATCAGACCCAGATCCTTGAATCGGATGCGCGGGTTGAGCAGCTTATGGGTGCCGATGACCACGTCCACGGCCCCGCTGGCCAGGCCCTCCATGGTGGTCTGGTTCTCCTTTGCGGTCTGGAAGCGGCTCATGGCGGCCACATCCACCGGGAAGCCCTCGAAGCGCTCGGTGAAGGTCTGGTAGTGCTGCTGGACCAGCAGGGTCGTGGGCACCAGGACGACCACCTGCTTGCCGTCCTGAACGGCCTTGAAGGCGGCACGGATGGCTATCTCGGTCTTGCCGAAGCCCACATCCCCGCAGATCAGGCGGTCCATGGGCACCGGCTTCTCCATATCGGCCTTGACATCGTCGATGGCGGTCAGCTGGTCGGGGGTCTCCTGGTAGGGGAAGGCATCCTCCAGCTCCTTCTGCCAGGGGGTGTCGGGACTGAAGGCGAAGCCCTTGGTGCGTTGCCGGGCCGAGTAGAGTTTGACCAGTCCCTGGGCGATCTTGTGAACGTGCTTGCGGGCCTTGGCCTTGGTGGCCGACCAGTCGGATCCGCCCAGCTTGTTGAGCCTGGGAATCTCGGCGCCGATGTAACGACTGACCTGATCCAGCTGGTCGGCCGGTACGAAGAGCTTGTCTGGCGGGGCGTTGCGCTTGGAAGGGGCGTACTCCAGGACCAGATACTCCCGGCTGCCTTTGCTGGGGCCCACACCCACGCTGCGCTGACGCATACCCAGGAAGCGGCCGATGCCGTGCTGGTCATGGACCACGTAGTCGCCGGGCTTGAGCTCGTCCAGGTCGATGGCCTTGCGCCGGCGGTTGGAGGTCTTGCTTCCGGCGGCCACGCTGGTGCGGCCGGTCAAGTCCCGCTCGGTCAGCAGGGCCAGATGGGCGGACTGGTCCACGAATCCGTCCACGGCCAGGGAGCGGTGGTACTCCAACCCGGTGATCCCTGTGGTCTGCACGGCCCGACCCAGACGGCTCAGCGTCCCCTGGGCCGGAGCAGTCACAACAACCCGGTCGCCGCGCTCCAGCAGGGATGCAATGCCCGAAGCGGCCCGATCCTCGTCGCCGCGGTACTGGTCCGGAGCCAGGGCATCCAGACGCTCGGCCCCCTCCCGGTCCGGATCCACCGATAGGTCGGTCAGCTTCCAGACCTCACCCTTGCGGTACTCCAAGGATGAGATGACCTCGTCGTAGTCCAGGAAGCTGGCCCTGTCAAAGCTGATGGGTGCGCCCGAGCCCTGTCCTGAGGCTGCCACATGCCAGCTTGCGGCCAGGAACTCGTTGGCAGTCTTGACCAGGTCCTGGGCGGAGCGGGCCAACAGCTGCGGCTCAGACAGCAGAATCAGGGCACCCTCAGGCAACATGGACCCCACCGGCACCAGGTCGTCAACCAGGGCAGGTAGGAGTGACTCCATGCCCTCCACCGGAATGGCTTGGGCGATGGACTCCAGCATGTCGTCGGCGTTGGGGATGCTCCCGATCAGGGAACGGGCGCGGGCGCGGACCTGGTCGGTCAGCTGCAGCTCGCGGCAGGGCGGCGCCCAGATCCGGTCAAGATCGGGACCATAGGTGCGCTGGTCGGAGGCATGGAAGCTGCGGATGGTGTCTACTTCATCGCCAAAGAACTCGATGCGCACCGGGTGGGCCATAGTGGGGACGAAGACATCCAGGATGCCGCCTCGGACGGCGAACTGGCCGCGCTCCATGACGAGGTCCACCCGGGTGTAGGCATTGCGGACCAGAGCTTCGACAGCCTGGTCCAATGGCAGCTCCTGGCCGCGCAGGAAGACCAGAGGCTCCACATCCTGCAGACCTTTAACAACCGGCTGCAGCAGGGAGCGCACGGGCATGACCAGGATGCGGATGGGTCCGAAGTCAGGGTCGTCCTGAATCGGATGGGCCAGCCGCCTGAAGACGGCCATCCGGGATGCCACGGTGTCTGCCCGGGGCGAAAGCCGCTCGTGAGGCAGGGTCTCCCATGAGCGCAGCAGGGCTACATCGCCAGGGTCGCCCTCATACCAGGAACGGATGGCGCCGGCCATCTCCTCGGCATCACGCTCGGAGGGGACCACCAGGACCACCGGGGCACGTCCGGCTGCCGCAGCGGCCAGGGCTGGCCTGATCCCCTGGGGAGCCTGCACCATAAGAGAGGTGTCGGTGTCGGTAGCAGGCTCGGAATCTCCTTGGACCAACCTTTTGAAGGCGGCATCCGCCTGCAGGTCGTCCAAAAGAGGACGCAGGGATCCATTCAGCGACTCCTGGGGCTCCGCCTTCTTACCGGTCTCCTGCCCTAACTGGATATGCTCATCGACCATTGAACTGCTCCTGAGCCTGGCTGAGGCCCTTGGCAATTACGGTTTCTGCGGCATCCGCGCCGTCCGCCAGGAAATCGGGCAGGCGCTTGCGCTGATCGCCGACAAAGGTGCCCAGAACCCAGTCCACGGTGCGGCGATGGGCGTCCGGACCTCTCCGGGCATGTCCCACGCCCATGCGAACCCGAGCGTAGGCGTTGCTACCCAGGGAACGGTCGATGGAACGGATGCCATTATGCCCGCCAGAGGAGCCGCCGGCTTTGACCTTGATCCGGCCGAACTCCAGGTCCATGTCGTCATGGATGACCACGACCCGGCCAACCGGTATGTGGTAGTAGGAGCAGATGGAGGCCAAGGCATCGCCGGAGTCGTTCATGAAAGTCAGCGGCTTTGCCAGGAAGAAGGGTATGCAGCATCCATCAAGAGCCAGAGTGCCACGGCCCAGCTGGGCCAGACCCTTATGATCGCGCAGGTTGACCGACCATCGTTCGGCCAGCAGATCGGCGCACATGAAGCCCATGTTGTGCCTGGTGCCCTTATACTCGTCACCCGGGTTGCCCAGTCCGGCTATCAGCCAGAAATCGGATGCCATGTAGGTGATACCTCCTGCTCTCAGACGGGACGGTGAGATTCTACACAGGCTCCCCGACCCCATTTCGCTCAAGGGACAGGCTCCAGTAGGAAACATCATGCAGGACGAACCGGTCCCAAGCTGCCTGGGGCAGAAGGCCGAAGCGGCTGAAACCGAACCGGTGCAAGAGGGCCTTGGAGGCCGAATTGTCATCGAAGATGATGGCCACGCCCAGACGCATGCCCTCCCGCTGGGCGCGCTCCAGCAGGGAATGGACCATCAGGGCGCCCAGGCCACGGCCACGACTGTCGCGATCAACGTAGTAGCTCAGCTCACAGGTCTCCTGGTAGCCTGGCCGATCGTAGTATGCCGACAGGGAGCCGAAGGCCAGTACCCGGCCCTCCTGCTCCAGAACCAGGACCGGATGGCCCTGGTCGGGATTGTGGTCCAGCCACCATTGCAGGCGCTGGTCCAGACTGACCGGGGCCGTATCCGCCGTGGAACCGCCATCCATGACCGCCTGGTTGTAGATGGCGGTGACCGCCTCCAGGTCCCCGCGACGGCAGAGCCGGATACGCGGGGTGGCGCTCACTTGTTGCCACCCTCCTGGTCGGAGGCCTCCTTGAGGGCTTCACGCAGACGGTTCTGAGCCTCGCCGTAGGCGCTGAAGTCACCCTTCTTCAGGGCGGCATCGCCGTCGCTCATGGCCTGGTTGGCCTTGTCCAAGGCCTGTTTCAAGGCCTGTCCTCCTGTGGTAGATGCCCCGCCGGACCCGGCGGTCTTACCTGGGGCCTTATCGGATTGCTCGCTCTGGTCAGCATTGGAATTGGTGCGTCCAGTGTTGTCGGCATCGCCTGCCGATGCGCCCGAGTTGCCCTGGAAGGTCTTGTCAAGAGCCGCATCCAAGGTCGCTGAGGAAGAAACCTTGTCTCCGAAGGCCACCAAAACCCGCTTGAGCAGGGGGAAGCTGGTGGCACCGCTGGATTGGACGTATACCGGCTGGATGTAGATCAGTCCGCCGCCAATTGGCAGAGTCAGCAGGTTGCCGCGTTTGACCTTGGTGGATCCGGACTGGAGCAGGTTGAGCTCGGTCGAGACCGCAGCATCCGAGTTGAAGTTGTTCTGGGCCTGCCCCGGGCCGGGAACATTGGAATTCTTGGGCAGCTCCATCAGCCGGATGGTCCCGTAGTCCGGTCCTATCACCCCCTTGGTCGACCCGGCGTCGGAGTCCACGGACAGGAACCCGGTCAGGATCTCCCTGGTGGAGGTTCCGGCGGGGATGAAGGTGGAGGTCAGCGAGAAGGCGGGCTTGTCGGTCCCCGGGGTCTGCAGGGTCAGATAGTAGGGAGGCTGCTTGATACCCGCCTTCTGCTCCTTGCTGGTCCCGGTCGGATCCACGGGGGTCTGCCAGAAGTCCTCGCCGGAGAAGAACTGGCTGGCCGAGTTGACGTGGTACTGGGACAGGAGCTGGCGCTGCACCTTGAACAGGCTCTCCGGGTAGCGCATGTGGCTCATCAGGTCGCCCGAGATGGACGAGAGCGGCTTGACCTGGCCGGGGAAGACCTTCTGCCAGGCCTTGAGCACCGGATCCTTGGCATCCCAGGCATACAGATCCACCGAGCCGTCGTAGGCATCGACCGTGGCCTTGACGGAATTGCGGATGTAGTTGGCCTTCTGGGAGCCCAGGCCCTTGACGGCCTCGGAGCTCAAGGTGGTCGTGTCCTGGGTAATGGGACCCAGGTCCACCTTCTGGGAGTAGGGGTAGGCGTCAGAGGTGGTGTAGCCGTCGACGATCCACTTGACCCTGCCGTCCACCACAGCCGGGTAGACGCGCCCGTCCAGGGTCAGATAGGGGGCGATCTGGGCCACGCGCTCCTTGGGCGAGCGGTTGTAGAGAATCTGCGAGTCGGGCGTGACGCGATCCGAGAAGAGGATCTGGTCGGATCCAAAGCGGATGGCGTAGAGGATCCGGGCCAGGAAGTTGCCCACCGAGGGGCCGCCGTTGCCCTTGAAGGTGTTGGTGGCTCCCTTGGAGCCGGTGGGATAGTCGAACTCCCAGCCTGACGAGCCCTGGGGCGCGCCGACGATGGAATACTCGGGAGCATTGGGCGAGAAGTAGATTCGCGGCTCGTAGTGCTGGCTGTCGGTCAGCTTGCCCTTGGTGGGGATGTCCTGCTCGAAGAACTCGGGCTGCCCGTCCGGGGTGACCTTGTTACCGTAGGCGGCCACGATGCCGTAGCCGTGGGTGAAGACCGTGTGGTCGTTGACCCAGTTGCGGTTGTCGTTGCCCTCCAAGTCCAGCTCGCGAGCGCCGATGACCGTATCCTGGCTGACTCCGTCGATGTCGTACTTGTCGACGGCCAGAGTGTCCTCGAAGGTGTAGTACTGCTTGGACTGCTGCAGCTGGCGGAAGGTGGGAGAAACCACCTGAGGATCCAACAAACGAATCTGTGCGGTAGTCTCTGCATCCCGGGAGAGGGCGCCTGACTGGACCTCGGTAGTGGCGTCATAGGCCTCGGTCTTGAGTCTATCCAGCCCATAGGCCTTGGTGGTGGCGGCGATGTTGCGCTGAATGTAGGCGGATTCCATCTCCTGAGCGTTGGGGTTGACCCGGAAGCGCTGGACCAGTGCCGGCCAGAAAACGGTCAGAAGTAGGGACAGAACGATGGTGACGGCTACAGCCAGAGCGGGAATCCTCCACTGCTTGACAGCCGAACCCAGGGATCCTGCATGGACACGGCCGGGTTCCAAGGTGGGCGACCTCAGAATCCAGACGGCCAAAATTATGCCCAGCAGAGCTATGACCACGGCCATAATCAGGGTCACTGGGATGGCCGCTTTGACCGAGGTGTAAGAGGCGCCGGTGATCCGATCACCCTCCTCGGTCAGCCTGCCGAAGACACCCAGGGCCGTATCGCCGGCCCAGACCAGCATGAACAGGATCAACCAGACGGCCACCTGCCTGCGGGCGGAACGGGTCATCTCCAGAATGCCCCGGCCGTGCACGGGCATGGTCAAGCGAATGCCACCCATGAGGAAGTTGGTGACCAGGCTGAAGACCGTAGCCGCCAGCAGCATCATCAGCAGGGAGGAGACCAACAGCTGCAGGCCAGGCAGGATGAAGACATAGAAGCCGTTGTCCAGGCCGAACTGGGGGTCGCGCACCCCGAAGGACTGGGCGTTGAAGAGCAGGAGCACCTGCTTCCAGTCGGCGTTGAACTGGAAGCCGAAGAATACGCCAACAACCAGGGAGACCACCACGGCCACCTTCAGCGCCGTGCGTGAGGAGACTCCCTTGCCTACCTCAATAAGATCGCCCTTGACCCTGATGGTAGACCCGTCAGGCGAATCGGGACGGCTGCGGATGGCCAGGATGGCCGAAAGCAGGGTCACCGCGGCCAGCAGCAGTGCATAAGCCAGCCATAGGCCCACCTTGATGCCCAGCTGGGTCCAGACTATCTGCGCCGCCCCCAGTTGGGAAAACCACATGACATCGGTGATGAAGCGGCTGAGCGCGAACAGTAGCAGGAAGACGACCAGCACGACTGCCACAACCACCGCCAGGATCCGCGAGCCCCGGGAAGGCCCTTCATTGCCCTTTCTGCGGGAAGTCAGCCGAGGGTCACCCGGCCCGGAGAAGCGGAAGCGGGGCGTGCCGCCGCCCCCCTGGCCAGGACCCTCACCATCGGTTTGCACGTGCAGGATGACCGGGTCGTCTTCATTGCGACGCCGGCCTGGACCGCCTGGACCGCCCTCAGGGTCGAACATGGCACCGAAGAAATCAAAGAATGACATGTACCTACCCTACATGAGACGGCGGTCTTGAATGGCTTCTTGGTAGACCTCCTCCACCTGATCGGCCACCACGGTCACGTCGTAGCGGTCCATGAGCGCAATTTGGTCATGGCGTACGTTCCGCCTCCATGAGGGGTCCCCTAAGGCCTGGGCAATTCGCCGGGCCAGCAGTTCGGGGGTGTTGGGTGAGTCCACGGGGACCAGAGCCCGCTCATCGCCCATTAGGGTGGACCGGTAGCCAGGATTGTCACCGGCCAGCACAGGAGCAGTGCCCGAGGCGATGGCCTCCATCAGGACGATGCCGAAGGACTCACCTCCGGTGGAGGGAAAAACGGTCAGGTCGGAGGAGGCCAGGAGGGCAGGTTTGTCCTTCTCGTCCACAAAGCCGGGAAAGGCCACCGGGGTGCGCAGGGCGGCGGCCTTTCGACGGCAATCCTCCAGCAGTGGACCCTTGCCGGCCATAGTCACATGCAGGCCTTCAGGCAGGATGCCGGCTCGCTCCCCCGTCTGGAGGGCTGAAAGCAGGATCCCCGCCCCCTTGCGAGCCACGAACCGTCCCAGAAAGACCAGATGTGGTCCCTGGCCGTGCAGGCGCGCCACCTCCTGGTCGCCAGCGGCCTGTCGGGCCCGGCGCAGGGCAGACACGTCCACGGGATTGGCCACCACCCTGCTGGACACACCGGCAGTCTGCCGGGCATAACTGGCCGCCACAGGCGAGACTGCGATGACCCTGTCGATGCGTCTATGGGTCCTTCGGTTGATCATCCCCAGCAGCCGACCGCCCAGCAACTGCAGGTTTCCTGTGGGGGCAATGTGGTAGGTGGCCACCAGGGCCGTTGCCGGATCTGCGGCACGGATGACCCGTCCTGCCAGGAAGGGGCTATAGGGGGCCTGGACGTGCAACAGATCGAAGTTTCCGGCCTCCAGGACCCGGCGGATAGGCTCCTTGGGAGCAGGCATGGGTATGCGCATCCTGTTGCCGTTGAAGGAGACCATGACGTTGCGGGACAGGGAGTGGACTCCGTCAACCGGAGGATGTGCGGTCTGCCCAACCAGATATTGGACCCTGTGACCCCGCCTTCCCAGCTCCCGTCCCAGGGTCAGAATGTGCTGCTGGACCCCGTCGCACACATCCAGGGTGTCATCGAATACGAACCCGATGCTGAGCGTCACTGAGCGTCCTGGTCCGCTCCGGGCTCGGTCCCTGCGGCCAGTTGACGGCCCTTGAGGGCCAGGGCCACCAGGTGCCGGTCAGCAGCCTCCCGCGCCTGCTGCTCGTCGTTGCCCGAGTCCAGATTGTCCACATAGATGGTCTCCACCTGCGCAACCTGGCAGTACTTGAGGAAGGTCTGCCTGCGCAGCTGATTGTCCAGGGCCTCATCGATGCCGCTGGACTGGTACCATTCCTTATCCCCGCCGGTCAGCATAATCAGCTCCACCCGGCGCCCGGCCAGGGCTCCCGGGGTTCCATCAGCGTTATAGGCGAAGCCCCGGCAGATGACGCGGTCGATGAAGCCCTTCATGATGGCCGGCATGCTGTACCAGTAGACGGGGAAGACCAGAGCAAGCACGTCCGCATCCTTGATGCGCTCCTGCATGGCCTCAACATCCTCGGGCATGGGTCCCTGGCCCAGGTAGTGGGACCTGTCCTCCATGCCGAAGACGGGATTGAACCCCTCTGCGCAAAGGTCGATCAACTCGGTGCGAGCCCCGCCCTCGGCCGCCCCGTCCAGCAGGGCATTGCCCGCCGCATCGGTCAGACTCTTGGGTTCGGGGTTGGCCGTGACTGCCACGATCTTCATAGGGATTCACTCCTTACATTTCATTTCGCGCCTGCACCGACTGCGTGCAGACCCTTGCCATTGTCAGTCCTGGCAAGGACGGCAACACTGGTTTGACAAATGCTTGACACTGCTCTTGGGTCCATCTATGTTATTGGGTGGTCGGTAGGTGAAGCTACCGCATGGACAAGGCATGCTGCCGCAAAGTGGTGGAGACACCCCGCGCAGGTCAACAGTCCCCGTCGGATCAAGGCAGGGACTAATGCAGGGCCAAATACCATGCGAAGCCGAAGCTTGAACGATGACAATGGTCGGCTCATGGCCGACCGCCACGCCGTCTTCGAGGCTGCCGACAGGGATGTTCCGCACCTTGGAGGGAGGCCATCGTGAATACTGTCGCACTGCCGGGAATGCTCCGTTCGCCACTGAACGACGACCGCAGCCAGGCATCGCGCTCCACTCGCATATGGACGGGCCTTGCCGTAGCAATAGGCGCCCTGGTTTTGCTGGGTGCCCTGGCCTATCTGCTGCCGGCACTGGGTGCCCCCATTGGCCCCGCCGGCGTACCCTCGCACGTCTCCACCGACCCGTCAAACCTGCCCTACTACGCGCTGCGCTCCCTCTTCCGTATGTTCACGGCCCTGATCATCTCCCTGATCTTCGCCTTCCTCTACGGGCTGGCCGCCGCGCGCTCCCGTCGCCTTGGCGCCGTACTCATCCCCCTGCTGGACATCCTGCAGTCGGTGCCCGTCCTGGGCTTCCTGTCGGCCACCATCTCCATCTGGCTGGTCCTCTTCCCCGGTTCCATCATGGGCGTGGAGGCGGCCTCCATTTTCGCCATCTTCACCAGCCAGGCCTGGAACATGGCCTTCTCCTTCTATAACTCCCTGACCAGCGAACCCGCCGACCTGGACGAGGCGGTGAGGCTGATGCGCCTGACCCGCTGGCAACGCTTCTGGAAACTGGACGTGCCCAACTCCATGATTCCCCTGCTCTGGAACTGCATGATGAGCATGGGCGGCGGCTGGTTCTTCCTGACTGCCTCCGAGATGATCTCGGTCAACAACAGGACCCTGGCCCTGCCAGGCATCGGCTCCTTTGTGGAGGAGGCCACCGCCGAGCAGGACCTGGGCAAGGTGGGCCTGGCCATCCTGACCATGATCGTGGTGGTTCTGCTGATTGATTTCCTGCTCTGGAAGCCGCTGACCGCCTGGGCTGAGAAGTTCCGCTACACCAGCAGCCAGTCCACCGAGCCCCGACGCAGCCTGGTGCTGACGGTCATCCGCCTGTCCGGGGTCAAGGACCTGTTGGGCCTGGTGGGCCACCCCCTGGCCGACCTGCTGGACCGGATCACCCGCCCCTTGGGCCGTACCGGGGCACGTTGGAGCCGTGGAGGCGGACGCAGGCGGGCAAGCGACCTGGTCTGGTGGACCTGCCTGGCCCTGATCGGCCTGTGGGGTCTCTGGCAGCTGGACCGTCTGGTCATCCGTCCCCTGGGTCTGGGCGAGGTCGGCCACGTCTTCCAGCTGGGCCTGCTGACCTTCCTGCGGGTACTGATCCTGATGGTGGTCTGCACCATAGTCTGGGTGCCCATCGGCGCTCTGATCGGCATGAATCCGCGCATCTCCCGCTACCTGCAGCCCCTGGTGCAGATCCTGGCCTCCTTCCCGGCCAACTTCATCTTCCCCTTCGTCACCATGGTCTTTATCATCTGGCGAATCGACATCAACTGGGGCAGCATCCTGCTCATGGCCCTGGGCACCCAGTGGTACATCCTCTTCAACGTCATCGCCGGGGCCTCAGCCATCCCCGACGACCTGCTGGAGATGTCTCGCAGCCTGGGCCAGAACCGCTGGCAACGATGGAAGACTCTGATCCTGCCTGCACTGTTCGGCTCATGGTGCACCGGCGGCATCACAGCGGCCGGCGGGGCCTGGAACGCCTCCATCGTCTCCGAGGTGGTCTCCTACGGCAAAACCGAACTGACGGCCCGAGGCCTGGGTGCCTACATCGCCCAGGTGACCGCCACCGGCGACACCCCCCGCATCATCCTTGGTGTGGCCGTGATGAGCATCTTCGTGGTCCTGGCCGACCGGTTCTTCTGGTCTCCCCTGCAATCACTGGCACAACGGCGCTATTCCCTGACATGAGAAGTCTGAAAGGTTCGACAATGACCAAGATCAATTCCAACGGGATCATCACGGCCGAGCACGTGACCAAGACCTACCAGTCTGACAAGGGCGCGGAGCTGACCGTCCTGGACAATATTGACTTCACCCTGCACGAGGGCGAGGTGGTGGCCATCCTGGGCCGCTCAGGCGCCGGCAAGTCCACCCTGCTGCGCATCCTCGCCGGTCTGGTTCCAGCCAGCAAGGGCAGCGTCGAATACCGGGGCAAGCAGCTGGACGGGCCCAACCCCGGCGTGGCCCTAGTCTTCCAGAGCTTCGCCCTGATGCCCTGGCTGACTGTCAAAGACAACGTCGAATTGGGCCTGCAGGCCCGGGGCGTGCCCAAGAAGGAACGCGAGAAACTCTCCCTGGCTGCCATCGATGCCATAGGCCTGGACGGCTTCGAAAGCGCCTACCCCAAAGAGCTCTCCGGCGGCATGCGCCAGCGCGTGGGCATCGCCCGGGCCCTGGTCCTCAAGCCGGACGCCCTCTTCATGGATGAGCCCTTCTCGGCTCTGGACGTGCTGACAGCCGAGAATCTTCGCCAGGAGGTCCTCAAAGTCTGGTCCGAGGAGGCAGGCAGCGTCAAGTCGGTCCTGATCGTCACCCACAACATCGAGGAAGCCGTGGAGATGGCCGACCGGGTCCTGGTCCTGGACTCGCATCCCGGCCGGGTCATCGCCAACGTGCCCATCAACCTGGACAGACCTAGGGACAAGCAGTCCGACCTCTTCCAGTCCTGCGTGGACTACCTCTACTCCATCCTGACCGGCCAGCGCGACAGCGAGGATATCCGCCGCCGCCTGCAGACCAAGGTGCGCAATCGTCAGGCCGTGCGGGACTCGGTGCGGGACGAGGAGACCGCCGAGCGCAACCTGCCCGACGCAACCCCCGGCGGCCTTGCCGGTCTGGCCGATGTCATGGTCAACCAGCCCAACGGCATGGACCTGGCCGACCTGGCCGCCAAGCTCTCCTTCGAAGTGGACGACCTTTTCCCCCTGATCGACGCCGGACTCATGCTGGGCATCTTCCAGGCGGACAACGGGCACGTCAGGCTGACCGACCAAGGCCGGGCCTGGCATGATGCCGACATCCTGGAGAGCAAGGAGATGTTCTCACGCATGCTGATGGATCACGTTCCCCTGATCCGCATCATCGACCGGGCCCTGAAGAATAGTGACGACAAGAGTCTGCACGGCTCTCTTATCCTGGACCTGCTGCGGGCCCACCACTCGGACAAGGAGGCCGTCCAGCAGTTCGACACCGCCATCACCTGGGGCCGTTACGGCGAGCTCTTCGACTACGATGCCGACGACGACCGGCTGACGCTGGACCCGGAGAACCACACCGAGTGAGTAGTCGCGGCAGCTACGGTCCCCTTCCACTCCTAGAATGTGCTCCGGGCGATGGAACCCGCCCGGGGCTTGAGCTCCGAACCGCAAACTGCTGATAGTTCCTGCACCATGATTCGACGACCCCGTCTGCGGGCCGGGTGCAGGCGCATGCCATTCAGCCCGACCCTGCGGACGCTGATCCGTCGGGAACCGAGGCCTCCAATGACCAAACCCCCTACCGGACCTGACATGGCCACAACCCTGGTGGTGATGCTGGGCGGAACCCTGGGCACCGGCTGCCGGTACGCCCTGAGCCTGCTGCCGGGCCAGAGCGGCCCGCTGCATCCGGGAACCCTCTTGGCCAACCTGATCGCCTGCGCAGGCTACGCCCTGCTGACCGCCTTACTGGCCGGGCTGCCCAAAAGCGCACACGCGCGCCAAAGGCAACTGACCAACAGGGGCCTGGGCATGGGCCTGTGCGGAGGGCTGTCGACCATGTCCACGCTCTCGCTGGAACTGATCCAAGGACTGTCGGGCGGTCAAGTCCGGGCAACCCTTGCCTACCTGCTGATCTCCTTTGCCGGAGGCCTGATGGTCTCCTGGGCCATGGCCGCGCTGGGAGCACGTCTGGCCGCACACATCCAGGCGGGTGTGCGATGACCATTGCATTTACATTGCTGATCTGCCTGTGCGGCGGCCTGGGTGCCGGACTTCGCTACCTGTTGGATACCCTGGTCAAGGCCCGCTGGCAGGTGTACCTGCCCCTCTCGACCATGATCATCAACCTGCTGGCCGGATTGGCTGCAGGACTGGTGGCCGCCCTGGCCGCCTTCCACGGACTGCCCGCCTGGGGACGGCTGCTGCTGGCCACAGGACTGCTGGGCGGCTTCTCCACCTTCTCGACAGCGGTCAACGAAGTGTTGGCCCTGACCCGGCAGAGACGGCATCTGGCGGCTCTTGGCTATCTGGCAGCCTCAATGGTCCTGCCGCCCCTGCTGACAGCCCTGGGTTTCCTGCTGGCCGGACCGGGCATGTAGCAGATCCAGCCAGCAATCAAGGAGCTGCGGAACCTAGGCGCGAGCCGGTTCCGGACGACCCTGGGCGGAGTCGGCAGCAATCCCCAGACGGTCGTCATGCCGACGCCACCAGGCGGACAGCACCGAGCCGGAGATGTTGTGCCAGACGCTGAAGAAGGTGGAGGGTATGGCCACAATCGGGTCGGCGGCAAAGGCCTGCAGGGCCAGGGTCGCGCCCAGTCCGGAATCCTGCATGCCCACCTCGAAGGTGATGGCCTTCTGCTGGGCGTAGCGGAACCCCTTGGGGTAGATGCGGTACATGAGCCGGCTGAAGAGGAAGCCCAGCCCGTACCCGCACAGGTTGTGGAGCATGACCACCGGCAGGACCAGGGCGGTGGCGGCTGTGAAGAGCTTGGCATGGTTGACGGAGACCACCACGCCGATGATGATCAGGATGGCGATCTGCGAGACCGCCGGCAGGGCCACGGTCACCTTCTGCACCTTCTCCTTGAAGAAGGCGTGGACGGCCAGGCCCAGGGCGATGGGGATCAGCACCACCTCAAGGGCGGTCAGGAAGAGCTGCTTGGTGGGGATGGCCACATATTGGCTGGCCAGCAGGTTCATCAGCATGGGGATCATGAAGGGCGCGCACAGGGTGGAAAGCAGACCAATGGACACATCCAGGGCCACATCGCCACGCGACAGGTAGGACATGACGTTGGAGGAGGTCCCCGAGGGGCAGCAGCCCACCAGGATGACGCCCACAGCGATCATGCCGTCCAGCCGGAAGATGCGGCAGAGCAGCACGGCCAGCAGGGGCATGATCAGGTAATGGGCTATGGTGCCCACGATGACCATGAGCGGCATCTTGATAATTCGCTTGAAATCGTCCAGGCTCAGGGTCAGCCCCATGCCGAAGAGAATAATGCTCAGGAAGTAGTTGGTGTAGCTGCGGGCCCAAATGCTAATCTGCGGGACAAAGAAGTTGATGGCGGCCCAAACCAGGACCACCAGAATGAACCACTTAGTCAACCAGTCACTGAACCGCTGCACCTTTTGCATGATTCCTGACCACTTCCTCTCGATAGTTCTCTTTGTGGTAGAGCAAAATTAGAAAACCGAGGGCAGGCACGACCGAGAATGGCCACATTTTGGACGAGGATGTTCCGGTACCGACTGGAATTCAGTTGACCAGGACGGGCGTGCCGGTGGGCACGGACTTCATGATCCACAGGGCATCGGGCACCGTCAGCCTGATGCAGCCATGGGAGCTGGGTCGAATGCCCAACAAGTCAGCCTCCTCCTTTATGTAGCTGCCACTGGGATCAGTGGGAACCGAGTGGAAGAGGAAGACCCCGTGGTTCAGAAAGCTGGTGTAGTAGCGGGCGCCTATCCCCTCGTTGGGGTTGTAGAAGTGGTCGCCGCGCTCGGCCTGGATGCGGAAGCTGCCCCTGGGCGTGGAGTCATCCATACCTGTCGAGGCATACATGGTGTAGAGCAGTTGAGACCCATCACGCACGTAGACCCGCTGATCCTGAAGGCTGACCTCCAAGGAGATGCCAGGGTGGGCCGCAGGATCCGGGTAATCGACCTGCTGCGAAGGCTTGAGCCAATCGACAGGCTGAGTGGAGGAACCATCAGGGTCTGTCTTCTGAACCTTTGTTTGCTTCTTTGCCGCTGATGAAGAGGAGGACTTGGATTTGCTGGGATGATGCGCCTTGGGAAATTGTCTCACCGAAACGGTTGATGCGCTAGAAGTGCTCGCATCTGCCGATCGTTCTGCATGAGCCGCATCCACCGGCTGGAACAGATTGTCGACCAAAACTGTCAGCAGCAGCGTCAACAGGGCGGTCGTCACTACCACAGGCGTGCGGCGTACAGGGTCCAGCAGCCAACGGAGCATGGCAAGCACACGCCGCTTAAGGTGTTTGCTATCCAATCCCCAGACAGCCATCTACTTCCCTTTCGTCGCCATTGAACGAACCTGTTTGCACAGTTCATTTTAGCGACAGAAGAAACCAGGACGGCCTCAGCCTTTCAGCACCTGCCTGGCCCAGTCCTCCAGCAGGTCGCAGACCAGGGCAGTCTGCTCGATCTGGACATTGTGGCCGGCCCGGTCCAGCACCGAGTAGGAGGCCCGGGGGAAGCGGCAGGCCAGGTCAAACTGATCCAAGTAGCCTACACGGTCGTCCTGGCGGCCGCAGACGAAGAGCACCGGGGCTATGAACCCGGACCAAACCTGGTCGAAGTCCAGATCCAACTGGTAGTACTTCTCCATTCGAGCCACCGTATCGGCATCGGCCGAACGAATGCCGGGCATGATGGTGCGTTGGTAGGCTTCCAAGTGCCCCCGGGACTCCACCACTGCCATCTGCCGGTAAGCATGCCTGGTGAACTCGTCCGCGTCGGCCAGGCCCTGGTCGTCATGGACCAGCACCTGACGTGAGGGCAGGCGCCTGTGGGCGGTCACCGGGTCGACCACCGAGGAGAGCAGGGCCATCCCCCGGCAGCGGTCCAACCGCCCGGCGGCGGCATGGCGGCTGAGCAGCCCACCTAGGGAGTTGCCCACTAGAGCGAAGGGGCCGCCTTCGCTGAAAATGTCCACCTGGTCATCCAGCCACCGAGCCAAACCGTCCAGGTCGAGGATGGACGGGTCGGGTGGCGTGCGGCCAAAGCCGGGCTGGTCCAGGTAGATCCGCTCAAAGCCGCCCACCCGTTCGAAAACGGGGTCCAAGTCATCGAAGATGTGGTGATCCACACCTGACCCGTGTACAAAAATCAGCGGCAGCCCATGACCCCGGCGAATGGCGAACCCGGGCCTGGTGCTCACTTCTTGGCACCGGAGGGGATGCCGGTCTTGAACTCCACGATGTCGCCGTCCTGCATGACATAGTCCTTGCCCTCAAGGCGCATCTTGCCCTCCTCGCGCACCTTGGCGTAGGACCCGTCGGCGGCCACGAAGTCGTCGTAGGAGACCACCTCGGCCTTGATGAAGCCCTTCTCGAAATCGGTGTGGATGACCCCGGCGGCCTGGGGGGCGGTCCAGCCCTTGTGAATCTGCCAGGCGCGCACCTCCTTGACCCCGGCGGTCAGGAAGGTCTGCAGACCAAGAATGTCAAAGCCCACCCGGGCCAGCTGGTCCAGGCCGGACTCCTTGAGCCCGGCATCGGTCAGCATCTCGCGGGCATCCGCCTCGTCAAGCTCGGTCAGCTCGGACTCGAACTGAGCGTTGAGGAAGATGGCAGGCGCGGGAGCCACTGAGTCAGCCAGCTGCTTTTTCATATCCTCATTCTGCAGTTCGTCGTCATCCACGTTGAAGACGTAGATGAAGGGCTTGGCGGTCATCAGATGCAGGTCGTAGAGCACATCCTTGTCGATGTCCCCGGCCTGGGCCGCCTGGTCGATGGTCCGCCCCTGTCCAAGAATCTCCTTGGCCTTGCGGACGGTGTCCAGGTAGGCGGGCTTGATCTTGCCCCCACGCTGATCCTTCTCCAGCTTGGGCAGGGCCTTGTCGATGGTCTGCATGTCGGCCAGAATCAGCTCGGTGTTGATGGTGTCGATGTCGTCGGCCGGATCCACCTTGCCATTGACGTGGACAATGTCGTCGTCATTGAAAGCGCGGACCACCTCGCAGATGGCGTCGGCCTCGCGGATGTTGGCCAAGAACTGGTTGCCCAGCCCTTCCCCCTCCGAGGCCCCCTTGACGATGCCGGCGATGTCCACGAAGGTGACCGTAGCGGGCACGATTTTGTCCGTGTGGACCAGCTTGGCCAGAACAGGCAGCCGGTCGTCGGGCAGGGGCACGATGCCAGTGTTGGGCTCTATGGTGGCGAAGGGGTAGTTCTCCGCCAGAACGTTGTTGCGGGTGAGGGCGTTGAAGAGTGTGGACTTGCCAACGTTGGGCAGCCCGACGATTCCTATGGTTAACGACATATCCACCAGTCTATTGCCCGGACTGCCCCGGCGTGGCTCCCCATAGAGCGGCAGGCTCAGTCACCGCGCTCCACCGCATCAATAGCCTCAATAACCGCTCCACGGAAGCCGTGCTTCTCCAAGGATGCAACACCCTTGATTGTGGTTCCGCCCGGTGAGCAGACCGCGTCCTTCATGGCCCCGGGGTTGGTGCCGGTGGCCAGGTAGAGGGCTCCAGTCCCCTCCACCATTCGCGCCGCCAGCCGGTAGGCCGCCTGCCTGGGCAGCCCATGCTCCACCCCAGCGTCAGCCAGAGCCTCCATATACATGGCCGTGTAGGCGGGCGCACATCCGGCGATGGTCGTCCCCACCGAGACCAGCTCACGGGGCAGGCGCACGATCATGGCCACCGGGTCAAAGACCTGGGTGAAGAGCTCCCGTTGCTGGTCGGTCAGGGTATCGTCCTCCTGAGTGACCAGAATCCCCTGCCCCACTGAAATGGGGGTGTTGGGGATGGCGCAGATCAGGTGGGTGCCCTCCTCCAGGATGTCGGCATAGTCCTCAAGGGTCATGCCGCCCACCACGGACAGGACCATGCGGTCCGGATCAGCCAGCTCATGGCGGATGGGCTCGCAGACCTGGGCCACCTGCCCCGGCTTGACGGCCAGAATCACAAGGTCGGCAGCCGCGGCCACCTCGGTGCCGGAGTGCATGGGCCGCACACCTAGCTGAGCCGTCCGCTCCACTAGCCGGTCATAGTGGGCTGCGCAAGCCACAATCCGGCCGCCGGGCAGCACACCCGCGTCGACAAGCCCCTGGGCCATGGCTTGGGCCATGTTGCCGTATCCGATGAATCCAAGAGTCAATGAGTCCGTGTTCATGTTCTCAAGTCTAGCCGCGCGCCGGGAAGAGCCCCTCCAGATCGCCGCGCTCCAGGGCCAGCCTGTAGAGGTGGGCGAAGACCCTGTCCCCGTGCAGGCCGTCGTGCTCGAACTCGTTGGTCACCCAGGCATGGGCGTGGCCCACACGCGAGAGGGTGTCCAGCTGGAGCTCGGAGGGCACGTAGAGGTCGTCGGCGTAGACCACGGCCTGTAGGGGAACCTGATTGTCAGCCAGACGGTCGGGATCGTACAGGTGGCCCCAGGAGCCCTCCTCCATGAGCAGGCTGACCGCCGGACCGAAGGGACGCAGGGCGGACTCCTGCTCGAACATCCAAGGGAAGATCGCCTCCCCGGTGAACATGAGCGGTCGGTCAGCAGTATCGAATTCGGGTCGGGCATCGCGCACCCGCTGCCCTGCCCAGTGCAGGGGGCCGCAGTCCCCGTCGGCGTAGATAAACTCTTGCAAGGGCCAGTAGAGCGGGCTGACCGAGGTAGCCGCCCGCACGCCTTCCAGGAAGGTCTGCGAGAGGGTGGCTCGGGAGCTGCTAGCTCCGGAAGCGGGCAGGCTGCCGTCGCCGTCCAGGAAGGCCGTGTCCAACAGCCAGTGGAGACGTTCGAACCCGCCGCTCTTGCCCAGGTCGACGCCCAGGGTCTGCAGTCGCTCCACGCTCAAAGGGTCGCCGCCGGGCAGGACCACATCACCCTGGGCCAGCCGGTCGGCAATGGCCGCCACACGGTCTTGGTCCCTCGGATATCGCTGGTAGAAGGCCCGGGACCGCTGAGCCATTTTGGTGAAGGTATGAGAGAAGAGCTCGTAGGCATCAGTGGGGATATGAGGCACGCCCCCGGCGGTGAAGGCCGCAGCCAGCCCCTGGGGGAAGTTCGACAGGTAGGCCAAGGTCAGGTAGCCGCCGAAGCTCTGTCCCAAGGCCACCCAGGGACGGCCAGCGAAGACCGTGCGACGCAGGTGCTCGAAGTCCCGGATGATGGAGTCCGCCAGAAAATACTTCAGATAATCGGCCTGAGCACGGGGCTCTTCTAGGGCTGCCATGGTGGTTCCGTCGATGGCGCTGGACCGGCCTGTACCCCGCTGGTCGGGCAGAACAATGCGGAAGTGGCGCAGGGCCTCGGCCATCCACCCGTCGGCAACGGCGCTCAGCGGCCGTGGAGCCCCATACCCGGGTCCGCCTTGCAAATAAACCAGCAGCGGCAGGTCGTCGTTCAAGTGCTCAGGGG
The DNA here is from genome assembly GCF_016101415.1 of Bifidobacterium sp. M0404. NCBI lineage: Bacteria > Bacillati > Actinomycetota > Actinomycetes > Bifidobacteriales > Bifidobacteriaceae > Bifidobacterium > Bifidobacterium sp. M0404. Next base: position 367,152 of record NZ_JACFQP010000001.1, on the reverse strand, counting down.
CGCAGACCACGCGGTAGAAGCAGCGGAGGACCGCCTGATCTGCATTATCTTCAGCTCGCCAGACGCCAGGTTCACTGCCCGCCCAGTCCAGGGGAACGGGGATGGACCCCTCACTCACGTAGAGTCCCGGCAGATAGTATCCCTGGTTGGTCATACCCTGGCTCCTTTCCTATAGGTCAGTCGGGTTCATTGTCGCCGGGCGGTTGGACCTGGATTGTGTGTTGTCTGTGGGCTGGGTGGTAGGGTGAGAGGCAGGGGACGTCGGGAAGCCGGCTGGCTTCCTCTATGATTCGCGCAATCTGTTGCGCGGACTGGCGTTGAGGCATTGGTAGCTTCCCGACAGGAAGAACCTTATTCTGCAAGCGGCGTTTGCCCTGCTTGGTGTTCGGTGAAGGGGTTTCGGTTTCATGCATCTGGGTACCCGGCTGCGTCGCATCCTGGCGATGATGACCGTCCTGATCAGCCTGCTGGCAGGCCTGGGCGTCGCATCCGCCCAAGAGGACGCTCCCATCCCCTCCGGGGAAGGGGGTCGTCAGACCCCTCGCGCAGCTGACGGAACCTCCGCCTCTCTCCACAGCAACGCAACAGACACTCCACTGTCCTCACCATCGCCGATACAAACCACCACACCATTAAGCCCCACGCCCAGCACCCTGTCGTCGACGGCGGGCACGCCTGACAGCACAGCCCCCGCTCCGGCTGAATCGGCCGACAAGACGGAAGATCAGGCTTCGCACACGGTGCTTTTCGACCCGGCCGACAGCAGCAAGCCCACCCATGCGAGCGTGAAGACCGGCACCCTCGCTGCTGCCCCGCAACAGAATCCACAGCGTGAGGGCTTCCGGTTCGAGGGTTGGACGCTTGACGGCCGGCCCTATGATTTCCAAACCCCCGTCCTCCAGGACACGACCCTGAAAGCCCGGTGGACGAAGGTCACGGACTGGACGCTGAGCCCGGATCACGGGCCCGCCACAGGGGCGCGGCTGACCATCAGCCCGCCCGACAGGCAGGAACCTCAAATCGCCAGCATCCAAGCCGCAGGAAACCAGATTGCCGGCCTGACCGGCGACGGCCGCATCTACACCTGGACGCAGGACAGCACACCTGTGCAATTTCCTCTCCCCACCCATGCTGCCGACGGGTTCCGCTACCTGCAGGCCGCAGCCGGCAGCCACCGGCAGGCCGCCTTGGGATCCGACCAGCGGATCTACACCTGGAACAGCGGTCAAGCGACGCCCACGATCCTCGACACCGGACAGGACACCAAATTCACCAGCATCGGCATGAACGATAATCGACTCCTGGCCGTGGACCAGCAGGGACAGGCCCACGCCTATCAGACCAGGGATGCCGGCAGCCAGGAGCCGAACCCGAAATTCACAAAACAAGCCGAGACCAGCCTGCCCGGAAAGGCGCAGGCCGTGACCGCCATCGCCTCCCCCGGCCGGATCCTCATCGTGGACGCTGACGGGCAGGCCTGGACCTGGGAGACGGCCAATACCGGAAGCGCCAAGCCCGCGCGCATCAAGCAGGACCCGGGAATGCGCATCATCCAGGCCCATGCCCTCAACCAGGGGTTCCTCCTCCTGGACACGGAAAGGCGGATCCGTTACCTGGCCGACAACACGACCAGTCCCACAGCCGTCAACCTGCCGGCAAACATAAAAACCAACTCGATTACAGCCAATGATAGCCAGGCCGTTATCACCGACACGGAGGGCCACGTATGGTCCTGGCAGCCCGGCGAAGCACCCATGCGCGCGGACGACGGGAACAAGCGGTATATGCAGGCCGCAAGCACCGGCAGCAGGATCACCGCCATTGACCGGCAAGGCAGCATGTTCACGTGGGACGTGGACGGGCAGGGACAGCCCGGCAAGCCAGCAAGAGTCAGCACCACCACAGCGTCCATCCTGGAGTCAGCCAGCCTGAACGGCCAGCCGCTCAATCTCACTAAGAACAACGACGCCTGGCAGACAGACATGCCCGCCAGCAAGCCGGGACCAACCACTGTTCTCATCGTCGGCAGACAGGACGGCCAACCCTTCACCAAAAACCTCAACTACACGGTCGACCAGCCGCTGACACGAGGCGCCGAACCAAGATCCACGTTCACGGTCCACTTCGATACGGGCGGGGGAAACCCCGAACCAGCAGACCAGAACGTCTCCACTCCAAACGGCAGGGTGAAACGACCCTCCCCCGACCCTGCGCGTGAAGGCTACCTGTTCGACGGATGGTTCACCGGGGAAGTCGCCTACGACTTCAGCAAGCCCGTCACCAAGAGCCTCACCCTCACCGCCAGATGGACATTCAAAGACCCCGACAACACGTGGAAAATCAACCCCGACCAGGGTAGCCGCCTCGGCAACGAAACCACCACCATCACCCCGCCAGACACCAGCCGAGGCATTAGGTTCACCCAGGTCAGCGGATCAATGTACGACAGTTCGATCAGCTATGGCTTTTCATTGGCTGTGGGCAGCGACGGCAACGCCTGGGCATGGGGAAGCAACTACTATGGCCAGCTCGGCATCGACAAGCCCGACCAGCGGAACACGCCCGCCCCGGTGCCGAAGCCTGCAGACACACCTATGGATTTCACCTACGTGCAGGTCAGCGCCGGAAGTCGGCATTCGCTGGCCCTGGGCAGCGACGGCAACGCCTACGCATGGGGAGAAAACAGCAAAGGCCAGATCGGCGACGGGACGGACAACACTTCCCCCCGGACGACACCGGTCAAAGTGAAGAAGCCTGCAGGCACGCCCGCGGACTTCACCTACACACAGGTCAGCGGCGGAGCCTATCATTCGCTGGCCCTGGGCAGCGACGGCAACGCCTACGCATGGGGACATAACTACTCCGGCCAGATCGGCGACGGGACGACAACCCGCCGGACTACGCCGGTCAAAGTGAAGAAGCCTGCAGGCACGCCCGCGGACTTCACCTACACACAGGTCAGCGCCGGAGTCTATTATTCGCTGGCCCTGGGCAGCGACGGCAACGCCTACGCATGGGGAGAAAACGACAAAGGCCAGATCGGCGACGGGACGACAACCCGCCGGACTACGCCGGTCAAAGTCATGTCGCCTGCAGACACGCCCGCGGACTTCACCTACACACAGGTCAGCGCCGGAGGCTATCATGCGCTGGCCGTGGGCAGCGACGGCAACGCCTACGCATGGGGATATAACGACACTGGCCAGATCGGCGACGGGACGACAACCCGCCGGACTACGCCGGTCAAAGTCATGTCGCCTGCAGACACTCCCGCGGACTTCACCTACACACAGGTCAGCGGCGGGAACAATTATTCGCTGGCCGTGGGCAGCGACGGCAACGCCTACGCATGGGGGTCCAACCAGAAGGGCGTGCTCGGCATCAACATCGCCATCTGGTGGGGTGACACGAATCCTGCTCCTATGCGCGTGCGCGACCCCTCCAGCCCCAAGGACAAGAGCAAAGGACTGCAAGCCGAACAGGTCAGCGCCGGATACCAGCATTCGCTAGCCGTAGGCAGCGACGGCAACGCCTACGCATGGGGGGACAACGAGAATGGCCAGCTCGGCAACGACAGCATTCCCACAGGGCAATATAACAGTAAAGCTCAGAATCCTGCTCCTGTGCCGGTGTCGTTCAACCTGCAGCTGGTGATCACCGGGGTCAGATTCGACCAGACCCCCGCATCAGGGCTGACGCGCGGCGATGGCAGCAGCGTGACCGTGACGACGTCCGCACACGCGCCGGGCACGGTCACGGTCAACGTGGACTACACGCTGGGCGGCGCACCCAAAACGCCGGACACCTCCCTCCAATACACGTACCTTCCCGCAGGTGTGCTCCCCAATGCTGGGGGGGAAGGCATCCTGCTCGCCCTGGCCACCGGCATGACCGGCATGGGCGGGGTCCTGGCATCACGCCGCCACCGGAGGGAAACACATAGTCTCTCACTTGCTTCGCACGGGTGAGAACGGCCGGGGGCGGCGTATCAATCCCCACGCCCCCGGCCCATATATGGGGAGCGGGGAGGAAAAGTGTCACTTAAGGCTCAAACCCCAAGAGAGCCGACACTTCCCTCCCGCGCCTCACCACACTTCCGCAGGCGGAAACCGAGGGCAGGCATGCACGCCCCCGCCCCTGCCTGGCAGAGGAGGAAACACGGCCAGGTCGGTCAGGAGGCTTAACAGCCCCCAGCCAGCCCGGCCGCTGTTCATCTCCCTACCCCAGCATACTCGCGCAAACAACAGCCTCATCCTCGAGCATTCAGCCTCGCCCGCCTTCACTCATAGCCAAGCCTTGACGGGCCATGCTGTAAAAGTTGCGGTATCGTTACCGCACTGATATAACTGAAGGCTGTCAGAACCGTTCGCCTGCCCATGGCGGCGGTCAGGCAACCGCCGAGGTAGGCAGTCCGGCCCGGCGGCCGACCACTTCGACGAAAGGCCATGATGGCGTACGCGACGATCAGGGATGTGGCCCAACGGGCCGGTGTCTCCGTATCGACGGTCTCCCGAGCCCTTAACGACTCCGGGCGCATCTCCCCTGCCACTCGACAGCGCATCAACCAGGTCATCCACGACCTGCACTATGTGCCGGACTCCCGAGCCCGATCCATGCACTCCGCCCACTCGCGCACCATCGGCCTGCTCATCCCCGACATCCGCAACTCCTACTTCGCAGACCTGGCCTATCTGATCCAGGGCCAGCTGCTCAACCACGGCTTCCAGACCCTGATCTGCACCTCAATCCAGGGCGACCCAGGCGAAGACCGGGCCCAGGTGCGCAATCTGCTGGGCCAGCACATTGACGGAGCCATCATCGTGCCCGGGCCGCGTTCCTCACATACTCTGGAAGAGCTGACCAGACGCGGACTGCCCCTGGTCTGCGTGGACCGTGCCGCCGAGGGTGCCGCCGGTCGCGACGGGCGGACCATCCCCTGCGTGGACGCCGACCCCGAACCCGGCCTGCGGCAGGCCCTTGAGGATCTGCACACCCGGGGCCACCGACGCATCACCCTGGTGCCCGGCCCTCTCAAAGCATCGGCCACCTTCCAGGAACGCCTGGACGTCTACCGGAACCTGCTGGCAGGCATCGAGGGCATGGACGACCCCCTGGCCGACCAGGTAGAGCCCGGGACCTTCGACCCCGACATGATCCACCTCTGGGCCCGGCAGGGAATCACCGGGGTGCTCTTCGGATCCTCCCTGGAGGCCATACGCGCCATCAAAACGACCCAGTCCCGAGGAATCAGCATCGGCGAGGACCTGTCCATGATCACCTTCGACGACCTGCCCGTCTTCCGCATCCTGACCCCGGCAGTGTCGACCATCTCCCAGCAGGTCGACACCATGGGCATCCGCTGCGTGGACATGCTCCTGGCTCTGATGGCAGGCTCGCCCGTGCGGTCGGTCCGGTTGCAGACCAGCTACCGCCACTGCGCCTCGGTGGGGCGCCCGCCCGCGCACACCGGCCAGGATCCCTGAACCTGTCACAGTGTGATCATCAAGGCGGACAAGCTCATCAAGGAACGGAGAAACATGATTCAAGATATGGCGGCGGCATCTGACCAGGTGCTCAAGGGATTGGATACCATCAAGGGATCCATCTCGGTGGTCGGGTCCATGAATGCGGACTACACCGTCAACACCGACCGGCTGCCCAAGCCCGGCGAGACCATCAACGGGGGTCCCCTGCAGGTGCTGCCCGGGGGCAAGTCGGCCAACCAGGCGGCGACCGCGGCCCGCATCGGCGCTCAGGTACGGCTCTTCGGGGCCGTCGGATCCGACTCAAACGCCGACTTTCTGCTGGGGCAGCTGGGCAACGCCGGGGTGGATGTCTCCCATGTGATGACCGTTCCAGGAGCCAGCGGGACCACAGTCATCACCGTGGATGCGCGTGGTGAGAACACCATCGTCTACTCCCCCGGCTCCAACGGCAAGGTGGATGTGGACTACGCCCACCGCTCCCGCCAGGCCCTGACCTCGGCCAAGGTGCTGGGCTTGTGCCTGGAGAGCCCCATCGAGACGGTCACCGAGGCCGCGCGCATGGGCCACGAGGCCGACATGACCGTGCTGCTCAACGACTCCCCCTTCCGCGCCGACCTGCCCACCGACCTGATCGCCAACTCCGACCTGATCCTGGTCAACGAGCATGAGATGGCCCAGCTGCTGGGCATCGACGAGCCCGAGGACGGCGACTGGCTGGGGGCCGACTGGGACCGGATCAACCAGACCATGCAGGACTTCGGCTTCCATCGGGCCATCGTCACCCTGGGCGGCGAGGGGTCCATGGTGCTGGACCATGGCCAGACCTACCGGATTCACGCCGTGCATGTGGACGCCGTGGACACCACTGGCTGCGGGGATGCCTTCATGGGCACCGTGCTGGCCGGCCTGGCCTCCGACATGACCCTGGTGCAGGCCGCCCAGCTGGCCTCCTACGTCTCCGCCTACGCTGCCACCGGGCAGGGGGCGCAGGCCTCCTACGGCACGGCCGAGCAGATTAGGCTACGTTTCTCCTGAGTCTGGGCGTTCGTGGTCGGAGCCATCAAGGTCGAGCCATCGGAATCCTGACCACCGGGGTCTTGTAACCAGGGTCCGCTGGTCAGGGTCCAACGATTAGACAGGTAGAGCGCTGCTGACTCCCTCCCCTGCGTTGTCAGGCCGATGAACCGTTGCGAAAAATGCACGACGATTCGTCGGCCTGACTGGTATCTGTGCGATAGAGGCTGGATGGATGAATATGGGATGCATACTTGTTGCCAGTTGAGTGCAAATGTGGAATTTAGACTCATTGCCAACTGAGAGCAAGTCCTAAATCCGCTTTTGTTGCCAACTGAATTCAAGCACTGAATCTGTTCTTATCGCCAGTGTTAAATACATCTTACAACTGCTCCGGCTCATCCACCTTGCGACAGCCTGGGACCACGTTTGACCTCATCATCCCTCGGACTGATGGCACCTCCCGCTGTCCCCGAATATTGTTGATTCCATGAACACAGTCAGTCAAACAGCGCAGCGACCAATCACCAGGTCCAATAATCGAATGCTACTGACTGACGCCCTCTTCGCCATCCTTTTGTTTCTGCTGGTGAGCGGCTCCAGCGCCAATCTACGAGATGGGGCCCTGATCCCCTTGCAGGAAAACCTGATCCTGATGTGGACGGTCCTGCTCATAGCCCCTGTCGTTATCCGTCGCCGATTCCCGAACGTAGCAGCCGGGCTCTTCGTCGCTGTGGCTCTGGCTCAGCTCCTGTTGGGACCTGCCATCATGCTCTCCGACGCAGTCTGCCTGGTGATGGTCTATTCCTGTCTGCTCTACGGACGTCCATCCTGGCGCCGACTCTATCTGACTGTGGCCTGGGTCATGACGCCCCTATCCTGCCTTATCTTCACATTGGTCGATTTGGGGTTTCTGCCTCCAGGCAAGACGTGGCCGGACCACATCTCAATGTTGCCGACCTCATTCAAAGATCTGGCAATCACCTTCCTATCGAATTTACTGATCGAGGGGCTTCTGCTACTCATAGCCATCGTTGCAGCCTACTGGACGCGGACCAGAAGGGATGCCATTGATGAGGCCCGGCGACGCAACCACGCCTTGGCCCTGCAGGCAGAGCAAAGCGCGGCCCTGTCTGCCAGCGCTGAGCGGGCCCGCATAGCGCGTGACATGCACGATGTAGTCGCCCACACTCTGTCCATTGTCATTGTGCAGGCAGATGCCGGCAGGTACGCAGCCACTGCCGATGCGCACCTTGCTCTTAAGACCATGCGCACCATCGATCAAGAGAGCCGTCGCGCCCTACGTGAGCTGAGCTCGCTCTTCGGCAAACTCAAGACTCCAACCAACCCTGCACCCGAAACCAGCCAAAAGACAGCTGATTCTCTTCCAGGCCAACACTCTTCTTCCCCACCACCAACGGACCCAGCCCATATTCAGCCGCCTGACCAATCTCAAGCAACTGCCCAAACGAATTCCGCTAGTCAATCCGCGAACGCTCATAATCTGAATCCAGCCGGAACAGATTGCACTCAGCCGAGCCAAGCCAGCGACCATCTTCACACAATCAAAGAGATTCCAGCTGCCAACACTGCCAAGGCCAACATGGATACGGCCAACAATGCGCGTACCTGTCCCTCGGTTACCACCTCTTCAAACAATCCGCCGACCAGCTATAAATCATGGTCAGACCTGATAGATGCCGCCCGACTTGCTCAGCCGAAATCCCAATTCAGCCGACGCATTAAAGGCCGACCATGCCCAGAAAAGCTGGATCGCAGCCGCGCCATAACTGCTTACCGGGTCCTGCAAGAAGCATTGACCAATGTTCGCAAGCATGCCGCTCCGGCTTCGGCTGTGCTAGTTGAAGAACAGTGGCTCACGGACGGTTTGTGTCTAACCATTGACGACCGCCCATTTGACCATGCCTCTACCAATTCAGATTCTCCGCCGCAGATGGAGCGACCTGCGCATTCAGGTTTCGGTCTTTTAGGGATGCGCGAACGACTGACTTCTCTTGGAGGCGACCTTCAAACAGGTTCCGAACCAGAAGGCGGTTACCACCTCCAAGCGTGGATTCCTTTTGCCACTCCGCCAAAATCAGACTCTGAAGCGGAGATACGTGCCAATCGACAAGCTCAATGGTCCCTGCGCTCGATTGTCTCCACGCTCTTCGTCTGGTTTCAACGCCATCCATTGACGGCCGACCTGGGTTTGGTAATCGGACTAGTACTGGTAGAGAATCCAGGTCAAGCTCTTGCTATAGCACCTGTCACGCGACAATATGATCCGGGCCGACCAGTAAGGATCATCGCCACGCTAGGTATTGCTTTGCCCCTGATTGTGCGCAGGGTCCGTCCCGGCATTTGCGCCGCTATAGTGTCTGCAGTTGCCACCCTGCTGCTACTCTTCTCGCCCTGGCTGCCAGAAGCTGCAGTCTTATCCCCAGTCGCCGTCTATTCAGCAATGGTTTACGGCAAATACACCACCAGGCGGTGGGCTCCGTTGGCGGTCATCACGGATACGGTTTTATGGGCTGTCAGATGTGTAGCCAATAACCAAGGGTGCCCAACCATTCTGGCCTACATGATAGAAGGCCCGGCAGAATCATCTTTCTCTGAATCCCATTTAACACTTTTCATAGTGATGGCCGCACCGGCCTTGATCTGTCTGCTGACCATGCTGATTGCCTCACGCCGACGTACTCGTGGTTCAGTCCTGCTCCTACAGCAGGAACGCGAGCGCGCGCTAAACCAGACCCTGCAGGAAAGCCAGGCTCTGGCAGCCAATCAAGAGCGCGAACTCATTGGCTCTACCATGCAGGTAGAAGTGGCTGCAACCCTGAATACAGTTATTGCATCCACTACCAAAGCCATCTCCGAGTTGAACCATTATCAAGTCAAGGGGGTGAACCCTCCCCCAGAGCAGGTAGCGCAAGCCTTCGGCGACATTGCTTCTCAAGGACGCCAGGCCCTGGCTCGCATGCGACAACTGCTCACCGTCCTGCGTCACAGTTCCAGCACCGGTTTGCGCTCAAACATTGACACTGCCGATTCCCCAAACAAGAGCCTCAACTCAGACAGGAACCATATTGGCGAGCCCACCCGTAAAAACCCACATATACCGGCTCTTCACCCAGCCAAACCCCTGCCAGTAGATCTTGATGATCAGCTTGACAACTATTCGCAACAATCGCAACAGGATAAGGAACCAGAGCATGCCCAATCAGACCAACAGGACCACCCAGACTCCAGGCGTGAGCGTTCTTGATGATGAGCATCTCCTATGGATAGCAAACAGGAAAATGACCGTGTCAGGTAATCAGCACAATCGAAAAATTGAGCACTCCATGAATCGCGAACTCGAAGATTAGCCACTCCGGGAATCGATTGCTGACGAGCATAACTTCACCAGTTGAAAGTCTCTCCGACGACAGTCACTTAGCCAACAATTACTCAATCAGCAATCAATCAGACAGCGATTACCCTGGCTCCAAATTAAATCCAGTTGTAATTTCAAGCAACACTCAACTCAGATAAAATCGGATGGTGGCGCTGGCCACCATATAGCGGAAAGAAGCAGGCAGTCATGGAACGGACCGAACCCATCAGCGTTGCCATCGTGGACGACCAGGATCTGGTCCGAGCTGGCTTTGCCATGGTCATCGGCTCCCAGGATGACATGACCGTGGTCGGCCAAGGCGCGGACGGCGAGCAAGCAGTGGATCTGGCTTCACGCCTGCGGCCCGATGTGATCCTCATGGATGTCCGCATGCCCGGCATGGATGGTTTGACAGCCACCCGCCGTATCACTGCTTTGTCACCTGACCGCCCCGAGCCCAGGGTCATTGTGCTAACCACCTTCGATCTTGACGAATACGTCATGGCGGCTATAAAAGCCGGCGCATCAGGATTTCTGCTCAAGGATACCGAGCCTGAAACCCTCCTGACCTCCATCCGTACAGTTCACCAGGGCAATGCGATCATCGCTCCTTCGGCTACAAAACGCCTGATCGAACATATGGCCCATGACATGCCTGCGACCAGGTCCATGCCATCGGGATCGATCTATCGCGATCCCGAGGCGGACCTGCTCACTGATCGTGAGCTGCAGGTCCTGGTTCACATAGCCCAGGGCCTGAGCAACCAGGAGATCGCCGACAATCTGGGGATCTCACTGCCCACAGTGAAAACTCATGTAACTCACATTCTTCAGAAGATCAATGCCCGCGACCGCGTCCAGGCGGTGGTCTTCGCTTACGAAAACCACCTGGTATGAACCCGGCCGTCAGGCGGTATCAATCGTCGCTGAGCGCCTCAATAGGTGAAACCTTGACTGCCTCCCTGGCTGGCAGCACACTGGCTACCACAGCAGCCAGCAAGGCCACTGGCAGTATCAGCGCAAAAGCCGACCATGGTACGGTAAAGGTCACGGACCCTAAAGGCACAAAGACCTGATAAGCTCCTATCCACCCGAATAGCGTTCCTAGAACGATTCCAGCCAGACTGGCTCCTAGGGCAATCATGCAGGCCTCGACTCCCAAGGATCGGCGAACCTGGACGCTGCTCATGCCGATTGCCCTGAGTGTGGCAGTCTCACGACGGCGCTCCAGCACCGACATCATCAAAGTATTGGAGACCCCTATCAGGGCGATAATGACGGCAACGCCCAGCAATGCCACCATGATTGCCAACAAGGAATCAATTCTTTCACCCCATATCCTCTTCTGCGTCAGCCCTCCGCTCATAGCCATGTCGTCATGCTCTCCAACAGCCTGACGTATGTCATCCAAGAGCAGTGCAGCATCGCGATCTCCCTGCGTCCTGATCCAGATTTCATGCGTCTTGGTGTCAATCCCGGCAACATTTTGAGAGTCCGTGATTGCATAGACGCCACTGGTATCCAGCCCGCCGAATCCGGCAAAGACCCCAGTCAATGTTCTTCTTGCGTCTGCCTCTTTTCCACGTTCATCGTCCGCCTGAGGATCAGCTATCAACAACTTCAACTGACTTCCATCCCGGTAACCGGAATGCTTGGAAATCGTTCTGGTCGACACCAACAACGCATCAGACCTTTGCATACCTGGACCCAGAGTGGCATGGAGCACACGCCTAATCCGTGAAGCATCCAAGGCATAGACAGTCATGGAATCTTGTGAGGGGCCTCCTGACTCGACCTCAGCATTGAACCGCTGCACAAGCTCTGCATCAGCAACACCTTCGATACGCTCAATGGCCCGCACATTATTCTTATTTAGCCCCTGACCGGATATTTCAATATCCAAGGAATAACGCTGATCAATATCCTTGGCCAAGGTCCGTTTAGTGGTTACCGCACCTGTAGCCAGAGTGGAGACCAAGGTTACGCCGATCAGCAGAGCAACACCTGTGGCAGCGACTCGTGAGGGATTTCGAGCGATATTCGCCACTCCGACCCTGCAAGATGGTCCAATCCGGGACACAGGTCCACCCAAGCAACGCAGAAGAGCCGGAATCCATCGACGCGCACCCATCAGGGCACCCAGGAAAATAAGCAAAACACCCAATACCGCAAGACCTAGCAATAATTCCTGCTGATTACTGGTCTGGACTGTATCGCCAGAGTTTGTCCTGACCAGCTCTGTGATGCGCCAAGAGGACCAGATCACGAATACCAAGCCGCCGACTGCCAGCAGGATGCTGATCCACAAACCGGTCCGCTTCCTGCTGCCTTGTTCCTGATGATCCACTGGTTGCAGGGCTTCAAGCGGTCTGACCCTGATAGCCGTACGAGTAGACCCAAAGGCAGCCACCAAGGTTGCCAGAACGCCGAGCACAAACGGAACCAGAAGGGCTGTAGGTGTAAGCAGAAGTTCAAGCTTCATGGTGCCCGAATGCAAACCAAGGCAACCGGCAAGGCCCATCAATCCCATAGCCAACAAGATGCCGACCAGGGAAGATATAACGCCAAGGAACAGGGCCTGCTGCAACACGCCTGCCCTGATTTGCCATCGATCAGCACCAATAACCCTTAGCAGGGCCAGATACCTGCGCTGTCTGGCCACCATGATCTGGAAGGTGTTGGCAATCACCAAGGTAGCCACCACCATGGCCAGCACACCGAAAGTCATGAGGAAAACAGTCATGATGTTCACACCATTGCCGGTCTGCTCACTGAGCAGTCTGTCCTCCATGGCACGACGGTCCTCCAGCTGGTATCCGTCGGGAACGTATCGACTGATATTTTGCAGAGTGTTCTGGAGTTCCTTGCCTTGTCCATCAACCTGAAGATAGATGTTTCCTACAGGAAGGGACTCCGGCCCAACCATTCCCGCCATACTCAGCAGGCGTTCAATCCGAGAACCCGTCAGCACCACAGCTCCGCCGAAATCGTCGTACTTTCCCCCATGGCTCTTGCTGATGCCTGAGATGGTCAAGTCCACAGTGCCTCGGTCGACAAGGCGTTCTTTACTTGAAGAATCCTGAGCACTATCACTACCTGGCAGCATCAGCGGGGACAGATGGAGGCGCACCTTATCGCCCAGACCAACCTGGAGCCTGTTGGCGACGGAATGCGGCAGCACAACCTGATCGTCTGAATCAGGCCATTGCCCCCGAGCCAGATCGACAGGCATAAGCTCCTGCCTGGCACTCACAATGGCCAGAATTCCCTTGCTGGACTGACCGTTTGCTTCCGTATCCACCATAAGGTCGACATCAGGGCGCAAACCACTAACACCGCGCAGTTTCGACAGCCCCTTGCCATCGAATTCGTCGAGCAGAATCGGCTTGTCCTGATCCCTTCTGGATGTCACAGCATAGTTGGCTTGACCTGCATCCATGCTGATTTCGCGACGCATGGAGGCATTCGCCACGTTGCCAAAAAGAAGCGTCAGGCACATAAAGAGGGTGCCGATAACGATGGCCAGACCAGCCGGCATCATCATACGTGCATCGCGCTTCATCATCGTACGAGTTATCCGCCACACAATGCACCCCTTAGTCCTGGAACTGGGAATTGCCGGCAGTGCCAGCCGAGACTTGTTCAGCCAGAAGATCGTTCATGGCTTTCACTGTCGGATCTTTTCGGTCCGAAACAATCAGTCCGTCGGCAAAGACAAGCGCACGATCTGCGTAGGATGCGGCATAGGCATCATGAGTGACCATGATAACGGTCTGATTCAGCTCGCGCACGGAATCACGCAGGAACTTCAGAACACCAGTGCTGGCGGCCAGGTCCAGGTTACCCGTCGGTTCGTCCGCAAAGACCAGACCGGGTTTGGTTATCAGCGCTCTGGCGATGGCGACCCGTTGCTGCTGCCCCCCGGATAATTCACCGGGAAGATGGTCCAGCCTCTCCGACAAACCGAGGGTCTCTACCAGTTGCTCCATCCATGAGCTGTCAGGCCGAACGCCGTCCAGTACCAGCGGCATGAGGATATTCTGTTTGGCAGTGAACATAGGCAACAGGTTGAAGCTCTGGAAGATGAATCCCAGATGCCTCCGTCTGATCAGAGTCAGCTGACGGTCGTCCAGTCGTGTCAGGTCAACTCGGCCGGCCTGATCAATCGATGGATGGTGACGATCTCCGCTCTTCGAATGCAGAAGATCAGCGGCCATATAGACATGGCCAGAGGTGACAGTATCCAGACCAGCCAGAACGTGCATAAGTGTTGATTTGCCCGAACCTGAAGGGCCCATGATGGCAGTGAACCGACCTTGCTCAAAATTCACGTCAATTCCGCGCAGGGCATGGACGGCGTTCGAACCTTGCCCATAATCCTTGGTCAGCTGTCTGGCACTGACGGCAGGCGGTCCCGCGACACCCGAGACTGCTCTGTCGATTAAACCTTGTGAAGACGAAGTATCCGCTTTGTTCTGCATGGTGCTCCTTTATCCGCGAGGAAGCCTTTCTCCCGTCAGCTTCCGACCGTATCCGGCTATCGGCTGCAGCGATATGCTCCCTAGGAGCGATGAAGATAATCATCCTTACGGATGAGTGCACTGAAGAACTCTTCCTGTTAGGCTGGCACCATTCAAATCAACGCGGGCGACGGGGGATGGACTCTGCGGAGATGAAGCAAATCATGTTCAGCACAAAAGACATGGGTCCATCAGACCAGAGGATTGAGACAATTGCCTCGATCCCCTTAATCGACTACGAGAATAACGAGGTCCCCGCGATCAAGCCGGCGCGCTTCCAAGCAGCCTCAAGGAAAACATCATCTGGCAGAATAAATCATTCATTCCCGACGCCAACCAAGGTGCGCCTTGGTGAAAGTTGGCTGGTTCTGATGCGATCTGACTGCTGGTCGTCATTCCTCTGCTAGAGCCACGACCGGTGGAGTCCGGTTGACGCGCCTTGCAGGCAGGACGCTTGCCAGAATCGCCGCTACGAGCGCTACCAGCAGAATCACCAGGCCAATGGACCAAGGAATCGGGAAAGCCACCGTCCCCAGAGAGGAGAAGATCTCATAGGCTGCAGCCCAGCCGAAGAGCAGGCCCAGGACCATGCCGGACAAGGACGACCCCAGGGCTATCAGACCTGACTCCACAGCCAGGGAACGTCTGATCTGCTTGCGGGTCATCCCGATGGCCCGCAGGGTGGCAGACTCCCGCCGACGTTCCAACACCGACAGGGAAAGCGTGTTGGCTACGCCGATCAGGGCGATGGCCACTGCAACCGCAAGCAGGCCCAGGATAATCATGAGCAGGCTGTCGATGGTCCGATCCCACTGCTGCTTTTCAGCCAACCCTCCCTTCACGTAAACAGCCGAATATCCAGAAAGCGCACTCTTCACCTTGTCCATAAACGTCGAGACTGTTGGCGAGCCATCAACCTTGGCCCAGATCTGCACGGTCTGAGGCTGAACGCCATTTAGCAAGGATGAGTCGGTCATGCCATATAAATTGCTGGCATCAATCCCCTGGTAGGGCGCATAGATGCTAGTTACGAAGAGTCTTTGAGCCACCGACGTGGATCCGCCATGAGCGTCGCCTTGAATCGGGCTGAGAATATTGAGCCCTAGATTCCCGCCGTCGTGAAAATCCTTCTGTCTGTCCATGAGGCTTTCTGGAAGCAGCAGGGCATCCGGTCCGGAAAGATCCTTGCCGACCCTGGAGTTCAGAAGACGATCGATCTTATGCGCATCCAGGGCGAAAATAGTCATTCCCGCCCCGTTCTCGCCGCCTGATTTGACCATGGCTGCATACTGGGGCACCAGCTCGGCCTGTGCAACCCCGTCGATCCGTCGAATGTCGTTCAGAGCCTTGGCATCCAGACCATCAGCGCTGATCTGCAAATCGACTGAGTAGTGCTCATCCAGCATGTCGGCCATAGTCTGCTTGGCGCTAGCGGCGCCTGTGACCAGCGTGGCAACCAGTGTCACACCGATCAGGAGGGCGGTACCTGTTGCCGCCACACGGGAATGATTCCGCGCGATGTTAGCCACGGCGATTGTGGACGAGGGCCCAACCCGCGAAACCAGGGATCCGATTCCCTTGAGCATGAAAGGAATCCAACGATTGGCACTGAGCAAAATTCCCAGGAAGGCAAGGATAATGCCGATGACAGCTATGACAGCAACAATATTCGGCCCGTCTCCAGATGCCTTGCCGGCCTTGTCTCCCGTGACATTGAGCCTGACCTGCCAGAGAGACCAGACGGTCATGGTGATGCCCGACAGAATCATGACAACGCTGAAAAACAGACGTATCCTGCTCGTCTGTTTGTTCTCCAGAAGATCAGCAGGCCTCAGCGCCTCCAAAGGACTGACTCTGGTGGCGGCCCATGAGGAGTTGAGGGAGGCCAAGATCGTAACGACAGTGCCGAAAACGAGAGGCACCAGGATAACCGCCGGAGTCAGCTTCAATTGGAAGTAGAGGGAATTCGTATGAGCCTTAACTGCACCCAGAATAGCCATGATGCCAATGGCGGCGCCGACCCCGATCAAGGATGCCACAGCGCCCAGGATGATGGAACGAATCAGGACGCTGGCCCTGACCTGGCTCTTATTGGCGCCTATCGTCCTCAGGAGGGCCAGGTAGCGACGTTGCCGAGCAACCATGACCTGGAAGGTGTTGGCGATGACGGTGGCAGCCACGAACATGGCCAGTGTGCCAAAGACCAAAAGGAAGGTGGTCACGGGGTTTTGGGAACCACCGAGCGCGGTCTTGACCAGTCTGTCCTCCATGGTGTGACGGTCTTCAAGGGAATAGCCGGAAGGCATGAGCCTGCGCAGAGAAGCCAGACTCCCATCAAGGTCGCTTCCCTGCCCGCCAACATTCAGGTAAACGTTCTGGGCATACAGGTTACCCATTTCACCAAGACCTGCTGTGGCCATAAAAGTATCTATGCTCTTGGGGGTCAGCACGATTGCGCCGCCCGACTCGCCAAACTCGCCGCCCTCGTTGCCCTGGTTCGAACTGACGCCCGACAAGGTCAGGGGCTTCGATATGAATCTGCCCGCAACCTGGTCAGCGCTGGCCTGCCCTTTCGGCCCAAGGTCCTCGGAAATATACAGCATATTAGGCGACAGATTCAGACTCACCTTGTCACCCAGGGAGAGCTTGAGTCTGGAAACAGTCGGCCCGGGTAAGACCACTTGGTCATCAGCGCTGGGCCAGGATCCCTTGGACAAACCGACCGGCATCAACGATGAATCCGCTATAGGAATGGCAATCACGCTCTCGCTTTTGATATTGCCGGCGCGAACATCCACCATGAGCTGCGTGTCTGATCTGACTCCGTGAACGCCTGGGACTTTTGCCAGCTCCTCGGTTTTGAAGTCCTTCACCCTCTTCTGATCGGAATGGCTCCCTTCCGCTGGGATGATGGCGTAGTTGGCCTGCGCAGCATCGGATGAGACCATCCGCCGCATGGAAACGTCCATGGTGTTACCGAAGAGGAAGGTCATGGCAATAAACAGTGTTCCGACGACAATGGCGATACCGGCGGGAACCATCATGCCCAGGTCATGCCGCATCATTTTTCTGGCAACGAACAACATAAGCATTACCCTCAGCGATGAGCAGCCGAGTCAGCTGTAGCCGCGGAGGCCATGACCTCCTCGGAGAGCAGTGCGTTCATAGAATCCACAGTGGGGCTGTCCTGGTCTGCCACGATTCGCCCATCCGCAAAGACCAGAGCACGGTCGGCAAAGGAGGCCGCAAAAACATCATGTGTGACCATGATGATGGTCTGTCCCAGCTCGCGGACCGAGTCCCGCAGAAAGCTGAGGACCTCCGTCGAGGAGGCTGTGTCCAAGTTTCCGGTGGGTTCGTCTGCAAAGACAATGGAAGGTTTGGTAATGAGGGCCCTGGCGATGGCCACACGTTGCTGCTGACCGCCCGAAAGCTCGCTGGGCCGGTGGCTCAGCCTCTCCTCCAAGCCCAGGGTCTTGGCCAGAACCTCCAGCCAAGCTGTGTCTGGCTTGGCCCCATCCAGTATCAGAGGCATGAGGATGTTCTGCTTGGCCGTAAACATGGGCAGGAGGTTGAAGCTTTGGAAAATGAAGCCCAGGCTCTGGCGCCTCAAGAGGGTCAGCTGATTGTCGTTGAGCTTGGTCAGGTCGACCACTCCCCTCCGCCCTCCATGGCGGCTGGCTCGACTGCCCTTCACCCCGGCAGCATCGGTCCCATTCAGGTAGACATGTCCGGAGGTAACGGTGTCCAAGCCGGCCAAGGTATGCATGAGAGTGGACTTGCCCGACCCGGAGGGACCCATGATGACTGTGAACCTGCCCCGTTCGAATTCGACATCAACACCCCGTAGGGCATGGACCAGGTTCTCCCCACTCCCATAGTCCTTGGTCAGTCCCTTGGCCTTGATGGCCACCTGGGCGATCTGCCTCGGTTTCCCCGCACCGGACGACAAATCAGAAGACGTCCTCGTCTTTGCTCCATGTTTCATGCTTCCATTTTACCCACCACAATATTTCAGCCTGACCAGTCAGATACTGTCCGCCACTGGAGAGGGAAAGAGGGAAACATATACAAAGGTGCCCATCGAAACGTAATGAGGTTTCGACAGGCACCTTGTGCTTCTTCCTCTTCTCGGTCATATATCACGCGGATACGGCACCGAGAAGAAAGTTTGATTGTCGGCTACTTGGCCAGACCGGACTCCTTCAATGCCTGGAAGGCACCCTTGAGGTCATCCAGAATGTCCTCAATGTTCTCCGTGCCGATGGAGAGCCTGATGGTACCGGGATGGATTGCCTGATCCTCCAGCTCCTCCGGTGTCTCCTGGGAGTGGGTGGTCGATGCTGGATGGATGGCCAGCGACTTCACATCAGCCACGTTGGCCAGAAGTGAGAAGAGATGTAGGTTGTTGATGAAAACCCTGGCCGCATCCTTGCCGCCCTTCAGATCGAAGGTGAAGATGGAGCCGGCGCCGTTCGGGAAGTAGCGCTTGTAGAGCTCGTGGTCGGGGCGCCCCTCGATGGCCGGGTGGCTGACCGACTCCACTTCAGGCACGCCCTGCAGGTAGTCCACTACCTTCAGGGCGTTCTCAACGTGGCGCTCAACCCTCAGCGAGAGCGTCTCGGTCCCTTGCAGGAGGAGGAAGGCTGCGAAGGGCGAGATGACGGCGCCAGTGTCGCGCAGGAGGATGGCACGAATGCGGGTGACGAAGGCTGCAGCACCCAGATCCTGGTAGAAGCGCAGACCGTGGTAGCTGGGGTCAGGCTCAGTCAGGGTGGGGAACTTGCCGGGCACTGCCGCCCAGTCGAACTTGCCGCCTTCCACGACTACCCCGCCCAAGGTGGTGCCATGGCCACCGATGAACTTGGTGGCCGATTCCACGACGATGTCAGCGCCGTGCTCCAGCGGACGGAACAGGTAAGGAGTGGCGAAGGTATTGTCGACAATCACCGGCAGGTTGTGGTCATGGGCGATCTTGGAGATGGCCTCGAAATCAGGCAGGTCGGCGTTGGGGTTGCCGAAGGTCTCGAAGAAGACCAGCTTGGTGTTCTCCTGGATGGCCGACTCGAAGTTGGATGGGTCCGAAGGATCCACGAAGGTGGTCTCCACACCATCGCGGGGCAAAGTGTGCTTGAGGAGGTTGAAGGTGCCGCCGTAGATGTTCTTGGAGGACACGATATGGTCTCCGGTCTGGGTGATGTTCCGGAAGGCATACTCCACTGCGGCTGCTCCCGATGCCACAGCCAAGCCGGCAGTGCCGTTCTCCAAGGCGGCGATCCTGTCCTCGAAGACCCCCTGGGTGGAGTTGGTCAGACGGCCGTAGATGTTGCCCGGATCCTTCAGCGCGAACCGAGCTTCGGCGTGGTCGAAGTCGTGGAAGACGTAGCTGGTGGTGGCGTAGATGGGCACGGCCCGGGAATCAGTGGCGGGGTCGGCCTGCTCCTGGCCCACGTGGAGCTGAAGCGTCTCGAAATGGTACTTGTGCGGGTTCTGGTCGGTCATGTCGATTCCTATCTGTTGGTGACGTGCGTCCTCTTCTAAGTTCTTGAAAGTGACCATAAGCGGCCCAAGCCCACATGTTCAAGCCAAAAAGGACTTTTCGGTATCGTCCTTTTTTATAACAGCTTCCAAAAGGTTGAAAGCGGGCCTTTTCCGTCTCGACATTGCACACGCGAAGGTATCCGTTTAGCCCCTCCGCTGTAGAGTCGAGTAAGCAACGGAGAAGGTTCCGCTGCGAACAGCCTCAGCAGGCATGAAGGAGTTCAAAAGATGGCCGGACAGACGGACGATCAGAACAGGCTCTACCAGCGCGACAGCAAGTACATCCCCCGAGTCGCCGCTGTGCATGACATGTGCGGGTATGGCAAGTGCTCGCTGACGGCCGCCATCCCCATTCTTTCGGCGGCCGGATGCGACGTTTGCCCGGTGCCTACAGCCCTGTTCAGCGCGCACACCATGTTCAAGGACTACACCTTCCACGACACCACCGAGATGCTGCCGGGATACCTGGATGCCTGGCAGAAGGAGGGTGTCGACCTGGACGGGATCTACAGCGGGTTCCTGGGCAGCGCCGAACAGGTTGACATTATTCAGCGCATGTATCGGGAATACCCCAAGGCCCTGAGGCTGGTCGACCCGGTTATGGGCGACGGAGGATCAATGTATCCCACCTACACCGAGGAGATGTGCCGGGCCGTGACCAATCTGGTTGATGGAGCCGACCTGCTCATGCCCAACTTGACCGAGGTCAGTCTGCTGACCGGCATCGACTACGAAGGCCAGGACCTCGACGATGCCCAGGTTGGTGAGCGTCTGGGCCGTCTGCTGGACATGGGCGCAAAAAACGTCATCATCAAGGGCATCGACCGGAAGGACGGCAAGCTGCGCAACTTCGTGGCCTCGGCGGATCATGGCGGAGTCAGCGAGCGCACCGAGCTGGTCCACGACAAGCTGCCCTTCATGATTCACGGGACCGGTGATGCCTTCGCCTCCAGCCTCTGCGGGGCGCTCTTTGCAGGACGAGGCTTGGCCGATGCCGCCCGAATCGCCGGTGAATTCGTCCGCTCGGCCATGCAGCACACACGCAATCAGCCCGACTATCAGCAACGCGGGGTCAGTTTTGAGCTGGACCTGGGGCAGATGACTGCTCTGGTGCAGGAGCTGTGAGCCCAAGGTCGGCGAAAGCGGCATAAGAGTCTGGGCATTTGTCAAAAGTGGAAGACCAAGGTGGATGAATAAAACCTAGACCGCCTTAATCGGCGCATTCTTGCCGGCCAGATACGTGGTCGACAATGTGACAAATCAGTCATAGAGCAACCCGGACACAGCAGACCGGAAGGCGTTGCCAGCGAATTCGCCGGCGGTACCTTCCGGTCTCTGTTATCTCTTTATTCCTGGTTTCTTAGTTGCCTAATGCTCTGCTCCCTTCGCTTATTTCTCTCTATGTGTATCATGCGTTTCTGTTTCCTTGGTTTCTGCTTTACTTAGTTCCGCTTTGCCTGCTTCTCCTTTCTTTCGTTTCTGTTTCAGCTCTTCTTGCCTCTGCCGACTCTGCCTGGTGTAGAGATGAATGCAATCGATACAACATCAGCATCGGGAATCCACTCGTTCATCCACTTTCGTGCGTGCGCAGGATCATTCGACCACATGCCTGGTTCGGCTAGTCACCGACTTCCTTTCAGTGGTCTCCTAGAAACATGGACACACAAGAACTGACTAGACCAAATAATCTCCGCACAGCCATAAACGACAGGGGTGGCAGAACCGATGCCGACATTATGATCACA
This sequence comes from Bifidobacterium sp. M0404, assembly GCF_016101415.1. NCBI lineage: Bacteria > Bacillati > Actinomycetota > Actinomycetes > Bifidobacteriales > Bifidobacteriaceae > Bifidobacterium > Bifidobacterium sp. M0404. Next base: position 345,467 of record NZ_JACFQP010000001.1, on the reverse strand, counting down.
GACCCATTGGTCGCGCGACCCATAAGAGCTCTGCCCGATTCCAAGAGATCCTTCGACAACCCAGAAAACACACGAACTAATGGAGCAAGGTTTAGTACGAACAACGATGAATCCATCGACATAGAACTGGCAGATATTGAACGACAGATCAGAGTCAGTGGCATAAACAGCCGAGAGCTCGGACGTTTGGGCGAGGATTACGCCTGCCAGTGGCTGCGGCAACGAAACTGGAAGATTCTAGCCCGCAATTGGAGAAGCAGATTCGGCGAGTTGGACATCATCGCTCTGGATCCCGAGGCGACTCTGGTATTCGTAGAGGTCAAGACCAGGCGCACCGGTCGGTTCGGATCCCCAGAACAGGCTGTCGGCCCGCGCAAGCAGATCCACCTGCGTCACGCAGCAGTCCAATGGCTGATAAGCCACGACCGAGAACCCAACGCACGGCATCGCAGCACCCGATTCGATGTCATCAGCCTGTCAGTCAAGTCCGACCCTGGCAGAAGCATGTATTCCGAGGGTGCCCATCCCCTGACTTCCTGTCAGACATCCGCCGAGACCGTCAGAGGATCCAACCATTCGGGCAGGGGCGGATGGAAACCGGGATCAGTCTTCCTCAGGCACACCAAAGAGGCCTTCTGATGCGTCTTGGATCTGCTGAATCCGTAGGATTGATAGGGCTCAAGGCCTTTCTCATTCACGTGCAGTCCTTCATCTCCCCAGGACTGCCCTACTTCTCCATCATCGGGCTGCCGGATGCCTCCTTGTCGGAGTCGCGGGAACGGGTCAAATCCGCCTGCTCGGCCTGCGGATTTCGGTGGCCGCAGACCAGAGTCACCGTCAACATGTCCCCTGCTTCAAAACCAAAACACGGCTCCTCACACGACCTGGCCATTGCGACCAGCGTCCTAGAAGCCGGTGGTGCGCTGCCGACGGAAGGCCTGGATCATACAGTCATCTTGGGCGAGCTTAACTTGGACGGCACGATTCTGCCTATCAACGGTCTGCTGCCCATTCTGACGCAGGCCAGAGCTCAGGGAATCACGCGAGCTTTCGTCCCCGCAGACAACCTTGACGAGGCCCGTCTGGTTCCCGATATTGAGGTTGTCGGACTGCGTCACCTGGGCCAGCTCATTCAAGCCTTGGGCGGGCGAAGCAGAATCGCCGTCCCTGAAGCAGACGGCCATAAGAAAGCCGACGAGCCAACCGCCATAGCGAGTGTGCACACTAGGAACTCAGCTCGTAATGTCAACTCCCCCGCCAATGCCGAACCAGCTCCACCGAAGCCGGACATGGCTGACGTGATTGGCCAGGAGGAGACCAAATGGGCCATGATGGTGGCTGCAGCCGGCGGCCACCACATGCTCATGGTCGGTCCTCCAGGAGCCGGCAAGAGCATGCTTGCGGAACGGCTTCCCAGCATCATGCCCGCTCTGGATGCTGTTCAACAGCTTGAGGTGGCTTCCATCCGATCCCTATGTGGCACGCTGAGCCAGTATGGGATTACCAATGTGCCACCCTTCGAGGCCCCTCATCATACGATCTCCATGGCGGCCATGGTCGGAGGCGGAGCCGGACTGGCCACCCCTGGCGCCATCACCCGTGCCCATCGCGGAGTCCTCTTTATGGATGAGGCGCCGGAATTCTCTCCAAGGGTGATCCAATCCCTACGCGAGCCCCTGGAGATCGGGCGGATCTTCTTGTCCCGGGCCAAGGGCAGCACCACCTTCCCGGCTCGTTTTCAGCTGGTCATGGCTGCCAACCCCTGTCCTTGCGGATACGGATACGGCACAGGCGAGCGCTGCACCTGCACACCCCGCGAGCGCCTCCGTTATTGGAACAGGCTGTCAGGACCCATCATGGACCGCATCGACATCCAGACCACGGTCCCCCCGGTGATCGACCCGGGATTCGACGATCACCGTCCACGCCAGCACAGCGTCCAGATCCGCAAGCGTGTGACACGTGCACGCCAGACGGCAAAAGAGCGTTTCCACAAGGAAGGCTGGACCTGCAACGCCCAGGTCAGCGGAGAATGGCTGCGTCAGAACACATCTTCCAAGGCGCGTTCGATCGTGGATCAAGCACTGCGCAGACAGCGGATCAGTCTGCGAGGGGCCGACAGGACCATGCGCCTGGCATGGACTCTGGCAGACCTGGACGGACGGCCCAGCCCCGGTGCCGACGATGTGACCACCGGCATCCTACTCAGGACAAGGGCCGTCTGAGATGACCAAACCCTTGATGAAAACCATGCCAGCAGATCAACCGCGACCGATGACCATGGTAGAAAGTGACTGGCTTGCCAGAGCTGTGCTGACCCTGGCTGCAGACGGCCCGGATGCCTTCATGATCAGCTGTCTGCTGGGCTCGAACCAGGCGGCCGACCTTTGTCGAAATCTGATCGAACTAAAGGCACCGAACCACTCGGATGGCGACGGCCCTCATGATGCTGCTCGCGCCAGACTAGACGAACGCTTTCTGAAGGGGACGGCTCGATGGGGACGACAAACGAGCCCTGAAGACCTAACTCGGTTCCATAAGATCAGTGACTCCTGGCGAAAACGCCTAACACCCTTGCTGGCCATGGACACTGACCAGGTGCGGACCATGATGACTGGTGGAGGTCGGTTCTGGGTGATGACCCCTGGCGACCCCTGCTGGCCAGGTCAGGTGGGTGACCTGGCACGTCGCTCTGATTGGGCCCCTCCCCTCTGCCTGTGGGGACAAGGCAATCCTGAAGCCTTGATCTGCTGTGACCGTCCCTTGGCCGTAGTCGGATCAAGGACATGCGACGAGTATGGCCGGTCCACCGCTCACCAGATAGCCATACAGGCTGCTGGTAAAGGCCACCTGGTCGTCTCCGGCGGGGCCATGGGCACGGATGCCGCCGCCCACTGGGGAGCACTGGCCGCTGGTGGCGGACGAACGGTGGCCGTTTTCGCTGGAGGCTTGCTGCATATGGGTCCCAAACGCAACAGTCGTCTGTTTGAGAACATTGAGGCAGATGGTGGCGCACTGATCAGCGAGCTGCCGCCAGGCACTATCCCCGAAGCACGGCGGTTCCTGCTGCGCAACCGAATCATCGCCGCCCTGGCCTCCGACATTGTAGTGGCACAGGCACGACACCGATCCGGCGCGCTGAACACAGCCAACTGGGGCGTGGAATTGGGCCGTCGTGTATTGGCTGCCCCCGGAAGAATCGACCAGCCAGAAAACACCGGCTGCAACAGACTCATCCATGAGGGCAAGGCGGGGTTGCTCCTGTCGGCGAGCGACATCCAAGACATCTGCCATCCCGCCCATGCACCTATCCACCCTGACAAATCCGTTCAACAGGGAACCGGCGTTTCAGCCAAACCCACCGAAGATCATGAGAACCACCGAGCAAGTCGACAGCCTACGCAGCGCATACCACCGCTTGACTCCGATCATCCGATCCAAACCATCCACGGCAGTCAACTGCCCTCAACCACATTCAAACAATCCCGGACAGATAGAGACAGGCTTTCGGCCCGTTCGAAGGGCAAAAAGGATTCTTCAACCCCGCCATCAAATCCAGCTATGGACCATGAATGGGAAAAAGCCGGCGATGAGCGCCTAACCAAGGCAGAGACCACAGTGCTGGTGGCGATCCGCAACTGTCAGCGTCAGAATGGTCCACCCATGACGGGACAGCTTCGTGTTCTGCTCGACAATCAGGGACATGAGCTCTCCGTGAGGAAACTGATGCAGCTACTGGGATCCCTGGAAATTCGTGGTCTGGTTAGTCTGCAGGACGGATGTGTGGTAGCCGAAGATCCGAAGACCTGAAGAGTCAGCCCTTCCAGCGACAGCGATCCAAATCCACCACCCAACCATCGGCACCAGCTGATTCGTCACTATGGGGAGGAACAAAGTGAACACCCTCATCCTCCAGCAGTTGACGCTGACGCTCCGGACCGCCAAAGGCGAATCCTGGTGCCAGCGAACCATCACGAAAGACCACGCGATGACAGGGAATCACGCCAGGTTCGGGATTGTCATGAAGCGCATAACCTACGAACCTGGCGTTGCGCGGATGACCTGTCAGGGAGGCGACCTGACCATAGGTGGCCACCTTGCCGCGAGGGATCCGTCTAACGACCTGATAAACCTGCTGGGAGAAGGAAAGTTCGGTCATAAGACTCATTCTGCCCGCGTAAGCAGACATCGACCGGATGAGGGTGCCGCTATCAATAGGTCGTGACAGTATCGTTGGTATGAATCCCCAGAAGGTCAGAAACCGCTATGATGCCGTCATCGTCGGAGCCGGAGCGGCTGGATTGTCAACAGCTCTGGGCCTGTACAGAGCTTTAGAGAACAAAAAGAGCAAGAGCGACTTATCTCCAAAGGTCTTGGTCGTCTCCAAGCTGCAGCCCCTACGCTCCCACACCGGCTCAGCAGAAGGAGGCATCGCGGCCAGTCTGGGCAACCAGGAAAAAGACGACTGGCATTGGCACTACTACGATACCGTCAAGGGCAGCGACTGGCTGGCTGACCAGGACGCTGTGCGGATTCTGGCCGAGCAGGCCCCGGGCATCGTCATCGAGCTGGAACATGACGGAGTGGCCTTCTCAAGGACCGAAGACGGGCATATCGCCCAGCGGAAGTTCGGCGGCCATACCGCTGATTATGGCGGCCATCCAGTCAGGAGAGCCGCCTATGCAGCAGACCGTATCGGCCACCAGATTCTCCACGCCCTCTGGCAGCAGTGCCTGCGTCGTGGAGTCGAGTTCGCCGAGGAATGGTATGTGACCGATCTGGTCCTTGACCCGCCCACCGATGAGGAACCCGGCTGCCATGCCCGAGGACTAATCGTGCTGGATACCCATGCCGGCAAGTTGCAGGCCATCCAAGCCGACAATATCGTTCTATGCACGGGTGGGGCCGGCCGACTCTTCCATACGACCTCCAACTCCTGGGATCTGACCGGTGACGGCATGGCGCTCGCCCTACAGGCTGGACTGCAGTTGGAAGATGTGGAGTTCATCCAATTCCATCCCACCGGCCTGGGTCACACTGGCATCCTGCTGTCGGAGGCCTCCCGCGCAGAAGGCGGCGTGCTCAGGAACTGCGAAGGACGGGCCTTCATGCAGGACTACGCGCCGGGACACGGCGACCTGGCCGCCAGGGATGTAGTCAGCCGTTCCATTGTGGCCGAGATTGATGCAGGTCGCGGAGTGGCCGATCCATCAGACCCGGACGGACCTCATGATTGCGTCTGGCTGGACATGACCGGCATTGACGCCCAGCGCATGACCACTCTGCTCCCCCAGGTCACCGAGACCATCCATCGCTACGCCCACCTGGATCCCACTGTGGACATGGTTCCTGTCAAACCCACCGCCCACTACACCATGGGCGGCATCCCCATCACAGATCGTGGCCACGTCTATCGCTGGCAGGATGGCAGCCGTCGAATCGTCGACGGACTGTATGCCGCCGGGGAATGCTCATGCGTCAGCGTTCACGGGGCCAACAGGCTAGGTGGCAACTCCCTGCTGGACGCCTGCCTTTTCGGCACCAGAATCGGACAGGCCATTGCCGCCATCATGGCCAATGCCGACAAGCCAAACGACATGACCGACGCACCTACGCTCGCACAGGCACTGCGAAGGCGTCAGACCTTCATGGACAAGTTGCTGGCTGTAGAGAGTGATGCCGAGTCCTCGGAGTCAACATTGACCAACAACCAAAACGAAGAATCCGACCCCAATGGCGGTGCCAGCCCGAACAACCCTTACGCGTTAATGGGTCGGCTGGGACGTCTGATGGAGGAGGCCGTAGCCGTCCGCTGCGATCAGAGCAGCATCGAAAAGGGTTTGCGCGGCCTTGATCAACTGGATGCCGATGCCAGGCAGTTGCGTGCGCACAGTGGCACAGCAGTGCTCAACCAAGAGGTGACCGCCATCATGGAGGTAGACAACCTGCTGACCCTGGCCCGGGCCGTACTGAACGCCAGTCTGAAACGCAAGGAATCTCGTGGTGCCCTGTACCGGAGCGATTATCCGCAACGCGACGACGAACACTACCTGGCCCACACTATGATCGACGCCAAGGAAGTTGTCTCCTGGCAGCCTGTTCATATCGTTGACATGCCTCCCAAGGGCCGCAACTACTGATGGACCCTGAGCTCAGCCTGTTCCGACAGGCACCTGCTCGACACCTATGCTGGTCAGTCAAGGATTAGGATGGAGACCGCGCATATTAGTGGGCATCGGGCCACATCCCAAGCAAGGACAGGAGCAACCGTGACATCACAGTCCACAGGCTCAGACGGATCCAAGGCATCAGCATCGGACCGCGATCCCCGTCCAGTGACCTTCCGAATAGCCCGGTTTACCCCACGACCTCAATCAGAGCGTCCGGCGCGAACCAGCCCATTCGCCAAGAGCAACCCCTTTGCCGCAGCGGGTAGCCGACGAGCACGAGGACGCCGCTGGACACAGGAGTACACGATCCGCATTGCCCCACAGCGCACTGTTCTCGATGCCCTTCTGCAGATCAAGCGAGAGGTGGATCCCACACTGAACTTCCGGTACTCCTGTGGGCATGGCATGTGCGGGTCGGATGCCGTGCTCATCAACGACCGTCCGGATCTGCTCTGCACAGCCACCATCGCCGACTGCTTGTCTGCATCCGAGACCATGCCGAACGCATACGCCTCATTCGGTGTAGCTAATGGAAGTCCACAAGTTCAACAGCCTCCAGCTTTCCGCCGAACCGGCACGGCGACCACCGCAACGGCCACATCCTCGTCGACATTGCACTCAGTTTCGGACATAGGCTCCAGAACCACAGGCCCTAAAGCCACAAATCCTTCTGAAGCCTCAGACCATACAGAAACCACAAACTATAAAGGCACCACACACTCTACAGAAACTTCAGACTCTGACAAATCTTCAGTGATAGAGATCCGTCCGCTCCCCGGCTTCACCCCACTCAGAGACCTGATAGTGGACACCGACACCATGTTTGAACAGATTCGACGCTTTAAGCCTTATCTGCTTCATGATGATTCCTCTGCCGAAAGCCGCCAAAATCACCACGAATCCGATCAGCCAGAGACCCAGGATTCGGTGCAAAACCCATTAACAAAAGCCATCAGCCAAGCAGCCAAGGCTAAAGTGGTCGACGCAGAACCAGCGTCGGAATACCGGCAGACTCCAGAAGAGCTGGCCCGGTATGAACTGCTCAGCACCTGCATCGCCTGCGGACTCTGCCAAGGTGCCTGTCCTATTTATGCGGGCGGTGAGGCCTTCGCCGGCCCGGCGGCCATGATCGCAGCGGCTCGATTCATCAACGATTCCCGCGACAGCCATCGACAGGAACGTCTAGAGGCCATTGACCAGGTGGACGGAATCCAGGCATGCCAGTCCATACGGGCCTGCACCCGACCCTGCCCCAAAGGCATCGACGTGGGTGAAGAGATGTGGAAGCTAGTCGAAGCCGTCAAGGAGTAGTCAGACTCGTACGCACACAGGTCAGCATGAGCATTCGACAGGCTTGTGCCCTCTGGTCGTTACCATGGTTAGCATGGACAAAACCTCGTACAACAACATCGCCAGAGGATGGGAATTCGCCGAGGCAAGCGCTCTGAACGTCGAATCAGACAAGTTGCAGACCTTGCGAGACAAGGCTTCGGAGGCCGGATTCGCACAGTGCTCCCGGTCTCAAGGCGCCTTTCTGCAGTTTTTGGCTGGCCGGAACGCTCCGGCATCCATCATCCTGGTCGGCAACGGCTCTGTGGTCGAAGCCCTGCGCCTGATGACGGGCCTGCATGGTCATGGCCAGTTCACCGCCGTCGACTCCACAGCCCAAGGCACCTCACTGGTCAAAAAAATATTCGCGGGCATGGAAAAAGCCCACCCTGGAATGAGGCTGCGGGCAGTCAATGCGGCTGCCAAAACCTACTTCCCCAAGCTCAACCCCAGCGACTACGACCTTATAGTCGTCTCAGGCAATGGGGACAACTACCAACAGGTCATGGACCAGGCTCCGCGCCTGCTCAAGGACCGAGGACAGGTGATCTTCACGGATGCCTTCGATCTGCTGAAGGATCCGGACAAGGGCGGCGTGCTCAACCCGGCCAACAGGTCCGCCAAAACAAGCACCTTACGGACCATCATGGAAGCCATAAGCAAAGACGATGCCTGGGAATCCTGTCTGCTACCCATTGGCACAGGTATGATCATGGCCACCCGCGCCCGCTGACCGCCGTCCGCCTATTATTATCAGTCACGGTGGCGCAGGATGACTTCGACAGCCTCATCAGGATCATCAGTGCGGATGACCAGATCGGGGTCCAGCTCAGAAATCATGCCCCTCTGCTGCACTGTGTCTGACATCCAGTCAAAGAGCCCCTGCCAGTAGACCCTGTCGAAGAGGACGATGGGCATGCTGGGCGCCTTATGTGTTTGGACAAGCGTCAGCACCTCAAACATCTCGTCCAGGGTGCCGAACCCACCGGGGCAGACGATGATGCCCGAGGAGTATTTCATGAACATCATCTTGCGTACGAAGAAGTAACGGAAGGTGATGCCCAGATTCACCCAGCGGTTGAGCCCCTGCTCCATGGGCAATTCGATGCCCAGGCCGACGGACTTGCCGCCGACCTCCGCCGCGCCCTTGTTGGCCGCCTCCATGATGCCAGGTCCTCCCCCGGTGATGACTGCCATACCGGCCTTGGCCAAGTCGCCGCCCATCTTGCGCGCAGCAGCATAGTTAGGGTCTTCCCTGCCGATCCGAGCTGATCCAAAGATTGCAGCTGCCGGCCCTAGCTCAGCCAGCGCGCCGAACCCGTCGACGAACTCGGCCTGGATGCGTAGCACACGCCAAGGATCCATATGCAGCCAGTCTGTATCACCGCCCGATGAGAGCAAACCAGCGTTGGCGTCCGCCTCAGGAATCATGGGCCCGCGCATGATGACCGGACCGCTGTGGTAGGTTCTGCCCAGGTCCGGGCCTTCGTCGTCATTGTAATTGTCAACCATATCCGCCATGTACGCATTCCTTCATCGGGCCCCGATCCGAAGGACCCGCTCGATCCTGTTCCGGCTCTCATGATAGCGGCCCCCGCCGCCCAGTCGACAGCAAGACCAACATGGAAAAGTGGCCAGCGGGCACAATAAAGCAATCCGTCTAGCACATTTAAGATGAACGGCAAGCCCGTACAAACCCAATGAATATGCCTATAATCACCCCTGTTGGTTTGCTATCGCTAAACAAGTCAATCTCGAAACACACGATTGCTTCCAAGAACGATTATTGGACCGAACGGTAACCCAATTTGACTTTGTCTCCGTTTGCATTCTCATGAAGCAGCGATCAACGTTCCAGGAATATTTATTTACCGATCTCCGCTCTCTGAGTTCAAGTCCACAGCACCTCCTAGCTGAATTGTTTCCAACCGACCTGCTTCTTTGCCAGTAGACTCGATGAGCAGCGAAAGATCTCCCTCTTCTTGAGGAACTATGAGCAGATCGCCGCGTCCTCCAGCAAATATCGTTCCAGGCAAACCGCCCAACACCAACCGACCCAGATTGGTATGCTCCCCGAAAGCAGTCACCTGCAGGCCCTGACCCTGCATGCGAACTATCGTTGATCCACGTTGCTGAGTTTGCGCTAGAGCTGACCGAGAAATGCGTAGCCAGAGGCAGCTGCCGGGCGGGCAAGTTACGGGAAGGCGCTGGTCTTTGAAAATTGCCCGACTTGCGCTCTTTCGAAGCATCGTCAGATTTTGCGTGCGTAAAGTCCAGTCTGCAATGGGTTCGCCTACCAGTAGTTCAATCGTTCCAGTCGGCTCACCCCAGGTCTGCCATGTTCTGATAGTCAACCGATCCGTTGCCTGTAAGGGCCCCAGCCAAAGCGTCGACTCATAAGGGGTGATTGTTCCTATCTGGCAGCCGTTAAGCTCAACTTCGCACTTGCACCGGCAACCCTTGAAGTGCAAGGCCCCGACCGGTAACAAGCTCTCCTGGTCAAGCATTCGATCCAAAGATGCATTCTTGATTCTCGACGGAGACCTTGTACCAGCCTCTACCGGGTATGAAACCGACGAACTCGGCAAGAATCGGGTATATGTCACCACCCTGGGCCAATAAGACGCCGACCATCCCCCAAAGCCCATTCGAGGAACCGGATCTTGCCCTGGAAGGACCACATCGGCCTTTCCTCCTGGCGACGACCAGCGTTTAATCTCGGTTACCTGCCATCCTGAATTCAGGGGCAAGACGTTATGCACCGCCAGCACGCCGGATAAACCCCGCCCGGCAGACAACCGAAGGGCTTGTAATCTCGTGTCATCAAAATTGGAGTGCCCCCAGATTCCCACCCTTATGGACAAGAGCGGATCCTCATCATCAGTTCGCTGGATAGCTGAGCCGTCCAATGGCATCCAATAGTCACCGCCGCCATTCGCTACCCAGGGCATCACCAGATCCCCCCATTGCAGGCCAACCACATCAGCCGCCTGCCGCAGGACCATCCCACGAATTCCGTCAGGACAGCAGCGCGTACTATACAGACCACTGCCATACCACAGCCCTCGTTCTTCCAACATAGGCAGCCTGCTGCCTGGAATCAATGCAGACGGGGAAGACCATACCTGGTTACATTCAGCCTTACCCACCGATTCCAACCGCACGATGGGTGCATGAGAGGCCTGCACCCTCGTAACCGGCTGACCCAACTGTACAGTAATGGATTTCCAGCCTTCTGGAGTAATCAGCTTCATTTGAAGGATTCCATGCTTGCCAGAAAGGACCAATCCATTGACAGGTTCATCTCCCAACCCAGTATCCTGGACGGAATCCTCACAGGCGTCAGCCAGGGGATGCCAGATCAAGTCCCCGTCAATCCGCACCTTATCCAGCGACGTATCGGCAGGAAATGCTAAACGCAACCAAAGGGGACCAGGTATCATATCGGGAGCATCCACTTGCACTCGTACCCCGGTCTTCTCGTCGAATTCGAGTCCTGTCAATTCACCGCTAGTGGCTTCCAAAAAACAGCCTGACCCCAGAGGGAGATCTCGTACCAGCATCACTCCGGTCTTCGCCGGCAGGGGCCATCTGTCAGGTGAACCATTGCCTCTTTCGGCCTCCAGCTCCAAATTCTGCTCACTCACATTGGTCAAGGTCAGCAATTCGCCGCCACCGGCCAAATTCAGGAGACCCAATCCCAACTGCGGATCATCCAGGCTGAGCGGACGGCCTTCAGCTCGAATTCTACCGGCAAAGCTGGCGATTGCCTCCTCATCTGCCACTTGAGCCATGCTCAGCCGGTCGCCCAATGCATTGATGATTGCACTCAATCGACGTGCCTGATCGGCCTCGGGTCGCTCGCCACCGGCAGGGTCGACAGCTCCGCCGAAGTCGTAGTCGGATGTCATAAAGGCTTCCAACGAACCCCAACTGTTGACGGAGGTTCCGTAATCGAAATCCCAGCCAGACACCTGCAGGTAAGGTCCTATGAAGGCCGCTCCCGATCCAACCAAACGCCTCAGCGTGCGATGTACGCGGTTAGTCTCCGTCACAACCAGGGGTGCTCCACGCCTACTGGCGGCAAGACGGTAATAACGCACCTGACGATCAAAATCCGGATCGTCATCATCGGGATAGAGGTTGACAGCAGGCGCCACCGTTGCAGCGTCAGCGCCGGCACGAGTCATATCCCCCTGACCAGCACAGACGACAATGGGCACACGCACCCCCATTCCCCTCATCATGGAGGCCAGTGAGCCAATGTATCCAGTTGGATCCTCACAGTCGAAAAAGTCCAGTTCGTTATCCGCCTGGACCATGATCACGGGTCCTCCATGGCCGTGTCCAGCATATTGTTGGCGCGAAATAATGGGGATAATTTGCTGATACCAGGTTCTGACAGCCTCCAGGAAGGCCTCATCGTGCTGCCGGGCTCGAATCTTAGGATCGGTAAGCACCCAGGCTGGCAGACCCCCGCCATCCCATTCTGCACAGATATAGGGGCCTGGCCGGATCAAAGCATAGAGACCGGCACGTTTGGTCATGCGTAGAAACTCCTCGATGTCCAAACGACCTGAAAAGTCAGCCTTGCCCGGTTCCCTCATATGCAGGTTCCAAGGCGTATAGACATCTATGACCTGATAACCCAGCCGTTTAACCGCATTCAGACGCTGCTCCCACTGACTTCGGGGTATACGAAAGGGAAAGACCGAGGCACACAGCAGAACCCTTGCTTTTCCATCAATCCACAAACGCCCTTGAGTCAAAGCTACTGGATCGGGTGAGCCCTTCCTGGTATTTGAGACCGCCATGTCCGGCGCAACATAACCGAATCGGCCGTCCGACTCCTGATTCATGATCGGACCTACAGGTGCTCCAAGGGTATTCGAAGTCTTCGCTTTTCTTCTCATCATTCCTATGCCTTTCGCCTTGTTGCAAAACAAGACAAACCTTGGTGTTTACTTGATTCCTGCTGATCCGGCGAACATCCCCGACTCGTACAGATATCTCTGGGCAAAGTAGTAGACGATAAGCACCGGCAGGATGAGGATCAGTGCTCCTACCATGATCATGTTCCAAGGCGGTGTCTGCACGCTGGAACTCTGGCTCGAAAGCACCTGCAAGCCTAACGCCAGAGGCATTTTATCCTCATCATTGATGTAGAGCAGGGGCCCGAAGAAACTCCCCCAGTTGGAGGAAAATGTGAAGACGCACACTGCTGCCAAGACGGGGACCATCATAGGCAGGATGATTCTGGTGAAAATCCTAAAGTATCCCAAGCCGTCAATCTCCGCTGCCTCATCAAGTTCCGTGGGGATACGAGTGATGAACTGACGCATAAGAAAAACGTTGTAGGCGTTGGCGAAAAGATTCGGAACGATCATGGGCAGGAGTGTGTTGATCCATCCGAGCGTTCTGAAGAGAATGAACTGAGGAATCATCAATACCTGGCCGGGTATCATCATCGTCGATAGAACCAGGATGAACAGGATGTTCTTGCCTGGTGCATGCAGCCTGGCAAACCCGTATGCGACCAATGCCGAAGAAAATGTCATAAAAATACAGGCAGGGATGACAATAATCAGAGAATTGAGAATGAATCTGCCAATAGGAAGTCCAGAGCTGAAGACTCGGATGAAATTCTCCCAGTGCCATTCCCCTGGCAGAAAAGTAAACTTCATAGCCTTAGTCGTTGCATCCGAGCTTAAAGCAATGGATACGACGAAGACCAGTGGGGCACAAAGGATAGCGGAGACTACGGTGAGAATGGCGTAACGCCTGGCCTTGCCGCCAAAATCAGAACGGGTATTCACTTCTTTACCTCCGACTCATAAAACACCCAGGCATCCGAGGACTTAAGCACCGCTGCCGAAATTACCATGATGATGACAAAGAGTATCCAAGCCAGGGCTGATGCATAACCCATATGAAAATCCTTGAACGCGGACGTATAGATATAAGGCACCATCATCTGGCTGGCATTGTCTGGACCACCCTGGGTCAGGATGTAAACCTGGTCAAAGACCTGGAAAGCGCCGATGATCCCTGTGACCAGATTGAAGAATAAAATAGGTGTGATCATTGGGAACGTTATGCTCCAAAACAATCTGTAGTGACCTGCCCCATCAATTTCAGCCGCTTCGTACAGTTCTTTTGGCACGCCATTAATGGCCGAAATAAGCAAGATCGTTCCCCCTCCAACCTGCCAGATGGACAGAAGGATTATGGCAGGAATAACCCAGTTTGCATCCAACAGCCAGGCAGGACCTTTGATGCCGAACAGGCCCAGCAAGGCATTGACTGGTCCATCTTCAGGCTTGAGCAACCATTTAAAAATCAATCCTGCTGCCACAAGCGGCACCAATGAAGGCAGATAAATGATGGTGCGGTAAATGCGTTTACCACGAAAGTCATGAGAAAGCAGATTGGACAAGTACAGGGCGATGAGCAGGGAGACAGGTACAGAGACTATAGCGTAATAGAAAGTGTTTCTGAGCACTTTCCAAAAAAGAGGATCAGCAGTAAGAGCCTTGGCATAGTTGCCAAGACCCACCCAGTTGGGTTTCTGAAATGAATCCCAATCGGTAAACGACAGATACAGCGAAGAAAACATAGGCACCGCAGTGAAAACTACAAAGCCGATAATCCACGGAGATATACATACGTAAAAGAACAGGGTCTCCCTAGTGCTCCGTTTCATTCCTCGACGCGAACCACGATGACGACGACCTATGGATGCGGATATACTCATACAAATCACCTCTTGACGATGTAAAAACACGACGGCAGGCGCATCTGACTTGGCGCAACAGAGCACTGCGGGTAAAAAGGCGCTGCGGATCCGGCCATTATGCGCCGGATCCGCCAGCTGCCTGGAACTGGACTGACCCTGCTACTTGTTCAGAGCCTGCTCCAATGTCTTCTGAGCTTTATCCAAGCCAGTTTTGACATCCTGCTTGCCGTTCCAGGTTTGGGACATACCATCGGACATGGCTTTGGTGATCTGTGACCATTCTGGCGTCAACGGCGGAGCATAGGTCATCGAGGTAGATCTGGTGAAAGCAGTCAGATCCAATCCATTCTTATTCCAAGATGCCTGGGTAAAGGACTTGTCCTTGGCCGCAGCAAGGTTCGCTGGCATGTCGAGCCCGCTCTCGGCGATAGGCCGCTGCCCCTCTTTCGAGGTCAGATATTTCACAATCTTGATTGCATCATCCTTATGCTTGCTCTGAGAAGAGACCGTAAGGGCGTTGAAGAACATGGGTACAGCAGTCTTCTTGCCATGCCACAGAGGTGCAACTCCCCAGTTGAATTTGGCATCCTTAAGTGAGGAGATGTCCCAGAAACCAGTCACATTCATGGCTGTCTTACCTTGTGCGAACAGGGGGTCAGCGCCTGAATCCGTGATCTCCTGCGGCTTGGGAATGACCTCATACTTGTACATGAGATCTTGATAGAACTGCATGGCTTCAACATTCTCAGGCGAATTCACCACCGGCTTGCCATCTTTGTCGAGAATACGGCCGCCGTTTTGATAGATCCAGGTCATATACCAGGCCCACCAATCACCTTCGCAGTAGGCCCACTGAGTGGTCTTGCCATTCTCACGCTTGACCAATTTCTGGGCGTTGGTCAAGAAGGTATTCCAATCCCACTTTTCGCTGGGGTATTCCACACCAGCAGCATCGAAAATGTCCTTATTATAGAAGATCACCGCTGGTGCCGCCCTGTCAGGAGCCCCATACAGCTTGCCTTTATATGTATAGATCTTCTGATTGGTTTTGCCATAGTCTCGAGCGACGTTCGGGAAATCTGATGTCAAATCGGCTAGCTGACCACGACTGGAGTACGCGTTGATATTATCAGCCATTTCCAAAATATCGGGTGGTGTTCCTCCTGAAAACATAGTCTGGATCTTGGTATCGTAATCCTTGGCTATATACTGAAGTTTGACGGAAATATTGGGATATTTCTTCTTAGCCAGGCTCAGGCGTTTCTGCATGACGCGTTTGTCGATATCACCACCCCAGATCGTTAGGACCAATTCATCCTTGCTGGCGCCATTACTGCCCCCACAAGCCGCCAGTGAAGACACCATGGACACTGAAGCAAGTACCGCCAGGATCGCGGTCAGGCCTTTCTTCTTCCAGGACCTCATTGAAACCTCCTTGGTTCAAGGAATCCTTGATTCTCATATATTGCCGGATGTCTGGGCTTCAACGCACCAACCATCCGACAGGATTTCGACTCAGCAGAGATGCTTACTGAATCGAATCAGCTAATCGCCAGTAACAATATAACGCGCATAACTTATACGTGTCAAATATGATGTTGATTTGCCATAGCCTGCTTATATAAGCTGAAGAAGTCATAGCATGATTGAAGTCAGAAGAACGATAGGTAATGAGCTATATGCAATGAATTCTTAGATTAATGGATTCAGCTGCATTGTTCGTTGGTTGGAGACGGCAATCAATTTCCTATGGTTCGGCATCGACAGCATAAACAGAAGAAAGACGAAGGTAGAATTCATGGTCACAATGCGTGATGTCGCCGCTTTGGCGGGTGTATCACAGGCCACAGTATCCTATGCCTTGAACGGGGACCCTATGATTTCCGAGGCCACACGTTCACGAGTCATGGCAGCGGCACAAGAACTCGACTACGCCGTTAACCTTTCCGCCAGAAACCTCAAGTCTGGTAAAAGTGGGGCTATCGGCTTGGTCGTCCAGGAAATTGCCAATCCATACGTCAGCCAGCTTGCTGACGCTATTTCAGAATATGCCTTGGGCAAGGGGCTACAAACAGTCATCCAACAAACCCTCTACCGTCGTGAGAGCGAAACAACAATTCTGGAACATGTAATCAGTGCTTTCTGCGATGCAGTCATTTTCAGCCCCAGTAAATTGACAAGCCGGCAGATCAAGGCGCAATTACACGGCAAACCCGCTTTACTTCTTTCCGCTCAAGATGAAAATCCCGAATATGATGTTCTACAAACCCCAGGCAAAAGAGCCATGCGCGAAGCCACCGATTATCTATTTGCCTCTGGCTGCCGAAATCCTGTTTTTTTTGGCATGCCCTATATACCTTTAACCGAATGCGTAAATCCGCTGAATTCAGCCACGACCCGAGTCGCCGGCTATGAATCCTCACTGGCAAACCACGGCATGAAACCAGGACCTCAACAGTTCATCAACCCTCCGGATTGGAGCCCCGGCACCAGCCGCCAAACCATGCTGGATTATATCGACTATGATCTCGCCTCCAATTACGAACATTCACCAAGGAACCAATACGGCAATCAGGTAAGCTTTGACGCTGTGGTCTGCATCAACGATGCTGCGGCGCTTGGCGTCATCAGAGCGTTAATCGATCGGAATATCAGCATTCCGGATCAAGTATCCGTTATTGGCTTCGACGGTATCTCCCAGGGAGCCTTCATCGCTCCCAGTCTGAGTACTGTGGCCTTCGACTTCAACGATATGGCCCGGCAGGCTGTTGACACCCTGGTGATGCGCCTAGACGAAGCCTCCGGGAAGACTCAAACCAAAACCAGGCAACAACCCCAAAGACTTACCGCCCACTATCAACTGTTGCAACGTGAATCGACGAAGTCCCTCTAAAAAATCCGAAACGACGATGATATACGTGTTCCATTGGTGACCATAGTCGCGACAGACAGGAGGACTATTAAACAATAGACATCCGAAACAGACCAAATGCAGGTCATGCCATGTCTTCGGCATGACCAAGTATCTGTCCCGCTAAAAGAAACTTTCATGACAATACTGCCAGCGGGATAGCAGCACACGACCGACAGTCGCAGTACAGTGCTTCACAGGAAAAGAACCGAAGATTAAGAAACCTTGCCGATAGTATGAATGGTCAAATGAAACAACCTCGGCTCAAATGACGGGGATCGGTCCATCTGAACAATCCTCCTGAAACAGATGATGCCGTTGACCATCGGCAGAAATATAAACAGGCTGAATCGGTTCCACTGAGTATGTGCCGATAATCCCAGACATGACAGTAATTGAGAAAAGAAGCCTAGCTCAACCCTCAAACTCTCTTATTGACTAGTGCCATAATTAACTTATGTTTTGTATTCAACGGTTCAACTTTCCTGTACTCTCTTAATATTAGTAAGAATCGGTGTTCTAAATTCACTCCACATCCCATTTGAAACTACGAACCGCCAAAAACACAAGCAATACAGTAACTGCAAGCACGATGGAGGTTGAAAGCATAGCGCCCGTTTGTTGCAGAGGATTTTTTGACGCCCAGAAAATAAGATCTCCAAATAGAGTCGAAGGAATCCATCTGATAACATTCGTCAACCAATCTGGAAGGATGGCGAAGGGTATGGCCAGACCGCTGAGGAACAAAGCCAACAATTGCACGAGAGTTCCCAGGTTGGTTGCCAACTGCGATGAGGAAAGACACCCGCCCATTAAATAACCCAGAGCAAGGAACATGACCAGGCCCAATAAGGACACGACAAAAACTCGACCAACATCCCTGAGCGGAAGCAGATTAAGCAATACTGAAGCGCCGACTATGGCAATGATCTGCACGGTCGCCATAATGAACCTTACAACCAGATACGTCATCAAATAGTCAGCTTTGCGGATGGGCGTAGTTGAAAGTACCCGAAGAGCTCCTGATTGCCTGACCTCGGCCAAAGGGCCTGCAGTCATTGTCAAAGCTGTACCGGTCACTGCCAGAAAGAGGGCCATGGGCATGACAAAGGGGCTGAAGTCCGGAGCATCAGCCTGCCCTTTCATCATCTCGGACATGAGAAGGAACATACCAGCCATGGCAAAAGGGAAAATTATGACAAAAATAAAGTATGAAGTGTTCCTGATTAGTTCACGAGTCTGTAGCGCCAACAAGGGGCGAAGGTCCCGTTTTTGTGTCATCTGGAGTCCTATCAAAAATGAGTATCATCAACTATTCAAAATCATGCCCGGTCAACTTCACGAAGGCGTCATGAAGGCTTGGTTCGTTCATACGTAATTGGGAAACCGCAGGATTGCTCGACAGCACAGCAATAACAGGATCCGTATCGTCGGTACGTATTGAGATGGTTGTCTTATCAACGACTTCCGGTTCGCCAAAAGTCCGAAGCATGCTCACAAGGTCCGATATTCCATCCGGACTTACTCGGCAGGATATCAGCGTCCCCTCGGCATGCTTCCTTATGAGTTCCTCTGGGCTGCCTTGGGCTACAGACCGACCATGATCTATCACCGCAACTTCTTGGCACAGTACCCTCGCCTCATCTAAATCATGTGTCGATAAGACAATCGTCGTACCTTCTTCGGCCAAAAAACGAAGCACCTTCCAAAGGTCGTCTCGAGCCATTACGTCAAGACCAGTGGAAGGTTCGTCAAGTATGGCTAGTTTCGTCCGTCCGATGATGGATAAACCAACGTTCAGACGCTGTTTTTGTCCACCTGATAATTTCGCCACCTTGCGGAGCAGCAATTCGTCCAAGCCCATCCATTTCGCGACCTTGTCCACGTCGCGCGGGTGATCATAAAGACTGGCCCAAAATGACAGTATCTCCCCCACTCTTTCCTGGGGAAAGACAGTGGACTCCTGTGGTTGAATACTCACCCTCTGATGAATCCACTGCGAGTCGGTCTGCGGATTCCTGCCGAATATGTTGACAGTTCCGGAAGACGGTTTTCTCAAGCCGACAGCTATTTCGAGCGTTGTTGATTTTCCAGCACCGTTAGGGCCCAGCAGACCAAAGATGCCCCCTTCAGGGACGGTTAAATCGAGGTGATCCAGGGCCTTGATAACCCCTGCTGGCGTTTCATACTCTTTAACTAGATTGCCAAGTTCTATAGCAGCATTCATTGGTGCCACCCTTTATGGTAGGTACAGCGGTTCGTTAAAGTTTCATTGCATTGAGCGGCCAAACCTGCCAGACACTCTTTGAAAAGATTACCACCAATGGTGATTGAAATATATCGGCATCAGAACCACTGGCTGTTAGGACCGAATGCTCAAGCACCTGTCTACAAACTAAAGAGAAACATACAACTCTACTCATTGGCGAATCAAGTGAGCCATGAGTATCTGCCACACGTTCATAGAAAGAAGAAAGAACTCACTTATTAATTCGATCAGCCATCGGCAATACGGAATCTCTGCGGTTCTCCTAATAAGACATCTGCAGCCCCCCCCCCTCTGCAGCCTCTCTGGCAAAACAAAAAACTATCTCCTAGAACCTGGTTTCCTCATTCATGGCTTCAGCAAGCGATTTGCTCAAATGCCTGAATCTCAAATGCCGGAGTTCCCCGAGCGGAAACAATGCGTCTCGCAGGTTGTTGGGCGTTGCTTTTACCGCAACGAGAACCCTTATCCGACTTCTACAGATGGAAGAGGCCCTGTCAGACTCTTTTTATACTGGGAAGGATCGATCCCTCCCACGAAGCACCCAAAGCAGAACTACAAGTTGCTTGAACCTATCAGGTTTCCCCCCATGCGCAGTATGTCCAGCCACATACTGGGCACACTCAGTCCTACCTGACAGCGATTTGTACTTATACTCACCCGATGCTGGCGGTCGGCATTGTTTCACCGGGTGCTCATATAGCAAGCCAAACGGCGAAAGCCAGGATTGCTGCGCCCAATATGCACATCGCGAACCAGCGCTTGTCTTTCTTGCCCAATACAAATCCCCGAACAATCAGTGCCAAGCCGAGCAAAGCCGCGAATACCATAATCCAGAAACCCATGTTCTAGGCCTTTCGTTGAAGTTTGATGATTCGATCATGCTGGTCAGCCAGTGAGGCGTCATGCATAACGGTGACGATTGTGGATCCCGAATCTTGGTTCAGGCCAAAGAGCAGAGTGATGATCCTCGACCTGTTCGCTGAATCGAGAGCGGCAGCGGGCTCATCAGCAAGAACAGCCTCGGAATTCATAATGACGGCCCGCACGAAAACTGTTCCTGCTTTTCTCCCACCGGAGCATTTAAGCGGTTTTGCCAAGTATAGACCCAATGCCCAGAGAGTCCACCACCTGGCCGAATCTTCCCGAATGCACCTTGCCTGGCGTCCCTGCCTAGAGCAGGTACAGCTTGATGTTGCCCGCGATGCTCAAGGACCTGATGAGCCTTGATTCCTGCAGAACGGACCTGATTTCCTGGCTCCTCCATGCAGCCGATTCAAGCTCGTTCTATAAGGACCATCCTGCGCTCTCCCCCTGCAAGCGAACCATCCGCGCAAACTCACCATCTGCGGACATAAGCTCCTGGGGAGAACCCTGCTCGACCACATGCCCATGGTCAAGAACGACAATCTTGTCGGCCTGCTCGACAGTGCGCATCCGGTGGGCGATGACCATGACGGTCTTCCCCACCAGTAATTGTGACAGGGCTTCCTGCACCTGCGTCTCGTTCTCCACATCCAGGGAGGCGGTAGCCTCGTCGAGCAAAACAATCGGGGCATTCTTGAGGATGGCTCTGGCAATGGAGATTCGTTGCCGCTCGCCCCCGGAAAGCCTGGAGCCGTTTTCACCAATCATCGTCTCATACCCCTGTGGCAGGCGCAAGACGAACTGGTCGCAGTTGGCAGCGCTGGCTGCAGCCAACACCTCCTCGTCACTGGCACCGCTCCGACCCATCCGAATATTGCCCAAGACCGTGTCATCAAAGAGCATCACGTCCTGAAAAACCACGGCATAGTCTCGCAGGAGAACCTCCGAATCCACTTGGCTCACATCCACCCCTCCTACGGTAATGGAACCTGAAGCGGCATCCCAGAAGCGAGCCGCAAGGCGGGCGCAGGTCGATTTACCGGACCCCGAAGGACCAACCAGGGCCGTAATCTCCCCCTCCTTGGCAGTGAAGCCGACATCCTCAAGAACCGGCTCACCTGCCGCCTTACCCGCAAGACCGGGATAGGAGAAGGCAACGTGGTCGAAGACGATATCGTGCCCATCGGGATGGAATTCCGTACTACCCCCGGCTACAGGTTCCTCGGTGATGGAGCGGATCCGCCGGGCCGAGCCTTGGGATTGGAAGAGCTCCGAAACCAGCATCAGCGCCTGATCAAAGGGCGAGTAGATCCGTGAGACCATCAGGAGGAATAGGAACATGACCATGAAGTTGATCCTGCCCTGGATAATCAATCCGGCAGCCACCAGGAAGGTCGTTGCCACACCCAACCTCAAAACCACCATGGCGGAGTTCATTATAAGACCATTGGTCATCTCGGTTCGGACTGTAGTGGCTTCGGTGTTGTCAATGGTCGAGAAGAGCCTGTCCAGATACCTGTCTTCCTGGTTGGTGGCATGAATCTCCCGAACGCAGTCAAGCGCCTCCTGAATGCCGTCACTGACCCGCACCTGGGCCTGCCTCGTGCGCCGTGACGAGGCTTCAACAAATCGTCGAGTGGCAAAGATGATAGCGAAGGCCACCGGTACACTCCAGAAGGCAGCCAGGTCAAGAGCCCAATTGATAGGCAGAAGCGACAGGAATATCAGGACGGATGAGACGACCGCTCCGTAGAGCTGGCTCAAGGCATGGGCATAGGCATGTTCCATGGTGGCCACGTCACCCAGAATGGTATCGGTCAGATCAGCTAGGTCACGCCGCCCAAAAAATGAGAGTGGCAGTTTGCGCAGTCTCTCGGCCAAGTTGATCCGCTGAGTTCCGGTCTGGCTGAAGACCGCACCGTAGGAGTAACTGTACTGGAACCAGGAGGAGCCGAAGAGAATGAGGGCAAAGACCAGGAGACCAGCTAGATAGGGCAAGATCTCCGGCAGGGGCGCCCCCGCTGTCAGGTGTCCGACAAAAGCGTTCATGACCAGCAGAAGAGAGGCCGTTCCCGCCATGATGATCAGATTGGTCAGTGTAGTCCACAACGTTCCCAGAACCACGATTCTCACGCCCTGATCGGACAGGGCGTACTTCTTCTTGAATGAGGCGAGCACTTATGCCTCACCTCCTTCCCTCTGAATGTCGGAATCACCAGTCGACGAGTCCGCAGCGTATGGCCCGGCACCGGAAGCGGCGTACTCCTCACCCACAGTGGAGCCAGCGAGGTTGTGATCCGCTTTGCCGGCAGCCTTCGAAGAGTTGTTGACCTTCCATGAAACCGCCCGCTTGTAATCAGACCAGAGACGGGCATAGGTACCCTGCGCATCAAGAAGCTGGCGATGTGTACCCTGCTCAACCAGACGGCCCCCGTCCAGCACCAGAATTCGATCGACGTGGGCCACAGTCGACAGGCGGTGGGCAATCATAAGAACGGTTCGCCGTCGGCCCCCTTCAGCCTGGGTCAGTTTGGTCAGCGCCTTCTGTATCAGGACCTCGTTCTCAGGATCGGCAAAAGCAGTCGCCTCATCCAGAACCACAATGGGAGACTTTTTGAGGATTGCCCTGGCCAGAGCCACGCGTTGGACCTCTCCCCCGGAAAGATAGGTTCCACCCGAACCGAGCACGGTATCCAGCCCATTGGGAAGCTTGTCGACAATGTCCACGCACTGAGCCGCCCTCAATGCGTCCAGTACCTGCTCGGGAGTCGCTTCTGGCCTGGCTGCGCGGACGTTTTCGAGCAGGGTCGTCGAAAAGAGCCTGTTGGCCTGGAAAACGAAGGCGACCTGCCCCATCAGATCGTGGGGATCCATGGATCTGACATCAATGCCACCCAAAGCGACCCTGCCCGAATCCACATCCCAGAAACGCGGCACCAGACTGGCACAGGTCGATTTTCCTCCTCCCGAGGGACCAACCAGAGCCACCATTGCGCCCTCCGGCACCTTGAAGTCAATCCGATCGAGTGCCGGACGATTGGCACCTGGATAGCTATAGGACACCTGTTCCATGGATGCATCCGCCGACTTCGGGTGTTCCGGTTCGGCAACTACCGTCAGGGGATCGATGCTGAGCACGCCGGTGATTCTGTTCAAGGCATCGTCGGCCTTGCTGAAGGACTCATTGGAGAACTGCAGACGGGTCATGGCTGTGGGAACCATGCCCGAGAAGACGGCGTAGAAGGCGAAATCAGTCAGGAAAGAGGTGAAGTCACCATGCCCCGAAGCCAGCAGGATGGCTACAGGAACAAGGAAAATTACAGTCCCGTTCAGGGCCGTCATCTGAATGGTCTGTGGCAGGTGGCAGATTTGCATGGCATAGTTCCTGGCTATTCGGCTGTAGTGCTCGATGGCCTCGTGGAAGGCCTTGAAGGAATAGACCGTCTGCTGGAAGACCTTGACTACAGGAATGCCACGGACATATTCGGTTCCGGTCTTGGACATTCGCACCAGGGCATCCTGGTACTTCTTCACAAAGGACTGTCCCTGATCGTTCATCATGACACGGATGCAGACCAGGGCGATCAGGATGGGGAAGAGACAGGCCAGGCCCATACGCCAGTCGAAAGCCAGCATCAATATCGGCATACCAAGAATCATGGCGAAGGAGCCGGCTGCATCAGGGAGGATATGGGCAAGCAGATTCTCGGTATCGCCGGCCGAGCCATCAATCGTGCGACGCAACTCGCCTGAAGCGTGGAGGTCAAAATACCCCATGGGCAGGCTCATCAGGTGGCTCATGGCCTCTTTACGCATGTTGGAGGCACTCCGGAAAGCTGCCAGATGCGCCATCAACAGTCCTGCACAGTACAGAATGACGGATGCCACCGCAAACCCCAATCCAACCCATCCGTATGTGGCGATTCCCGTGGCCTGGGACCACTTCGGCGCTACGGCGAGGAGGTCTTTCACCGCCAGCCATATACAGATGTAAGGTCCAAGGCCGGCAATCGTGGAGAGCGCGGACAGACCACAGCCGAGATAGGAGAACACCTTGCGAGAGCCAGCGAAATCGAGCAGCCGCATTAGGGAACTGCGTGCAGGTGGCCTCTCCTGGCCAGGTCGGCCTCCCCCGCCCTGTGCTTTACCTTCTGCAAAATCCGGCTTGCTACCCGAATCCGTCTGGTCTGTGGCCATCTCTTTCCTCCAGGTTCATCCAAAACTCTTGTCGTCCGCTGCCATCGAACGTAATCTGAGAAGTCAATGCCCGGAAGACCGTCACAAAGGGACGAATAAATCCATAAAAGCTGCGAACGAAAACGAAAGTCTGCCGAGATTGCCACAAAGCCGGCAGGATGAAACCAGGTGAGCAATGACAGACCACGCGATACGCTCCGAATCCCGCGAGATACAGACCCTGTATCGCCCCCAGGTGGAGCAACTCGGCATGGAACTCCATTATCAATCAGGAGGACTGGAAGGGCAGGTGGATGGCGACATTTGCCGAGGAAGGTTCCAAGCCAATTTGGCGGGTCCTTATTGCCTGGTCATATGGCACGACATCACCTTCCTGCGCGAGATGAGCTTCAGTGAGTACGCCATGACCGACTACGCCTGCCTGACCCTGGATGAAAGCCCGGTATCCAACCCTGTTCCTTATGGGGTGCAGCCATTTACCATGCAGAAAGGCAATATGGTCTCCCTGATCCAGCAGGCGGGATCGGTCACCAACCGCATACCGGCAGGCTCTCGCTCTCGGACCCGGAGCATCTGCATCCTGCCCGGCTATTTCATGGAGCTGGAAAACCAATGGCCCGGTCAGGTCGGAGGACTCTTTGACGCCTTTGGCAGGCCCTGGCCATCCAATATTGCACAGTCCGCTTTAACCGCCCTGTCAACGTTTGCCCCCGGAAGGCCAGGCCAGACGGAGTTCCTCATAAAAGCACACATCGACCTCCTCATGGCAATGCTGGCCCAGGCTTCCTCCGCCCTTGTACAGAGCCACGAACCGTCACACGACCGCGACTTGGTCCAACAGGTCAAAGCTCACATCCAATCCCACATGGACGGCGACCTCTCCATTGATCGGATAGCCCAATCCCTGTATGTGGGACGCACCCGTTTATGCCTCGCCTTCAGGCGTCAGACCGGAACAAGTCTGGCCAGGTACATCAGAGAGCAAAGAATGGACCGGGCCCGCCGTCTTCTCTCGTTCACCAAGGAGGACGTTGCCTGGATTGGCAGGCAGGTCGGATACGTGCGCCCCAGCTCATTCAGCGCGGCTTTCACCAGAGAAACCGGGGTTGCCCCAATCGCCTGGCGCGAAGGGAGCAACTGTATCGAATAAGCTCGCTGCAATTGATACGTCCACGGTTGCGAAAGTCAAGTAGGCGGTCGCAGACCAGACGACTAAGACTTTATGAACGGTCCACTAGATGAGACCCTTTTCCGGTTTCGACTTCCAGGCAGATGGGCTGTATGAAGCGATATTGGTGTTCCCGTCCTGGCAGAAGGGAACCATCTCAAGTTCCTCCTCACATATAGATCAGGTTCATATGGCTCTACATCGAAGCGAAAGGGCCAATTCACGGCTTGCAGCCACGAATCGTGATTTCTCGAACTTTCAGACGTACATGGCGCTCACTCCCATGTAGCTACTTTTCTCGCTTTCACCAGATCGTTCAGAGCATCCGTATTCTCTTCGATGATGTGAAGTATTCCCAGCGGTGATTGATATAGAAGTCTACGTATTACATTCCCAGACGCTCCAGGCTATAGTCTATTTGCTGCATGACAGGCTTACGGCAATACCCGCGCTAGTTGGGGCGATCAGACGAGGTGAAGAATAATTTGGTGGCAACGGCGATTCCGTCTGCTCCGCATACTTTTTCAGTGCATGGCCCAGGTATCGTTCAAAATTCCTATGCGGATAGACCTTGGCAGTGTCAAAGAAACTGAATGGGTCCTCGAGTAACAAGATATGCTTCTTAGCGTTTATCCACGATAACCGAACGCAACCCCTGCCAGACTCTCGCGCTTTTCAGTATGAGTACACGACCGGAGAAGCTTGACCAAAATCTGATCCGCTCTACTTCATCGACAGCGGCTCCCAGGGTCGAAGGATCATCACAACAACAGACTTCACCTTTTGTGCTCGACACTCGAGTGCCACGAAATACGACTAAGTGGCCGCCTTTCGTTTTTCGGATTTAGGGGAAATTGCAGGATACTGAGATTATCGGAGCGACGTGGACTACAGGTAAACCCTCAAGAAAACCGATTGGGTCTTCAGGGAAAACCTCACCATCCAAGCCATAGGAACGTCCCAATTCAAGAAGTCCCCGCAATATCCACCCTTTGGCAGCATCGTAGGCTCTGCCCTCAATCCCCTCAGCCAACAAGGTATCGAGAGGGATGCAGGAAGTCCTTCGGCATCCAGAATCGCCTGGATGCACGCCAGACCGCAACAGTTGTCCTCTCACTCCACCCGTGGCAACGTCGTTCCGTCGGGCGAGCCAAGATCCTGAAGCAGAGCATGTTGCAGATATCGATGAGACTCCAAAACGGTACCGGGCATGGTCACTTCGCAGTCCATCGTTGAGTTTCAACTTTTCCATAGAATGTGGACAGAAAATGCAATGCGCCAGCACCCTACAGCAACGAGCAAACCAGACGCACCTCACACAATTTCACCGAGTCAAGCTCATTATTGCCGTATCCCGCCGATTTTGCGTAAAGACAAATGCCCTATAGTCCTAGGAGACATTTTGCACTTTAGCTAAGAACACCAAACGGGGACGGCAAGTTCAGATACTTGTCAGAAACGCAATCATTCGGAAGCCACTTGGGGCAGATACGAGCTCAAGGCGAGAGGCTTTGATTCTCCTTTACAGGCGATACAAAAACTCTTTGTGTGCGGAAGCCGTTTCGGAGCCTCACATAAACCCAGTTTTCAGAAGTCCCTCTTAACTAGACCGGAACCGGACAAGTATAAACTTGGGCGATAACTTAAGATATGACGGAGAAATCCAGGCTAGCCGACAATGACCGTCGGTTCCAATTGCAGTGTGCGGCGGACCATCTCGCCGAGCGAATCGAAACAGATGAACTGCTGAGTGGTGATCGACTTGCCTTGAAACTTCAATTTGCCCAAAAGTCAGACATAGCACAAGGCGTCATTTGGCACATCGCGCGCCCAAGGCACTGCTCTGATTCCTTCGGTTTCACCCGTGCTCGGTCGGCTGAAGAAACGGCAGCCGAGGCCCTGATCGAATACTTCCCCATTCCACTGGACGTCAAGGGGCAAGCGACTGCCATATTGAGATTCTGTGCGGGAAACTATGTGAAGGCTACCCCGGCCTCAAGCAAACTCCTACGCGAATTCGATAGCGGCACAAAAAAGTAGCGGCTCTTATCAGCACCACACAATGCTGCGGAGACGAGTCCAGAGGAGAACCCTGCGTAAGCAATGTGTCCTATTGGATTTTTACCATCTTGTCTCAGTGCAGAGGATTTCACTGTTGAAGCAGGCATAAGGACCAGTTCGAAGCACAGCCTCCTCATGAAGCCATAGGCCCAATGGACAACCCCAAAATATGAGTTGACGTGTCCTGCTGCAAAGGTGCGATCTGCTTTCCCTATGCGAGCCAGGTCATGCCAAAGACATGAATCAGAATCCAGATGATGCCTTCGCCCAGAGAGAACCCAAAGGCACAAGCCGCAAAGAAAAAGATGACCGGCCCCACAATCGGATGGGGTTTGAACGCCTTGCTGAAATATTGATTTCCTGATATGACTCACTTTCGTTCAAAACGGGTTCGTTTCTGCGGTCCTCTTCATTGCCCGACAGAAAGGCCTTGATCTCCCGATAGGTCTGCACATCATTACGGGATTTAATCTGCTCGGCGTACGTGGTAGCTATGATACCTAAAATGCCCGTTATCAGAACTAAGGCAAGCATGGCATACAGAATCATATCTGACTTATTCAACTTCACATAGAGACCAAACCCGACAATAAGGGTCAAAAATATGAAGACCATGAAAATTCCACAGACCAAGCCCAGTCGGCGAACGTTTTTGGTTTCCGAATCAATGCTCTTATCCATGATGTCGAGGTCGCCTTTGATCAGCTGGTCGATGGTCACATCGAAGAGGTTGAACAGGAGGAGCAGATTCTGCACGTCCGGGTAGGTACTGTCGTTCTCCCAGTTGGATATAGTCGACACGAATATCTTTCCCGCAAGATCATCCTGGGACATGCCCCGCTCCGAGCGATACCGGCGAATCTGACTGCCCAGTTCCATACCCTTGCCACCCGCCTTCCCCGGCCATCGTCCGCCGGCCGATTGTTGGTTGACGACTGTGTGCCTGCATCATCGAGGCATGCGCAAGCCCGATCCCCTCACGCTATCAACACACCCCCTTCCATACCAAAAATTCCCCTGCCAAAAGTCTTTGACACCCTTGTTTTTCAAGGATTATCGGCATAATTCAACCTAAATGCAAGGTTGGGGAAACACCCCGGACGGGTATCAGCACCATACCAACCACACTCGTCTACAATTGCTCATTACAAAGCCTTGAGTATCGTCATGCCATTACGCGATACAAGGATGAAGAGGTGTAGTCAGCGGGCAAAGATCCAGTCATGCATCATATAATCCATGAAGAACATCGGAGAATTAAGACAGCGGATGTGCTTTATTCTTGGAAATCGACTCTGGCCTCTGCGTCAAGACTCGATGGATCCGGTTCGTAGATAGTCATAGTCATAAATCTCAAAGGTCATCTCCTGGAAATGGTGCCCATATGCCAAAGCGAGCCTAAGGAGGGCAGCCCGGGCGGGTAGCTTATATACAACGCCGTGATGCCGACAACAGACAGTACAATACGTGAGCTCAGAACCACTATGAATTGACTAAGGAGCAGACGCGAATCAACGGCTACTTCAGAGTAGACAACCAGATGCTCAAAACCATTGCACCCGGAAACCTCGACCGGGACCTGCACTGTTCCTGTTTCTATCTCACTGGCACAAACTAATTGGGCCGAAAATCAGCGTAACAGCGTGTTTCACCGCTTGGACCAAATGCTTGAACACATCAGAATACGACGGAATGTCCTCACCTGAAAGTTGGACTCACGAGAAAATTGTAGGGCACGGATTTGGTTTACAGCGACTTAGCACAGGCAACCACTTCAGAAAACTGGTTGTGCATTCTGGACAACAACACCGTCCAACTCTTTTTCCCGCTCCAAATATCAAGATAGGATCCCGAGTATCCAGCCCTTGGCGTATCTATATTCCCCTGTTCTCAATGCCTTCGATCAGTAGATCACCGAACATGGACACAGGATATCAACGACGCCAAGAATCGGCTGAATACAGGCTGGGCCGCAACAATTGTCATTCCATGCCAGCCAAGGAAGGACTTCCGCACCAGATGTTGCAGCAGCGCCCCGTACCGGTTTATACTTCGGAGATCAGCAGAATAGACGATACAAGCGACTCAGTCATCCCTCTGACACCAGTAACTAGCAACAACCGATAGACTGATATCTGAATACTTCTGACTATCCGATCTGCGCCCATGCAACGCTCGCGAAGAAGGTGCATAAAGCTACGAAGTAAAGGCATCAAACCTGTTGTCTGACTCCCCCCGCCCCACCAGCTATTCGTAAACGCTATAAAGCCGAGCCCCTCTTACCATTGGCGTTCTATAGTATCGTAAGGCGAATCTTGAAGAGCCGATGGTATGCTGCAGTGCCATGCCTGCATCGAATGCGCAACAATCCGCTAGCCAAGTCAGACATAAGCAAAGATGAACTAGGATCACATCCACAACCGCAACTATCCACGAACCTGCAGAAACACAAGGTTGCTCCTTGGCGTGCTCGAGAGGGCAGCGTCGTTTTCAATCATGTTGATGCCGTCCTTCTCCTTACTAGCGCCAAACGCATTCATACAGAACCTAAAGCGCACCGACTGTTGGGTTACGGCTTTGCTACTTACGGCCGCGGGCGTTACGGGCGACCCCATCATCAAACATGGTACGGCAGGTGCGCAAAGGTCAGACCTGTACGCCAAAACATCCCCATGACCACTCGGACATCCGACACAGCAGCTAAGAAAGGCACGAGGAAACCATCATGAAAAAATGAGCACCTGTCGAAATAATACACTGGCGGAAGACCAGTTATTAACTCCAAGCTTACAGGCCAAAATCGACATTTTACTGCTCATAGGCGAGCAAATAGTTCACTTCCCCCTACACATTGAAAATCATAAGTATCCAACTCCTCGTCTTTGGCATAACCAAGACCATGCAGCGCTGATTGACAGTTTCGGGACATGTATTTACCAGAATTAACATACAACAACGTTCACGGGACACTAACTTACAAGAAGAAAACTGAGGATTATGAGGCCTTACCTAAACTACAAGTCGTAAGCAGGCAAGAATTCGTTTGAAAAAACGGAATTGGGCTCTTCAGGTCGACTTTGCGGGAACAGTTGATGAAGTTCACCCACCGGCATCTTCCTAGTCAACCGTATACCATCATTCACCTGTCTACGTGTATGAGTACACAGGCGACCGCTGTCTTAGAGATTCCCACAGTGTTGTTGCCTATTGCCTTGTAAATAAGAGTAATCTCGCATTGGCATCTACTGCAAGGATATAGTGTCCTAATCGACGGGCAATATGAAACATGTATACTTTTATGATAACTACAACACTCCACCCAAGGTCCTGCATGACAAATAAGTACTCTACGGGTAAAAATGCCTAAACCTTGTAAGCCATACTTGACATGGGTCAGAACTGTAATATATCGAGCGAAGGATATTAGATCCGCAACTTGCACATGAGAAGGTCGTGAACCGGAAGACTGGCCAACAATTCATTTTTTCAATTTTATCAGGCATATGAAGCGAACAATTACTATCAACATTTTATTTAAAAATACAAAACGGAGCATTTAATTATCAAGAGTCCAAAATCCTATGAAAGGAAAATTCTCAGATATCTCTTAATTTCGAATACATAAATAAGATTCATAGTTATCCTGCAACTTATCCAGTTAAATCAGCTTTTCCGCAAGTCCCATTTAAAACAATAATCCATTAAAAAGTTACACATAGCAGTCCTTGTGTTGCGTTTGTTTTAGAAAACTGTCTTCTTGTGAGAGGGTGCGCTGTCGCATGTCTTGAAAACTCCATAGGCACCAAACTGGAATTCCGATTGAAGTGCTGCCAAGCTGAACAGACAGGCAAGTAGGCCAAAATCGTCCGCATGTCTTGTTCTTTTATTAACTTCTGAGAATCTAACTTTTTGCTTCCATTCCAATAATGCATGTAGTCTCTGTATGAAAAGTCAAGTTGTTCAGCAAGCAGGCTACTTAATACATCTGCCAACAAGGCCTGACCCGCCGCAAGGCTCCCCTCAGCTAAAACTGTTACAACTCCAGACAACAGATGTAAATGCCACATTTCAGTTTTGCTTTTTTGAAGAAGGTGTTATTCGCTACCTTATCAATCGAAGATCTACAATCATCTAAAATTTGCATATATTCATGAGGCGATATGCTTTTCCTTTTTGCGGTTGAATCTGCATTCATCAACCTCCTTACAAGAGGAGGTCTCAGAACATCAAACAAAGCTATGCCGCCATCATATTCAACTGCAATAATATGTTCAAAATCCGCTTTTTGTGACTGCTAATATATTTGACGGGTATACATTTCCAATTGCATCATCAAATAGATTTGTACGTGTTTAAATAAATTGAGGACATGACTAAAGCCAAAAAACAATATAATAGTTTTATAATGATACAGCAAATGAACTTCGGAGCTTTTTTGCTAAGCTCGACAAAGCCGAGAATGCATCTAAATCTGAGGACAACATATTGTTCATTGCCTTTACCATTACTCTGGGTGTATCAAGTGCGGAATCATCGAAGACCCATTTGCTCAATATGTCTGGGCTTATACTTGCATAAAAATTACTGATGGCTTCACTCCGATTAGCAATATTACTAATTGATTTTATTACTCCAGTTGTTGTGATTTTCCTGTTAACTTCTTGAGCTAACTTGATTACAGAAGATGTATCCAGCGCAAGATTTTCCGTTTTCATAGTTTATTGAATTCTTGACTTACATTATCAAAAGAGTTCGATTCCATATGATTGCTATAACAATCATTTTGGAATTCCATATGCAATATATACACAAGAAATCACTCACAGCTTTCGTGGCTGTAGAACTCTAGTGTGGTGTGCCAGACAGGATTCGAACCTGCAACTTGCTGATCCGTAGTCAGCTCTATTATAAGATTAGGGTTAGAAACGTTTCCTCAAGAATGGCGGAATATCAGCTGTTTAGTACAATTATGGCATTACTGATACACTACTGACCGTTAGTATTCTGTCCTAAAGATATCCCAAAATAGGAATATGATGGCGAGGCGACGAGCAAACGGCGAGTCAAGGCCGTACAAATTCACATCCACCTGAAAGAGCTTCGACAAGATGGCAATTTAATCGTCAAAAGTAAACAGAGATGGTAGCAGCAGATATACATCGGTTACTTGCCTAATGGGAGTCCACGCAAGAAGACCTCACCGCAGACACTGATGGCGCTGTCACACCAAAAGTCCGCACCTGGTGCAGGGAGCTCAAGGAGAACGATGGTATTGAAGTAGGCAAGAAAGCCGCGCTGAGCTCATACTCCTCCGCCTTCCTAATCAAGAAGGTGGAAATGATGGATCCCCAGACATACAGGATTTACACCAACGTCCTGCAGAACCATCTGGCGGATTGTCAGGACAAGCCTATGACCCAGTTCACGCCGTCAACCGTTACGCGCATATTGGCCACCGTCAAGGTTCCACGACCGAAGGGAGCGGATATTGCACAGTGCTGGGATCAGCCTGAAAAAGCAGCTGAGATCGACTCTTCACTCTTTTTTGAGGATGTGAAAAGAAATCGGACCATATCTCCCAACCCCGCCGAGAAGCTGCCATCCTTCAAAGAGAGGATGCACAATATAAGGAGAAGTCGGACGAGAAAGAACTACCTTCAGTGTGCCCGAGATGAAATTGATGCTACGCGTCGCAGCAGCCATGCCTGACAAGGCTGTGAGAGCACGCATGTGGTTCAAGCTGCTGACTGGCATGCGTCAAGGGAGATCCTAGGTGCCCGCGAGCCGTACCTTCGTCCATACAAGGCAAGGACCGTATAATACGAGAATCGTGAAGTCGACAAGGAAAGTGAATACTCAAAAACGGATGGCAACCTGCAGATAGGCACCATCAAAAGTCACGGAGCAGGTTCCCTTGAAAACAAGGCCATAGTCGGCAACTATGAGGTCAACTGGAAGCTGGAGAAGCTGCAGACAGACCACGGGTGCGGAATCAAGGGTGCGAACGGCTGGCCGTGTGGGAAGAAACGAGGAGCCAACTGCCCGGACTGCAAATGGTGGACCCGGATGGGTTTGACATGCTCCGCTTCTCGGGCTGCTGGTGGCCTTACACACCCCAAGAGCAGGACAGGACGCAAAGTCCCCATTGTGCCCGTTCTTGCTCAAGCGCTGCAGCAGCATTTAAAGCCACAAATAAGCAGTCGAACCCATACAATCTCATATTCCATAATCCAGACGGGTCTGTTCTCAATTCCAAACAGGACACAACCGACTTCCGCCGACTGCTGGAGATGGCACAAATACCTCACCCCGAAACTCACTCAGTACAGGTGACTAGGCAAAGCGCAGTAACCCTCCTGGCTTCCACCGGTGTCGACGCTCAGCTCATTAAGAAAATCATCTGACATTTCTCCGATTCCATGGTGGAAACTACCATCATAACGACGATGCAGAGCAACACAAAGTGATCGAACCGTTAAATGAGAGTCCAGGACCGGAGCAGATTACAGCGCCTAAGCTCAGATCGTGACCTTACTGGATTCCACGTTGCTGGATATTTAACACCTTCAAACCAGTTTATACATAAGCCAAAATAGTAAGCACCTAGATAGAGAGAAAAGCGGTTGTGCATAATTTGAAATAGCACAATAAGGCTATATTCATATACCTCTATATGTACGCTTTTGGTCTGAACCAATCGCTTTTGCTCGACTTTCTGCCCCTAATTCTAACTTTACTGTATAGGTCTTAAGCCCAAAACAGTTAGTTTTAACGAGTTCTGGAGTTATATCTAAATTTTTTTTGATTGTTTCGAAGTATTTTTTCTCCAGTTTGTCAGAAGAAACATGGTATTGTATACAAGCATTTATCTTCATCTTTTTTTCCTTTCTGCTAACGCTGTTAATACAGTCACTCAGCGGGACGAGTAAACTGCCGGCTGTTTCTATTCCATGTGTACCCATCTTGCGAGCAGTAAAATTATCTATAACAACTGCAACCATAAGTTGGTCATTCTTCGTCTTGTCGTCGTCATTTTCATAAGTCTCTTTAACCGAAAGTGCCAAAACGAAGGACGAAGATCCTTTATTTTCGACTTCCTTCGTGAAAAAAACAGTCATGGTATATTTACTTCCCTTAGAAGAAAAAGTACTCTTTCTCTTAGGAGAAAAAGACCTCCACGGCGCGATAATAAGACATGCTATGCAAACTGCTATCACAATAAGTAAGAGACATCGCCACGACATTTTTAATGTTAATAACGAAAAAGAAAAGTTTAGCTGTGTAAAAGCTAATATAAACACAAATATACCTAATAAAACCTCACACAAGAAACAGCAGTTTTTGCGCAACATGTTGGGGATTTTCCTGATTTCCCAGTATGCAGCTTTAATTGTTTTACCAAAATCTATAAAATAATCTTTTATTTTGCGCTTGAACCTTCCTATTTTGCGCTTGAACCTTCCTATACAACCGGATGAGGGTACTTCAGGCGTATCATCAGTTAGAGCCAGCACTTCCAAGTTGCTTATTTTCTTTTCTTCCAGTATCTTCCCATCTATACGATTTAGCTGCTCACTGAGCGAATCATAGAATGATGATAAAATGTATACACGCTCTTCGCTGCTGTGACCTGACATCTGTAACCCCTTCTTTTTCAAGCTGTAAAAATAATAGCCCGCTAAAATAAAGCACTGATGAACAGCAACGGCCCATCTTAAATAGTCACCGCGCCTCTAAAGGATGTTAACATGTTCCAACATTGAGAGAAATAAACACGATGACGTTAACGTAGTCTTGCGGTATCTAGACAAGACAAAATAGTAGGACAAAAATCTAGATGGTTCTAAACACAAAGTCAGCTGGTACGTACCATACTTAATTCTTGCTCAAAAGCCACGAATTCGGTCTGCGTCAACTTTCTCAACAAAATTCCTATTTCCTAAATTCAACAGGGCTAACCGGTAGGGTCTCCACATTAAATCCACTGACTTCGAAGCCCAAATGTCGAATCCATCAATCAACTGAACTAGATCAGTAGAGTATCCTGTATTTATTCTCAATCTTCCAGAGAAGGTCTTTGGTAGCTCTATATCGGATAGCGACTAGGTCGGCTCTGACCTGCTGGTGGCTGACCACAAGGCGCTCACACTCATGCTTGCTTGTCGGGCCCGCTGCTCTTAGTCAACAATCGAGTGATCCGCTTGCAAAGGAGCACGGTGAGGTTCTCACTCAGGGCATCGAAAGTGGGGAAACAGTCGGCACAGCTATGGGCGATTTTGGAAGACATCAACAGAATATGCGCCATATCTGGATGGTAAGCCGAGATCAGCAGGATCAAAGCAGATGCTCACTAACTACGACATGCACCACCACGCGATCCCAGGCAAGGCCACCAGCATCCTCAGCCAATACCTCGAGTAAAACAATCATGAATCATGCAACCCGCAATATCTGGAAGAAGCGAACAACATGACAAGACCAAGTTACGGGATGAGAACCAATACGAATACAACTTCTGAATAAACGTGGATAAGCGCTGCAGTCAGTGACTGTCATGTATGGCTCTCATAAGGGTGGAAGCGTTGCCCAATTTCCCTTTTGCATCCACCATCCTTCTTCTTATGCACCATGTCTTCGGAGACATCACTTTAACCTGCGTTGACCTTCTTGCTGCATCGATCATCCCGTAGTCATTCGTGATGCAATACCGGTGGCATAAATTCAAGCTCGAATGGGCCGTTTTCGCGCATTGCATGACACAGCCGTCTTCATAGTCCATTGGAGGATGCAAATAAGTCCCATCATTTATCACGAATCCTCCATGCGTAAAGGTTTGTACGCCGAGGATCAGATTCGCAATCGATTGAGATTGCTCTTTTGTCCAACCTAGGCCAGACTTTTCAGCCGTAGCACCATTCAAAGGTAGCTCGGCTTTGTATAATGCTGTTTCGACGATATGCTGCCCCGTCCATACCTCGACAAGACCACCGTCCGGATATGGTGTTCCATGAGTCCTTGGAACAAGGCAAATAATCAGTATCGTGCTGGCCAGCGTCTGACACGCAAGACATGAATTGCTTATCCGTGAACCCTGGCTCCAGCTTCCTCGCTACCGTCAGATAAATATTCACATCAAGCGTGACAATATGCGGTTGCGGGCCATTCATAGAAATTACCTGGACAATAGGGCAGCATAAGCATGCTGCTGGGCTTTCAATATCTGCTGGTCATACTTACCGAACCCGGACTCGGGGAGTATAAAATTGCCCGGAGTTCTGTCAACATCAGGATGGCGATTCTTCTTTAGCGTGAGGATCATGTTTTCATAGGCTGGCCACGCATACACAAACTCAGCCCAAGGAATTTCTGCATACCTGCCGTCTTTGACATAGTAATCTTTCCATGGACCTACTTTATGGGTCACTTCCACCAGCTTGCCCGTCACATCTGAGCATAAACCCCAGAGCTCAGCCACAGCATCCATTTTGTCATCAGGGAGAACTTTCAGCGCCGTGCGAGGCTTGTCAATGCGAGAATCGGCAGTGTCACCATAAGCTTTTCTAACACCTTTGGTGACAGGCCCGTATTTGAAAGCAAATACTTTCTCACCATACATCTTATCTGACGTCTGAAACCCATACATGCTTTGCGCCAAGGTAACAAGCTTTTGAAGAGGTAGGCGAGTAAGCGGCCTCTGCTCCTCCACGGCAAGTTCAATAAACCAGGCAGCGACATCAAGACTGCTTACCACCTCAGCAACATCCGGGCTGCTGACGGCATCATTGACATTCGCAGCCATTTTAGGCACCCTTCCTACACATACCTAAACAAACCACGCCAATATACAGTTTGATATTACACACGCTCTAATGACATCGCTTGACTTTATCCAAAGCCTTAAACGAAAAAACTGCCACCGCTCCAATCTTCTGGAGCGAGGGGATATTTTAAAAGGGCGGCTGCATTCTGCTGACTACCGTGTACTGGCTAACACCGATGCAGGCTACGACCAGCAAGCCTACAGCGTTGATAGTAGTTACGATCACGGTCACATGTGGCAAGCCCATGGCAGCGCCGGTCGTGTTGGTAAAGATCGCCAGGGCTGGCAGATTACAAGTGCCATACATTTGAGCACTTGCTAGGCCTTGTCGGACAGCCAGCAAGGCTTGCCGCCATTCTCAGGAATCATATGTAAGCATATGTATCACCTTCTTAATACCTGAGAGTCTCTCCGGCTTAGATACGGCTGAAGTTGCCGGACCGCTAGCCATGGAGTTGGCTTTGGTGGGGGATGCCGAGTCTGGATGCGATGCCGGAGAGCTTGTCCCTGCGTTACAAGGTCACAGTCTGCCCGCCACCTCCACCGCCGTTGCCAGTTGCAAGACGCCGGCTTGGACGGATCACGTGAGCAACTAGATGCCGTTGGTTCGGGCGACGGCAGGCCAGCTTCTGCCAAAGACAGCACCGGGGAGTCGGCGAGATGCACCGCATACTTGCCGCTTCCGTTGTACCGCTGAAGTTGCCTCTCAGCCAATCGTTGACCATAGCCACGACCTCGCCATATCTGTTGCCCAGCAATGCGTGCCTTTGTGAGTCGTTGCTGTACTCGCCGCGAATCACAACCGTGGTGGTGCTGGCCATATCAACCACTGGACAACCTTGAGCAGATGGAGAAGGAAGCGGAAGGCGGCTATGGCAGATAAGGACCCAAGGCTCCTAGACTGTCTGACGTCGACGATGGTGTAGGCGGATGCGCTGCTTCGCCGACACCCTCAACGTGACCATCAGTAGCGTGCTCCTGCCGGCAGGCATGCCAGACTTCTACGATGAAGCCACCAGGACCATCCTCATCGACATGCAGCTCATCTACTGCCAGAAACGCTGCACCCTCGTCCACGAGCTCATCCACTGGCAGCACGCGACGCCACCAGGGCCGGGGTCTACGGCGCACAACTGGAACGCCGGACACGACGCGAAACCGCCCTGAAACTCATCAACCCACTCGAATACCAGACGGCCGAAGCCATGTACGAAGGCGATCCCTACCAGATCGCCTACGAACTCGACGTCACCTTCCAAATCATCAACGACTACCAGCACCTACTCGATTCGAGCCACATGCACTGCAAAGCACAGAGCTGATCCCAAACAAGCACGATCACCGTACAGAACAACTGATAGCCTGCTGGCAGTCACTGCAGGCACAAGAAAAGGAGAAAAAGAAAAGATGGGGCTGTTCGGCGGAAATCAGGATGCGCAGGAACGTTATTACAATCTCCCTGTCGGCACTGTATACAACGGGATGAAGGGAATGCTAGAAGAATCGAGCCGCTTCGCTCTTAAGCACGCCGACGATCTGTCCTGCTCCTGCACTTTCAACACCGGCATCAGCATGACCACATGGGGAGAGAAGATGACGGCAGTCGTCTCCCCCAGCGGCGACGGAGCAAAGGTCAACGTCACCGTGGCGGCGAAGATAGGCGGCAACGCCATATGGCAGGGATCCAAGAACGCGAAGAACCTCACCACCTTCTTCGACGGGCTTTCCGAATACCTGCAGTCACACATGGAAAAATAGACATGAAGTTCGGCATGCGCACCCCAAGCCCCAAGCGCTCCTTCAAAGCACGGACCACGGGCAAGTGGAAGCGACAAGCGAAGAAGGCCCTCATCCCCGGCTACGGGAAGAAAGGCATGGGGTGGATAAGGAACCCCAGGAAAGCCGCCTACAACAAGATCTACCGGAAGACCACGTTCAGCATCTGGGACCTGTTCAAGTAAGACAGCTGGTCTGCCCCGCCCCGGCGGGGCCTTTCTTTTGCCACTACTTTTATCCAACAAATATCCAACAAAATCGTGTTTTGAGAGAATTCCCTAAGCAAGGAAAAAGCCCCGCA
Source organism: Bifidobacterium sp. M0404 (assembly GCF_016101415.1). Lineage (NCBI taxonomy): Bacteria > Bacillati > Actinomycetota > Actinomycetes > Bifidobacteriales > Bifidobacteriaceae > Bifidobacterium > Bifidobacterium sp. M0404. The sequence goes on along the minus strand of NZ_JACFQP010000001.1, from coordinate 305,865 downwards.
ACCGTTGCGGCTGTAGAGCTTCCGTGTGGTGCGCCAGACAGGATTCGAACCTGCAACCTGCTGATCCGTAGTCAGCTGCTCTAATCCGTTGGGCTACTGGCGCATGTCATCTTGACGAAGAACTCGCTTTTGACAACTCATTTATATTACCGCAATTGTGGATACTGTCCAGTCTGGTGTGTCGCGAAGGAAGCAGGAAACCGCAGGCTTCAGGCCGACTGTGACCAAGACAACCAGAGCAGATATTCAACGTTGCCATGGGCTCCGGTTATGGGCGATGGCATGGTAGCTCGGACAGCAAATCCATGCTCGCGCGCACAGGCCAAGACACGTTCCAGAGCCTCTTGCCTGCGGTCCTCGTCCGTCACAATGCCATGATGGCCCAGCAGGCTACGTCCGACCTCGAACTGGGGTTTGACCAGCAGCAAGCAGTTGGCAGCAGGCGCGAGCAACCTAGGCAGGACAGGAATAACATAGGTCAGCGAAATAAATGACACATCCGAGACCACATATTCCGGACGATAAGGCAGGTCCCCCGTCTGAACTTCGCGTATGTTGACACCACTCATGTCGATCACCCTAGGATCAGCGGCAATCCTTTTCAGCAGCTGTCCGTGGCCCACATCAAGGGCGATAACTCGCCGTGCGCCATGTCTGAGCAGAACATCAGTGAAACCGCCCGTAGATGCCCCGATATCGAGGCAGAGCCTGTCACGCGGACCAGGCATCCCCTGCGTCGCAAAAGCCGTCAGGGCGCCCTCCAGCTTCAACGCTCCCCGTGAGGCATAGTCATCGCCCGGGTCCAGAAGAATCACATCGCCTGGCTGGACGCTCTGAGCAGGTTTTGATACCAGATGATCGTTGATCATAACCCGGCCCTGACGAATCAGCGCCTGGGCTCTGGCTCGTGAATCCGTCAGCCCCTGTGCAGGCAGGATGCGGTCAAGCCGATCGCGGGTGAGAGCCACGGTTCTTCGCAGACCGGTCCAATCGCTGACGACCGTATCCTCATCGTTCACTTGCCCTCCCGGTTCAGGTCCTGCTGGAGCCCGGCCAGCACCTTGCCGAGCAGCTCAACCTGTTGGGCATCGTCCAGATTGTCCAATTCAGCCAATTCAGGGAAACGCTCCAAGAGGGGGGCCATGGCTTGCTTATCCATGGGCTTTTCAGATGCTGATGCAGTCGTATCCTCATCATCTGCCTGTGAGAACCGTCCAGAATACTCAGACCCTACAGGCTGCTCAGTCTGGCCGGACTGCTCATGTAGCCAGTAGTGATTGGATTCCTGGGATAATCCGCTCGCTTCGAGCTGTCCAGACTTGACCTCTTCCGACATGGCCGCTATGCCCCTACAATGAAGACGGGCAGATCCAGCGAGTCCATGTCTCCACCACGATCCTGGTACTCCCAGAGCGCACAGGCACAGGCTCGCACAGCATCTAGATCTGACAGGGGATCGCCGCCGCCCTCAAGAGCACGCAGGGTGACATGCCCGTCATCATCTACTCTTGCGGCTTGACCGCCGCAGTGCCAGGTCTGGTCTGCTTCCTTACTGGGTTGGGGTTGTGGTATAGTCAGGCCGCGCAGGTCTTCAGCCAGATAGGTCGGCCGCAACTTGGCAGGTGCAGTCAGAATGGCGGGGGTTCGGGCCACGCCTGTCAGGACGACCATGGAGTCGTACCCGCCCCTGTTAGCTGCCTCGATGTCGGTATCCAGACGATCACCTACAGGCAGGCATTGGTCAACGTCCAAGTTCTTCTCCTGGCTATCGGCCAACAGCTGTCGAGCCTCGTCGTACATGGCCGATTCCGGCTTGCCGGCCGAGTCCTCCGGCTGCTTGCCAGTAGCCAGAATCACCGGTTGGAGCATGGCTCCATTGCCTGGTGCCATACCACCTTCGCGGGGCAGGGTCTGATCCTTGTTGGTAGTGAAGTAACGTGCACCGTTTTCTATGGCAAAGGCAGCCCGGGCCAGGTCCTGCCAACTCAACTCGGGATACCAAGCCTGGATGACGGCCTCTGGCTGATCTGCAGCCTTGTATACAGGCACCATCCCATTGAGGCGGATCTGATCTCGTAGATGATCGGATCCAATGACCAGTACCCTGGCGCCATCCTGCAGGTGTCGGCGCAGCATTCGTGCCGCAACGACGGCAGAGGTGATGACCTGGCCATCGTCCAAGGTCAAACCGAAACCGCGCAGTTGATCAGCCACCACATGCGGGAACCGGGATGCATTGTTGGTGGTGTAAGCCATGCGCATGCCAAGCATCTGAGCACGGTCAATGCCCTCGGCCGCATACTCTACAGGGTCAGCGCCCCGGTAGACCACCCCGTCCAAGTCCAGTAGAGCCAGACGGTAGGTTTTTGCCGGAGCGTCATCAGTCCCTTTGAGAAAGACGGTCACTATTCAGCCCTGTCTTCATCAGATGTACCGGGCTCCTTGACCTGCTCATCCCTGACCTGCTCATTTTGATCATCGATAGTGTCTGCATCGGATCCTGCATCCTGAACAGTCGCGTCACCGCCATCAGCAGCTTCGCCAGTAACAGTTGTGTCAGCTTCGCTACCGTTCTGGTCGCTTTGAGAACCTTCGTCCGAAGTTTCTGCATCAAGATGAGAAGGCTCTCCCCCGATTTGCTCCACGTCATCTGACGATTTCTGGATTTCGGATTCCGGCATTTCGGCTGAACAGGCTAAGTCAGACGAACCAGTTGAATCAACTTTATCGGATGTATCAGCTGAATTAGATGATTCAGTCGAATCAATTGGATCACCTGTGTCAGTTGAGTCCGCTGAATCGTTCGAAGCTACCGATTCGGGAAATTCCTCACCCTTACTGTCATCAGCACCCTGATCAGACGCATCAGTGGCATCAGACTCGGCATCTTCATTCTCATCCTCATCCGAGTCGTTCTCACCGCCATCCGGGTCAATGGAGAGCTCCTCCATCATGGCCGGATCCAGGTGCTCCAGGTCGTAGTCAATCAGGATCTCCTCGGACTGTCCGTCCTTCTGGCCATCCTCGTCCTCATCCTCGTCGGCATACTCCGATTCCAGTCGATCCAGCAGGGGTTCCAACTCCAGAGCCTCCTGGCTGCGACCAGCCTGTTCAAGGAAGTTCTGCTCTGCCTGCACGGCACGCATCCGGTAGTCGCCGCTGAGCCCGCGGGCCTTGACCAGGGCCTGAACGGTCTCGATGGCCTTGTCCCACAAGCCCAGATCACCCAGCGCTCCGGCATAAACCAGGAACATCTCCGCCTTGGACTCGCCCTGCAGCTGGCTGCCCTCCTCGGAGGTAGCCTCCTCAATGGCCTTGCGGGGATTGCCCAAACCACGTTCGCAGTCTGCGATGAAGGGCAGGTAATCAGAGTAGCCGTTCATACGGTGTGCGGTACGGAACTCCTTCAAGGCCAGCTTGTAGTCGCCTTGACGGTAGGCGACCAAGGCCAGGGTCTCCCGGGCAAGATCAATCCTGGAAGCCTGTCGTGCAGCCCATTTGGCATGAGCCAGGGCCCCCTGGGGATCGGTCTCCTCCAGCGCGTAGGCGGCCAGGATGTGCAGACCGATGTTCTCCGCGTGCTCCTTACTCAGTCCACGCAGGCGCAGGCGGTCATCCTTGGAGAGCATGGACCATTCCAGCCCCTTGGGCATCTTGGGCTCGCCGGGCCGACGGTCCGTATAGGGGTTCTGCGAGGGGTAGGAGATGGTCCCGTCTGAGTTGCGGCGAGCACGGTCATAGCCATTCTGGCGGTCACGCTGATAGGACCCGCGGCGGTCGTCATGGCGATGATCGTTACGACGACGGTCATCACGGCCATGCTGGCCCTGATACCTGTCGCCACGGGAACGGTCGCCCCGATAGCCGCCTTGACGACGGTCATCACGGGAGCGGTCGCCATAGGAGCGGTTGCCGTAGGGACGATCCCCATGTGAACGGTCATGACGTGGACGGTCATCACGGGAGCGGTTGTTCCAGGGGCGATCCCCACCGGACCGCTCATCCTGCCGACGATCAAACCTCCGGTCGTCATCCCGACGGTGGTCCCCGTGGAAGCCCTGGCTACGATCACGGTCACGGTCATGCCGCTGGTAGCCGCGCCCGGAACGACGATCGCCGCCATACTCCGACCGACCGCGATCGTTGTCACGATCACGATGCCCATATCCGCCATTCCCGTTGGCATGGAAGTCGCGACGTGGACGGTCGCCATCCTGCCGACGGCCGTGGCGGTCACGGTCGGAATCCCTGCGGAAGCCGCCGTGACCATCCTGACGGTCATGCCTATATCCGCGATTGTCGCGCTCGAACCGGTCGTGCCCGCGCCCGCGGAAGGGCCGCTGTCCATTCCTGCCCTCGGAACGACGCTCTTCGCCGCCCTCGCTGTCATGGTTGTGGAAGTTGCCGGAACGGTGACCCTCCGAACGATAGCCGCCAGAGCGGTATCCGCCCGAGTGCGAACCGCCCTTGTGGAAGCCCGAAGAGCGACGACCGCCCGACCGGAATCCGCCCGGACGCGAACCGCCCCGGCCCCGTCCGCGATCGCCCCGGGAATGATTGTGTTCTTCTGCCATCAGTGTCCTTAATTCCTACGTTCCTACTTGCCGGCCCGACGCTCAAGTGCGCCCAGGGCCTTCTTTCCTCTGCGAACCAGGGCGAAGCGCCCATGCAGAAAGTCCTTGTTCCCCAATACCTGATCCGGATCCTCGACCCGTTGGTTATTCAGGTAGAAACCACCCGATGCCACAGTCTTACGAGCATCGGAGACCGAACGGAAGAGTCCGGCCGCAACCCCGGCCTCCACCAGACGCTGGCCCTCGCTGGCTGCGGGCAGGGCTCGCCCGCCTTGACCATCATCGACCTTGAGCCCGTCCAGAGCAGAATCCAGCACATCCTCGTCCAGCTCCTCCAGGGTCTTGCCACGACCGAAGAGGGCACCAGAGGCATCAATGGCCCCCTGAGCGGCATGCTCGCCGTGCACATAGGAGGTCACCTGCCAGGCCAGGACCTTCTGGGCCTCGCGAGCGCCCGGATCCTGGGCGGTCTTCTCCTCCAGACGCTCAATCTCGGCCTTGGGCAGGAAGGTGAAGGTCTTCAGCAGCTTGACCACCTGGTCGTCAGGCTGGTTGAACCAGAACTGGTAGAAGCGGTAGGGGCTGAACATGGTGGGATCCAGCCAGACTGCATTGCCCTCCGACTTGCCAAACTTTTTGCCCTGGGAGTCGGTGATTAACGGGCTGGTCATAACATTGACAGATGCATTGCGCACCTTGCGAATCAAATCCAGACCGCTGGTCAGATTCCCCCACTGGTCGCTGCCGCCAAGCTGCAGACTGCATCCGTAGCGGTCAAAGAGCTCCAGAAAATCGTTGCCCTGGAGCACTTGATAGCTGAACTCAGTAAAGGAGATGCCTTCGTCGGAGTCCAGACGGCGGGCCACCGTGTCCTTGGCCAGCATGGTGCCCATGCGGAAGTTCTTGCCCACATCGCGCAGGAAGTCGATGGTGCTCATGGAGCCGGTCCACTCGTAGTTGTTGACGAACCGGACGGGGTTGTCTCCCTCGGTATCCAGGAAGCGACCGATTTGCCCACGAAGGCGCTCGGTCCACTCGGCCACGGTCTGCTTGGGATTCAGGGTGCGCTCCCCCGACTGACGAGGGTCGCCAATCAGCCCAGTGGCCCCGCCCACAACGGCGATGGGATGCAGACCGGCCGCCTGCAGGTGGCGCATGTTGAGCAGCTGGACCAGATTGCCCACGTGCAATGATGGGGCCGTGGGGTCAAATCCGCAATAATAGGTCACCGAGGGATCGGCCAGCACCTTTCTGAGCTCGGACTCGTCCGTGCACTGGGCAATGAGACCGCGCCACTTGAGTTCGTCGAAAAGCGAGTCGAAACCCGCCTGCCTGAAATCGGTGACCTGCGACATGAGAGGCTACTCCCTATCGAATATTTGATGAATGTATGCTAAACCCTACTATTCTTGCAACAGATACCGACACGGCAGACCCGCAGACCGCCGCAAACAAGGCCTGACCAAGCCGGACTGATTATTCATTGCCAATCAGCCGCTGTTGATTGACTATTGACCGCTAACCGTCTCGCTAAGGCAGAACGACCAGCGGGAACTTCTCAGAGCAATCGTTGCATTCAAATCAGGAATGCGCATTCACGGACAACTGATCAATTAAGTCTTGGGGAATATGGTCGACCACACAGGCAGCCATGCGCCGGTAACCTTCTATCCCCGGATGGAAGTGATCGATGCCCCAGAAGTCGGGTCGGTCAGTGCCGACATCGTCGCGGGTAGCATCCACGAAGGGCACCGAAGCCTCTTGACAGACCCGACGGCTGGTCTGCGTCTGGCGGGCTATCCGACGCTCCACCTCGACCCTAAGCGCCCGGCCCAGGGCAGGATCCCGATAGAGCTGACCGGAGCTGAGGACCAGCACCTGGCGGCCCTTGTCTTTAGCCAGCTCGATGCTGGCTGCCAGGTCATCCCGCCACTGCTCATCAGTGCGGTTGGCCATGATGTCATTGGAACCTGCACACAGGACCAGCAGATCAGGATAGTCCTGCAAGGCGGGCAGGAACCGGTAGCGGACCCTGCGGATGGTGGCCCCCAGCCGACCCTGGGTCGACCAGGAGACCGGACGCACCAGCCGAGTGGCCAGGCATGCTGCTATGTCAGGGACGAAGCCCTGACTCTGGTCCTTTACCCCGCAGCCGACCGCCATGGAGTCGCCCACCACCAGCATGGTCAGCGGCTCCAGGTCACGGCCTTGGTCCGGAGGTGAACACAGTCCTCGGCGTGAGCCGGGCGGCTCTTTTGCCAGAGTGATGTGCTCCTTGGCCCACCAAGCCTGGACCAGTGCCACCGGATTCATGTCCGCCGCCGCCTTTCGCCGTTTGCCGTCCCTCTTGGGGAATTGCCGTTCGGAATTTTAACGCGAACACCGGCCTGGCGGAAATCAGAAAGCTCACCTGGGCGGACGGTAGGCAGGCCCATCAGACTGCGAGTCAGCGAAGGTCTTCAATTCCTCCAACGCATGTGCAGCCTGGTCCATCTGCTCCTTTACCCTCTCCGGCGCAGTGCCCCCCTGGCCCTGGCGAGCACGCACGGCTCCCCCGGCGGTCAGGACTGAACGGACCTTCGGGGCTTGATCGGCAGGTACCCAGTCAGCGAAGACCCTGACGAAATCGTCATCATCCAAGTCAGCCAGCTCGCAACCACGACCCTCGGCCAGCTTGACGCAGGCCCCGGAGAGTTCGTGGGCATGCCGGAAGGGCACCCCCTGTCTGACCAGCCACTCGGCCAGGTCGGTGGCCAGAGCAAATCCTGTGGGGGCTTGCTCCTCCAGGCGATCCTTGTTGAAGCTCAAAGTGGCGACCATGCCGGCAAAGGCAGGCAGCAGGACTTCCAAAGTGTCCACCTGGTCGAAGACCGCCTCCTTGTCCTCCTGCAGGTCGCGCGCATAAGCTGTCGGCAGCCCCTTGAGAGTGGTCAGCAGGCCAGCCAAATCCCCGACCAGCCGACCGGCCTTGCCGCGAGCCAGCTCAGCCACGTCCGGATTCTTCTTTTGAGGCATGATGGAGGACCCGGTCGAGTAGCCGTCGTCCAGGCGGACAAAGGCGAACTCCTGGGTGTTCCAGATGATAATCTCCTCGGCCAACCTGGACAGATCCACGCCGATCATGGCAGCGACAAAGGCGAACTCGGCCACCACATCCCTTGCTGCAGTCCCATCAATGGAGTTGGCACAGACCCGGCTAAAGCCCAAATCCCGTGCCACCGGCAGTGGGTCCAGACCCAGGGTGGTGCCGGCGAGCGCGCCGGATCCATATGGACTGGCATCGGCACGCTGGTCCCAGTCCCTCAGGCGTTCCAGGTCACGGATAAGAGGCCAGACATGGGCCATGAGCTGGTGGGACAGCAGGACAGGCTGAGCGTGCTGCATGTGTGTGCGGCCAGGCATGACCGTAGTTCCCGCCGCACGGGCCTGATCCATCAGAGCCTGTGCCATGCGCAGCAGATCCTTGGCCAGCACCCGGGCTTGACGGCGCAGCCAGATCCGAATAAGGGTGGCGATCTGATCGTTGCGCGAGCGCCCGGCCCGCAGCTTGCCGCCCAGCTGATCCCCCGCTATGTCAATCAGGCCCCGCTCCAATGCTGTGGCCTCATCCTCATCGCCAGGTTCAGGGGCGAAGGCGCCGGAATCCACCTGGTCCTGGAGCTCATCCAGGGCCTTCTCCATGCGTGCCAGTTCGTCATCATCCAGCAACCCAGCACGGTTGAGAGCCCGAGCGTGAGCCCGGGAACCGGCCAGGTCGTCATCGGCCAGTCGCCAATCAAACTGGGTGGACCGGCTCAGCTCGACCAGCGCCGGTGAGGGACCTCCGCTGAAGCGCCCGCCCCAGAGAGCCATGGGCTTGTCGCCGGTGCTCACTGCTCCTGTCCGTCCTGCGCGATGCCGTTGCCGAAGCGCATATCACGGGCGGCGGCCACCTTGTCGGCCAGGCCATAGATGGCGATGAACCCGTTGGAGGCATTCTGGTCGAAGCTGTCACCGGACTCGTAGGTGGCCAGGCTGTAGTCGTAGAGGGAGCTGTCGGAGTGCCGACCAGTGACCACGGCTCGTCCCCCGTGCATGACCATGCGGATGCGGCCGGAGACATAGCGCTGGGTCTCCTCGATGAAGGCGTTCAGTGAGCGGACGGCCGGCGAATACCATTGGGCATCGTAGACCAGCTCTCCCCAGCGCTTGTCGATGTCGCGCTTGATCCGGTGCTGTTCGCGCTCCAAGCAGCAGTTCTCCAGCTCCTGGTGGGCGGTGATCAGGGCCACGGCGCCAGGAGCCTCATAGAGCTCGCGGGACTTGATGCCCACCAACCTGTCCTCGATCAGATCCACACGTCCGATCCCTTGGGCTCCGGCGCGCCGGTTCATCTCCTCGATGGCCTCCAGAGGGGTGACGGCCCTGCCGTCGATGCGCACGGGGATGCCCTGCTCGAAGTCGATGGTCACCTCATCCTCGACCGGCGGGAAGGCAGGATCGTCGGTGTAGGAGTAGACATCCTTGGTGGGCCCATTCCAGGGATCCTCCAGGTAGCCGGTCTCGATGGCCCGTCCCCAGACGTTCTGGTCGATGGAATAGGGGCTCTCCTCGGTCTGCTCGATGGGCAGATGGTGCTCCTTAGCGTAGGCGATCTCAACATCCCGCATCAATCCCAGATCACGGATGGGGCTGATGGCCTTCAGCGAGGGGTCGATGGACATGATGGAGACCTCGAAACGGACCTGGTCATTGCCCTTGCCGGTGCAACCGTGGGCTATGGTGTCGGCACCGTACTTGTGGGCCGCCTGAACCAGATGCTTGGTGATCAGCGGCCTTGAGATGGCTGATACCAGCGGGTAGACGCCCTCGTACATGGCATTGGCCTTAAGCGCCAGCATGCAGTAGTCCCTGGCGAACTCGTCCCGGGCATCCACCACGACGGACTCGACGGCCCCGCAGTCCAAGGCACGCTGGCGGATGGTCTGCAGACGCTCGCCGCCCTGGCCTACATCCAGGGAGACGGCCACCACATCCTTGCCGGTGCGCTCCTTGAGGTAGGGAATGGACACCGAGGTGTCCAGGCCGCCCGAGTAGGCCAGCACGATGCGATTGTTTTCGGTCATGGCGATCCTCTTTCCTTCTAATTTCACACTTTTAGATATTCAGTTCGTACTTTCAGTGATCATCGGGCCCGGGGGTCCTCCTGGCCGGAGACGATGGTCATGAGCCAGTCGGCCCGGGATGATGCCGCCTCATCGTCGGCAGCGATGATCAGAATTGTGTCGTCCCCGGCTATGGTGCCCAGGATGCCCTTGATGGGCTGGCGGTCCAGTGCGGAAGCCGCATACTGGGCGGCGCCGGCCGGGGTCCTGACCACCAGCAGGTTGCGGGCCCGGGCCACTGAAGTGATCAGTCCGGTCAGAATCTTGGCGAGGTAGGCATCGGTCTTATTCTCTCCCTCGACTTCAGGTCCCTCGGCGGCAGCGGCTTCCATGGCCTGCTGATCGGTGGTGGCGGGAATCCAGTAGGCCATGCTCCCGTCTGCATACCGCAGCTTGGTGGCATGCAGGTCGTCCAGGTCCCGACTCAGGGTGGCCTGGGTCACTTCGATGCCCTGCTCTGCCAGCAAGGCCGACAGCTGCTGCTGGGAATTGACCCGATGCCGGTTCAGGGCCTGGCGGATGGCATCCAGCCGGGCCACCTTGGTCGTCGGACGCATCAGCACACCCCCTGCAGGAGGGATTCGTCGCCCTGGGAGCGAGACACCAGCCAGGTCATCAGGGCCTTCTGGGCATGCAACCGGTTTTCAGCCTCGTCCCAAACCACGGACTGTGGACCGTCGATAACCTCGGCCGTAACCTCCCGGCCCCTATAGGCGGGTAGGCAATGCTGGAAGAGGGCATCCGGGCGGGCATGGGCCATAAGTGCGGCGTTGACCTGATAGGGCAGGAAGGGATGGGAACGGATGGCATACTGGTCCTCCTCGCCCATGGAGACCCAGGTGTCAGTGAAGACGCAGTCGGCGTCCTCCACAGCCTGGACCGGATCCGTGGTAACCAGAATGGTTCCTCCGTTTTCAGCGGCCAGGGTCCGCGCCTGGTCCACCAGGGTCGGATCGGGCAGGAAGCCGTGGGGGCCGGCAATCCGCACGTTCATGCCGGCCACTGCCCCTCCCAGCAGATAGGAGTTGGCCATGTTGTTAGCTGCGTCTCCCAGGTAGGCGATGGTCATGCCAGCCAGGGCATCGACCCCACCCCGATGCTGTGCCAGGGTCAGGAAGTCTGCCAGAACCTGGCAGGGATGGAAGGAATCAGTCAGCGCGTTGATGACTGGTACGGTAGCATGGGCAGCCATGGTCTCCACCCGATCCTGCCCAAAGGTGCGCCAGACTATGGTGGATGTCATCCGTGTCAACACGTTAGCGGTGTCCGCCACAGGCTCGCCACGGCCCAGCTGCGAGCCTGAGCTGTCAATGACCATGGGATAGCCACCCAGCTGGGCAACGCCCACGCAGAAGCTTGTCCTGGTGCGAGTGCTGGGCTTGTCGAAAATGATCGCCACGGCCTGAGGCCCATGGTAAGGCTGGGATAAATAGGGATTGGTCCTGAAGGCCATGCCTAGTCGAAGCACCTCCAGCTGCTCCTCGTGGTTGAGGTCGTCGTCACGCAGCATATGCCGCAAACCGTTGCTCATCTCTGCCTCCCTATCGCTATGATTACGCACGTCATTGATGGCTGATCTCACTGACCATCCTGCCGCAAGCTCCTCCCGAGACTGACCGGAGCCTTAGACAGAATATCCACGGCCAGGTCGATCTGGTCGGCTTGAATGATCAAAGGCGGAGCCAGACGCAGGGCATCAGGGGCCACCGCGTTGACGATCAGCCCATGTTCCAGGGCCCAGGAGGCCAGATTCCCGGCACAGGGAGCTCTCAGCTGGACCGCATCCAGCAGCCCCCGGCCTCTGACCTGGCCATAGAGGGGATTGCCACAGGCGGCGAGGCCAGCGCGCAGCCTCTCCCCCATTTGCCGCGCCTGTTCCAGCAGGCCCTCCCGCTGAATGATCTCCAGGGTAGTCAGCGCCAGGGCCGATCCCAGGGGATTGCCACCGAAGGTGGACCCGTGCATGCCCGGGGTCAGCAGGCTTGATGGCTCAGGGCCGAAGGTCATCATCCCGCCCATGGGGAATCCGCCTGCCACCCCTTTGGCGAAGGTGAGCACGTCTGGGCTGGCTCCTCCGGACAGGCTTTGGTCCTGGAAGGCAAACCAGTGGCCGGTCCTGCCCACGCCTGTCTGCACCTCGTCCAGAATCATTAGGGCCCCATGACGAGTGCAGAGCTCACGCACCTGCCGAACGTAGTCAGGACTCAGCGGTAGCACCCCGGCCTCTCCCTGGATGAGCTCCAGAATGACGGCAGCCACCGGCTCTCCTGATGTCTCCCCCTGTGCAAAGGCCTCCTCTATAGCATCGCCGTCTTCTGCCGGCAGGAAGCCCATACCCGGAACCAGGGGTTGGAAGGGCTCACGGATGGCCGGCTTCCATGTCAGGCTCAAGGAGCCCATGCTGCGGCCGTGGAAACTATGGGTCAGAGCCAGGATCCGGCCAGGGTGACCGCCCATGCGAGCGCCATGCAGCCGGGCAAGCTTGATGGCCGCCTCATTGGCCTCGGTTCCCGAGTTGGCGAAGAAGACGCGGGACCCCTCAGGAGCCTGTGCCAGGTCCAGCAACCGTTCGGCCAGCTCGATCTGAGGCTGGGAGGCGAAGAAGTTGCTGATATGGGCCATCTTTCCGGCCTGCTCAGCCAGGGCCTTGTTCCAGGCAGGATGGGCGTAACCCAGAGCATTGACCGCGATTCCGGCCATCATGTCCAGATATCGGTTACCATCCAGGTCCCAGATCCAGGCACCTTGGCCATGGTCCATGACTCTGCCCGGGCGTCCGAAGACCTGCATGTGGACGCGGTCGTAGCGGTCTGTCCATTGACGGCTCTGCGGCCCTTCGGGAGTCCTCTTGGGCTCAGCAGTTTTGGCAGTGGGCGCATCAGCCTTCGTCATGGCTCCTCCTCATGATCATTTCGCGGCCCGGCACGACCACCGTGCCGATGCCGTTGCGGGTGAATATCTCGTTGAGCATGGAATGCGGTCGCCGTCCGTCGATGACGTGCGCCTCGCCCACCCCGGAGCGTACAGCCTGCAGGCAGGCCTCCATCTTGGGGCGCATCCCCTCATGCATGTCCTCCAACATATCCTCGAGCTGATCCACGCCGATGCTGGAGACCAGGGAGTCGGCCTGGGGCCAGTTGGCATACAGTCCCTCCACATCGGTAAGAATGACCAGTTTCCGGGCACCCAGAGCTACTGCCAGAGCAGATGCGGCTGCGTCGGCATTCACGTTGAGCACCTGGGTGGGATCCTGCTCGTCAGGAGCCACGGAGGAGACGACAGGGATCCGCCCGGCATCGATCAGGTCTTCGACGGCCGAGGCATCCACGCCCACGACCTCGCCCACCAGGCCCAGATCGACCGGCTGACCATCCGCCATGCCGGTACGGCGGGCCGCACTGAACAGACCGGCATCTTCCCCTGACAGACCGACAGCCATGGGACCGTGAGCATTGATGGCGCCGACCAGATCCCTGCCCACCTGTCCGGTCAGCACCATGCGAACCACCTTCATGGTTTCCGGAGTGGTTACCCGCAGGCCGCCACGAAAGACCGAGGGAATCCCCAAGGCCTGGAGCATGTGGGATATTTGCGGGCCGCCACCGTGCACCACCACCGGATGCATGCCCACCTGCCTCAGGAAGACCATATCCTGGGCGAAGCACTGGCGCAGATGGTCGTCCACCATGGCATGGCCGCCGTATTTGACTACGATTCGCTGGCCGGCGAACTCCTCCAGCCAGGGCAGGGCCTCGATGAGCACCTGTGCCTTGCGGGCGTCGTCCAAGGCCTTTTCAGCTTCGGCATCCTGCTCGTCATCCGCCATCCTCTTCCCCTTCCTTATGACCATCTTCCGATTGCTGCGGCTCTTGGCACTGCGTCCGATCAGACTTCCTATCAGGTGTGGTAGTCGGCATTGATGGTCACGTATTCGTGGGTCAGATCATCGGTCCATACCGTGGCTTGGTTGTCGCCCTGGCCAAGGTCGATGTCTATATGGACCTCGGGAACGTGCAGGTCGACCAGCTCTGGGTCCTGGCCGGGACGACCTCCTTGGCAGACCTTGATGCCGTTGAAGCTGACATCAACATGGGCCGGATCATAGGCCGCCGTAGAAACAGGCACAGTGCCCAGGGAAGATACCACTCGACCCCAGTTAGGGTCTTCCCCGGCCACAGCGCATTTGAGCAGCGTGGAGCCGGAGACCGCGCGGGCGCAAGCAAGGGCTGCATCCTCGCTCTCGGCACCGTCCACACGGATGCGGATCCGATGCCTGCTGCCCTCGCCGTCAGCCACGATCCGATGAGCTAGATCCGTGCATGCCTGACCGAGCTTTTCTTGGAACTGCTCGGAGTCAGGCCGTACACCAGAGGCCCCGGAGGCCATCAGCAGGACGGTGTCGTTGGTAGACATACACCCGTCCACGTCGATTCGGTTGAAGCTGAGCCGGCAAGCCTCGGATAGGGCTTGACGTGCCTGTTCCGGCTCCAGAATGGCATCAGTGGTGATTACACAGATCATGGTGGCCAGCTGCGGGGCAATCATCCCGGAACCCTTGACCATGCCCCCCAGCCGCCAGCCAGACCCGTCCACGGCCACTGTCTTGGTGCAGGTGTCGGTGGTCAATATGGCCTTGGCGGCCTCTTCACCAGCCTCCTGACTGGACGACATCCCCTGGGCAGCTTGGTCGATGCCAGTCAATATGGAGTCCAGATGAAGCAGATGGCCGATAATTCCTGTGGAGCAGACAGCAACCCGATTGGTCGGCAGGCCCAGTATCTCTCCTGTCCGCTCCGCCATGGCTCTGGCCTGGTCCAGGCCCTCAGGACCCGTACAGGCGTTGGCATTACCAGAGTTGATGACCACGGCTCCGGCACGGCCTTCTTCAAGGATCCTGCTGGTCCAGATAACCGGAGCGGCCCGGAAACGATTAGGTGTGAAGACCCCCACAGCCGTGTCCATGGGTCCGCTGTTGACGACCAGGGCCAGGTTGCGGCGCTGTGAGCCTCCAGGACGGTGGGCGATGGCGGTGCCGGTCCGGAAGCCTGCAGGGTAGGTGATGCTCATGGTGCCACTCCTATAGTTGTCAGTCCGGTCTCCTCAGGTAGGCCCAAGGCCAGATTTACGGCCTGAAGTGCCTGGCCTGCGGTACCCCGGGTCAGGTTGTCGATGGCTGCAAAAGCGTAGAGGCGATCAGCGCGCTGGTCCACAGATACCTGGACCTGGGCCCGGTTGGAGCCGTAGACATCGGCCGTGGAGGGAAGCCTGCCCTCGGGGAGCAGATCGACAAACTGCTCCCCGGCATAGACCTCTTTCCAGATTCCGCGAACATCAGACACCCCCATGCTCCGTCCACGCGTGCTCAGCTTGGCTGAGACCACTGCCAGAATCCCCCTCGACATGGGGACCAGTATAGGGGTCAGCCCCATGCGGATGGGTTGTTTCCCAAGACCCCCTATGCTCGGGTTCGCAGCTGCGGCCTTACGCAGATTTTGCAGAATCTCAGGGATATGCCGGTGGGTGCCTCCGACCGAGTAGGGATGGGCTGAATTGATGGCCTGGGCTGCCAGCAGATCCATTCTGCCGCCTGAGCGTCCGGCGCCCGAATAGCCGACTGCCAGGTCAGCAACCAGATCATCGGTCTGCACTAGTCCTGCAGCCAAAGCTGGCTGGAAGGCCAGAGTGACTGCCGTGACATTGCAGCCTGGTCCGGCAATCCGCCGAGTCTGTCCAAGCAGCTGACGCTGGCGACCGCCACCCGGATTGAGCAGCTCAGGCATCCCGTAGGTCCATGGGCTTGAGAAAGATCCACCGTAGTAGTCTTGCCAGTCGCCCGGATCCTCCAGCCGGTGATCAGCCCCCAGGTCGACCATCAGCGATTGCGGATCCAGTTGCTCTGCCAGGGGACCCGAAGCCCCGTGAGGCAGTGCCAGTACCACCAGATCATGGCCGGCCAAGATCTTTGGATCGGTATCCTGAATCTGCAGCGAGGCTATCGATTCCGGGAGGTTGGGCGAGAACTCCCCCAGCAGCCGGCCAGCCGAGCCATGACCGGTGACCGTGCAAACCTGAAAGGCTGGATGGGCCGCCAATAGACGGATCATCTCCGAGCCGGCATACCCCGAAGCTCCCGCTACAGCCACCGTGTATTGCCGCATGAGTGCTCCCTTCATCGGGCACCATCATACATACTCATGCAGTAAAACGCATATTTATGCAATTCGGCGTGTCGCTATATCTCTGCTCTAGCTGTGCAACACTTTCAACTATGCGAAGGGGTCATAACCGGAGTCTCTGTTGCGGATATATTCCATTTGCCTGCTGGCCTTTTCCGCAGCCTCGGACCCGCACGCCTCCTCTACAAAGGCCAAGGCCATATCGATGCCGGCCGAGATACCCGAAGATGTACGAAACTTGCCATCGACCACCCAGCGCGCATCCTTGATCCAGTCCACACGCTTCCCTGTGCTGACGACCCAGTCAAAGGCCAAGTCATTTGAGGTCGCACGCCGACCGTCGAGCACACCAGCGGCAGCCAAGAGAGCCGAGCCTGTGCAGACCGTCATTACCTGCGGCGACCTGGCGGCCAAGCTTGCCAGCTGCCCTGTCCATTGGTCGTCCCCAACCAGAGTTCGAGTACCGGACCCGCCGGGTATCAGCAGAACCCCTTGGGAATTGATATCTTCTGGCCCTACAGTTTCGACCCTGACACCGCCCTCACCGACTTTCAAGCCTGGCCCGTCAAGAGAGAAAAGCCGCACTCGGGCGCCATCAGTATTGATGAAAACCTCAAAGGGGCCAAAAACATCCAAGGGTTCAAACCCGTCGAATACGACGATATTAATATCCAAACCCATCTGATTGAACATCCCCCTCGTAGATCTCTATATCCCAAGGCTGACAGCATATGCACAAACATGAATTCCGGCTAATGCAAATGCATAATCGCATCCAGAAGGAGCCAGCGCCTTGAGTTTTCAGGCACTGACGCCACCTGAGCCGGATCCGCCGCCGCCCGTCGAGGGCGATGGCATCATCTGCTGGTAGAAATCATTCAGGGAGATGCCGTTGACCAGCAGCCAGATCCAGGCAAGCGTGAAAAGCAGGTTGATGATCAGGGCAGCCATAGCCAATCCATAGCCCTTCATATGCAGTCGACGGGTCCGATACATGGAAACGCCACCCAGCAGAGCGGGAATCACAGGCATGGGCAAGAAGAGGGCCATAAGGAAGGCGATGATGGCGCAGGGATCCCAGTGGCCGTAGGCCGGATTTTGGGAGGGGTCGTTCAGATCGGGCATGCCCTGGGGAGGCCAGACCGGAGCGCCGGGACGGGTTTGAGGATTCCCAGGATTTCCGCCACGACCGGGACCCGGCTGCCCCGCCATGGGCATAGGCCGGTTGGCGGGGTTGCCTTGTGCCGAATCGGATTCCTTGGCCTTGGGTTCGGGGTCTGGGCGACCGTATATGTACGGATTCCATCCTGGATAACGATCGGCGCGTGCGCCGTACAAGGGCTGGTCGCCTCCATCATGATCCTGGCGGTCAGGTCCACCGGCTGTGCCCTGTTCTTGAGAATCCGTCATGCCCCTCGGCCCCCTTGTGATGCCGGTCAAGCGCGCAGTACGGCGCCCAGACCCGCAGTCTTGTCAACGATGGCCTGACGCAGGGATTCGCTGTCCTCGGACGTCAAGGTGCGGTCCGGGGCGCGGAAGGTGACTGCGAAGGCCAGTGATTTTGCATGCTCACCGATCTGATCGCCAGTGAAAACGTCGAACAGCTCGATGGATTCAAGACTAGACCCAGCCGCTTCTCTGATGGCAGAAGTCAGATCAGCTGCCGAGACCGTGTCCGGCACAGTGAAGGCCAGATCCTGACGGACCGGCGGGAAGGTCGAGACCGGCTTGGCCTGCAGGGGTGTGTAGTCCAGGTGGTCCAGCACCATGTCCAGGCTCAGCTCGAAAGCGGCAGAATGGGCAGGGAAACCCAGAGCCTGATCAACCCGAGGATGCAGCTCGCCCACCATGCCGACGAGCGTGCCGTCATCCAGGACCAGCCTGGCGGTGCGGCCCGGATGCCACTGGTCAGGCACCTGCTCGGCTGAGGGTTGCTCCAGCCGATAATCGGCACCCAGCCTGTCCAAAACCCGGCGAGCCGATTCGACTGCATCGGTCCAGTCCACATCCCTGCTGTCCTTAAGCCAGCCGTCTTCCTGGGCCCGGCCTGTCAGCAAGGCCGCCACATGCAGCCGTTGCTCTGGCAGACCCTGGTCCAGGCGGGCCAAATCCTCGTCGCTGGGCCGTACGCCGCCCGGAAGTGTAGGCACCGCAGGAGCCTTGGGATCGCGACGGAAGACATAACCGATCTCGAAGAGACGCACATCAGTGTTGCCACGTCGCAGGTTGCGCTCCACGGTGTTGGCCAGCGGCAGCAGCAGGCTCTGCCTCAGATAGGGCCTATCAGCGGCCATGGGGTTGGCCAGCTCCACGCTGTTGATATGGACCTCATCAGGATCCATGCCGAAGGCCTTGAAATCATTGTCACCGACAAATGGATAGTCCAGAACCTCGGTCAGCCCATACTCGGCCAGGGTGTCAGCCACCCAACGGCGACACTGCTGGCGATCGGTCAGACCAATTGCTCCGGAAACCTTGGGTGATGGCACGGTGACGGGGATACGGTCGTAGCCCACCAGGCGGGCCACCTCTTCGACCAGATCGCAGCCCTCGCCCAGGTCGGGCCTCCAGGTTGGCGGAGTCACGGACAGCCGGTCCTGAGGATCGCCTTGGACCGTGCAGCCTATGTCGCGCAGAATGGCCACAATGCGCTGGGGTTCCACATCCAGTCCAGTCAGCCTGGCCACCTCGCTGACAGCAAAGTCGATGACTGACATGGGCTTGGTCTGGTTCATATCCAGCGGAGCATCCAGGTCCTGGCCACCGGCAAGGCGATGCAGCAGGTCAGCGGCCATAGCCGCGGCAGCCGGCTGCATCTGCGGATCGACCCCGCGCTCAAAGCGCTTGGAAGCCTCGGATGGCAGCTTGTGACGACGTGCGGTCCGAGCGATGGTCACCTGGTCGAAGTGGGCGGACTCAATCAGAATGTTCCGCGTCTGATCGGTCACCTCTCCATACAGACCGCCCATGACTCCGGCCAGACCCAAGATACGGGATCCCTCTTGCCCCTCGGGCGAGTCGGTAATGAGCAGATCCTCGGTGCTGAGCTCGCGATCCTTGCCATCCAGAGTGGTCAGGTGCTCACCCTGCCTGGCCCTACGGACTACGATGGGCCCGCTGAGCTTGTCCAGATCATAGGCGTGCAGGGGCTGGCCCAGATCCAGCATGACGTAGTTGGTGATGTCTACCGGCAGGCTGATGGAACGCATACCGGCCCGAACCAGTCGACGACGCATCCAGCTGGGAGTCGCCGCCTTGGGGTCGCACCCGGTCAGAGCCCGCAGATAGTAGCGGTCGCAGCCGGGCTGACCGTGAATGGGATTGTCGTCCTCAATATGTACGGCCAGCGGAGCCTGATCCACCTGAGTTGCGGGGGCCGGCACTGTCTTGTTCAGCTCAACCACCGGATCCGTGTACTCGGCACCCGTGGAGTGATGGTATTCTCGGGCAACTCCCCGGTAGGAGAAGGCGTAGCCACGGTCCGGGGTGATGTTGATCTCAAGGACAGGCCTGTTCATATGCAAAAGGGCCATGGCATCGTCCCCGGGTTTGAGCTGCTCGTACTGCTCGGGGGTGAACCCGTAATTGCGCAGCAGGATGATGCCCTGATGGTCCGAACCCAGCCCCAGCTCACGCTCGGAGGCACACATGCCGTCCGAGATGTGGCCGTAGGTCTTGCGCGGTTCGATACGGAAGTCCCCAGGCAGGACGGCCCCTGGCAGGGTCACCACCACCTTCTCGCCCGCAGCCATGTTTGGGGCCCCGCAGACGATGCCCCTAGGCACCTTGTGACCCTGGTCGTCCACAGCGTTGTACTGCTCGCCCACATCCACATGGCACCAGTTGATCGTCTTGCCGTTCTTCTGAGGTTCAGGCTCAGCATCCACCACATAGCCGACCACGATAGGACCGGTCACCGTGGACTCATGAATGTCCTCTTCCTCCAGACCGACCCGAACCAAGTCCTTGGCCAGCTGTTCATAGGTCAGATCCTCAGGGACCTGCACATGCTCCTTGAGCCAGTCGATATCTACCATTGGCATCTGACGGTCACTCCCCCATCTCGAACTGCTGGCTGAACCGCACGTCACCTTCGACCAGGTCGTGCATGTCGTTGATGTCGTGGCGCAGGAGCAGGGTGCGCTCCATGCCCACACCAAAGGCGAAGCCTGAGTAGCGCTGCGGATCCACGCCGGCCGACCTCAGAACATTGGGATTGACCATGCCGCAGCCTCCCCATTCGATCCATCCAGGGCCGCCCTTCTTGTCGGGGAACCAGAGGTCCATCTCGGCGCTGGGCTCGGTGAAGGGGAAGTATGAGGGACGCAGTCTGGTCCGGGCCTCGGGACCGAACATGGCAACGGCGAGCTTGTCCAGGGTGCCCTTGAGGTCGGCCATGGTCAGGTGCTCGTCGACGGCGATGGCCTCGCACTGGTGAAAGACCGGGGTGTGGGTGGCATCCAGTTCGTCGGTGCGGAAGACCCTGCCCGTGCAAGCCACATAGAGCGGCACGCCGCGGGTTATCAGAGAACGGGCCTGGTCGGGCGAAGTATGGGTGCGCATGACCATGTTGGAACCGACGAAACCGGCGGCGTCCCTGGCCTGGCTGCCCTTGACATAGAAGGTATCCTGCATCTGGCGGGCAGGATGGTCAGGGCCGAAGTTAAGGGCATCGAAGTTGTACCACTCGGCTTCCAGCTCGGGGCCCTGGGCGATGCTCCAACCCATGGAGACGAAGAAGTCCTCTACGTCCTCCATGAGCTTGGACAGTGGATGCCGGGCACCCTGCGGATGGCGGTTGACCGGCAGGGTCATATCCACCTGCTCGGCAGCCAGACGGCGGGATTCCTCCTCCTGGCGCAGCTGCCGCTCCTTGAGCCCGTAGGCACGACCGAAGTCAGCCTTGAGCTTGCCAGCTAGGCGGCCGGCGGTCTTCTTCTGATCCGCTGGCAACGTACCGATAATCCGACCGGATCCGGCCAGGGCTGAACCTGTCCCCGCATACCGGGCCTTGATCGCCTTGAGCTCCTCCAGATCAGAGGCCTCGCGAATCCTGCCGATGCCCTCGTTGACCTCGTCGGTCATCGCCGCGGGGTCGAATTCTTCCTGTGCCACCATGGACCTTTCCACTGTTGCCAATGCCGTATCCGGGCCGCAAATCAGCGGAAATCCCGGTCGTTGACGCCTTCACATTCTTTCAATACGACTCGACATGGCCATGGCGTAGAGCAGCACCGCCGCCGAGGTGGCCAGGTTGAGGGATTCAGCCCGCCCATATAGAGGAATGCGGACGATCTGATCCATGGATTGCAACAACTCCTTGGGCAGTCCGCGTGCCTCATTGCCGAAGAGCAGAACCATGGGCTTACCCGCCGAGTCTGGTCTGGTCAAGGCTCCGCTCGCCATCAGATCGGTCAGGGACCGGACGGGCTTATCCGGTGTTCCATAGACATCAGCCGCCACCATGGTCCGACCCTGCCGTCTGCACAGGGCCAGGAAGTCCTCGGTGCCCATGGTCATCAGGGGTATGTGAAAGGCCGATCCAGCCGTGGAGCGAATGACCTTAGGATTGGTGAGTTCCACGCACTGGTCCACCAGGATGACTGCCTTGCAGCCAGCGGCATCGGCAGTGCGGATCACAGTGCCAGCATTGCCCGGGTCACGAATCTGCCAGAAAGCTGCCACCAGGTCGGGCCCCTCTTTCGTCAGGCGCTGGGGATCCTCGAAGTCCATCGATTGTGTCAGAAATCCGTCCGTACGCGCCTGGGCCACGATCCCCTGTGCATTGCCGCTGATGGCACGCATGACCCTGGCGGAGACGAAATGTCCGTAGCAGTCAGGCAGCTCCCGAGCCTGCTCCACGATGGCGCCCACAGTCTCGTTGAGCGGCCGTGGATGACCGCCCCGGGCTCCAGGAGAGGATTCGTCCGACTGAATATAGAGGTCCGTCAGCAGGTCAGAACGCCAGCGGACCGCCTCGCGCACACTCTGCGGCCCCTCTATGAGGAAGCGGCCATGACGCTGCCGTGCCCGCCGATCCTGCAGTTCAGCCAGGCGACGAATTCGTTGGGCATGGGGATTGTCGAGAATGGAATCATCAAAGGGCATGGGCATAACTCTAGCCTCGACAGTCGAAAGCTCTGCGATCGGACCTCAATCAGCCTATATCTGTGGGAAAGTTCACTGAAAGAAAGGCCTGCACCCCTTGTGCTCCCCGGACAAGGGGCTAGGGTAAAAGAACCGGTCGGGTCGACCACGTCCACAGCTGGTATGGCGCAGACCGACCATGGCACATCTGGCTTGGCCAGAATCATTGTGAGGAGACGATATGCCCGTATACACACTTCCCGATCTGCCCTACGACTACTCGGCACTGGAGCCGTACGTGTCCGGCAAGATTATGGAGCTGCACCATGATAAGCACCATCAGGCTTATGTGAACGGGGCCAACAAGGCCCTGGAGCAGATTCATGACGCGGCCGAGTCCGGCAACGTGGCCCAGTCCAACCTGCTGGAGAAGAACCTGGCCTTCAACCTGGCCGGGCACAAGAACCACTCCATCTTCTGGAAGAACATGGCCCCGGCCATCGGCCAGGAGCCCACTGGCGAACTCAAGGCCGCCATCGAGGACCAGTTCGGGTCCTTCCAGGGCTTCCAGACCTACTTCGAGTCCATGTGCGCAGGCATCCAGGGCTCCGGCTGGGCCGTCCTTGCCTGGGATACGCTGGGTGAGCGCCTGGTCACCCTGCAGATGTACGACCACCAGGGCAACCTGCCAGTCACCATCTTCCCGCTGGTCCTGCTGGACCTCTGGGAGCACGCCTACTACCTGGAGTACCTGAACGACCGGGCCAGCTACGTCAAGGCCTGGTGGCACATCGTCAACTGGGAGGACGCCTCCAAGCGGTTCGACGAGGTGCGCAACATCAACACCACTCTGGCCAGGTAAAAGACCGGCGCTTCCAACCACAGGCGGACCCCGGTCCTTTCCCCTCTCTGCGGGAGGTAGAAAGGACCGGGGTCCCTCCATATCTGGAGTCTGCTGCGGAAAACCCTGACAGTCAGTTGCCGAAGAAGGCGATGGAACCGGTCAGCGCAGCCACGGTCAGTGAGATTGCAGGCACAGATAGACATATGAGCAGGAAGCCCACATCACTTGGTCTGACCTGGGAGACCCTGGCATGGGTGCGCGGTGTGCTGCCACCGAAGCCTCGAGCCTCCATGGCTGTAGCCAATGTCGTCGAACGCCTGATCGACAGAACCAGCAGGGCGAAGGCTTGGGGCATAAAGGCCTTAAAGCGGTTTTCATCGCCCAGTCCACGGCTACGGCGCGAGGCGGTCAGAGCCGTCCAATCGTCCTTGAGGACAGTAAAAAGCCGCATACCTGCCAGTCCCCCGTAGACGAAGCGGTCAGGCAGATGGAGCACCTGGCTGAAGGCGTCGGCCAGGTCGGTGGCATCGATGCCCAGAACAGTGATGATGGCGGGGATTCCTATGGCCAGGATTCGCAGTGCAGTAGCCAGGGCCAGGTCCAGCGAGCGCTGGGTGATGTGGATCATCCCCCACTGCCAAAAGGTGGCGCCGCCGCTCTTGCCATAGAGGATGATCGCCAGGGCCGAACCTGGCGCCCCCAGGAAGATGGGCCAGGTGGATCTGACCACGCGCAGGGGCGTGAAGCCTGCAGTACCCAGCAGCAGGAACTCCAGTATCAGGGCCGTCGTGGCCGAGACCGGGTCCAGGCTGATCAACAGGGGCAGAGCCGCCAGAAAGGCCCCGATCAGACGGAAGGCCGGATTGATGGATGCTATGTATGGCGACCTGCTGGCCGGCTTGATCGGCTCGTCCCGCTGATCCATGGGCGTGACGGTCAGTCTGGCAGCAACAGTCTCCTGATGAGCCTGCAAATCTGACCCGGCTACAGGCCAGACGGCCTTCTGGAATCCCGGAGGCGTCATTTCCACCAGGCGGGCATCCAGGGCCTGGACAAGTTCCCGGTCGTGGGTGACCAGGATGATGCAGGCTCCTTGGTCGCGAAGGTCTGCAATCAGCTGGGCCATGCTGACCCAGGTGTTCCTGTCCTGGCCGAAGGTGGGCTCGTCAAGGATCAGCACCTGGGGTGCAGCGGCCAGAGCTGAGGCCACGGTGAGCCGCCGCTTCTCGCCGCCAGAGAGCGTGTAAGGGTTGGCACGCGCGTACTGCCTCAACCTGAAGCGCCCCAACAATCCCAGGGCGCGGGCCTGGGCCTGGTCCTCGGTCATGCCGGTGCGGATGGGGGCCAGTTTGACCTCATCCAGTACCGTGCCCCGGGCGAACTGATGCTCAGGATTCTGAAAAACGTAGGCGATGCGCGCGGCCAGCTGGGATGAGGTCCACCGGATGGGCTCGGGCTCCGCAGGCTTATGCCCCTGGGGTCCTCGGAGCAGGCGATCCTGGGCAAGGACCGAACCGGCAACCGGCTCCAGCAGACCAGCCAGGGTCATGGCCAGAGTGGACTTGCCAGCCCCATTGGCCCCGACCAAGGCGGTGACCTGACCAGCCCTGAATTCCAGATTGATGTGCTCGGCCACTGCCTTACCCTGGCGGCCCACCGCCAGATCCTGAGCAACCAGCAGGACGGGATGATCATCCTGGCCGAAGCCGGATTGCCTTGAACTGGCCTGGACCCGTCCAAGCTCGGGGAGCGAATCCCTGGCGCTCCTATAGGCTTCTGGAACCCAGACACCCAGGGATGCCAGGTCCAACCCGGAATCAGTGAAGACCTCCCGGGGGCTGCCGTCGGCCATGATCACAGTCTTGCGATAGGCCGCAGCACCCGAACCGCCGGCGCCATCTTCAACCTCGCCCAGCCCAAGCACGATGACCCGGTCGATCATGTCCATCCAAGGCCCTGCCCGGTGCTCGACCAAAACCATGGTGGAGCCTTGCCGGTCCAGGACCTTTCTCACGGCATCGACTATCTGCTCAACGCCGACCGGGTCCAGGTTGGCCGTAGGCTCGTCCAATAAGAGCAACCCAGGCTGCATGGCCAGGGCGCCCGCCAAGGCCAGACGCTGCATCTGTCCTCCGCTCAGATGCATGGTGGACCGGGTAAGCTGCAGGTCAGCCAAACCCACCTCGGCCATGGCCTTTCGCACCCGTGGCCAAATCTCCTCGCGGGACAGCCCCATGTTCTCCGGCCCGAAGGCCACATTGTCGCCTAGCCGCTGAAAGATGGCCTGAGCATCCGGATCCTGCAGGACCAAACCCACTCGCCCCCGGCTGGATACGGCGGGATTGCCGTCAATCAGGACCTGGCCCTGAGTCACTCCGCCCTCATCGTCCTCAACCTGGTCCTGACCACTCTGCGGGGCATAATCGCCCAGCAATCCGGCCACACCCTCAAGGATGGTCGATTTGCCAATGCCGGAGGCTCCCAGCAGAAGCACCCGCTGACCTGCAGGAATGCTCAGGGACAAATCCCTGACGGCGAAGTGGTTCCTGTAGGCATGCCGATAACCCCAGCCACGCAGTTCCAAGGCTGCGGGTCGATAGGGATTGTCTTGGATGCTCTGATCCACGCCCGAGCCTCTACTTCCCGGCCATACGAATATCACGGCCGGAGGCGAAGCGGTCCAGAGCCCCGGTGGCGGCAATGGCCTTGTAGAGGTACCAAACCAGTACTCCGGCGATCAGAGCGCCCGAAATCAGGGTGGCTATCAGATAGATCACACCATAGGGGCCGGTGAGGTTGATGGCCTGCAAGTGCGTGCAGAAGGAGTACAGCCAGCAGCCGAAACCAGCGGCAGCACCCGACAGTGCCACCGTGGACATGTTCCAACGCCGGTAACGCAGCAGCATAAAGACCAGTTCGGCCATGAAGCCCTGAAGCAGGCCGATCAGTATGGTCTCCACAGGCACCCAAAGGCTGCCCAGCAGCGACTCCAGGATGGCGGCGACCAGCTCGGCATAGACGGCAGCACCCGGTTTGCGCACGATGACCGATGCCAGGGGCCCGGCGAACAGGTAGAGGCCGTTGAGAATGCCGCCCAGACCGGGCACAACCCCGTCCAGGAAGGACCAGGGAATGGTGGTTACCATGGCGACCACCCAGTAGATGACGGCGGAGGCCACCCCGATGACCGAGGCTACGGCGATATCCACCACCCTCCACCGTTTGGAGGGGATTCTGACCTGGGATGGAGTTCCTTCAGACTCCGGCTCTGATCCAGAAGCAGTGTTGTTTATGAAATGACCATCGGTCATGATCTTGTGCCTTTCCTCGGGGCGCTCCCTATGAGCGCCATCCCGTTCAGGCACGGGTCCAGTGACATCCGTGCGCCGGCATTACCCGGTAAACGTTCGTCCGGTTGAGGCTGAGCCTCCTCTCAGCCGCACGCCCTCAGGCATACGGCCCCCGTGTCACCTATTACCTTAGAACACGCCGTGGTCAAAAAAGTCAGTTCTGACCCTCGCCTAGGGAATCCAACAAAAGGGCCTCGGTGATGATGTTGTCGACCAGCCCCTGCAGGGAGATGGACTCATTTGGGCTGTGGGCGTTGGACTGGGGATCCTCGGGGCCGGTCACCAGGACCTGGGCCTCAGGGAAGAGCCGCTTGAGCTCGGGGATGAAGGGGATCGATCCGCCCTCGCCCTTGTTGACCGGGTCGCGTCCAAAGGCCTGCCGCATAGCCTCCTCGGCCTGCCGGACCACCGGGCTGTCGGCATCCATGGCCCACCCCATGCCCATATTGCTGGGCGTGACCTCCACCTTGGCCCCTTGAGGTGCATGGGCGATCAAGAAATCGGCCAGGGCCTGCGCGGCCTGCTCAGGCCGCTGGGTGGGCGCAGTACGCAGGGAAATGCGGAAGCGGGTCTTATCGGCCAGTACGTTGAAGGAGCCCTCCACCGGGTGGGTGTCGAAGCCAATCACCGCCGCTGCCGGCTTGGTCCAGAGACGGGATGCCAGGGAGTCGGTTCCGGCCAGCCGGTAGGAGTCCACGACACCGGCATCTGAACGCAGCTGGGCCTGGTCCAGGTCACGCTGCAGGCCGCCGATAGGCTGGCCGCTCTCCAGGCCGGGCACCGCAAGCTGACCCTGGTCGTCATACATGGAGGCGATCAGCATGGCAGCCAAAGTGTTGGCATCCAAAATAGGCCCGCCGAACTGGCCGGAGTGGACCGGATGCTCCAGGGCTGTGACCGTGACATCCAGGTCCGCATTCCCTCGCAGAGAGGTGGTCAGGCTTGGGGTGTCCGCCGACCAGTTGCCCGAGTCAGCCACGATGATCAGATCCGAGGCGAAGTCGTCCCGATGAGCCTGAAGGAAGGGGATGAAGCTTCGCGAGCCCATCTCCTCCTCCCCCTCAATAAAGACCTTGACGTTGACGCGCAGGTCCTTGCCCAAGGCATGCAAGGCACCCGAGTGGATGGCAATACCGCCTCCGTCGTCGGCCGACCCACGTCCGTAGAGCCGTCCCTCCTTCTCCACACCGGTAAAGGGATCAGTGGACCACTGGGAGGGATCGGGCACCGGCTGCACATCGTGATGAGCATAGAGCAGGACAGTCGGAGCATTGGGATTCACTTGACGGGATCCGATGACCTCGAAGGCACCCGGAGTCCCGTCAGGATTGGTGGACTGGACCACATGGGCGTCCACACCCACCTGCCGCAGCTGTCCGGCCACATAGTCGGCTGAGCGCCGCATGTGATCCCCGGTGATTCCCTTGGCTGAAACCGAGGCCAGGGCGATCTTGTCCTTGAGCAGATCGACGACCCGGCTCTCATCGTCCTGAACACGTGTGCGGATCGTTTCCAGGCCCAGCTTTGCCATCGCTACCTCCTGTAATTGCTTGTGAATCAATGCTTGCGAGTCTAGGCGTCACCGTAACCTGTTCGCATGACATGGAACCCCTTCTCACGCAAGGATCGACGGGACAAAGAGGCTGAGGCGGACCAGGCCGCCGCAGCTGCAGAGGTACGAGGCAAGGGACGCCCCACACCCAAGCGCAAGCAGGCCGAGGCAAGGAACCTGCGTCCGCTGGTCCCCAAGGACCGTAAGGCCTCACGTAAGGCCGCCAAGGCCCGGATCCGAGCCCGTGAGGATGCCCAGTATGAGGCCATGAGGACCGGCGACATCGACCACATGCCCAAGTCGGAGCGTCTGCCCTGGAGAATCTACATCCGCGACTATGTGGACGCCCGCTTCAATCTGCTGGAATGGATCTTCCCGGCCATCATCCTCATGTTCGTGGCCACCCTGATGGGCATGTTCGTAGGTCCGAAATATTATGCCACATTCACCATGGTGGTGACCATTCTTCTATACGGCTACCTGATCGTGGCCCTGGTCGATACCTGGCTGATGTGGCGCAAACTCAAGCGCCTGTTGATCGACAAATTCGGCGAGCGCTCGGTGGCCAAGGGCTCACGCTCGGCCTCCTATGCCTGGCAGCGGGCCATGATGGTCCGGCGGTGGAGGGTCCCCAAGCCCAACCAGAGCAAGCGTGGGCACTGGCCCAAGTGACAGCCGGTTGCCCTGACTCACTGATCCATCAATTAGCCGCGTCGCTCGGTTCCACTTGAGGTTCCGGGCGTTCTTCGTATTCACTCCACATTCTGCTAATGGTCTTCATTCTCCCAGCCTGTACGGCTAGCATGGATTGCTATGCAGCAATCGATCAACCAACCCGGTACAGAGTCTCTCGACCCCTGGGATGCCAACAGCCGCCAGTACGACACCATCATCATCGGATCCGGCCCGGGCGGCTATGCCACGGCCCTTCGCACAGCAGAGCTGGGCGGACGGGTGGCCCTGGTCGAACAGGACCCTGTGGTTGGCGGCGTCTGCCTGAACCGAGGATGCATCCCCACCAAGGCCCTGCTGACCGCCACACAGGTTCTCGAACAGGCCGACCTTGGGGCCGCCATGGGCATCAATGTCGAGTCGGCCAATATCGACTAC
Organism: Bifidobacterium sp. M0404; assembly: GCF_016101415.1. NCBI lineage: Bacteria > Bacillati > Actinomycetota > Actinomycetes > Bifidobacteriales > Bifidobacteriaceae > Bifidobacterium > Bifidobacterium sp. M0404. The sequence continues at coordinate 277,028 of NZ_JACFQP010000001.1, read as the reverse complement.
CAGAAGCTCCAGGATTATCAGGACCGAATGGTAGACGCCATGACCGGCGGCCTGTCGAGCCTGCTGAAGCAACGTGACATCACAGTGGTACACGGCCACGGCACCATCGTCGGCGACGGCCTGGTGGAGGTAACCGACGATGACGGCGATCGAACCCGTCTGACCACCTGCGACACCATCCTGGCCACCGGTTCTCATGCCAGGGCCCTGGAAGAACTCCCCTTCGATGATCTGGTCATTGACACTGACCGGGCCCTGACCCTCAAACCTTTCCCCCGACGCGCCTTGATTATTGGATCAGGGGCTGTAGCCCTGGAATTCGCCACCATTTGGAATCAAGCCGGTTGTCAGGTGACCCTGATGGTCAGACGGGACCGGGTGCTCTCCCACTGGGGTCGCCGGACCGGGCAGATCATGACCCGGGAGCTGGAGCGTCAGGGAATTCAGATCATCACCCATGCCCGCTGTTCGGGCGGGCACCGTCTACCCGCTGATGGAGGCATTCAGGTCGACTACCAGCCAACGGATGACAAGGGCCAGGCGGGAGCAATCGAAACTGATCTGGTCTTGGTGGCCATCGGCAGGGATCCCAATACTGACCCCGAGCACATGAAGGAGCTGGGCATTGACCTGGACGAACATGGCCAGGTCCTGACCGACTCTCAGGGGCGCACCAGCCGTGATCGGGTCTGGGCCCTGGGGGACATCACCCCGGGTCACCATCTGGCCCACAGGGCCTTCCAACAGGGCATCACCCTGGCTGATGCCGCCTCCGGTCTGGACCCCGAGCCGGTCAACGAGGCCACCATTCCCCGCGTGGTCTTCTCCTCCCCCCAGGCCGCAGCTGTGGGCTTCAGCCGTCAGGAAGCCGAGGACGATCCATCGCTGAACCAGGTCAGGGAGACCATCTACCCTATGATGTCCAACTCGCGCATGCGCATGAGCGGCATGCAGGGCACCCTCAGCCTGATCACCGCCTGCCAAGCCACCGACATGGAGAAGCAGATAGTGGTCGGTCTGGAGATGGTATCTCCCCAAGCCTCCGAGAATATTGCCGAGGCTCAGCAGCTGGTGGGCAACCAGATTCCCCTGCACCGGGCAGCCGGGCTCATCCACCCCCATCCCACCTTCTCGGAAGCCATTGGAGAGGCCCTGCTCAAGGCTGACGGCAGACCCCTGAATATGCGTTAGGCATGCGGTAGACTGGTCAACCAGTGAACGTTTCCGAGTGAGGATGGCATGGCTACAGAGGACACCAAGGGCAAAAAAGCAAAAAAGAAGAACAGCACGATCAGTCAGATCGTCAAGATATATCAATTCACTTACGCAGAGGACAAGGCCCTTCCCTGGCTGCTGGCCGCGGCCATTCTGGTGCCCACACTGATAGCAGTGGTGATCTGCCTGCTGGCCCACTTCGGCTGGTTGTCCTGGATTCTGACCGTGCTTCTAGGCATTATGGTCGGCCTGCTCCTGGCCACCATGACCCTGACCAGGCGCTCCGACAGGGTCGGCTACGCCAAGATGGAGGGCCGTCCAGGCGCTGCCGCCGCCGTGCTGAGCAGCATCTCCAAGGCAGGCTTCTCCTTCCCCCAGGAACCCGTCTGGATCGATGCCAAGACCAAGGACGCCGTCTGGAGGGGCACCGGCCGCACCGGGGTCTACCTGATAGCCGAGGGCGACTACAACCGTGTCAACAAGGCCATGAACCGCGAAGAGGAGAAGATCCGCCGCATCACCCGCGGATCGGCCATCCCCATCTACCGCATCAGCGTGGGCCACGGCCCTGACCAGGTCCCGCTCAACAAGCTCCAGCGCACCGTGATCAAGAAGAAGATCAAGCTGACACCCACTGAGCTGGAGACCCTCAACGACCGGCTGGTCACCCTGCAAAAGCGGCAGAGCGCCTTGGGGATGCCCAAGGGCATCGATCCGACCAAGATACACGTCAGCCGAAAGGCCATGCGCGGACGCTGATGTTTTTGAAGGTCCCGGTCTCTCCCCAAGGGAGGCGCCGGGACCTTCGCATGAAACACCCCCGTAACCTCAGCGGCGCATTACCGAAAAAAGCGGTCCCCTAGACTGGGTGACCGTTACGGTTTTCCAGGAAAGGAGCAGTTCAGTGAGAGAACTGAAATCAAAGGCCGATTGCGAAGCTGTGATCAACCAGGAGGGCGTGGAATACGTCTCAGTCAGGTTCACGGATCTGATCGGCGTCCAGCAGCACTTCACCGTACCTGCCAGCGAATTTCTCAAGGACGCCTTCACGGACGGCATGGCCTTCGACGGCTCCTCCGTACAGGGATTCCAAGCCATCAATGAGTCCGACATGAAGCTGATTCCGGACCCTGAAACCGCCTATCTGGATCCCTTCCGCCGTCATCGCACTATGAATGTGGCTTTCTCCATCGTGGACCCGGTGACCGACGAGCCCTACTCGCGTGATCCCCGGCAGATCGCTTCCAAGGCCGAGGCCTACCTGCGCTCCACGGGAATCGCCGACACGGCCTCCTTCGCTCCTGAGGCTGAGTTCTTCATCTTCGACAAGGTCCGTTTCGAGAACAGCATGCAGCGCTCTTTCTATGAGGTCGACTCGATCGAGGCCCCATGGAATTCAGGCGTGGATGTCGAGGAGGATGGCTCCGACAACATCGGCTTCAAGAATCGTGTCAAGAGGGGCTACTTCCCCGTACCACCCATCGACCACTACCAAGATCTGCGCGACGACATGGTTGCCAACCTGCAGAAGGTGGGCCTGGTTCTGGAGCGTTCCCATCACGAGGTGGGCGGCGCCGGCCAGCAGGAGATCAACTACCGTTTCAACACCCTGCTGCACGCTGGCGACGATCTGATGAAGTATAAGTACGTGGTCCACGAGACCGCTGCCCTGGCCGGCAAGGCGGCCACCTTCATGCCCAAGCCCATCGCTGGGGACAATGGGACCGGCATGCACTGCCACCAGTCCCTCTGGAAGGATGGCAAGCCCCTCTTCTATGACGAGAATGGCTACGGCGGACTCTCCGACATCGCCCGCTGGTATGTCGGCGGCCTGATTGAGCATGCCTCGTCCGTCCTGGCCTTTACCAACCCCTCCACCAACTCCTACAAGCGGCTGGTGCCCGGCTATGAGGCCCCGGTCAACCTGGTCTACTCGGCCCGGAACCGATCGGCAGCCATCCGCATCCCCCTGGCCGGCACTTCACCGGCTGCCAAGAGGATCGAGTTCCGCGCCCCCGACCCCTCCTGCAACCCCTTCCTGGCCTTCTCGGCCCAGCTGATGGCAGGACTGGACGGCATCCTCAACCACACCGAGCCACCGGCCCCCATCGACAAGGACCTCTATGAGCTGCCTCCAGAAGAGCATGCCCAGATCAAGCAGGTACCCGGCTCCCTGGAGGAGGCTCTGAACGCTCTGGAGGAGGATCACGACTTCCTGAGCGAAGGCGATGTCTTCACCGACGACCTGATTCAGACCTGGCTGGACTTGAAGCGCGGCGAGCTGGACCAGACCCGTCTGGCCCCCACCCCCCTGGAGTATGAGCTCTACTTCCACATCTGAGTTCGCATAACGACTGACGCCGACTTAGCCGGCCAGGTCACATAAGGCCCGATCCTTCCTGCTGAAGGGTCGGGCCTCTTTGCATTATCACGACCATCGGCATCCGCCCATTGACGGCAACACGCCAGTCCCGGCATCCCGGCTGGCGGTCAGGCCAGAATGAGGAGAGGCATGAAAACAGATCCGATGGAGGTGGAGATCGATGCGCTGGCTGCGTGAGTTCATGGAGTTGCCCGTATATCTGCGAGCCATGCTCATCGTGGACCTCATGTGCAACTTCGGCATCGGCCTGGTCATGCCCATCGAACTGCTCTTTGCCACCCATTCCCTGGGTGCCACCATGAGCGAGGCCGCCCTCCTGGTGACCATCAGCTCGGTGGGATCGCTGATCTCCAACCCCATCATTGGCTGGGTCTCAGACCGTCGCTCCTCCTGGCTGGCCATGCACACGGCCATGATCTTCTCGGTCATCGGCCCCCTGATCTTCACCGTCGCCCACGACTACCGGGCAGCAGTGGCGGGAGCCTTCGTCTCGGGCCTGGGGATGGGCATGCAGACTTCCTGGGCCAGCATTCTGACGCAGATCTCCACCAGGGAGCAGCACCGAATCGTCTACGGAATAAACCAGGCCGAGCTCAACCTGGGCATCGGCCTTGGAGCGGCCGTGGGCGGACTGCTGGCCGCAGGAGGTCAGGACTTCCTCTATCGCATTGGCTTCGGCGGCAGAGCTCTGGGATTCGCTCTGCTCAGCCTGTCCCTGCTGGTCATTGAACGCCACTGGCAGCTGCGTCGGTTGACGGCTGAGCTCAAGGCCAAGGCAGAGCGGGAGGTCATCAAGGAATCTGCCGGGGCAACCCGTGCCCTTCAGGTCAGCCAACCAAACAGCAAGGAAAACAAGACCATCAACGGCACCTTCGGAGGGCGTACCAGCTCTTTGACCAGGGTGCTTGCCTCCATGGCCCTGCTGACCTTAGGCACCTTCTTCATGGACCTGTTCGGCTACTCCCAGTTCGACGCCGGCCTGGTCACCACTCTGATCTCCGATCCGCACATCCCCCGCTGGTCCCTGTCAGTGGTGGACGTGGTCAACACCTTCTCGGTGGTCATCATGAACATCGTACTGCTGCCCCGCCTCAAGGACGCCAACCATGTGCGAATGCTGCGCACCGTGCCGGTCTTCTGGGCTGCGGCCTGGGTGATCATCGTCCTGGGCCTGCGCCTGGATTCCACCCCCGGCGCCCTAAGCGTGGCCTCCCTAGGCATCACCATCTTCGGGCTGGGCGAGGTCATGATGGGCATCTCACAGCCGGTGGTGGCCGCCGAGCTGGCCGGGCCATCGTTCAGCGGACGCATGTTCGGGTTACTCAACACGGCCGCCTCCCTGGGCTACATCGTGGGACCCATGTTCGCCTCCTACATCCTGGCCGGACATGAGGTCATTCCCTTCCTGGCCATGTGCGCCATCGGTCTGGTCGTGCTGGCAGTCCCCTGGTTCCTGGCCATTCCCTCGCGGCAGATCACCAGTCAGAAGAGCCCGGCCGCCGTCTAATCTCAGACAAGGTACGGCACCGGATTAAAAACGTAGAGTCAGCCTTCACCGGCGGCCCGACGGGCATCGCCAGGTTCCGAACCTGCCATCAGGGTCTTGGCCAGGTCCACGAATCGTTTGGTCAGCGGCGAATCATCCAGGGAGCCGTCTGATCTGAGGACAGCCGGTCGGCCGGACTCCCCCGATTCGCGCAGGTCAGTCTGCAGGGGTAGCTGCTCCAGCAGGGGCACCTGATACCCCAAGTCACGGGTCAGCTGGTCGGCCACACGCTGGCCGCCTCCCTGACCGAAGATGCGCAGCCGCTCACCATTGTGCTCGTACCAGGACATGTTTTCGATCACACCCTGAACCTTGGTAGGCAGCTGGAGGGCCACCAGTCCTGAACGCACGGCCACATCCGAAGCCGAGGGCTGGGGGGTGGTGACCACAATCAGCCGGCTGTTAGGCAGGGCCTGGGCCACGGACAGGGCCATGTCTCCGGTGCCTGGAGCCAGATCCAGCAGGAGCACGTCGGGGTCCCCCCACCAGACATCGGAGAGGAACTGTTCCAGCGAGCGCTGCAGGCGCGGACCCCTCCAGAGAATGGCACGGTCCGACCCGGCGAACATGCCGATGGAAATCAGCTTGACCCCCCATGCGGTGACCGGCATCAGCATGCCGTGCAGATTGGTGGGCCGGCTGTGTACACCGAAGAGCCCAGGCAGGGAGAATCCGTAGATGTCCGCGTCGATGGCAGCCGTGTCATAGCCTAGGGCAGCCAGCGTGGCCGCAAGATTGACTGTCACCGAGGACTTGCCCACACCGCCCTTGCCCGAGGCAATGGCGAAGATGCGGGTGCCCACGCCGGGCTTGGAGAAGGGGTTGCTGCGCCGGGCGGCCTTAAGGTCGGCCACGAGGTTGTCCAGCTTCTCCCGACTCATAGAGGAGACATCGATATGCGGGCGCAGCCGGGCTCGCGGGTAGGAGGTCACGGTGCCGTTGATCTGGTTGGTGATGGTGGTCGACAACGGGCATCCCTTGATGGTCAGTTCCACCCGCACAGTCACCTCATAGTCGGCCTGCGCATCCCTGGCTGGCTCGACAATGATGTCGGTGATCATGCCCAAATCGGTAATGGACCGTCCCAGCTCTGGATCGATGACCCGACTGAGCCGCTCATAGACCTCCCCCTTGATTCTTCGAGGCAGCTCCTCCAGATCCCGGGTCCCTTCCTTGCGATGCTCTACTTGTTCCATGCCGTCACCATATCGCGCCCAGCCATCGGCTGCTAGGGCGCGGCTGGTCGGATATTGCGAATGTCACAATCAACCTTGGGCTGGGCTGGGATCGCCAGTGTCAAGCAGGCGGTGGAAGGCCGCCTCGTCCAGGATTGGCAGGCCCAGACTCTCAGCCTTGTCGGCCTTGGAGCCCGGGTTGGCGCCCACCACCACATAGGTGGTTTTTTTACTTACGGATCCTGAAGCCTTGCCGCCGCGCTCCACGATGGCATCCTTGGCGGAGTCCCTGGAGAAGTCCTCCAGACTGCCAGTGACCACCACAGTCATGCCCTTTAGAGTCTGTGGCTTAGTGCTGCGCTCGACATGAGCGCCCACGCCAGCTGCCTGCCAGGCATCCAGGATGCGTCCACGCCAGTCGTCGGGCTGCCGAGCACCCTGGAACCAGTCGTGGATGGAGTGCGCGATCTCGGGGCCCACACCGTCCAGCTCGGACAGGTCCTCCACGCTGGCTTCCTCCACGGCCTTGAGCGACGGGAAGCGGGTGGCGATGGCCCGGGCCGAGGTCGGTCCCAGGTGTCGGATGGACAGGGCCACCAGGACCCTCCACAGGTCGGCATGCTTGGCTTTGTCGATCTCTTCAAGCATCTGCAGGGTGTTTCTGGAGGGTTGGGCGTCGGCACTGCCCAGGGCGGCCTCCTGGACCTGGGTCTCATGGCTGTTCATAGCCCGCTCCCCCTGGCCAGCCTGGGCGCTCTTGGGCAGGTTGTAGAAGGCAGGCACCCGGTACCAGAGACCGCTGCCGCCAGTCCGGCGCTTGGTTGTGGCACGTCCCTGCCGGCCTTCGACCTCCGCCTGCTCCATCAGGGGAACCTCACGCCAGACATAGACCTGGCGCAAATCCTCCACCTTCAAGTCGAAGAGACCCGCCTCGCTGGTCAGGACAGGTTCCTGACGAGGCGGAAGCTTCAGGTCCGGGTCCGGCTGATACTGGGCTGCCTGGCCGCCTTGGTCGACCAGGACCTCACGCAGGCCGGGAGCGTAGACCTCCACGGAATCGGGCCGGTTCTCATCGGGGTTGGTCAGGGCTATGGCGCTCTGCTCCCCAAGATGCTCGATGTCCAAAGCCTTTCGAGAGGCCATGTGGATGATCCGCTCGGTCAGCTGAGCCGGGCAGGACTCCACATTGGGGCAGCGGATGTCCACATCGCCCTCCTTGGCCGGGGCCAGCCGGGCACCGCAGCTGGGGCAGGTCTCGGGCATGATGAAGGGTCTCAATTCCTTTTCGCGCCCCTTCCTGGCCTCGACGACCGGTCCGACCAGCTCGGGGATGACATCGCCCGCCTTGCGAACCACGACCGTGTCCCCGATCAGAATGCCCTTGCGCTTGACCTCAGAGGCGTTGTGGAGGGTGGTCCTGGAGACCGTGGACCCGGCCACGGTGACCGGGGTGAGCACAGCCACCGGGGTGATTCGCCCGGTCCTGCCCACCTGGACAGTGATGTCCAGAAGCCGGGTATTGACTTCCTCCGGCGGATACTTGTATGCCACGGCCCAACGGGGGGCACGTGAGGTGGCACCCAGCCTGCGTTGAAGATCCCGGTCCTGAAGCTTGACGACGATGCCGTCCAGGGCATGTTCGATGTCATTGCGGTGCTGACCGTAATAGTCGATCATGTCCAGGATCTGGTCGAAGGAGGTGACGACCCGATTGTGGGGGGAGACCGGGATTCCCCACTGCTTATAGAGGTCATAAGCCTGGGACTGGTCGATGACCTCGTCATGAGTCCCCCTGGGATGGGCCGGTCCCCACCTGAGGGAGCCCAGGCCATGGGCGTAGAAGCTCAGACGGCGGCTGGCCGTGATGCGCGGATCCTTCTGCCTCAGTGACCCCGCGGCGGCGTTTCGGGGGTTGGCGAAGGGCGCCTTGCCCTCCTGCTCCTGCTGCTCGTTCAAGGCATTGAAGTCATCGAACCGCATGAAGACCTCGCCACGGACCTCCACGAACTCGGGAATATCACTGGCAGGCCCAGACAGGTTCTGCGGAATGCTCGAAATGGTCCTGACGTTCAGGGTGATGTCCTCCCCGGTAACGCCGTCCCCCCTTGTCAGGCCCTGCTCCAGGACCCCGTTACGGTAGAGGAGGTTGAGGGCCAGACCGTCTATCTTGACCTCGCTGGTCATGGGCAGGGCCTTGCCCTCTGGCCAGTCGAGCTCGTTACGAAGTCCGTCATACCACTGACGCAGCTCTGCGACGCTGAAGACGTCATCCAGGCTGAGCATCTGGGAGGGGTGACGGACGGAAGCGAAGTCGTTGGAGAAAGTCCCTCCGACCCGGTGCGTCGGCGACTGGGGTGTGTCCAAGCTGGGGAAGCGGGACTCCAGCTCCTGTAGGCAGCGCATCCGGGCATCATAGGCCGCATCAGAGGAGACCGGCGCATCGTCTATGTAGTAGGCGACCTGGTCGGACTCCACCCAGGCAGCCAGTCTGGACCAGAGACGCTGGGCCTGCTGGGCTCCCAGAGAGTCAAAATCCAACTCCCCCAGTCGCATGGCATCAGCATCGTCGGGCTGCAGGGAGGCTATCCATTGGTCAGTGCCCGGCCTGGGCCTGGACTCGACATTCCCGCCCTCATCACTGCTTTGCTGAATATCTTCCTGAGCTGTTTTGTCATGCATTGAGCGACCTCATGAACTGTGCCTGTACCACATCAACACCTTCATTATCGTCGTCGTTCATCCTTGCGGCCGCCATTGACAGTGTTCGGGCCGGGACGAAGAGCCCACCATCCACACAGATGCGCGCGGCCTGGCGCACTATCGAAGCCACCTCGGTGTGAGGCCAGACCGGCAGGCCGTGTTCTGCCAGCACCCGGCGGGCCTGCCTGTGGTCTTCGGGCAGGACCACGCACTGGGAGCGGGCCCTGGCCTGCAGCTCGGCAAGCTCGCTCTTGAGTGCTGGTATCCGATCGGGACTGATGTGCTCGCTCATCAGGTAGGCCGCTGCAGCCACGTCAAACTCGTCGCGCATCCATGAGGCATAGGCCAGGCGATAGTAGGCGAAGGAGGCATCGTCCCGATCCAAAGCCACCCGCAGGGCGTTGAGCGTGGCAGCCCGTGCCGAATCCCAGTCCTCCCGGTTAGCCAGCATGACCGCCAGCTTCAGGTGGGAAAGCGGATAGGCGGGCGCATAGGCCACCATGGCGTTCAGATGCTTGAGGGCCGCCTGGTCCTCCTTGATCTGGGCCAGCAGGTCAGCTATCTCCAAGTGGGCATAGAAGAGGTTGTCAGGAATGAGCAGGGTCCGCTCTCCCGGTGTGGCGAAGAGGCGGTTGTAGACCACCCGCTCGGCATAGGAGTTGAAGTAGCGGGGTACCTGGCCTTCGGCCGCAAAGACGGCATCCAGATGAGCGATAGCGTCTTGTTCAACCTGTATGCCCTGGGCTGCCCCGCCGGAGAAGAGCAGATCACGGGCTTTGACGCGCTCCTTGTCCAGCTGGGAGGACAGGGAGAAGTCAAAGTCTGGAACAGGGGTGCCATCGATCATTGCACTGGCAACCTGGGGGGCCAGCTGTTCCAGCTCCGGGTCGCCAATACTCTGGATGATGCCTGTGGCCGCCTGGGCCTTGGCCGCTGATGTCATGGTCCGGTCCGAGGCCAGCTGGTGGAAACCGCCTACAGCCCTCTGCAACAGGTCGGCACGCTGGATGGATAGATCCACGGCCTTATGTGCGCCCAGGGCCTTGGCAGACTTGTCAGCAAAGGCCACCTCGGAGAACTCGGGTTCCTCCTGACTGCCATGGGGGCTGAAGCGGTCATCGCGCATGTCGAACCCGGCCTCTGTAGACTTGAGCCCGCCCTGGGGATCCACTTGCATGGCCGCGTCGAAGAAGCGGTAGATGGCACGTGGATCCTTCAGCCCCTGTGAACGGATGCGGGAGAGGAAGAGCTCCCTGCTGAAGACCACCGAGACCAGGGTGCGGATGGTTGGATTGCTCTGCAAGGCGCTGAGCGGATTCTGGGATTCGTTGCTATCATCGTTCGATGCATCATCAGCAGTCGACTCATCCGTATCGGAATCATTGGCTGACGACGGCGGCGTAAAGGAAGCAGAGTCAAGGTCCACGCCCTGCATGAGATCCTTGAACTCACGGTCCACGGATTCCTTTTCGCCCTGATCCTCGACCTTGTCCTCCTCATTCCCCTCTTGCTGATCAGGAACCATACGAGAGGCAATCGGCTTGGTGGGATCACCATGCACATCGCCATCCTTGGGATCAGCCTTGGACCCAGTGGGGGCCACCTCACCTGAACGCATGCGCTCGAAGGCCTCCAGGGCCTGTCCCATCATGGTCCTGATAGCCGAGTTCTGCTGGTCGACGGCCTCTTCCAGACCGATGGAGTCGATCTGCAGGCTGACCTCGCGCACGGCCGGATCCACCCCGAAGGCCAAAGCAGCCATTATCAGCCCGACGCGCATGTTGTAGTCAGCGCTCATGGCGGATCGCTCGCCGTCGTCCAGGTCCCGCCAGGCCCGTGACTGGTCCTCATAGCGGCTGGAGGGCATCATGGTGCGTCCTGCCGCAGTGAAAGCCAGGGCCACCTGCCCCTGGGCGAGATTGGACCTGAACTCCACATCGAAACGGAAGGGCAGCCGGAGGGATCGCATCAGCATGGACAGCGTCTGCCGGTAGACCCACTCGGATCGCACCGGCTCCTGACCCTGGCCGTCCGCTCGCACAGGCAGCGCCTGGGGAGCCTGTTGACGGACCATGACGGCGGTGGCCGCAGCCTTGTCGACCATGGCATTGATGGCGGTCCGCCCGTCGTCCTCCAGGGGGTCGAAGTGAATCGGATAGTCCCCCGGGCGCAGCAAGGCGACAATGGCGGGATCGTCCAAAAGGGCCTGGTCCAACCGAGTTGCCTGGACGCGGTTGATCGAGTCCTCGGTGGGCAGCGTTCCCAGGCGCGCATTGCGCTCCAGCCAGGCACTGACGGCGGCGAACCTGTTGAGATTGCCCTCAATGCGCAGGGCCACAAGGGCGGCAGTGAACTCCAGTCCGTTGTCCCAGCTCAGGAAGTAGGCACCCGAATAGGAGGAAGCATACAGATGCAGGGGCTCGGCCCCATGAACGGCCTCAAGACCCGAGACGGGCGATAGGGCCCCAGCCTCGCGCATCAGGTCGGCGAACAGATCCTCCAGACCGGAGACCCGCTGTCCGTGGGAGCGAGCCTGGACCATATCACCCACGCTGCGTCGGATGGCTCCCATGGGTGCCTCCCGGTTGAGCCGGTAGAAGATGTTGCCCGAGCCGAACCCGGTGAAGGTTCCCTGGATGCGCGGCAGCAGGTAGGCGGCGAAGAAAGCGATGGCCACGGCATCCCGGTACTCCAGGTCCAGGCGCATCTCAGGAGGCAGGAGCGGACGCAGCTGCTCAAGTGAATAGCGGCCATCGGCTCGCAGCCAGGAGGCCAGCCACCGCATGTGGCCGGCATCGTCACGGCCTGCTACAGCACCTTGCAGGGCGTGGACCGGCCCCGAGTCCTGAGCCGGATCGCGGCCCAGCCGACGACCGTCGGCCAGGGTCACATCCTCCTCCCGGCCCAGCAAGAAGGCAGGCTCCATGTTCTGTAGGTCCATCCGGCTCTGCTCGCCGATGAAGACCCGGCCGTGGTCGTCAGCCAAAGCAATCTGGGCGAAGTGACGACGATCGGTGAAGATACCCAGCGCAAAGCCACGGCCTGGTGCATCAGGCCATTGGACCCAGCCCAGCGTCAACCCCTCGGGCACGCCTTGCAGGCGGGGAAAAAGCCGACGTTTGACGGCGATGCCCAAAACACGGCTGTGGGAGGCCAGAAATTCGCGCATCTGCCGATCATCTGGATGGTGCCCCGTCCGGTTGATCAGATCAACCATGTCGGCCACCGAAGAATCCAGGGGACGATCCCCGCGACTCCCAGCAGTCGGCCGAGAGGAGCCGACCAGTCCCTCCAGTGAGGAAAGAATGGAACGGCCCAGGCCGGACAGATCCCCGAACCCCCGGGACTTCTTCGCGTTCTTGGACATACCTTTGATTGTCCCAATCCAGCCCGACATGTCGCCGTTAGAATAATACCGTGATGACTCTGCCAGCCCTGAGACGCCCCACCCCGGTCAGGGGCGCAGCCATCCGCCTGTTGCTGGCACTTTTTGTTGTGCTCACCCTGGAACTGGGGGTCTTTAATCTGGCCCATTGGCAGTCGCTGGCGGGTTCATCCTCAAACTTTCCGACAAGGACTGCTGGCGATATCGCCTCACAATCGCACCAGCTGGGACCAGGGCTGTCCCCGTTGCCGGGCGGAGGACTGAAGGTCACCGATCCAGCTGGTGCCTGGATGGACGTCCCTGTCGCCGATGGACGGGCATCCTTCCTTCAGGCCCAGCTGGCAGAGGGCATCAAGGGTTCACCCTTGTCACAGATTCATGTACGTCTGGACCTGCACCTGGCCGGCGACAAGGGCTGGACCCAGGGCACCCGAGGACTGATCTGCCCCGGTCAGGCCCGTAGCCACTATCTGCGCATCAGAGGCAATCCCAACGGCGGTCGGATCCAGGCCATGCGACTGTGGATACAGGAGCCCGTCGGATCTCAGCTGGAGCTGACAGGAATGACCCCGGCCGAAGTGGTCCCCCTGGACCTCAGCCCGGCGCGGATACTCATGCTGGCCTGTCTGGCGGCGCTGATCCTGGCCTACCTGCCCGGCTCGATCCTCTGGCGAACCCGGCTGGATACGGGTTCGGTCAGCCAGCGCCTGGCCCTGGCCCTGATTTTGGCTCCGCTGGCAGTCTGGTCCTGCTGGAGCATCCAGTATGATCTGTCCACCTTTACCCCCGTGGCCTACCATCACCCGCAGGCCTACGTCTACGACTTCAACCAGTACGATCATGTGGCCCAGGCTCTTCTGCATGGACGCCCTTGGCTGGATCTGGGCCAGGCGCCGGGTCTGTCCAAGGCAGCCAACCCCTTTGACATAGCCACCCGCAACGCACTGCTGGCCCAGGACCAGCAACCCATATTTTGGGACTACGTCTATCACAATGGCCACTGGTACTCATACTTCGGTGTCCTGCCGGTACTGCTGCTCTTCCTGCCTTACAGGGCGGTGACCAGCCTGGCGCATCCGGGCGGGTATGCCCTGCCCACCAGTTCGGCTGCCGCCCTGCTGGTCACGGCGGCCACCATCATGACCGCCCTGGCCACCATCCGCCTGCTGGCCCGATGGTTCCCCCGGGTCAGCCTGGCCGTGGTCGGCATGGCTCTTATAACCATGCTGGAAGGATCCGGCATGGTCTACCTCTGGTGCCGCCGCAACTTCTATACGATTCCCTTCGATGCCTCCATATTGGCGGTCATGACTGGACTCTGGCTCTGGATGGGGGCCAGACGGGTCCATCGACAGCCTGCAGATCCCAGTAAGCATTCGGATCGTGGATCAACGCGGATGTGGACCGTGGAGGACTGGGACCAACCATGGCAACTGTCCAGACCTCGACTTTTTTTGGGTTCGCTGTCAATAGCTGCCACCCTGGGTTGCCGACCCACCTTCTTGGCTGCCGGACTACTGGCGCTACCCCTGTTTGCCAAAGAAATAAGGGCAGTCATCAACACCCTGTTCGCTCGCAGGAGCCATCCTGCCGACCTGTCTAGGAAACGGGCGCTGTCGCTGCTGGTCTGTGGCCTGTTGCCGGTCATCCTGGTAGCCGCTCCCCTGCTCTGGTACAACCGCTGGCGCTTCGGGTCCCAGCTGGACTTCGGCAACAGATATCAAATGACCGTCCTGGACCTGACCAACTATCATCCTGGCACCCAAGGTCTGCTTCAGATTTTTGGCTACTACCTTCTGCAGCCGTTGACCACCCTGCCGGTCTTCCCCTACCTGCAATTCTCCCCCGCTCCCATGCGGGTCTGGCACTTCACCGAGCCTGGCCTGGGCGGGCTGTTAGTCACCACCCCGGTACTCGTACTGGCCCTTGTCCTTATCGTCCTGCCCCGGGTGCGAAAAGAACTGCAGCGCCGAGGATGGATGCCCGCCTTGATCCTGGCCCTGGCCTTAGCGGCTCTGGTTATGGCTGCAGACTCCTATGTTGGCGGGTTCTCGGTGCGCTACACCATCGACTTCGCCTGGCTGATCTGCCTGGCTGCCGTTGTAATCATGGCTGCCGCATCCTCGGCATACGAAGGCGGCCGCTTCAGAGCGGGAGCGGCCGTCATGAGCCTACTGACACTAACCTGTCTGGCTGGCCTGGTCCTGACCTTGATCAACGCCATGGTCCTGCTGGAGCACTTCGACCCCAGTCAGGCCATGAACGTAGCCGTCTGGTTCCTAGCACCCTGAGCCCAGCCGACAGTGATGTCAGGAGTCCAGGCCCTGCTGCTTGAGGACTTGGTGATACCGGTCGACCATGTCAGCCACGATGCCATTGCCATCGCCGCCTGACAAGGTGATGACCGATGCCAGAGGCATGGTATCGAAAAGCTGAGCCGTGTTGGGATCGTCAGGCAGCGGTATGCCATCCTTATCGATACGATCGCGCAAGATGGGCCCGCCAATCGAATTCTCGCGCCACTCGGCCATGGTTGATTCGGCATTCAGCGGAATGAACCTGCCGTCGCCATCCACCTGCAGGTCCTCTTCTGCAACCAGATCTCGGCTGGAAGTCCCCACCTGGATGCGGTAGGTGCCCGCCTCCACATGCCAGGCATCCATAGCCGTGGACCAGTAGGCGAAGTCGCGCTCGGTCAGGTCCATGCTCACCCGGCGGGACTGCCCGGCCTTCAAAAAGACCTTGGTGAAGGCCTTGAGCTCATGGCTGGGCCGATTCACCCGGCTGGCGCAGGGGGCCACGTAAACCTGCACGGTCTGAGCGCCGTCCACCTGCGAGGTGTTGGTCACAGTCACCTCCACCCGAGCCGAGTTGGCTCCGGTTTTGGTCACCGTTACCTGATCCAGGTCAAAGTCGGCATAGGACAGCCCGAATCCGAAGGGGAAGGCCACCGGACGCTGGAAGGTGTCGTAGTATCGGTATCCCACGTAGACGCCCTCGCCATAACGGGAGTGACCCTCCTCGCCGGGGAAGGATGTAATGGTGGGGTTGTCCTCCAGCCTAACCGGAATGGTTTCAGGCAGATGGCCCGACGGGTTGGCAGCACCAGTCAGCACGTCCACCACGGCGCGTCCACCCTCCTGGCCCAGCAGCCAGGTCTCCAGCAGGCCCTTGGTCTTGTCCATCCAGTCGGCAACCGTCACTACAGCTCCATTGGAGAGGACGGCGACCACCCGGTCGTTGACCTCGGAGACAGCCTTGAGCAGAGCCACCTGCTTGTCAGGAAGATCCATGCTGGTGCGGTCAAAGCCCTCGGACTCGGCATCTTCAGGCAACCCCAGGAAGAGCACAACAGTATCGGCTCCGCGCGCAACATCAAGCGCCTGCTGGGTCAGAGCAGGATCCTGCTCCTTGTCGTCAAAGGTGAACCCGGGAGCGAAGTCCACATTCATGCCAGCCTCTTTGAAGCCGTCCAGAGCCGAGGAGACCTCGGTCGGCGTGATGTGCGAGGAACCCCCACCCTGATAGCGCGGAGTCCGTGCAAATTCACCAATGACAGCGACCTTCTCTTTCGGATCAAGGGGCAGAATCCGGTCCTCGTTGCGCAAGAGGACAATTGACTCCTGGGCAGCCCGACGAGCCATGTTGTTGTGCTCGTGAACATCGTACCGATATCCCTGGTGAGACATGGCCGGACGTGCCTTGTCAATCAGATCCAGAATCCCCTGTGCCATCCGGTCCAGCTGCTCCTTGTCAAGCTGGCCGGCCTGCACAGCCTGGACCACCTGGTCATCAGTGCGGGAGGGCGGCATCTCCAGGTTGAGTCCGGCCTGTAGGGCGTTGACCCTGTTGTGGACGGCCCCCCAATCGGACATGACCATGCCCTGGTAGCCCCACTCGCCGCGCAGAACGTCCGTCAGGAGCCAGCGATTCTCCGAGCTGAAGACCCCATTGATCTTGTTGTATGCGCACATGATGGTCCAGGGCTTGGCATTCCTGACCACATATTCGAAGGCCGGCAGGTAGATCTCGCGCAGAGTCCGCGCGTCCACGTCAGAGCTGACCCTGAGCCGGTCGGTCTCCTGGTTGTTTGCTGCAAAATGCTTCAGAGAGGTTCCCACTCCCTTTGACTGGACCCCCTCGACCAAACCTGCGGCTTCATGCCCGGCCAGCACAGGATCTTCCGAGTAAAACTCGAAGTTGCGGCCACCCAGAGGGCTGCGCTTGATGTTGATGCCGGGGCCCAAAATCACGGCCACCTTCTCCTGGATGCACTCCTCGCCCATGGCTTGGCCCACCTGGTAGGTCAGATCGGGGTTCCAGGAGGAGGCCAGCCCCGCAGTCGGGGGAAAGCAGGTGGCCGGGACCGATCCGTAGACGTCGGAGCCAGTGGCTTTGCGCAAGCCATATGGACCGTCTGTGATCATATAGCCTTCATAGCCCTTGTCAGGCAGCCCCTGCAGGTGCCAGGAGTCCGACCCCGAGGTCAGTGAGGCCTCCTCTTGCAGGTCCAGATCCTTGGCTTTGGTACGTGTTTGTTCTGTCATGTCTTTTTCCTTTCGGATTCGATCAGCCGGGCCGCTGCTCAGCACAGCTCCGGATTACAGGTTTTCAGACTCACTTGACCTTGCGGATCATCATGATGAATACGGTTCCCACCAGCAGACAAACGATAGCGACCGGGAAGATCATCCTGTAGCCTCCGAAGAGGCCAATGACCAAAGTCGTGCACCCGGGGGCGATCACCTGACCGATCGTATTGGCCAGGTTGAGGATGCCCAGGTCCTTGCCGGCCTCCTTGGCATTCGGCAGCACATCGACGTTCAGCGCCTGGTCGACTGACATATAGCAACCGTTGCCGATTCCAGCCAGAGCAGCATAGAAGTACATGCCCGTGGCGGTTGGCATCAGGAAGGGGAAGAGTATGCCGACGGCGAGAATCAGGCAGCTGGTGGCTACGATCACCTTCCGCCTGTGCAGGAAGTCCGAGAGCGGGCCTGAGACCACGGAGGCCAGAATGGTTGTCACCACCGAGATCAAGGCCATGATCTTGAGTGTGGATGCGGCCTGGGCATCGCTCAGGTGACAGTACTTCTGCAGTATGTAAAGCTGGTAGCCCTGAATCATGAAGCAGCCGACGACGAAAGTGAACCTGCCCAGAAGCGCCAGGTAGAAGTCGCGGCAATTCTTAGTGGGAGGTATGAAAGACCGGCCGACATCCGCCCAGGTTCGTTCCACGACCGTGTTGGCAGCCGACTTCTCCCGGGGCCAGATCAGCACGGTGAGAATACCGGAGAAGAGGAAGATGATCATGGCGACTACCAGGCCGGTATGGATGTTGGCTATGAACGAGCTACCAATGATAGTCCCCAACTGCTGGCCGACCACCTGGCTAGCTCCATACAGCGCAGAATAGGTTCCCCTGGTCGACTCAGGAATCCTGTCGGAGAGGACCGCCACGGCCGGGGCTATCAGGCAGTTGATGCCCACCTGCACAATGCACCAGCCGAAGATGATCATGGGAAGTGTATGGGACTGGATGACCAGCAGGAAGCCAAGTGCGCCGATGATACCGCCCAGCACGATCCAAGGAGTGCGTTTGCCGACTCGGAACCTGGACATGTCTGAAAGAGCGCCGAAAACAACGTTGGCCACCAAGGCGAACACACAGCCGATCGAATTCATTGTCCCCAGAGCAGCTTCAGCGCTGACACCATGCAGGGAATTGAAAATCTGAGGCAGGAGAACCCCAGACCCCATGGTAAAGGGCGCAGCCCAAAGCAGGGATACCAGGACGAAGCCAATGGCAAAACGGAACTTCTCCGCGTTGTTGAGCCTTCTACCCGTATCTGGAGCCAGGTTCGCATCCACCCCCTGTCCGGCGACAGCGCTTCCAGTCTCGTCTACAGAGGCCATGGCCTTGATGTCTCCCCTGACTCGAGCACCGACCCCCTCAGTTGGATTTCCCCTTCGATCCTTATTTTCGTCTACCATAGTTATCACTCCTTCGTGTGCAGCCTTGCAATCAGTGGCTCATCATTGAGCCGTGCCAATCTCCCCCTTCCATAACCGACAATTGTTCAGAACTTATTATCGGAGCAAACCAGGCAAGAGGAGGGTTATAATCACAATATTTTTTCTACAGCTGAGACGACTGCGTCCACATTTCGGCGGAATCGCAAGGATTCCGGCAGAAGAGACAGGGCCAGATATCCGTTGCCTGGCATGTCGAAAAAGTATCCGGGTTGGCCGGTCAACCCGTAGGACCCAATCAGGAGAAGAATCAGCTCCTCCTCATCGATGACCTGAGGAAAACGCAGCAGAACGTTCCAACCGCCCTCAGGCCTGAGCAGGGAGACGCAGGACCCCTTTTGGTCCAATGTCTGTCTGAGGATTTCGAGATTGCCCCTGACACGCTCCCCCACACGACTGGTCTGGCCGGGAATATCCGAGAGCATGGATTCCATATCCCTAGTGATCAGAAGGCTCATGGGCAGGTAATCGTCGGCTATCATGTCAAGATGGCGTTTGGCCTCGGCAACCTGGTCGGCTGGCCCGGAAACCTGAATCCAGCCCACCTTGGCATGGGGAGCTGCCAGGCTCTTCGAGAACCCGTCCAGGGCGAAGGTCAACATCCTATCCTCCCCAGCCAGTCGTGCGCGGCCCGGCAGAGGATCCAAGGGATAGTCAAAAAAGACCTCATCAGCGATGATGGCCACCCCATGCCGCTGACAGAGTTCCAGCAGCGACTGGCGTTCTTCTGGATGAATGTAGGACCCCGTGGGATTGTTGGGGTTGATAAGGACCAGGGCGCGGATGCGGTCGCTCTCAGGCCCCTCCAAGCCCTCTCTGACCGTGGCCAGGTCCAGGACCCAGGACCCGTCGTAGGCCAGGCGGTATGGAATTGTTCGGACACATTCCAGACCGGCGATGGATTCGATCAGAGGATATCCGGGCCGGGGCTCCAGAATGACATCACCCGGGTCGCAGAGGAGCTTCATCAGCCAGGAATAGGCCTGAGATGTGGAAGAGAGCAGGTAGAGGTTATCAGGATCAACCGCAATACCACGATCCTTGCCGTACAAACTCTGACGCCTGGTCAGAAACTCAGCCAGAGCCTGCCGAGCCTTACGAGGCCCCCTCGGTTCGGCCTCGTAGACCTGAGGCAGAAATGCCGGGGCCAGTCCGAAACGGGTGGGATTGGAATCATTCAGCCTGCCCAACTTGAGACCATGGGCTCGTGCTTCTGACTCGGCCAGAGCTATGCGATTGGGGCGGTCAGACCCGGTGCGGTGAGAAAAATGCATGATTTTTCAGCTCCTCATCCGATCCAGCAGCCGCCTAAACGCCCTGCTTCACCCCAGGTGCTTTTGCCGAAGGTCAGCCAGATAGGCGGCTCCCACAATGCCGGCCTGGTTGCGCAGCTTGGCAGCCACAATAGGAGTCTTGATGTCGATGTGGGGCAGGAACTTCTCGCTCATCCTGCTGACTCCACCACCAACAACGAAGAAGTCAGGGTTGAAGTAGTGCTCAAGCAAGCGGTAGTACTTGGTCAGACGATTGGCCCACTTCTTATAACTCAGCTTCTTGCGGTCACGCACCGATGATGCTGCGTACTTCTCTGCGTCCTTGCCGTCCAGCGTCAGATGGCCCAGCTCGCTGTTGGGAATCAGAACGCCGTTATAAATCAGCGCCGTGCCGATGCCGGTGCCCAGTGTGGTGGCGATGACCAGACCCTTCTGGCCCTTGGCAGCCCCGTACTGCACCTCGGCAAGCCCGGCCGCATCCGCGTCGTTGACAACGCTGACGGGTCTACCGCAGGCCTTGGAAAGAACCTCCTGAACATTGGTACCGACCCAAGCCTGGTCCAAATTAGCCATAAAATCCAGCGGCTTATCAGGCTTGACAGGGGCCGGGAAGGCGATGCCCACAGGCACATCCGAAGGAACCTCGAAGCGGTCCAAGAGCTCCTTGACAACAACTCCCACAGCCTCTGGCGTGGAATGCTCAGGAGTCAGAATTTTTTTGCGAGGCTCTGCAAAATCGCCGATCGTCAAGTCAACAGGGGCAGCCTTAATGCCGGATCCACCAATATCCACTCCGAAAGCCTGCGCTGTTTCAATCATTGCTGCTCCTTAGCTGATCAAAGATGAGGGTCCGAACCGGCACGGTAGCGATTGTACCCCAAGCCATGCCTCTGCAACTCGTAGGAGCGGCATGAGCCGGACCAGGGTCAGGCTGTTTCGCTGGCACTGTGCTACAAACTGCAGGAAGAAGAATTGAGTGGAATAATAAGGCTATGACCGAACACACACAGCTCATTGATGCAGTCAACGTGCGCATCACCACCAGAGAATACGATCCTAAGCCCATCGATCCCGACCTCGCCAGGCAGCTCGGCAGCACCTTGAACGCTCTGAATACGCTCAGCGGTCTGGACATGCAACTGGTCCTAGGCAAACCGGACGCCTTCGCTGCCGACAATGCCTCCGGCCACCTGGCCAATGCAGCCAACTACCTTGCCCTGGTCGGACCCAAGGATGATCAGGAAAGCCTGGAAAAAGCCGGCTTTTATGGCGAGCGCACGGTTCTTGCCGCCACACTGTACGGACTGGGGACAGGATGGGTGTCAGGCAGCTGGGACCGTCATGCAGCCGAGCGCCACTGCCGGATCACCCCTAGCCAATCGCTCTATCTTGTGGTCACCATCGGCTATCCGGCTGACCAGGTCGGCTACGGCAACCAGGACTTCGACAAGCTTTGCCAACGTCAGAGCGAGCATCGAGCCTCCAAGAGCTATGAGGAGCTAACTTCTTCCATGAGCGCGCAGGACCGGCAGGAGGCTCCGGAATGGTTCAAGGCCGGAGTGGCTGCCGCCGCCAAGGCGCCTTCGGCCATGAACGGACAGCCCGTGGTTTTTGCCTGGGACAAGAATACGGGCGATGCAATCGCCACTCTGGACCCCTCAGTCGCCTACGGCTCCGCAGTGGATCTGGGCATAGCCAAAATGAATTTCCAGATCGGATCCGGCGGCGGCACATGGACCTGGGGCGATGGAGGCCGTTTCATCAGGTCCTGACCGGGGCTGTATCCCAGTGCCCCGGCAAGGGGACCGTGTAGGGTGATGGAATATGAACAATGGAGCATCATCATCCCAGTCCACCACCGAACCGAGCATTGAAGCAAGTTCGACAACCCTTTACCTGACCCGTCACGGAAGAACGACGGCCAATGTCATGCATCTGATGCAGGGCTGGTCAGATTTCCCTCTGACCAGGCAAGGTCGCGAGGACGTGCGCCAGTTCGGTCGGGGTCTGCGTCCCATTCGTTTCCGGGCAGCCTGGAGTGGCAATCTGAGCCGCCAGTATGAAACGGCCCGCCTGGCCCTTGACATGTCCGGCAATGGAGACCTGCGCGTGGGCGTGGATCCTGACCTGCGCGAGGACAATTTCGGAAGTTTCGAGGGCCGGGACGAGCGCACTACTCTGGACCAAGTGTGCTCAGCCATGGGGTTCGAGAACTTCGCTGCGGCCAAGGCAACCTATGGCAGGAACATCGCCGCCCATATGCAGGACACCTTCCACCGGCTGGATGCCCAGGACATCCTGTCCGCCGGTCTGGAGGAACAGGATCGGGCTGAGACCACGGCCCAGGTCCGCAGCAGAATGATTGCGGTATTGACGCGCATCGCCCAGTCCGCCATCGAAGAGGGCGGCGGGCCTGTCCTGGTGGTCTCCTCCGGCATGTGCCTGCAACAGTTCCTGACAGCCATCGACGACCACTGCACCATCCCTGACATGGACAACACCGCGGTGACCAAGGTCGTCTATGGGGATGATGGCTTCCACCTGGCGGGACCAGTCAGTTCCATGGAGTACTTCCAGGCAGGAAGTCAAGAAAAGTAGCAGGCGAATTTATTCAAGCTCGCTGTGTTCCCCCGGCTGACTGGCCCCTGAGGGGCTCCATGGGCCTCCAGTCGGGATCATGCAATATCTGGCGCGAATCCACCCATCCCTTCAGGATGGCAGGAATGCCGGTCATGATGTGGCTGCGATCAACAGCCAGAAGGCGAATGACTTCCTTAAGAGCTGTTGCCAGGGTCCCCAGGGCGAAGGCCAGGGGCCGATAGTCCCCATGAACCATGAAATACCTGGCCATAAAGCCCCGGTTGCGCATGATGTGGTAACGATTCATATCCGATGTGGAATTGAGCTGGCGCACACCAGCGATGTTCCAATTGGCGATGTTGCGAGTCCGACGCATGACTACATCTGAGACGACCACAGGCTGTGTGACCTTGGATGCCAAATACCCATAGATGGTGTCATCCCAATAGATAAAGAAGCGCGGGTCAGGCAGACCGATTTGCTCCACAACCTGCCGGGAGAAGAAGCCTCCTTCAAAGCACATGGTGTTCATGGGACGACAGCCCGATGGGCCGAACTCCCCCGGTGCTATCGGGTCTGGAATGCCCAAGGCGGTAAGAAAATGATACTGCCAATAGAAGGGGCCGCCATCATAATCCAGCCGAGAACCCTGCACCACCTGATAGCGGTCACTCCACTTAGCGAGTAGGTCAAGTCCTTCAGGTTCCACTGCAACGTCATCATCCATGACCCAGAACCATTTGGCGCCAAGCTCGTATGCCTTGCGCACACCGGCGGAAAATCCACCTGAGCCGCCACCATTGTGGTCCTGCGGCAAATAAACGACACGATCCTGATTGCCAGAGCCGTCGATGATGGTCCTGCCCCAACGGCCTGTCACACGTTCAGAGAACTGCTCGACTATGGTTCTCGTGTCTGGCGAATTCTCGTTATCCACCACAACAATCCGCCAAGGAGCCTGGGTAAGTTTGAGAATCGAGTCGAACAGGCCTGTCAGCAATTCCTGACGCTTATAGGTTACGACGACTATGGCCGCCTTGTTCAAGGTCTTTCCCATGCTCTCCATTGTGACACCGCCCCGCAACTTTGCTTACTGAAGCAAAATCCTCCTAGTAGGTTCAGCCTTCTTCCGCCTTCCTGGATCGCAGGCTGCACACCCAGGATGTCAACACCGCCACCAGCAACAGAACCACAGTCACCAGAAGGAACCGGCCGACGGGCACAGGGGTCAGAGCCATAGACATGCCAGCCTGGACAAAACTCAAGGCAATACAGCCCTCGACAATGGCGATCCCCAGCAGCGCCATCACTGCACCGCCGGCCACATCGGTCAGTGTCTCCATCACTCCCGACCAGGCTATTGACCTCCAGGCCACCCCGATCTGATTGAGCCGCTGGTTCTGCCGCTTGCGCTCCCAAGCCGAAATGGCGATGGACTGCATCATGAAAATTAGGGCAAGAACGGTCCCGCCGACGATCATGACCGTCATGGCCGTCTGCCCGGACAGGCCTCGTTGAATGAAGTCATCTATATACTCCTGCCTGGTCTGCACCGCGAAATCGCCCTGAAGGCCACTCTTCAGACGGGAGGTAATCCCGTGCGCATCTGTTGGATTGACAGCCGATATGGGAATGATCGTATGTGCGTCTTCACCCAATTGAGGCAGGTCATCCTCCGCCGTCAGAAACAGAGGATAGTTATTGCCTGCAGATAGTTCTGGAATGCCCTCAGGCGACTGAACAAGGGCAACGACCCGCACCTCATGCGGTTGATCATGGCGATCAAGAAGACGAACGGTGTCGCCTATGGAATAGGAGGAATCCTGATTCACAGCGACGCGGTCTGAACCGAGATCAGACGAATTCCCTTGGACAAAGGAGAAATGAATGCTCGGCGAACTCTGAACTTTCTGACCCTGCAATTGCTCGGCAGGTTCCCATACCACCGTTGCCGTCTCGCCCGGTGATCCTTCCATAGCCCATTGCTGAGTCTGGTAGGTAACAAAGTCTCGAACCTCAGGCATCCCACCGATCAGATCGGATGGGTTGCGGTTTTGGGCATCCGAATCAAGGGAAGTAGCCATAACATCGGCCTTCAGAGGATATAGGCTCAGAACCGCCCCTCCGATGGAGCCAGCCTGCATGGCTGCCACAAGGGAAATGACGATGGTCAGGATCATCATGGCGGGGAGGGCTATAGCGGTTGAGCCTGCGCTCTCCTTTCGAGCACGCTGCAGGGCCAGAAGACCTGGCCCCCCGGCCACCTTCGCCGGGATCAGACCAATGACTGACACAGTCAGGACAACCAGGATCGGAGCCGCCAAATAGACCGTAGTGATGACAAGAATGACCTCGAGCATAATACGCAGGTCCAGGGTCATAGAAGGCAGTGGGGCGAACCCGACCACCAAGGTCAGGATCAGGAAGACCAGGGCTGCCGAAGAACGAATCCATCCAATCCGCTTGGTTTTGTCACTGGTCTCCGTCATGAGCTGGAGCGGAGCTGTCCAGCCCACCTTGCGCATAGCCATCCATACTCCCAACAGGCAGGCGACCATCATCATGATGAAGGTGACAACTGCAATGGAAGGTCGAATCCGCGGTGTGAAAACCATGCCACTGTCGCTGAACTCGGCAGAGCGCGCGTAAAACCGTCCAACTGGTATGGTCAGGAGAGATCCGACCAGGCAGCCAATGAGATTCGAGAGGGCCAGGGGGATCGAGAATTCCAAGATACCTATGATCAGGATCCTCCTGCGTGAGGCTCCGTTCAACCGCATCATTGCATACTCGCGTCGGCGTTCATGAATCAGAAAAGTGACCGACGAGAGGACCAAAAAGACCGACACCAGCAGGCAGCAAGCCAGCGCCGGAATAGTGACCATGTAGAGATTTGAATAAGGTACCTTGGCTTGGAGACGCTGGTAGGTGTTCAACCTATTCAGATCGCCGATATTGTCAAAGGACTTTCCCGCTTGGTACACCTGCATGGTCGAAGAGGTCAGCAGGGATGCCAGGAAGGTGGATAGACCCATGACCGCGTACGATGCTCGATGCTTCCTGATCAGGGACAAGACCAAGGAGAACAGGGTCGGTCGACTGATCGAGGAGAACGCATGCAGGGAATACCGTCCGGGAACTTCTCCTCTTCCTGCTTGGCCTTTACCCGCATGCATCATCGTCCTACCCCCTGGCCGACCTGAGTCATGCTGGTCAGGTGAGTAGACAGCTGCTCGGCCGTATATCCTTGGCATATCGAATGCACTGTGCCGTCCACCAAGAAGAACGTGCGCTGCGCCCAGGCCGCCACATTGGGGTCATGGGTCACCATGAGCACGGTCCGTCCGCTCTCCACCAAGGTCGAAAGGGCATCCAGAACCATTTCCGAGCTGCGCGTATCCAGTGCCCCGGTGGGCTCGTCCGCGAAAATCATATCTGGCTGGGCGACCAGCGCTCTGGCAATGGCCACGCGTTGCCTTTGACCGCCAGATATGTCAGACGGATATTGCTGCGCATACCCATCTAGCCCCAAAATCTTCAGGGCCTGCAGCGATTGGGCGACACCAACTTTGGGACCGCCGAAGAGCTGGGGCAGCATGACGTTCTGCAAGCAGGTGAAGGCCTCGACCAGGTTGTAATCCTGAAAAACGAAACCGATATGGTCGCGCCGCATCCTGGTTAGGGCGGGCTCCTTCATCCTGGCTATGTTCTGGCCGGCTATCTCGACCGATCCCTGCTGTACTGGCAAGAGCCCTGAGGCGCAATAAAGCAAGGTGGTTTTCCCCGCTCCGGAAGGACCCATAACTGCGGTCCAAGATCCTGTCGAGCATTCCAGGCCGACTTGGTCTATTCCAGCTTCACCAGCCTTGTAATGGAAGGACACCCCCTCCATTTTCAGCGGCAGTTCATTCATTGATCTTCCTTTCATTCAGATCGCCTAGGCAACAAAGCTTTCTGGCCGACCACCAGCAAAGCCAAAGGGTCAAAACCAGCAGTCCCAGGATTAGGTAGAGCTCAATGCCGGGCAATGGCACAATCCGAGTCACCACACTGCCAATACAGCATGAATCCACGAGAAGCCAGACGCCAAAGACATGAACAGACAGCAACACCACCGGGACTGCAAGCAAGACCAAGCGTGTGTAGGTCCTGCAGTGCATGGAAATCCAGAGAACCAAGAGAAAAACAAGAAAGGCGGACCCCAGGCAGAGCAATACGAACACAGCCAGATACTCCCCCAAGGACCAGGTGAACCAAGGCAATGCATGTCCATCAAAAACCGGAAGATCCTGCAAACCCGCGATCTTGGGCACCCACATCAGGAATGATCCCGCTGCCACCATGAGCATCATCAGCAGGCCCGCACAGACCATGGCGAACACCTGCAGCCCAGGCAAGATGCGTCCGGTCCGTGTCGTCAACTGCGTCTGCCGGACCCCATGGACCTGGTCTTTAACAAGGCGTGGGGCCACGACAACCAAGGCTGCCAGAAGCGGGACCAGATAGACTGAAAGTCTGAAGTTGCTCTGAGTGTAGTCCAGTAATTCAGGAGCGGCCAGGCCCATACCCGCCCTGCACTGTCCACTTAAGATGTCAAGCCGCTTCGTCACCGATTCGGGCAGTTCGATGCCATTACTACCGCCCTTACGCAACTGTTTCTCAGCTCTTGCGGTCAGGGCTTCCCGGTTGCATCCACGATAGGCATCCACGACATCATGGCAATGAACAAGCCGACGATAGCTAGGCAAGGCATTGATGCGGCCAGTCAGTTTGCCCCGGTCTGTATTCAGTACTGAAGGATTTGTCCAGCGCGAGCTCTCGACCGAATCGACCAGGTCCCTGGCCGACTGATAATTCTTGACGCCCAGTTGAACAGCCTGAGGACCAAGTGCCATCAGATCTTTGGACACCACCGGTTCAAGTCTGTCAGCCTCACGCTTGAATCCAGTAATGGTGGACTGACTGACATACGGTCCGTAGCTAGCTAGGTCATGATGGGCTTCGTCAGTGGGAATTTGGTCATACATAGCTAGATTCATACAGAAAACGAATCCAAGAGACAGACTGAGCACCACCCAAAAAGAGGTACCCAGAAGGTGCCGCATCTCGTTCCTGATCACCATCCATCTCATTGAAGACATCCCTGGCAAGAAATAAGATTGCGAGCCCGATTCGGCGGGGTATGCTGCATCGCTACTCCTCGTCCCCGTAGATCACCAGGAAGGCATCCTCCAAGTTGGCAGGAACAGCCTGGCCCTGGGACGGCGGCTCAGGTGAGTAAATTCTGAGCCGGGTCGCATCCCCATCCAGCTCGTCCTCAAGGAGCAGCTGCCCCTGCCCTAAGCGATAATCCGCAGGAACCAGGAATATTTTGCCTTCCAGCCAGCGGCTTATCTGCCTTGGGGACTGGTTGCAGCAGATCTGCCCATCCTTGAGCATGATGACCCGGTCGGCGATGGTCTCCAGGTCAGAGACGATATGAGTGGACAGGATAACGATCCGGTCGCGCGAAAGAGCATGGACCAGGTTGCGGAAGCGGACACGTTCCCGTGGATCCAAACCAGCGGTCGGCTCGTCCAAAATCATCAGTTCCGGGTCGTTGATCATGGCCTGTGCCAGCCCCACGCGCTGAATCATGCCCCCAGAGAGCGTCTTCATCTTCTGCTTACCCTGGTCTTTAAGCCCCACGGTCTTCAGGAGATCTTTCGCCAGGGGCTTGGCCCGTTTCCGGCCGATCCCCTGAAGGGCTGCTATGTACATCAAAAAATCTTCAGCGCTGTAGTCTGGGTAATAGCCGAATTTTTGGGGCAGATACCCCAAGAGGCCGCGATAGTCCTCGTCCATAACCATGATGTCCTGCCCGTTCCAAGTGATGTTTCCCGAATCCGGGCGGATCAGGGTGGCGATCATTTGGATCAGCGTGGTCTTGCCTGCTCCGTTAGGCGCGAGAAGCCCATGGACGCCGGTTCCAATGGAGAGGCTCAGATCGTTGATAACCCGCTTGTTCCTGAAGCTCTTTGACACATGGTCCAAGTGCAGCACGAAACTCACCGTCCTTTCACGCTAAACATGTAAGATTCCGCCCTCATGCCGTCGCCAGTCTTTTCATATGCCATACCCACCTTGGCAGAGGTGACCCTACGCAGCGTCCATGCAGAACAAGCAGGAAGATCGCCAGAAGAACAAGGCCCGTCGCCAGGCTCAAGGCCGGCGGAATGGAGACAAGGATGGGGGCGGTGGCGAATCGAGTCAGATAAAGCATCATGCCGAGCACAATCCAGAGTCCGAGAACCAGATAGATGGACAGTTCTCCATGCATATGCTCCTCCACCCAGATCTGTGCCAGGGAAAAGAGAAAGAGGGAGGAGAAGCTGATCCCCAGAAGGGTCATGGTGGACAGCCCCGGATTGGTCGTCTGCGCCAGCAAGACCGTAGCCAAGGATGAAATCATCATGCTGACCATGCCGAACAGAAGCATCCTGACTGCTGCTATCTGACGGAATGACCACCTGCAGGTTCTGATCAGATTCAGGGTATTCAGATTCCGTTCCTTGAGCACTACCAAAAGGTGCACCACCAGGAAAAGAGCAGGCGAGCAGACGAATATGGGGACAACCAGACCGAAGATTCTATCGACTCTGCTGGGCCAAGCAGTCTTCATGAAGGAGCCAAAGACGGTCGCCCAAACCGCCGCCGTCAGAATCAGGCCGATAAAGACGCAGTCCCAGAGGCCAAAGAGCAGGTTTCTCAGGCCTAGGGAACGGACCATGGCTACAAGGGTCCAGATCAGCCCAGGACGTCTTCCCATCCCTTTGCGGACAATTGTTTTTATGGATCGCTCGCGCATCCTGGAACTGCCGATCTGTGATTCAGCAAAATCATCGCGCTCAAGGTCGCTACCCTGAAGAGCCGCCAGAATGGGACGGATATCAGGTTCAGACCGATTCATGACCAAACTCCTTCCTCAAATTGTCCAAAAGTCGGTAATACCGAGCCTTGACCGTGTTTTCAGGCTCTCCGCAGGCCTCGGCAATCTGCGCGAACCCATAGCCGGCATACAGATGGAGACGCAAAACTTCCTGCGCCGGGACCGGAGCCTGTGAGATCTCGTCTTCAATCCGACCAACTAGGTCGTCCTTGAAGGTCTGGTCGGCGGGGTCGTCATGTTGATCGTGGCCGGATGCCACAAATACTTGCGCCTCCTGCCGCTGCCGCCTGCGGCGGATCCGCCAGTAATCAATGACCTTGTAGGTTGCGATGCGGTGGATCCAGGTACGGAAGCTGGACTTGTGCGGATCGTAGCTGCCCAAAGACCGCAGAATGGCAACAAAGGCATCCTGGGCAAGGTTCAGCGACTCCTCCTTATCGCCTACTTGAGCTCGGATGTAGGCCAGGATGTCGTCGTAGTACTTGCGAACTAGGTCATCGGCTGCGCGAAAGGATCTAGTTGACAGTATGTTTCTGATCCATTCCAGGTCCTCTGCCTGGGATTGGCCACCATCAGCGTCTCCGTCACTGGTTTGTCTGACCAAGGCCGGATGTATAGCTTCATCCGCAGGCAGCAGATGGTCACCCATCCTCGCCATGCTCCAGCCTCCTTGCAGCATTGTGAACTTTCGACAACCTCATATTCGTTGTGCAGGCTGCAATAGTTGCATGGAAGGCGGTTTTATTTCCTTCCTGGCGTGTCTAGAAATGCACTATCATTGAGAAAGAATTGACCATTCCAAGGACCGCAGCTATATTGAAATCGTCAGTTTCAGGGAAGGTGAAAGTCCTTACTGGCGGTATCCGGCTGAAGGCCGGGAGCCCGCGACCCGCGCAAGCGGTGGATATCGGTCAAAGTCCGAAGCCAACGGTTACAGTCCGGATGGAAGAAACGAGGCTCTCTATGAGCATGCCCAATTCTCATTCACATACCACTGCAAACAAGGACACGCGCTTCAACGATGTCCACTCCACAGGTGCAGGCGGTTCAGGACGCTGGTCGACAAAGCGGATCGCGGTCTACGCGCTCTTCGTAGCCCTGGCCATGGTTCTGAGCTTCTTCTCCTTCCCGATCTTTCCTGCCGCCCCTTGGCTCAAATACGACCCTTCAGGCATCGTCGTCCTGGTATGCGGCTTCGCCTTCGGTCCGGCGGCTGCAGCAATCATCTCCATACTGGGATTCGTCCCGCACCTGTTCACCAACCCCTTCGGCGCTCTGATCTCGATGATCGTGGCCTTGGCCCTGAGCGTGCCGGCGGCCCTTGTCTATCGCAGGATGCACAGCCGTAAGGGAGCGGTCATCGGGATTGTCTCCGGTGCCATTCTGGGCGTGGTTGCAGCCATCCTGTGCAACGTAGTGATCACCCCCTTCTACGCGCACATGTCCATGGCCAAGGTCGTCGCTATGATCGTGCCGATCCTTCTACCCTTCAACCTGATGAAGTTCGCCATCCACGGCGTGGTCACCTTCCTGATTTACAAGCCCATCTCCACGCTGATCAAGAAGTAGGCCACGGCGATTCGGAGCGTCATGGCAGCATCCATGACCCAATCCGCAATCCCGGATTCAGCGGATTCGAAGGCGATAGTCGCCCGTCTCAGCCAGGTCTCCTTCTCCTATGACGGAGGCCAGAACTGGGCCTTGGACCATCTGTCCATGGAAGTGCATGCAGGCGAGCATCTGTGCATCCTGGGAGCGAATGGTTCCGGCAAATCCACGCTGGGAAGCGTCCTCTCAGGTGCGACGGCACCTGACCATGGTCAGGTCGAGCTTATGGGCCAGACGGTCTGTTCAGATACCCCGAATCAAGGCCGACGGATCGACGCTGGAGCCTACCGGCAGGCACGTCGGCGCATCGGCATGGTCTTCCAAAACCCCGAGGACCAGATTGTGACCACAGTCGTCCAGGACGACGTGGCTTTTGGACCCGAGAATCTGAGCATGCCCCGTCAAAAGATGCTTTCTTGCGTGCCAGCAGCACTGAAGCAGGTGGATCTGCAGACGCGGATGAATGATGATCCCACCCGCATGTCTGGCGGACAGCAGCAACGACTGGCCTTGGCCGACAGCCTGGCCATGAATCCAGGCATGATGGTGCTGGATGAACCTGGCGCCATGCTTGATGCTGCCGGCCGGCAGGAGATTCAATCAATCCTTTGTCAGCTGACAGCCCAGGGCACGGCCGTCGTCCACATCACCCACCTGCTCGAGCAAGCCAGGCAGGCTGATCGAGTCCTCGTGCTTGACCATGGGTGCATCGTGGCATGCGGAAGTCCGAACCAGATTCTGAACAGACAGGATCTGCCTGCCCTCGTTGGCGAACCTGACCCAATTCCGCTAACCCAAAGCGGGGTATCAAATACGGGTCCCAAGACCACGGTCGGCAAGCACGCTATTCCCATGGTCAAGTTGTCGGATGTCTCTTACAGTTTCCCGGATGCCGACAGCAAAGCCCTTAGCCATGTGAATCTGGAGCTTGCGGCAGGACAGACCCTGGCCATTATCGGGCGCAACGGGTCCGGCAAGTCCACCCTGGCCAGGCTCATCTGTGCCCTGGTCACTCCCGACAGCGGATCCATCCAGGTGGCCGGCCTGCCCCTGGCCGGACCCGATCGGCCCAAGGCCAAGCATCTGCGACGCCAGAATCTCAAGCTTCTGCGCCAAAGGGTCGGCTATGTCATGCAATACCCCGAACATCAGCTTTTTGCGGATACCGTTGCCCAGGACATCGCCTATGGTCCGCACAACCTGGGCTATGGACCCGAGCAGGTGCAGCAGCGGGTGGATGATGCCATGAAGCTTCTGGGCATCAGTGATCTGGCCGACCGCTCACCCTTCGAGCTCTCGGGGGGTCAGCGGCGCTTGGTAGCGATTGCCGGAGTCGCGGCCTGCAGCCCGCAATTGCTAGTTTTGGACGAGGCCACCGCCAGTCTCGACCCCCAGGCCTGCGCTCGCATCATGACGCTGCTTCGAGTGCTCCACCAACGTGGAGTCACCATCGTCATGAGCACCCACGCCGATCGGGAGGCCCTGGACCTGGCCGACCAGACCCTGCTCCTGGAGCATGGAGAAACACTAGCCTATGGGACTACTGCCGAAGTCGTGGAACGCTATCACCAACTGCTCGCAATAGATACGGCGGAGAAGGAGACTACTGAAAAGAAAACGGATCGTACTCAGGACGACCAGAAGCCCCTATCCTTGCTGGCGAGGCTGGACCCGCGAGCCAAACTGGTGACCTTCATCCTAGCCATGTTCACCGCCTTCGCCATCTCTACACCGGCGCAACTTGTTCTGGCACTGGTGGTCACTGTCGGCCTCTTTGCCGCCGCCCGAGCCCCACTGCGTTCCATTGTTAACTCAGTCAAGGGCTTTCTGTTCCTCATGCTTCTGCTGGCACTATTCAACCTTTTGGTCACTCAGACCGGCCGCAGATTGGCTGCCTGGGGTCCATTCGTACTGACCACAGGAGGGATCTGGGTAGCTGTACTCTATGCCTGCCGCTTCATGCTGATCATCTTTCTGGGCGCGCTCCTGGTAGAGACCACCACGCCGACGCAGATGACCGATGCCTGTGAATCGCTGCTGAGTCCGCTGTCCAGACTGGGCATCCACACCAATGAGATCGCCCTGGTCCTCTCACTTGCCCTCCGTTTCATCCCCACACTTGGACGTGAGGTTCAGGCCATCGTGGAAGCCCAGGCCGCCCGTGGTGGATCCATCGAGTCCGGCTCGCTCTCGCAACGCCTGCATGCTGCCATTGCTATCACGGTTCCTGTCTTCGCCGGAGCTCTGCGCCACGCCGATAACCTGAGCCGGGCCTTGGATGCCCGATGCTATGAGGGCAGCCGTCAAGAGCGCACCCACTACCGCCTGCTGCGATTGGGCAGGATGGACTTTCTCTTTATCGCTCTCATGGCCCTCTATCTGCTGGCCCTGCTGCTGCATCCCCTGTTCTGAGCAGTCCGGCCTCGTAAGCAGAAGCACATGCCGTGGTTCCTGACTCTGCCAACCGGACAGTTATGCCACCGAACAGATTGGGTCCCCGCTGATCAGCCATCCATGCGATCAGCGGGGACCTAACCTGTTATCAGTAGGTCCGAAGGCCAAGTATTGATTGCATCTACACTATTCCTGTATGATCCTCCTGTCCTGGCTGGAGAGCATGGCCTGATCCAGGAGCTCCAGAACATGGACACTCTCAGCCAGGGGAACCGGGTTGTCGGCCTTGCCGCGGAGGAAGTCACGCCAACCTTCGTAGAATGCCGGCTGCCAGCCCCGAACGGCCGGGAGTATATGCTCCTCACCCTCCCTGTCGATATAACAGGCAGTGGGGTCGGACATGACACCAAAGTGCGGATCATCAATCCGCATGCCTGCCTTGAGCTGGTCTTCCTCAGGGTCCTGGTCGTTAATCTGCAGGGATCCCAGTGTCCCCTGAATAGTCAGTCGGGGTTGCCGGGTGGATTGCACCAGGCCACCGACAATATGCGAGATGATGCCCTGCTGATGGGTAGCAGCGATGAAGAAATCATCAGGCACAACTGCATCCTCTCTCTGGGTGGACACTTCACCATAGATCGAGGTGACCGGGCCAAAGAGCTGAACGACCTGATCCAGAGTGTGGGCGCCAAGATCAAAGAGCGCTCCTCTGGGTTGGTCATGCGTCTTCTGCTCGCGCCAGCCGGTTTCCACATTGGGGCGGAAAGAACCGTACCTGGATTCGACACGTATGATACGGCCCAGGTCCAATTCCTTCAGGTACTTGCTGGCTGTCAGGATTTCTGCATCATGGCGTCGGTTCTGGAAGGCCGCCGCAGGTGTACCGGTAGCCTGAGCCACATCAAGGATCTTGTTCGCCTCCTGACTGGAGCCGGCCACCGGCTTGTCAATGACCACAGGCTTGCCGGCCTGCATGACCCGGGTGGCAAACTCCAGGTGGGTATCGTCGGGGGTGCCTATGCTGACAGCATCGTAACGATCGATATCCTTGAAAAAATCATCGTTATTGTCATAGACCCGGGCCCGAGGATAAAGCTGGTGAACCTGGGCTGTAGCTCGCTCGTTATGAGTCACTACAGCCGACAGTTCCAGTCCTTCAGTCTGATCAATCATGTTGGCATGAAAGACCCGCCCTACAAAGCCAAAGCCTATGAGGGCAATCTTGAGATTGTGATTTTGCTCTTGTCCCATTATTTACTCCTTCCACACCCTCCCATGATTGCCAGGAGGCAGAGGGGACTTATACACCGAGATGCTCTCTTAAGTACCGACGTGCGGTAAGGGCGCTCTTCAGCGGGTCAGCCTTGGCTGGGTCCTGCTCGGCCTCTACCATGAACCAACCGTGGTAACCCCCATCAAGTAGGGGCTGAAGAACCTTCTTAAAGTCGGTGACCCCATCCCCTGGCACGGTGAACACACCCTCCAAGATGGCCTGGAGGAAGCTCAGTTTCTCGTCCTTGACGCGCTGAAGGACATCAGGCCGAATATCCTTCAGGTGGACGTGCCCGACCCTCGAAGCGTAACGCTTCACGATGTCAACCGGATCCTCCCCCGAAAAGAGCAAATGGCCCACATCGACCAAGAGCTTTACCTTGTCAGGGTCAGTCCCTTCCATCAGGCGATCAATCTCGCTGGTGGTCTGCACACCCGTGCCCATGTGGTGGTGGTAGGAGATTTCCATACCGACGTCATGGGCCAGATCTCCAAATCGATCAAGACCACGGGTCAGTTGATCCCATTGCTGACTGGTATATTCAGGCTTGCCATCGAAGATCGGCGTATGCATTTGGCCCTGAATGGTATTGCCCTGTTCAGCTACATTGATCATCTTTGCACCCAAGGCGTGGAGATAGTCGCGGAAGGCGATGAAACTCCGCTCGTTCTCCTCCCAGGTTTGCGTAGTCAGATAGGCGCTGAACCAGGCACTGGCAATGCTGATCCCCCGCATCTGAAGCTGCTCCTTCAAAACCTTGGGAT
Organism: Bifidobacterium sp. M0404; assembly: GCF_016101415.1. Classification (NCBI taxonomy): domain Bacteria; kingdom Bacillati; phylum Actinomycetota; class Actinomycetes; order Bifidobacteriales; family Bifidobacteriaceae; genus Bifidobacterium; species Bifidobacterium sp. M0404. The sequence continues at coordinate 241,770 of NZ_JACFQP010000001.1, read as the reverse complement.
CCTTGGGGTACTTGTTGCCAATTTCAGTGCCTTCAAACCCGGCCAGAGCGACTTCGCTCAAAATCTGCTGATAGGGAGTTTCGCCACCCAGCTCGGGCATGTCGTCATTGGTCCAACTGATCGGAGCCATGCCCACGCGAATTGCCGTATTCTTGTTTGTCATCATTTCACCCAATCATTCGTCTGCCTGAAGCTACTTGATCATGATGGTCAGCAGGTTTTTCATGGTCTGGGCCACCATGCCCATTTCATGCTCGTTGGCCCTGTCGGAAAACATCTCGGAGCAATACCAGCCGTCATAGCCTGTGGCCTTGATTGCATCAATCCACTCCTGCAGGGGGATGCAACCGCCACCGTTGACCACATTGCGGTGCACATCCTGGTTGGGGACCTCCCGGCCCCTGTCGATTTCCAACCCGTCAGAGACATGGACAGCGGTGATGATCTCCGGCGGTATCTTGGCTACGTCCTCCAGCGTGTCACCGGCAGTCCAGAAGTGCCAGGTATCCACGGTGATGCCGAAGTTGTCCCGGTTGACCTTATCGACAATCTGCAGCAACTGAGAACACCGGCTGATCGGCGCCCAGCAGAGAGGCTCCAGGTAGATGCCCAGCCCGTACTGCTTGGCGATGTCGCAGGCCAGCTGAACATTATGCGCTGTTACATCAATGGCTTCCTGCTCGCTTAAACCGAGGGGGCCCCGCCAACGCGGATCATCTGCAGCCAATTTGCCGGCGTTGTAATCCATGACCACGTTCCAATCCACTGGATCCGTGCACATTTGAACGGCTGGAGCACCGATGACCTGGGCTATCTGGCACATCCTTTCAACCTCTTTAAGGTACTCTGCCCGGTCTTCTTCTGACCGCCTGGTGATCCCCTGAATAGCCCCCAGTCCGCTGACCGGAAAACCATCCAGAATTTCAGCTGCATCCTGGGCGGTATAGCCCTGATCGAGAAAACGGTAGAGCTTTGGGCTCTGCATCTCTATGCCGTCGAAGCCGGCCTCCTTGGCAAAGCGTATGTCATCATAGACATTGCCGTAGAAGGTGGTAGTTACGTTCATTGATAATCGTGCCATCATTGACTCCTTTGTTGTGGTGGCTCGGCGCAGGCTTGTCCTGCAACCGTGAGGCTTCCATTGAAGTTCTGGAAACCTACGCTTCCTTGATTAATTGTTCGATGGTCTGACGTTGATACACGGAAGTATCATGGGCGGTCTCGTCCTCGGCGAAGACGTTGGAGACGATCAGGGAATCCTCCCTGTCCAGGAAACCGTTGGTCTTGAGTGCCTGGAAGAGATCCTTGAAATCCACATCCCCGTCACCCACCTTCAGATGCTGGTGGACCCGTGCGTTGGTCCCTGGAGGATTGGAGATATAGCGCAAGCCGTGTGAACGGTTGTGGTCATAAGCATCGGAAATGTAGACCGAACGCAACTTGGTAGATTCCGCCTGGGTGATCTCGTGCACTGCATTCCCGTAGTGGAAGGTGTGCGAGGACACGTAGACGGAACCGACCAGGTCTGAGTTGAGGCCGCGCAGTACGCGATGCGCATCCATGCCATTTTCCACAAAATCATACGGATGGGGGTCAAAGTTGATCACAATCCCCTCCCGCTCAAGCAAGGGTAGTATCTCCTCCATGGTCGAGTAGAAGCCGGCCTCCGACTCCTCATAGCGCTCGGGGATGCCGCTGAACTCACTGTTGATGGTATGGATCCCCAAGATGGCCGCAATCTCGATTGCCCGCTTCCAATTCCGCACAGCCCACTGACGTTCCCGCTCGTCCGGCCATGAGGTCCGGTAGACGGGCAGCAGGGAGACCAGTTCGACGCCGGCGTTCTTGCAGGCCTTAGCCAGATCGTGGACCAGTTCGTCATCAGCCTTAGGGTGGATGTAGAAGGGCAGAAAGTCATCATGCGGGGCCAACTGCATGTACCGGTAGCCTGCATCAGCCACAGCCTGCGGCAGTTCCAGCAGTTTGTAGTCGTAATAGAAGGGGGTGGGGTCAAGTGCAATCTTCATAAGTATCAGCTTCTTCCTTTTGCCCGCTTACAGGCGGGCGATAATATCCTGAGCAACTTCTTGCGTGGACCTTGACCTGCTTGCATTGGCAGCAACGTCTTCTTCCACGGCCCGCTGGATGCGTTCAGCAGCCTGGTCATACCCGAAGTGCTCCAGCAGCATGGCTCCAGACAGGATCGAGGCTGTCGGATTGGCGATCCCCTTGCCAGCGATGTCAGGCGCTGAACCGTGAATGGGCTCGAACATCGAGGGGTGTTCGTCAGTGACGTTGATATTGGCTGAGGCCGAGTATCCAATGCCGCCAACCACGGCCCCCGCCTCATCGGTGAGCACGTCGCCAAAGAGGTTGTCGGTGACGATGACGTCGAATCGCGAAGGATCCGTCACCAGAAAGATTGTGCAGGCGTCCGCATGCAGATAGTCCCAGGTCACATCAGGGTACTCCTGCGCCACCTTATCCATGATGTCGAGCCAGAGGGCACCAGCATGGGGCAGGACATTGGTCTTGTTGACCATGGTCACATTGCGCTTGCCCCCACGCTTACGCGCTAAATCAAAGGCATAACGTACCGCCCGCTCGACGCCGAAAGCCGTGTTGAGGGAGGTCTCGGTCGCGATGGCCTGGTCAGTGCCCCGACGAATATATCCTCCCATTCCGGAGTAGAGGCCTTCAGTCCCCTCCCTAACCACAGCGAAGTCGATCTGTCCTGGATTCTTCAGCGGCGAGCTCACCCCTGGATAGAGTTTGGTCGGTCTCAGGTTGACGGCCTGGTCGAAGCTGAACCTGAGTTTGAGCAGGAGGCCGCGCTCCAGAATCCCTGAACGCACACGCGGGTCACCCACAGCCCCCAACAGTATGGCATCCTGCTGCCCGATGGATTCCAGATCCTCATCATTGAGCAGGGTCCCGTCACGCAGATATCGCTCAGCCCCCAAGTCGTAGTCCACGTAGTTCAGCCTTACCTGGTCGCCGACGGCTCTGCCCATGACCGCCTGGGTCTGCGGAGTAACCTCCCTGCCGATGCCATCTCCCGGGATAACCGCTATATTGATTATCTTCCCTACGTCACTGTCTGCCATATGTTTAACCTACCATTATCATTTTCTAATGTACATAATCAATATTTATGAGTAAACTGTGAGAATTCCTAATAATTCTACGATGGTATTCCGAATATCAGATTTATATTCTCAGAATTTACTTTTGTCCCTCCATTGGGAGACGAGGGTCAAGCGGGACTGCTTCTACGGCTTGGTAGATCCAGTTCTGTCCGGGATCAATGGTGACCTTCCAGTCACGCTCTCCACCTCCCGCCATGACATTGAGATAGTAGAGGTCGAAGCCAGGGGCTGCAATGGAGGGGCCGTGCCAGCCGTACGGTATCAAGACCGTGTCACCCGGCTGTATCTGAGTGAGGATATCAAGTGGCCTGTCGTCCGAGGCAGACGCACCCTGATAGCCAAAGGGCCTCACCCCCTCTGGAGCCCCCGGCAGGGGCTGCATGTCGAAGTAGTATATTTCCTCCAAAGCAGTCTCATCCGGACCGGCCTGATCATGCTTATGCACCGGGTAGGAGGACCAGGACCCGCTTGGGGTGATGACTTCACAGACCAGAAGGCGTTCGGCCTGGATATTATCCATCATTCCAAAGTTCCTGGCTTCGCGGGAGATAGGCCCATTGCCGCGCAGGGCGACGTCAACATCCTGCGCTGGAACAAGCTGGTCCGGGAAATGGGTTGTGGCAGGCGCCGAGGCAACCGCCACCCGGCCAGCCTGGACTGCTCGAATGGTCAAGGGGCTGTCACAGCCGATATAGACCGTATCTGTGGGGGTGCTAAACACGTCATGACGACCACGAAGGTGATAGGTACCCCTGGGAGAGGTCACATCATAGGAACCGCTCAAGGGCACCACCATACGTTCCCAGGCTCCGGCAGGCAGACTCACCTGCTCCCCCTGGTTCAGCCTAGCAACCTGCAGACCCGCATATTGCCAGCCCGATACCGCCTGGCTGTCCTGGGCACCCAGAGAAACTTCCCAGTCTCCCTGTGATGCACTTCCCTTGGGGTACACCCATCGTGTCATATTCATCCCTCCATTGTCTTTTCGCCTATATCGGCTGTGTGCTTGACTTTTGCCTGACCTGGCCGGTTCTATTGGGCTGAGACGAACTCCTTCAAGGTAGCCGTGACCAGAGAGTGGTCATAGATCGAGGGCAGCCCGGAGACGGCTGTAACCCCAAACACCAAGCCACTGGGCAAAAGAAGCGGGAAAGCTCCGCCATGCGCCGCAAAGTCGTGTGCATTCCTTCGTGAGCTCACGTCAAAATCCTCCTCCTTCTGCTGAAAGTCGGTGCCTACATAGAGTGAGGCATGGCCATAGGCAAGCACCACATTCCCCTTGCGCTCAGCCCAGGCGTCATTGTCTTCTGCAGCCCCGGGAATGGCCGCATGGAAAGCCCTCTGCAAACCCAGGCGTATATCGATGGCGACTGGCAACTGCAGGCGGTGGGCTGCAGCGTAGATGGCGCTGCCTACCTCCCAGGCATCATCCACGCTAAAGTCGCTGAATCGCAGTTCCTTCTCCTGAGACTCGATAAACTGTTTACGCTCGGCAAGCTTGCCCTCGTTGGCATCGAATATTGCCTTGTACTCGTTATACCTTTTCACTACTGCATCAACTGAAATCTGTTTCATCATGACTCCTTTGTATTCATCTGAGTTATATTCCAATCCTTATTGGAATTACGAAAATTCTTATCGTGCAGTGCGAGACCTACTACTTATGAGGTCTCATCCCCTGCACTGGGCGAAGGCCTGCCCAAAGGCTTGGAGGGCCTTATCGCTGTCGCCTGATGCATACCCCTCCATCCCGATTGGGCCAGTGAAATCAGTCTCATTGACGGCTGCCGCCACCTGTTCCCAGCGCACCTCCCCGGTGCCCGGCTCGCACCGGCCAGGGACATCGGCCGCCTGGAGCTCACCGATATAGGTGTTGGCCTCCTTGACGGTCTCGATGAGATGGCCATCATCCTCCTGGGCATGGTAGAGGTCCAGCATCAGTTTGAGGTTGGGGCTGTCGACACGCTTGACCAGGGTCAGCGTTTCATAGCTATGGCAGAAGGGGACATGCGGATGGTCAACCCTCGAGTTGAGATTTTCCAGCAGGTAGGTCACCTGATTCTCCTGGCCCAGCTCGGCGAACCTCGACAGGGTGTCATAGGCGTTGAGCCACATATCGGGAGTGACCCGGTCAATCCACTTGGCTGCCTTGCCATCGACCAACTCAGCACCGTGGATTACAAGCTTGTCGATGCCAAGATCCTTCAATTCCGGCAGGATCTCTTTGGCGGTCCGCAGCATCTCTTCGCTGTCATCGGGATAGGCAAGGTTGCCATGCACGTAGCCCTGAGCACAGTTGATGGGCACCCCGGTAGCCTTCAGCTTGTTCAGATCATGACTGTAGTGGGTCCAGATATCCACTCCGAAGCCCATCTGGTCAATCCGCTTGATTCTCTCCTCGATAGGAAGATCCAGATAGACCATTTCAGCGCAAATCGTCAATTGATTGTGTGCCATCGTACTATTTCCTTTCCTTATGACCGCCCACCTGCCGGCAGGCAGTCCTGTTCATTCAGAGTTCCTGCTCAGGCTTCCGCTTTTGCAGTACGGGCCCTCGCCTCCTGTTCAATCTTCTCCAGGCTCTTCCCCCTGGTCTCCGGAATGAAGGCCTTGGTAAAGAAGACGGCTCCTACATTGATGAGTGCGAAAATGAAGAAGGTGACCGCTCCCCCGACCGCGTTGAGCAAGGGAAGGAAGAGGAGGGAGATGATAAAGTTTGCCGCATTCATGGCCACATTGGCATATCCCACGCCCTTGCCGCGGACCTTTGCCGGGAATACCTCAGCAATGAGCAGCCAGGTCACCGGCGAGACCATGCCCTGGGCGAAGGCGAGATCAAACATGACCAGACCGATGAGGAGCCAGGACATGCTGGTGGATGGATGGTTGGGGTCGATAAAGAGATAGCAGACCCCTACCAGGGCCAGGAAGACAGAGACCCCGCCCAGGCCGATCATCAGTGCAGTGCGGCGGTTTATCTTGTCGATAAAGCCGAGGCCACCGATGACGGCAGCAACAGACGAAACAATCATGACCGGAACCATGGCGATAATCGAGTTATCAGGGTCGATGCCCAATGTGGAAGAGAACATGGTAGGAGCGAAGAAGTTGATGGCGTTGGAGCCGACCAGCTGGTTTATCAGGGCTGCACCAACTCCTGCGATCAAGACCCTACGCAGCCAGGGGGTAGAGAAATTCTCCCTGGTCCCCTTCGTCTCATTCTTTTCCGCCGCCTGGAAGGAGGTGAAAGTCTCCTCCGCCTCGGACTTTGGACGAGTTTCCAGCAGGAGCTTGACTGCCTCGGTTTCCATACCATGCCTGGCAAGGAAGCTTGGCGTTTCATGGACAAAAATTGCCGTTATGACCAGTAGGACGGCTGGAACCACAGCCGCCCAAACCATGGCATGCCAATCTGCCTTGACTGCCAGGACAGCGTTGACCAATGAGGCGAGCAGCTGGGAAATATTGATCATGACCGAATTGACCGAAACCAGTCGGCCACGCTGCGCGGATGGCGCCATCTCACCAAGATATATGGGGATCACACAGGAGGTCGTCCCCACTGCAAAGCCTACGATCATCCGGGAGAAGGCAAAGAAGGCGATGTTGGTTGCTAGAGCACACATTAGCGCCCCGACCAGAGCGAGAAGAGCCCCATAAAGGATCAGTCGCTTGCGCCCCAAGCGGTCTGCCAAGTTGCCGCCGCAGAAGGAACCAACAGCACAGCCTAGGAGCATGACCGCAGTGATGATGCTCTGATTCCAAGCGCTGAGCTGATTATTGGACCCGTCAAAATTCATCGTTACGAGCGCCCCAGACAGGAAGGTTAGCGTATAGCCATACAGTCCCCCGCCGAAAATTCCCACCACGACCATCATGGTGACATAACGTTTGCGGTTGCGGGCCAAGGCTTCGACATCCATGTCTTGGGAGGCCTCTTGAAATGTTCCCATGTTTATTCCTGCTTCCCATTGACACCAAATTTGACACCGTTATCAAATTACGGTCAACATGTTCAGTATACGAAATAAAATACAAAAAAGAAAATCAAAAAGGCAAAAAACTTATGTTTTTCAGAAAACTATCCAAGAAATAGGAATATGGCCTAGACAGTGGGCTTGTTGGGACGTTTTTAACGGCAAAACTAACCGCAGACAGCCTGAGCCAGCCTTCGAACGCCACTGCCTCCTTCAGGGCTGGGCATCAAGCCTGAGAATGGGACGAGTTTCCCAAAAGCTGACTTGATTCCAGCCGATCTACATAGGCCGTGAGCTGTCCTGCCAGTTCTTCACAGCGCGGCATCATCGCGTCCGCGAATCCTCCGGTTGATAGGGCTCCGACCACCATGCCATCCTGTTTAGAAAAGATAGGGACACCAATCGAGGCCACACCGATGGTGATGTCCTCATTGGAAATAGCGAATCCTCTCTCCCGAATCTGCTTGATATCGGTACGCAGAGCGCTGGCAGTGACCAATGAGTTCTCATTATAGCCCGCAAAGGGCGCCTGTTTCAGGTAGTCATTCTGGATCTGCTCATCGGAATAGGCCAGGCAAACCCGGCCAGCAGCACCGGCGAAGAAGGGCAAGGTACCACCCGGCCGCAGGATCAGCGCGTCAATGCTGGGCCCCTGTGCGCATTCCACGCAGACGGTTTCGAAGCCACTGATGACGGTCAGGAAAGTCGTCTGCCCGGTAAGAGTCGTCAACTCAGCCAAGAGTTCATAGGCATTGGGCCATTCAGTCAAGGAGCTGCGCGCCACATCAGAGAGATTGAGCCAGCTTAAACTCAGTGAATAAGTATCGTCCTGGTTGGCCTTGACCAGACCGACTTGGACCAATCCATCCAGGATCCTATAGGCGGACGAGCGGGGAATGCCAGAGGCAGCCGCCACTTCTGCAGGCCCGATACCGTTGTTGTCAGCCAGGACGTCGATGATCTTCCCAGCCTTGAAAAGGGCTCCGGTCGGCTCCTGATTGCTGGCCTTACTGCTCGCTCTTACCATCGAACCTTCCCTCTTCGCCATCAACCACATAGCCCAGTCCCTGCGATATCTCCCCGGCAGCTTGGAGCAGGCTGGTCACCTCACGCAAATCGGCACCTGATTCAACCAAAGCCCTACTGGATCGAGACAGCCCGCTATAACAGGCCGCAGCCCTGATGTGACCAGCATGATCGAAGATCGGGGCTGCCAGGGTTAGCGCCCCTGGTACTGTTTGGTCAACATCGTAGGCATACCCTCGTTGGACCACCTTTTCAGCCATCTGCATCGAGCGCTCCCGGAAGGTGGACAACAGCCCACCGAGGTCAGCGTTGTAGCGATAGTGCTCGATCAGGCGCTCAAAACGCGCTTGATCCAAAAAGGCCAGAAGCACGTCTGAAGGTGCACCCAGACTGATCGGCAACGAATAGCCGATCTGAGGCGAGCGCAATCGACTCTGCCCCAGGAAGGTCATCTGCACGCAGACCGAGCGCACATAGTGGCGGACAAAAAGGCTCCAGCTGCCGTTCGAGCCCTCCTGCCTTTTAAAGACATGCCTGGCGATGCTTTGCACATCCAGCCTCGCCTCGATACGGCCGCCAATGCGCACACAGGCGATGCCCAATCGGTATTCGCCGCGATGCAGGCCATGATCCACCCAGCCCAAGGTCACGAGATTGGAGAGCAAGCGGTAGGTGGAGCTGGCAGGTTCGTGCACATAGGCGCTGATTTCATGGATGCTGGAGGGGCCAAGCTGTTCCAGAGCGTCAAGCACCGCCTTGGCCTTAGTCAGGGTGCCAACGCTGTGTCCCGAGTCAGATTCGGTACCCTGCCTCATGGCACCCTCCTTCTTGTCCTAGATAAACCATCCATGCCCAGTGCACATTATATGGTGTCAGCAGGCTATCTTCCTCACAACAGGGCCCACTCCCGATTGGCACTGAGCCGTGCCAACCTGCACCCGACCTCCCGGGTTTGCGAATCGAAAAGCTCAGAGCATCAGGGCACCAGCAGGGTGTACTTGGTGGTCATATATTCAAAGATGCCTTCGGCTCCTCCCTCTCTACCGACACCCGATTGCTTGACTCCGCCAAAGGGAACCGTGGCATCGGAGAGTACGCCGGAATTGATGGCCAGGACACCGGACTCACTACGGCGCTGCATGAGTTCACTGCGCTTGATCGAACTGGTATAGGCATATGCCGCCAGCCCGTACGGCGTGTCGTTAGCAGCCTCAATGCCCTCCTCGTCGCTGCCAAAACGGCTCACAGCAAGGACAGGCCCGAAGATTTCCTCGGCATATACCCGAGCCTTGCGAGGAACCCGGTCCAGGAGCGTCGGCTGGAAGTAGCGTTCTCCATGCTCATCCCTGTGACCGCCGACAATCAGCTCCGCCCCTTGGCTGACTGCCTCATCGACTAGGCCGCCAATGCGCTCTACGGCCTTGACGTCAATCAGGGGGCCGATATCGGTTGCCACATCCATACCGTCACCCACGACCAGGGCCTCGATGCGATCCTTCACCTTGGCCACAAACTCATCGGCAACCCCATCCTGGACCAGAATCCTGTTGGCTGAGGTGCAGGCCTCCCCATAGTTGCGGAATTTGGCCAGCATGACCCCGTCAACAGCCGCGTCAATGTCGGCATCATCAAAGACCACAAAGGGGGCGTTACCGCCCAACTCCATGGAGGTGCGCAGCACATTGTCAGCCGCCTGCTTCATCAGCTTGACACCCACAGGGGTGGAACCTGTAAAGCTCACCTTACGCAACCGCTGGTCGGCAAAGAGGGCATCTGAAATGTGGGAGGAATGGGAGGTTGTGATGACATTGACCACACCCTTAGGCACCCCTGCCTGTCGAAGAATCTCCACCAGCGCCAAGGTGGTAAGAGGGGTCAGCTCGGCAGGCTTGACCACCACGGTATCGCCGGCAGCCAGGGCTGGGCCAATCTTCCTTGTTCCCATGGCCAGCGGGAAGTTCCAGGGGGTAATCAGGTAGCAGGGGCCCACCGGATCGTGGGTGACCAGACCCTTGCGGCCGTCTGGCAGGTGGAAAGTCCTGCCATATTCACGCATGGCCTCCTCTGAGAACCACTTGAGGAAGCCGCCACCGTAGTCCACCTCCCCCAGCGCCTGCTTGAAACTCTTGCCCATTTCCCGGGTCATCAGCTCTGCAAAAATCTCCTTGTTGTCCATCAGGGCCTCATAGGCAGTTTGCAGAATGTTCCTTCGTTCTTCGGGCGTTGACTGGCCCCAGGACTCCTGTGCCCTGTCAGCACTGTCCAGAGCCGCCAACGCCTCCTGCTTGTCCCCGTCTGATGCCTGGTAGAGCGTAGAGCCATCAGCAGGGTTTTCTACTGTAAACACCTTGCCACTATCGGCAGCCCTCCACTGTCCATCGATAAACAAACTCTTTCCCGACTGGGGAAGCACTGACTCGACCTTGTATTTCCACATACCGTCTACTCCTCACTTTCGCCGCTTCTTTGCAGCAATTACATTCCTTTGCGCAGATAAGCAACTACAACATACTAAATTTTAGACATTTTGTCCATTTAATGATATTTTTTACATATGTAGTCAGTAGTATTTGATTTGACTGCCATGACCCAGTCCGGTCCCAGACGGAGGCAGGCAGGGCAAGGACGCCTGCAGGCATGAGCCGGTGGCTATTTGAGGGTATGTATACAAGAAAGCGAAGGATAAAGCGAAATGGTATCAACGATACGATTGACAGTCGGACAGGCCATTGTGCGGTTCTTGGAGGCGCAGCAAGTCACCCGCGACGGGCAGACCAACACCTTCTTCGGAGGTGCCCTGGGCATCATGGGCCATGGCAATGTCGGTGGCGTTGGGCAGGCCTTTTTAGAAGAGAAAGAACGAATGCGCTTCATCCAAGGGCGCAATGAACAAGGCATGGGCCACATAGCCGTTGGCTACGCACGGCTCAAAAACCGCATGGGAGCCATGGTCGTGACCACCTCCATCGGTCCAGGAGCCGCCAACCTAGTAACTGCTGCTGGCACGGCAACGGTCAACCATCTTCCCGTCCTCCTGCTGCCCAGCGACATCTTCTCCACCCGTCGTGCCGGTTCAGTCCTGCAGCAGATAGAGGATGAACGCTCCTATGATGTTTCCGGCAACGACTCCCTGCGCCCCGTCAGTCGCTACTGGGATAGAATCAACCGCCCTGAACAGCTCCCGACAGCGCTCTTGGCAGCCATGGAAACGCTGACGAACCCAGCCAAGACGGGGGCGGTAACCCTCTGCCTGCCCCAGGATGTTCAGGCCGAAGCCTACGACTTCCCCACTTCCCTCTTCAAGGAACGCATCTGGAGAATCGGCCGGCCCCGAGCGGATGCGGACGCTTTGGCTGCAGCCGCCGAAGCCATACGTGCCAGTAAACGGCCCTTCATTATTGCCGGCGGCGGTACAGTCTACTCTTCGGCCAGCCAGGACTTGACCGACTTCATTGAACATACCGGCATCCCCGTTGGCAGCACTCAGGCCGCCAAGGGGGCTGTAGCCTATGAGCATCCATTGAACGTCGGACCCCTCGGCTCCATCGGACTCAAATATGCCAATCAGCTAGCACGCCAAGCCGACCTGATCATCGGCATCGGAACCAGGTACACCGACTTTACTTCAGCATCGAATACCATGTTCCAGGACCCCTCGGTGCACTTTGTCAATATCAACGTAGCTTCCTTTGATGCCAACAAGGAAGCAGCCATCGCGGTCGTCGGGGATGCCAGGGAGGCAATTCGTGAACTGAGCCGAGCCCTGAAAGACTGGCAAGTACCTTCTGACTACCGCAGGCAGGCTGAAGAAGCTGCAGATGAGGCAAGAGCGGAAGTTGTTCGGCAGACCCAACATATTCCTGGAGACGACAAGCTCGGTCAAAAGGAGGTGATCGGCATTGTCAATAGTTTCGCCAAGCCTCAGGATGTGGTGGTCAACGCGGCCGGATCCATGCCTAGCGATCTGCAGAAGCTCTGGCGGCCAGGATCCCCTCTGGGCTATTCAGTCGAATACGGATACTCCTGCATGGGATACGAAATACCAGCTGGCCTAGGGATGCGCATGGCAGCACCGGATCGGGAGATCTTCACCTTCATCGGAGACGCCTCCTTCCTCATGTACCACCAGGATGTCCTCACCGCCATTCAGGAACATGAAAAAATCATCATTATTTTGGTCGACAATCACGGGTTCGGTTCCATCAACACCCTCTCCCATCAGGTCGGATCACAGGGGTTTGAAACCCGCTTCTACATGAAGAATGAGCAGGGACTGGAGGACAAGGACCACTACCTGCCCATCGATTTCCCGAAGATATTGGAGGGGTATGGTGTACCCACCTATTGCCCCACTAACGCCGAGGAGCTCAAGGACGCAGTCAAGAAGGCCGTAGATGGCGAGACCATAGCCGCCATCTACGTGACGGTAGACCCTGTTGTCCGCGACAACTCATCCCAGGCCTGGTGGGATGTAGCGACACCCCAGGTGGCCCATATAGATTCCAGCAAGCAGGCCCACCAGGCCTATGAGGAGGTACGCACCAAGGAGCAGAAGCTTTACCTGTAAGTTTCATCCTCTCCAGGTCCAACCTATTGCTGGGCAGAAACCTGGAAATATCAATGATGGGGTGGGGAACACCTTTCGCGTTCCCCACCCCATCATTGTGTTTTACACCTTGGGTCCTCTGCTAAACAACCAGAGAGTACATCCTTGGCCTTTTTATTTATTCAGCTGAACCTTCTGCTGGTTCATCGCCCAAGGGACGCTCTGCCCGCTCTACCTGGGAGGCGTCCTCAGAGAGATCGGCATCTGGGGTGGCAGACACTGGGGCTCCAACCAGTTCAGGCTCCTGGTTCTGTCCATCGGCAGAGCTAGCCGCATGACGGGGTCCCTCGAAGGGCTTGCCCGTGAAGGTGAACTCGCCTAGGATGCCCTCACCTTCTGCGTCGACCTGAACGGACTCATTGTCCGTAAGATCGCCCATGAGAATCTTCTCGGAGACCGCATCCTCGATGTCCCGCTGGATGACGCGGCGCAGAGGCCGGGCACCCAGGAGCGGATCGAAGCCCTTCTCGGCCAGCAGGTCCTTGGCCTTGTCGGTCAGATCCAAGGACATGTGGCGTTCGAAGAGACGATCATTGAGCTGAGCGATGTCCAGATCGACGATCTGACGGACCTGAGGCTCGGTCAGCTGCTGGAAGACAATGATGTCATCCAGTCGGTTCAGGAACTCGGGCCTGAACTGCTGCTTGAGCTCACTGGTCACCTGGTCCTTCATCCTCTGATAGGAGGTCTCGGTGTTGCCACTCACGTTGAAGCCGGTGTTTGCTGCCTTGGCGATGTCGCGGGTTCCCAGGTTGGTGGTCAGGATGATAATGGTGTTCTTGAAGTCCACCATGCGACCCTGCCCATCAGTCAGATGGCCGTCGTCCAGCACCTGCAGCAGGGTGTTGAAAATGTCCGGATGGGCCTTCTCGATCTCGTCGAAGAGGACCACGGAGAATGGCTTGCGCCTGACCTTCTCGGTCAGCTCGCCGCCCTCTTCGTATCCCACGTACCCCGGAGGGGCACCGAAGAGACGAGAAGTGGAATACTTCTCCGAGAACTCGGACATATCCACCCGGATCAGGGCATCCTCATCATCAAAGAGGAACTGGGCCAGAGCCTTGGCCAGCTCGGTCTTGCCCACACCGGTGGGTCCAGCGAAGATGAAGGAACCTGCAGGACGCTTGGGATCCTTGAGGCCCACACGGGTACGGCGGATGGAGCGGGACAGGGCGGAGACGGCCTCATCCTGACCGATGATCCGCTTGTGCAGCTCCTTCTCCATACCCAGGAGCTTCTTGGACTCGGCCTGGGTCAGCTTGAAGACCGGGATGCCGGTGGTCGAAGATACCACTTCGGCGATCACATCCTCGTCGACGACCATCTTCACGTCGGACTCGCCCTCGTGCCAGGCCTGCTCCTTCTCCTTGCGCTCGGCCTCCAGCTTCTCCTGGCTGTCACGCAGCTGAGCGGCCTTCTCGAAGTCCTGGTCCTTGATGGCCTGGTCCTTCTGGGCGGAGATACGATCCACCTTGGCATCCAGCTCTTTGAGCTCTGGCGGGGCAGTCAGCCGCTTGATGCGCAGACGTGCACCAGCCTCATCGATCAGGTCTATAGCCTTGTCAGGCAGGTTCCTGTCCTGAATGTAGCGTGCAGAGAGCTCAGCCGCCGATTGCAGGGCCTTGTCGGTGATGGTGACGTGGTGATGATGCTCGTAGCGACCGCGCAAACCCTTGAGGATCTCGATGGTCTGGGCGATTGTGGGCTCGGAGACCTGAATAGGCTGGAAGCGCCTCTCAAGTGCTGCGTCCTTCTCGATGTACTTGCGATACTCGTCGGTAGTGGTGGCACCGATGGTCTGCAGCTCGCCGCGGGCCAGCAGGGGCTTAAGCATGTCAGAAGCGCCCAGGGCCCCGTCGGCCGAACCCGCGCCAACGATGGTGTGAATCTCATCGATGAAGAGAATGATGTCGCCCCGGGTCTTGATCTCCTTGAGCACCTTCTTCAGACGCTCCTCGAAATCGCCACGATATCGTGAACCGGCCACCATGGAACCCAGATCCAGCGAGTAGACCTGCTTGCCCTTGAGCGTCTCCGGAACATCGCCCTCGTGGATCTTCTGCGCCAGGCCCTCGACCACGGCGGTCTTGCCCACGCCAGGCTCGCCAATCAGCACTGGGTTGTTCTTGGTCCTCCTGGACAGAACGACCATGACCCGCTCAATCTCGTTGGCTCGGCCGATGACCGGGTCAAGCTTGCCTTCAGCGGCTTCCTGGGTCAGGTTCCTGCCGAACTGGTCCAGGATGGCCGAACCGGTCTGCCCGCCCTTGTTGGAAACGCCGCCAGCATTTGCCAGATCGCCCTTGCCAGCGTCGCCGCCTTCATGGTTGCCGCGAATCATGTCAATAGTGGCGGTCCGCAGATCGCCCAGGTCCACACCCATCTTGATCAACACCTGGGTGCCGACGCCCTCACCCTCACGAATGAGGCCGAGGAGGATGTGCTCAGTGCCAATGTATGAGTGACCTAATTGAAGAGCTTCGCGCAGCGACAGCTCCAAGACCTGACGGGCGTGCGGCGTGAATGGGATGTGCCCATTGGGGACCGCATTGCCCTTACCGATCATCTCCTCAACCTGCTTGCGTGTGGCATCCAGTTCCACGCCCTTGGAGGCCAGGGCCTTGGCGGCAACACCGTCACCTTCCCTGATCAGGCCCAGGAGGAGGTGCTCGGTGCCGATGTAGTTGTGCTGCAGGGTGCGGGCCTCTTCCTGCGCCAGCACAATCACCCGCCGCGCACGGTCGGTAAACCGTTCGAACATACTTGTCCTTCCCTTTGATCCGTAATTCACTCTACAGATTTACGGTGACGTTTATTCTCGGCCCGCCGGTGATTGCGCTCTGAACGCAACAAGGCCTTGGAATCAGTCCTCTGAGCCGTCTTCCGACTCCATCTGCTCCATCAGTTCCACCTCAGGGCGCTCCTCGCGTGGCTTCTGCCTGACCACATCAATATGAAGATCGTCATAGGCCGGCTGGGACTGAACCCAAAGATGGGACTCCTCCTGGGGCTCGATCTCAGAATGCTCACCACAGCCATGATCCAGGGAGACCACACGCCCATCGTCCGGGCTCCAACGATTCGCGCACACGCCGAACATAGTCCCCAGATCGCCAGCCAGGGGAATCATGAAACCGCAGGTCTCGCATGCCTTGCCCTTGGCCGTCCGGGTCGATAGGGACTTGGGACCGTGCTGACCCTCGTACCAGCGCTTGGCGGTGGCCGTCCTAGCCTCGGCAGTCATCACGTGCCGGCGGCTCAGAGCGAAGCGATCGACAGCCTCATCCAGGTCGGCGGCAGAGGTCTGTGCATCGAAGGAAACCTGATCATTCGGTTCTTGCTTGTGAACGTCTTTTTCGCCACCTGAGCGGTCTACCAGGCGGAAGACCGCACCGTCAGTCCCCTGATCGGCACCATCAGCATCAACCGAGGCTGATGCTATCTGGCCTTCTTTATTCTCCTCTGAGGTCTGCTCTACTTCAGAATTCTGAGGCACTGCCTGCGCAGGTTTGTATCCGGCTGTCAGCCTGGAATCGTCGGGATCTGTTCCCATAACGTCGGTTACGCTCAGATCCGAGGGCAACAGGCGATCCTTCCAGGGAACCCATGCCGGGGGTTGCAGGGCCGCATCAGTAGGCACCAGCGACGATTCATCCACAGTCCAGGTATCGGCATCCTCATCGCGGTAAAGGGTGACCGACCACTGCCAGCCCTCGTATCCCTTGATGGCCGAGGTGAACCGGTAGTCCCAGACTCCATCCCCAATCGGGGTACGGCCGACCAGTTCACCGACCTCATCGCTGTCGGCAGCCACGCTCAGGGCCACTCGCCTGGCCAGTTCCTCAGGATCCAGGTCCTCTTGAACCATCTATCACACCTTCATCATCAGTGGGACCGGACAAGACCGATCCACATCGGATTCTTCTCGCCGTCCACTCAGTCCGGCACATCAAAGTCATCGGCCACAGCCCTCAGAAGGGTGGCCAGCTTGGCGGATTCGGCCCGGCCTGGATAGTGGTGCCGACGCAGGCCATTGCCAGCCGAGTCCAGCAGCTTGATCAAATCCTCCACGATGGCGGCCATATCGTCCGGATCGGGTCGTTTGGCGCGCAGGATGGAGGGGGTCGGCCCCACCAGCTTCAGATCCAGGGCCTGGGGGCCCTTGCGGCCCTCAGCCACCGAGAACTCCACCCGGGATCCCTTGCGTATAGTGGATACTCCAGCAGGTAGTGCTGATGAGGGCAGGAAGACATCCCCACCTTGTTCATCCGTGATGAACCCGAACCCCCGCTTGGCGTCGTACCACCGTACTCTCCCGCTGGGCATGCTCTGCCACTTCCTTACGTTGCTTCTTGAACAGGTATATCCGAAATCAGTCTACCTGAATGGAGAGGGCAGGACGACCCATCTTGTCATAGGCGTACGGGACGGCTGACAGCAGGATTGGCTTGATCCTCGGCGCCCTCCTGATCCCGCCTGACACCCTGGGGTATGACGATGGTGAAGGTCAAGCCGCCTCCCTGAGTCTGCGACGCGCAGATGAATCCCTGATGGGCCTTGACAATGGACTGGACGATAGCCAGTCCAAGCCCCGTACCGCCCTTCTCCCGAGCCCTTGACGGGTCGGCGGTGTAGAAGCGCTCGAAGAGCCTGGACCTAGATTCCTTCGGGACACCAGGTCCATGGTCAACCACGCGGATGATGGCATAGTCGGTGCCCACATGGCTGTTTTCTGCCACCTGGATCGCCTCGGTCAGGTGTCCCAGCGAGGACTCAGTGGCATCCAACCTGGTCAGATCCGCTGGAGCGATGGTCGCCTTGACCAGACCCAGCCCCACCTGGACCGGCGAATCAGATGGGGTGTAGCGGTGGATATTGCCCACGATGTTGGTAATCACCTGACGAAGGCGGCTGGGATCGCCTGTCACCTGTACCGAGGGCAAGGGTCCTTCCTGGATATCCAAGCTGACCGATGGACCCAGGTGCCCGCCCACGGTGATTTTCTCCTTGCTGCGTCCCTTGAGGCCTGACAGTCCCTTACTGGCTGTGGCTGGCATCTCCTGGGGAGCAGGCTGATCCTCAGTATGCAGGCAAACCCTTCCGGTAGCAACCTCTCTTCCCAGATCCAGAGCATGCAAGTCGTCCACTCCGTCTCGCACCAGACCGGTCAAATCGACCGCCAGGGTCGGGTCGATTCCCCTGCCCTCATCCAGGCGAGCAAGCGAAAGCAGATCCGTGACCAGGACCGTCATCCTGGTGGAAGAATCCTCGATGTGCTGGATGGATTTGTCTGCACGCTCCAAAGCCCCTGGATAATCGCGCTGCATCCTGTAGAGCTCTGCATAGCCGTGGATGGCGGCCAGAGGAGTGCGCAGCTCGTGACTGGCGTCCGAAACGAACTGCTTCATCTTTTCAGTGGTCTGGCGCTGTTCGTCGAAGGAATGCTCGATTCGCGCCAGCATGGCATTGAGGGATGCCGCCAGGGAGCCCACTTCGGTATTCTCCGGGAAGCTGGGAATGCGTTGGGAAAGGTCGCCGGCCGCTATCTTTGCAGCAGTCTTCTCGATGCGCTTGAGGGGAACCAGAGTGGACTGAATCAGCAGGACCGAGATGACTCCTCCCAGAAGGACCACTACGACGGAAATGATCATGCAGAAAGCCGTCAAATCATGCACGGCCTCATCCTGGTCGCTCATGGACAGACCGATGAAGAGCACACCACTGATTTCGGAACCGTCCAGATCATTGCGCAGCTTCCACTGCATGGCCACCACACGCCATGAGGCCCGGGCTCGCTTCATGGTGTCGCGGTCGGGCGAGGCTTGTTTGGAGACCCGCACATATGCAGGTACCGTGGTCGGCTGGCCAAGGGGTATCGAACCCAGGCTGCCGTCGGCGGGCAGACGCGGGCGGGAGATGACCCCGTTGACCTGCATGGGATTGAGGTCGTCCGAAATGATGTGCAGGTCGTCGTCACGAATCTGCAGGAAGTAGTCGGTGGGACCCAGGCCGTTCTTGCTCAGATCCTCCTGGCGCAAAAGCGTGGCGTTGCGGATGCCCAGATTGGCCTGGCGAATCAGCTGGGAGTCCGTACGTTTCATCAGATAGTCGTCAGCCATCTGGCAGATGGCTACAGAGACGCCCACCGTACCCACGATGAGCAGGATGAGCATGCTGGCCACAAGTTTGGTACTTAGGGGAATCGCAGCCAGAGGCGACCTGGGCATGGACCTGCCCCTCGGCTTGCCGGAATCGGCTCCCCTGCCGGAGTCCGAACCCTTGAACGACCTGGACCTGTCGGCCGACCTCGAATCGGGAACAGCCGATTGTCCTGTCTCAGGGGTCGGACTCTGGGGACTAGTCACCATCGCCGCCATCCGACGCGTTCTGCCTAGGGGCCCGAATCATGTAACCGATTCCTCGCTTGGTCTCGATCAGCGGGGTGACCTTGCGCTCACCGCCGTGCCCATCGCTGACAGTGATGCCATCCACCTTCTTGCGCAGGTAGGAGATATAAGATTCCACGATGGCCGCATCACCGCCCCAGTCGTATTGCCAGACATGGTCCAGAATCTGGGCCTTGCTGAGCACGCGACCCTCATTATCCATCAGGTAGCGCAGCAGCTTGTATTCGGTCGGGCTCAGGTCAATCGGTCGGCCAGCCCTGGTGACATCGTGGGAATCCTCGTTGATCTCCAGATCACCCACGCGGATGATCGGGTCATCCTCCTGGTGCTCGCGGGTTCTGCGCAGTATAGCCTTGATTCTGGCCACAACCTCCTCCAGGCTGAAGGGTTTGGTCACATAATCGTCGCCACCCACAGTCAGCCCCATGACCTTGTCCTGGGTGTCATCCCTGGCGGTCAGAAAGAGCACCGGCGCTTCGATTCCCTCCTGGCGGATACGGGAGGTGACTGTGAACCCATCGATGTCAGGCAGCATGACATCCAGGACAATCAAATCGGGCTGGATGCGCTCAATGACCTGAATGGCCTCAGAGCCGGACGCCGCGGTCTCAACCGCAAAGCCCGCAAAATGTAGGGAAGCCACCAGCAGATCCCTGATGGACGGTTCGTCGTCGACCACGACCAGTTGTGCTTGCGTCGGTTTGCTCATGGCTTCAGCTTGCCGCCTCTTTCTGGGTATTGTCTGAAAGTTCGCTGACTGTCTCGGTCGGACCTGGTTTCTTCTTCACTGAACTGGACCTGCGATGATGAGCCCCGCTTCGGCTGCTACGACGCCACCAAATCGTAACGGCCACGCCCAGAATAACCAGGACCACAACCGTTACCGAAAGAGCGATGATCATGACCCGGTGATGCCTGTGGTTTTGCTCAAGAGTCTCCACTTGGGTCATCATGGCCTTGGCCGAGCCCACCCAATCAGGATTGCGGCTTTTGGCGACCGGCTCCAGAGCAGCCTGCGAGAGCTGATCCACGCTGGATTGGTCCTTGAGCCAGGCCTGCGAGTTGCTGGAGACCGCCACGACCAATTTGCCGTCCTGAGAGGCCACGGCCAGCATAACCGTGTCTTGGGCAGGCTTCATCGATTCGAGCGCCCGGGATGCCCAGATCTCCGGCTTGACGCCCTCGTAGAAATGCGGCAGGTAGAGCAGTCGGACCGATACTCCTGTTTGCTCTGCGGTCTCCTCGATCGCATCCTTGACGGATCCCACATCCGAACCTAGCAGATTCTGTGGATCAGTGATCGTGTCGGTCATGGTTCCGGCCCCAGTCTGAGGCTCATCGGCAAAGACCCTGGTCGGTCCAAGGGCGCCTGTAATCAAAACCATCAAGAGCAGGAAAGCCAGAACCCGCCTCATGGCCGGAGCGCAGCCTGGACTCGCCTTGTGGAGGAAGACTCGTTCGACCACATGGGTCCGTAGACGGGGCAACCGCGTGAACACTGTCATAGTGTCCACAGTAGCGGCTGACGGCATCGGACTCCCCCACCATCACCGCCATTCACGGAAAGGACAACCATGACACGGTTCCAAGTTGATTCAGACCAGATACAGACAGCCTCCGGCGCAGTCAGCGGCTCAATAGGGGCCATCAGAGATGCCGTGGCGGGAATGTACACCAACCTGGACAATCTCCAAAGCGTCTGGCAGGGCTCGGCGGCCAGCCAATTCGCCACAGTGGCCCAGCAGTGGCGCGCCTCGCAAGCCCAGATGGAACAAGCACTTGAAGGCATCCAGGCGGCATTAACCCAAGCTTCGGCTCTTTATGCAGATACAGAAGCCCAGGCCACACGCCTCTTCGCCGGAGCCTGAGCATCGGGCCTATGTACTGGCAGCTCAGAGCTATTTGACCATTTGACCATGGCGCATCGGGTCCAGACCTGCAGGCATAGGGAAATACAGAACAGGCGATAAAGGAAAGCAGACCATAAAACAGAAAGGGGCCTGCGCACCATATCCCGATGCGCAGGTCCCTGTTCTTGGCGATCACTGGGTTCAGCCGAAAAGCCCGGCCGAACCTCAGGGGATCAGTAGCCCATATCGCCCTGAGGCTGAGCGGCGGCAGGTGCCGGAGGCTCAGGCTTGTTGGCCACGACAGCCTCGGTGGTCAGGAAGAGCCCGGCGATTGAGGCTGCATTCTGCAGCGCGGAACGGGTCACCTTGACGGGGTCGGCCACGCCGGCCTCCAGCAGGTCCTGATACTCGTTGTTGGCTGCGTTGAAGCCCTGGCCAGCAGGCAGCGAACGGACCTTGTTGATGACCACGTCACCGGAGACTCCGCTGTTCTCAGCGATCTGCTTGATGGGGGCCTCGATGGCGCGGAAGACGATGGATGCGCCGGTGGATTCATCACCATCCAGCTTGACATCCTTCTCAGCCTTGGCAGCGGCCTGAACCAGAGCCACGCCGCCTCCGGGCAGCAGGCCCTCTTCGATGGCGGCCTTGGCGTTACGGACAGCATCCTCGATGCGGTGCTTACGCTCCTTGGCCTCGACCTCGGTAGCTGCGCCGACCTTGATGACGGCAACGCCGCCGGCCAGCTTGGCCAGCCGCTCCTGCAGCTTCTCGCGATCATAGTCGGAATCGGTGTTCTCGATCTCGGTGCGGATCTGACCCACGCGGGCGGAGACCTCGTCCTTGGAACCGCCACCGGAAACGATGGTGGTCTCATCCTTGGAGACGATGACCTTCTTGGCGGTGCCCAGCACGCTCATGTCGATGGAGTCCAGCTTGAGACCAAGCTCATCGGAAACCACCTGTGCGCCGGTCAGGATAGCCATATCCTGCAGCATGGCCTTGCGACGGTCGCCGAAGCCAGGAGCCTTGACAGCGCAGGAGTTGAAGGTGCCGCGGATCTTGTTGAGGATCAGGGTGGGCAGCGCCTCGCCATCCACATCCTCAGCGACGATCAGCAAGGGCTTGCCGGTCTTCATGACCAGCTCGGCGATGTGGACCACGTCCTGCTGGCTGGAGACCTTGCCCGAGGTCAGCAGAATGTAAGGATCATCCAGAACGGCGGTCTGGTCATCGTTGTTGGTGACGAAATAGGGAGCGATGTAGCCCTTGTCGAAGCGCATGCCCTCGGTGAACTCCAGGTCCAGGCCGAAGCGGTTGTTGTCCTCGACGGTGACCACGCCGTCCTGGCCGACCTTGTCCAGAGCCTCGGCGATCTCATTGCCGATCTCGGGGTCGCCTGCAGAAATGGTGGCAGTGGCAGCAATCTGGTCTTTGGTCTCGACTTCCTTGGACTGGGCCACGAGTTCCTTGACGATGGCGTCAGCAGCCTTCTCGATGCCGCGGCGCAGGGCAATGGGGTTGGATCCGGCGGCCACGTTCTTCAGACCCTCATGCACCAGGGACTGGGCCAGCACGGTAGCGGTGGTGGTGCCGTCTCCGGCGACGTCGTCAGTCTTCTTGGCGACTTCCTTGACCAGCTCGGCGCCGATGCGCTCGTAAGGATCCTCCAGGTCGATCTCCTTGGCGATGGAGACGCCATCGTTGGTGATGGTCGGTGCGCCGTAGGACTTGTCCAGCACCACATTGCGGCCCTTGGGGCCCAGCGTGACCTTAACCGTGTCGGCCAGCTTGTCCAGGCCGGCAAGCATGCCCTGACGAGCTTCCTCGTCATACTCGATGATTTTTGCCATTGTTGCTTCCTCCGTCATGGCTTGAGGTTTCATGACCCACCGTCGGCGTGGAACGGAACCCGACCGTCAGCTGTCGTGTTATCACTCCCGCACCTCGAGTGCTAATTCAGCAGATTAGCACTCGTCTGGGCCGAGTGCCAACCCGAAGGGAAAATACGCTACAGGCTGTATGTCATATCAGACTTAACGTACCGGCCACGCCTGCAGACAATCCACACCCCGCGTAATCCTGGCCCAACGTCTGGATATGGGCTAAGGAGCTATAAAAAAGAACCCCGGAATAATCCGGGGTTCCATGACGAATACAGAAGACGACAATCAGAGCTTGGTGACCTTGGTTGCCTGCAGACCCTTGGGGCCCTGCTCCACCTGATATTCGACCTTATCTCCCTCATCAAGGGTCTTGAAACCATCGGACTGAATGGCTGAGTAGTGCACGAACACGTCCTCGCCGCCATCGTCAGGATTGATGAATCCGTAACCCTTGCCAGCGCTGAAGAATTTCACAGTGCCTTGTGCCATAACTAACTTCCTTAACATAGGTGCCGCGTCACAACAGATACGAGACTGACCGCATCTGCCTGGTCGGCAAGGTCAGTTTAGGCCTATTTATGAGGCAATTGCAAAACGCCGAGCCGAAATTCTGAATGTTTTTCCATCATATTTGCTCCGCCGTCCGGCTGACCGAACTCACTGCATGAGGATGGCTTCGACCGGAGTGGAAGCCACGGAGGACTGTTCCACCTGAGTGATACCCAGCAGGTTGGCCACCTCTTGGGCAGTGGCCTTATCGGCCTCGTCACGGTAGCGAACCGTGCTCACGCCAGGCAGTGCATCTTGCGGGTTGGATGCCGTGACCGCAGTGTAACCGGCATTGACCAGAACCTGGCGCTTCTTGCCGGCATACCCGTTGACCCTGGTTCCGTTGATGACAGTGACCTGCGTGCCCCGGTTGACCACGGGAGCCGGGCTGCTGCTGGAAGCGCTCGCTGAAGGCGACTGGGAGGAAGGCTCGGAAGTTTGTTCTTGGGAGGCTTGATCAGTAGCGGTCGCACTGCTTGAAGCAGAAGAAGATGCTGAACGCTTCGGCAGATGGCTGCTGATGACCCGGGAGGCTTCGGTATGCGTCTGCTGCCAGGGCAGGGAACCGCTGACCGCAGCCCATACGCCCAGACCGCACAGCACCGCCAAGACAACCACCAGCAGGTAGGGCAAAGCCCTCACCGACAGGGAACGAGGCCCGCGATGCACGCCGACTGGCCCCTTGGGAGGGTTGTCGAACGCATCATGAACCTGAGGGCGCGCCTGCGTCCCATTGTCGCGCGTGCTAGCCATGAACTCTCCTCTGCTCCACCGGATCCTGAACCATTATAAGTAATGCGTCGTCGGGTCAACATTCAACTGACCATTCGACGTCCTCCGCCAACCCTGAAATGGCCGAAGCAGTCATGACCGGCCCATATCGCCAAGCGATATAGTGACCTTATGAACAGCAGCCAGCCTATTGCCGCAACCTCCCCTGAGCCGACGAACCGAACCGGTACCAACCCTTCGACCATAGCAGGAGGCCAGGGCCGGCCCCACCGCAAACCTCTGAGCGCCCTGGTGGATCCCGGCTGGGCCCGTGCTCTGGCACCTGTCGAACCCAACATTCACCGAATGGGTGACTTCCTCAGATCCGAGCTGGCCCAGGGCCACCGCTATCTGCCTGCCAGCAAGAACATCCTGCGCGCCTTTACCATCCCCTTCGACTCCATCAAGGTCCTCATCGTGGGCCAGGACCCATATCCGACCCCCGGGCATCCGGTGGGACTGAGCTTCTGCGTGGACCCTGCGGTCAGCCCCATCCCCGGCTCCCTGCGCAATATCTACGCCGAGCTGAGCTCCGACCTGGGCCTGCCCACGCCTTCCAATGGCGATCTGACGCCTTGGACCAGGCGAGGGGTCATGCTGCTCAACCGCTGCCTGACTGTACGGGTTGGCAAGCCGGCCAGCCACCGGAACAAGGGCTGGGAGGAGATCACCGACGCAGCCATCCGTGCCCTGAACGACAGACGCGACCAGGAGGGCAAGGTCCGGCCCCTGGTGGCCATTCTTTGGGGACGGCAGGCCCAGAGCCTAGAGCCTCTGCTGACCAACGCAGCCATCATCAAATCCCCGCATCCCAGCCCCCTTTCGGCCCGGTACGGCTTCTTTGGATCCCGCCCATTCTCCAAGGCCAACCAAGCGCTGGAGGCCATGGGCGCCCAGCCGGTGGACTGGTCCCTGACCTGAGTCCTGCTGGCTGAGTCGTCAGGAAATGCCGTTACCATGTCTGCTATGCCATTATTCCCACCTCGACCCAGTCAGTCCCCATCTGTTCAGCCCGGTAAAGACCGGCAGGTTCCGCCAATCAGCCAGGACGACCTGCAACGTTGCCGTCAGTTGGCCGACCGGATCCGGACCCGCTTTTCAAGGACTCTGGTAGGTCAGGAGAACCTGCGCGAGGCTCTGATCCTGACGCTGGTGGCCTCTGGACACATCCTGATCGAATCCGTGCCCGGCCTGGCCAAGACCACCGCTGCCCAGACCCTGGCCACCTCGGTCTCCGGTAGCTTTAAACGGATCCAGTGCACACCCGACCTGATGCCCTCGGATCTGGTAGGTACCCAGGTCTACGACTTCTCCACACAGCGTTTTTCCACACAGCTGGGCCCGGTTCACGCCAACTTCGTCCTTTTGGACGAGATCAACCGTTCCAACGCCAAGACCCAGTCGGCCATGCTTGAGGCCATGGCCGAGGGCGCGACCACCATCGGCGGCGAACGCGTAGCCCTGCCCCAGCCCTTCATGGTGATCGCCACTCAGAACCCCATCGAAGAAGAGGGCACATACAACCTGCCCGAAGCCCAGATGGACCGGTTCATGCTCAAGGCAGTCATGACCTATCCCGATGCCGACCAGGAGACGCGAATGCTGCAGATGCTGACCACCCGTGGCACCGACATGCCCGGCAAGGACGATCGGGACGCATTGACCATCGCCGATGTGGACTTCCTGAGGCAGAAGGCCCGGCAGGTTCACGTGGCACAGCCCATCATGCGATATGCGGTCGATCTGGCAGCCACCAGCAGGGGTGCAGGTTCGCGGCCCATCCAAGGGCTGGCCGAGCAGGTGAGACTGGGAGCCAGTCCACGCGCCTCCATCGCCCTAGTGCGCATCGGCCAGGCCAGAGCCCTGCTGACAGGCAGGGATTACGTCATTCCCGAGGATCTGAAAGACTGGGCCCATTCGGTGCTCCGCCACCGGATCCTCCTGACCTTTGAGGCCCAGGCCGACGGCATCAGCAGCGACGATATCATCGACCAGATCGTCGACAGGGTGCCAGTGCCATGAGCCGTCGACGCCCGTATCGCGACCCGGTCCGCAGACGGATCGAGTCCTTGGACACCAGTCTGCGGCTTCCCACGGTACGCAGGGCCTTGGGCCTGTTAGAGGGCGAGCACTCCTCCGGCCGTCGCGGCGGTGGAGATGAGCGTGCCGACTTACGTGCCTATGAATTCGGAGACGAAACCCGCATGATCGACTGGCACGCCAGCGCACGGGTGGGTCGGCCCATGGTGGTCGAGCGCGAACGCCTGGTCACGAGCAAGGTCTGGCTGCTGCTGGACGTCGGCCGTGAGATGTCAGGAACATGTCCAGACGGGGAGCAGGCCATCCAGGTGGCCGCCAACGCCCTGTGCATGTTCGCTTCCCTCTGCCTGCGCCGCAGCGATGAGGTGGACCTGGTCCTGGTCGATTCATCCGCTATCCGCCGCATACCCTGCCAGGGCGGCTTCGCCCGATTCGAGCAGACCCTGGACCGGGCTCTGGAGTCGCCCTTGGATCAGCCGCGCAACCTTGAAGCCTTGCTGGGCTACGCCGCCGGCATCCAGGACCGGCAGGCCATGCTGGTCATCGCCACCGACCAGTCGGCATTGAACGTTGACCTGATGCCGACCATCCGACGGTTGGCCACCACCCACCCCTTGAATCTCATAGGAGTGGAGACCATGAATCCCCTGCGCCAGCAGCCCACAACGGGCTCGGTAATGGATGCGCCCAGCGGACGGAAGATCCCGGCCTTCCTGCGGACAGCGAACGGGACACGAGCTGTGGACCTGCACAGGCGCTATCAGATAGAGGCCTTCGGACGGGAATCGTCCAGAATCGGAGCCTCGCTGATCCGGGCCGACTCCAGCACAGCCATGTTCAACAGGTTCATTCGCCTACTTTCAGCCGGTCGACCAGGCATCCCCAAACGACGGACAGGGATGCCGGCATGAGCCATGTCGTCCTGACGCATCTTGCGTCCGGTCATGGCCGAATCAAGGTCACGCCCACCATGCCCCAGCCCGCCTGGTTGCTGGCTCTGACGGCGACTGTCGTCGTACTGGCCTTGGCTTTGGCCGCAACGGCCCTTCTCCTGCCCAAGTTCCGTCGTCAGCAGGGGAAGCATACGGTCCAAGCGAACCCCGACTCCCGCAATGCATGGCATCAGCGGATCGATCAAGTGGTGGCCCAGTACGACAGTGGCCGTCTGGACCGCGACCAAGCCATGACGGCACTGGCCACCATCGCTCGTGGATTCGCTTCCCGCTCCTGGAACAACGATATGAAAACCAAGACTCTAGCTGAAATCAAGGCTCAGCCCCGCACGCCGAGTACCCGGCAGGGCCTTGACCTGCTTCGGCAGACCATAGATGCCCTTTACCCGCCTGAATTTGCCCTCCCCCGGGACAGCGCGGGAACCGACGCCACGGTGAATCAGGCAGCCGACTGGGTACGGGATCTGATCGAACGGTGGCCTCGATGAGCATAGGCAATTTGTCTTGGAGGTGGCCCTGGCTGCCGGTTCTGGCCTTGATCCTGGCCCTGGCGTTCAGCCTGCTGGCTTACCGTATGGCGCGTCATGGCAAGCCAGATCAGGAACCGGAAGCTCGGGTCTGGACCTTGAACAGCGACCTGGACACCGAGGAGGGCCATGAGGCCCTTCGGCGCTGGCGGCGATTGAACCGTTGGGCTGCGGTCCTGCTCTCTTTGGCCCTGCTGATGGCTCTGAGCCTTGCTGCAAGGCCCTCCCGGGTCGATCGAACCTTGGAGCAAGGCCATAACCGCGATATTGTTCTATGCCTGGACGTGTCCGGGTCCACCCTGCCCTACGACCGGCAGGTTATCGCCTCCTACCTTGATTTGGTCCGCAACTTCCGGGGCGAACGCATGGCTCTGAGCATATTCAACTCCACCTCACGCACCGTCTTCCCTCTGACCGACGACTATGACATGATCACAGCCGAATTGAGCAAGGCGCGGCGGATCCTGGACGGGGTGCAGTCCCAGGACCGCATCGATGCCATGAGCGGACGACAGTACCAGGACATCAGCGACTGGCTGGAGGGTACGCAGAACCGCCGGGACACCACATCCCTGATTGGTGACGGGCTGGTGGGCTGCGCCGCGCTCCTGCCGCAATTCGCACCCAGGGACCAGATCAGACCGGCAAAGGCCGACCAACGGTCGAGCTCCCTGGTACTGGCCACCGATAACGTGGTCTCCGGCAAACCCACATACACCCTAGAGGAGGCGCTCAAGCTGACCTCGGCCGCAGGAATCGCGGTGGACGGTCTCTATTCGGGACCGGACCAGGGCACCAAGGATGAAAGCACCCGGCAGATGCAGCGGCTGATCGAAGCGCAGGGCGGCATCTTCCTGCGACGGCAGGATGGCAACTCCATCAACGCGCTTGTCCGCCAGATTGAGCACCGACACGGAGCCGACCCACGTCAACAAGAGCAGTCCAGCCTGGTGGATGCACCCGGCTGGTGGACCTTGGTCCTGGCCCTGGCACTATCGGGATATCTACTCCTGGCCTGGAGACTGAAGCGATGAATATACTCAAGTCCCTGACCTTTGAGCCTGCCTTGGGCTGGGTGGCCGGCGGCCTTCTGGCGGGCCTGCTGTTGCTCCTGGCCATCGCGCTGGTCATCCATGGACTGCGCAAGGGGCAGGATACGGACGCCGATCGCTGGGCCCTGACCCGGCGCACCGCCATGGTCCTGATCCTGGCCCTCATGGTCCTGACCCCCAGCACGGTCAGCAAGACCACTAATAAAGCCATCAACGCCACTGATGTTTTCATTGCGGTTGACGTAACCGGATCCATGGCGGTCAAGGATGCTGGATATGGCAACCAGGGAGGAATGAGCCGACTGGATGCGGCCCGGGCAGCTGTCCACGAACTGACACGCACCTACCCCGATGCCTCTTTCTCGGCCCTAAGCTTCGGCGCTTCGGCCAGCGTTGATCTGCCCCTGACACCCGACGTTCGGGCTGTGGACAACTGGGCCAGGGGGCTGGCTACAGAGCCCACATCCCGATCCTCCGGCTCCAGCCTCGATGCTCCGCTGGATCGCCTGAGCCTGGTCTTGAAACAGACCAAGGACCGGCATCCGGACGACCGAATTCTGCTCTACCTGATCAGCGACGGCGAACAGACCGGATCTGATGAACGACGATCCTTCAGCGTCCTCAGGGAAGGTCTGGACGATGCCTTTGTGCTGGGAACCGGCTCGACCAAGGGTGGCATGGTGCCCTTGAGCTCCGATGTCGGCGGAAGCGATGCCGACGGCTGGGTGACGGACCCAAAGACCGGCCAGCCGGGCATCTCCGTCATGGATCCGAAAACCCTCAAGGCCATGGCCGACGAGATGAGCGGCCACTATCAGGCCTTGACCAAGGGGACGACCTTGCGTGAGGGGAGTACGGCTGCAGCTTCCAAGCGCTACCGGGTGACCAAGGTAGACCAGGTCCGCCAGCATGTCACCCCGCTGGTCTGGCCGCTGGCACTGGTGGAGCTGGTCCTGATCCTGATTGAGGCGGGGCTCTGGATTCGCACTTCGAGGAGACTGTTATGAGCAGGAAGTCCCAGCAAGACGCAAGGAGCGGCCGCCGCCTGCGAGTGCGCCTGATTTTGGGTGGCTTGGCCTTGGTTGCAGCCCTGGCCGGAGCCTGGGGCCTGATCAACGTCAAAGCCATCGCCAACTATAACGAGGGCACGCGCACGCTGAGCACCAACGTTCGACAGGTCCAAAACCCCCAGGCCGATCCAGCATCCATCAAGGCTTTGCAGGACCAGGCCGAGCATCTCTTTGCCCAGGTCGAACGGCCGGGACCCCTGATTCTGCCGCAGACCAGACAGGCTGCCCAGGCCAACCGAGCTGCCAACGCTGCGCTGACCAGCCGCACGGAGCGTCTGCTCAAAAATCAGAAGGCCAATAAGGCCCAGGACGGACAGAGGGGATCAGGCAAGGGCTCCTCCTCGGGACTAACCAAGCAGCAGGAGGCCGAGGTAGAGGATCTGCTCAGGCGCAACCAGCAGCAGAGCGAACCGTCTGCCTCCCCCACGCCGTCAGGCCAGGCGAGTGACAATAAGGGTCAGGGGAAGAACGTCAAACCCTGGTGACCGGCCGCACACAGCCTTTCGCGTGAGTCGTCCCAACGCCTCCTTTCATGCAAATCAATCCTCATGCAGACGAACCTCTCTCAGCCATCTGACTGACAGAATCAAGAATTAGCGGTAAATCCGTCCACAGCCAGATGAATCGGACCTCATTCGACCACATGGCCCTACTGGGATCATTTCAGGAGGATCGCCATGTTGTAGTAGAGGCATGTATAGGTCATCCTCATCACTGCCCGCCCTGAGCCCCTTCCTGGAACAACCCTCCTACCTGGCTGATCCGGACTCAGCTGGATCCTGCCCCTGTCATGCACGGACAGCCCGCTGTCGGACCTTGCTGTCCGACATGGTACGACAGTCGCGAGCCACTCTGGTCCATCTGAGTGAATTAGCCGACCAGGCTCTGAGGATCGACTGGCAAGGGCGGGCCGCTGAAGCCTATCGGGCCCAGGTGCGGGCCATGGATGCCCTCTGCCAGGACCAGCGCGTCCAGGCAGGACGTACCCTAAGCCTGATTGATCAAGAGAGCCGGCCATGAAGCGGACGATAACCGCTGCCCCCGATGCCAATGGCTATACACGAGCCGAACTGGACCATCTGACCGGCATGGCAGACCGACTCAACCAGGCAGGTGGTGCCCTGGCCACCTTGCAGTCCCAATGGGTTCTGACCAATCAGGCCATCCGCAGAACCATGCCGGGACTGCCGACTCTCCCCTGCGCCCAGGCTGCCATGCCGCTGCCGGATCATGCCCATCTGCCCCTGGATCTGATGGTGACCTTCTGCAATAACCAGGCCGAAGCCTGCAGAGATCTGCGCACCCAGCTCCAGTCTGTGGCCGACAAGCTGACCAAGGCCTACGGGCTGTATTCGCAGGCTGAATCATTCATGGACAGGCTGATGAACTCCCTGATGTCCAAAGCCTTGACCGTCTTTCAACCCATTGCCCCGTTCATGCTGGGATCCATCGGCTTGGGCCTGGGAGCAGCCAAACTGACTGATCACCTGGACGCATCGCAACTCCAGGAATTCCTGGAAACCACGGCCAGCATCCAACAGCCCCTGCTGAACGCCGTCGCATCCGGCCTGTCCTCGGACCATCATGATCCCATTGGCGGATTGGTCACCGGCCCTGGCCTGCTGATGCCTTTGATACTCGCTCATTTTCAGGGTGACCAGATTGCGATGGATCCTGTTCAGCCACAGGGCAAAGGATTAGGCGAGGCCAATGACATAGCCGGTGCTTTACACAACCTGGAGACCCTGGGATCCTGCCGGGACGGCATTCCCTATTCCACCATCGCCGTACAGCGCTATCGAAAGGCCGACGGCAAAGACCACTGGCTGGTCTACATACCCGGCACCAGCTCCCATCTGGACTCCCCCATCGGATGGGCCCAGAACATCCAGCTCATGAGTGACAAGGCCTCAGTGCGCGACAGGGCGGCATCCCTGCGTCTAGTAGACCAGGCCATGCAGGATGCAGGGGTGCGCCCGCACGATCCGGTCAGCCTGGTGGGCCATTCCCAGGGCGGCATCGTGGCCGCCACCATGGCCTCGGATCTTTCGGACCGCTACCGCTTTGATCACATCGTGACCGTCGGATCGCCCATTGCCCATCGCCAGATAGAATCAGACACCTGGGTCACCAGCGTGGAGATGCGCGAAGAACTGGTCTCCAGCCTTGATGGAGCAGACAACTCCTCCCGACCCAACCAGCTGACAGTCAGGGGAAGAGCGGGCGGACCTCCCCCTCCAGGCAGCCATCAGACTGGCAGGACAGTGACCACTGCCGGACCCGGCAAAGAATCCACCCACGGTATGGCCTACCAGCAGGCGGCCTGGGCCGATGCCCGAGATCAGAATTCACCGGCAGTAGAACGTCAGGACGACCATTTCGCCCATGCCATCGAGGGCGATCTGCAGGAGACTCGCTACTACCGAGGCAGGCTGCGGCAATGAGCCGGACACGCGCGCCACCAGGAGTGTCCATGCCGTTCCTGCTGGTTGACCCGGTCGTCTAGGCTGGAGGCATGAACCTGAGCCGAATCACCCCAGTCATCCCCCTCAATCCCTTGGACGGACGTTACCGCAGACAGACTGCCGATCTGGTGGAATATCTGAGCGAACCTGCCTTGAACCGCGAGCGCATGCGGGTCGAGGTCGAATGGATGATCATGCTGGCCAACGGCTACCAGGGCAACGGCCAGCATCCGGTTCTACCGGGCGTAAAGCCTCTGACCGAGGCAGAACAGGCCTATCTACGAGCCATACCCGAGGATTTCGATGCCGACGGCATCGCCGAACTGGCGGGCATCGAAGCCCAGACGCACCACGATGTCAAAGCTGTGGAATACTACATCGACCGCCGTCTGGAGGCAGCAGCCACAGCACTTCGCCGCGAGTCCCAACTGCCGAGGCTGACACCCTTGGTCCATTTCGCCTGCACCAGCGAGGACATCAACAACCTGGCCTATGCCCGTTGCATCCGAGGCGGAGTCGAACAGGTCTGGCTCCCCAAGGCCACCCGGATCGAGGATCATCTGGCTACCATGGCGGAACAATACCGTGATTTGCCCATGCTCGCCCTGACCCATGGCCAGCCGGCCACACCCACTACCCTGGGCAAGGAGATGGCGGTCTATGTCCACCGACTGCACCGGCAGTTGGACCGGATCCGCAATCAAGACTACATGGGCAAGATGAATGGCGCCACTGGAACCTTTGGCGCACATCTGGCCGCCCTGCCGCAGGTGGATTGGATCGATCTGACTCGGACTTTCATCGTGGAACGAATGGGCCTGGTCTGGAACCCACTGACCACCCAGATAGAGTCCCACGACTGGCAGGCCGAGCTCTTCAGCAACATTGCTCACCTGGGCCGGATCCTGCACAACCTGGCTGTAGATGTCTGGATGTATATCTCCCGCGGCGTCTTCGCCCAGGAACCCGTCAAAGGCGCGACAGGGTCCAGCACCATGCCCCACAAGGTCAACCCCATACGCTTCGAAAACGCCGAAGCCAATCTGGAGATCTCAGGAGCCCTGCTGGACACCCTGGCCACCACCCTGACCGAAACCCGCTGGCAGCGGGACCTGACCGACTCCACCACCCAGCGCAACTTCGGTTCGGCCCTGGGCTACAGCCTGCTGGCTCTGGACAACCTGGACGGCGGCCTGCAGACCATCCATCCTGACAAGGCCCTGATGGCCCGCGAGCTGGACAGCAACTGGGAGGTCCTGGGCGAGCCCATACAGACGGCAATGCGAGCCGCTGGATTGGCTGGACGTACAGGCATGGATCATCCCTATGAGCAGGTCAAGGAGCTGATGCGGGGCAAGAGGATCGGCAGAGAGGATGTCGAACGCTTCATCGATGGCCTGGACCTGGACCAGGACACGGCAAGTCGGCTCAAGGCCTTGACACCGGCAACCTACACCGGCGCAGCCGGAACCTTGGTGGACTTCGATCGCGACTGACCATGACACCGTCCCAGTCGACCATTACTCCCGAGGACACCGATTCCGCTGACCCTGTACAGGCAGATCAGGTCGTCATCCGGGATACCCCGCCCCAACGGGTCCATGACGCTGAGGACCTGCTTCGAGCCCTGGCAGCTCTGATCCTGGGAATTCTTGTCACCCTGGCAGCCATCTACTTGAAAGGCATAGCCGCAGGGGTCGAGTCCGACATGCGCCAGGCCGGCAATGCCATGGACTGGCTCATGGACGTACCCACCGCCTTCCTGCAGCAGGCAGTCACGGTGACCGTGGTCCTGGCCGTGCTTATCCACCTGCTGGTCAACAGGGAGTGGGTCCAGGCCATCACTGCCCCCTTGGCCATGTTCTTAGGGTTCGGGCTGGTCATGCTGACCTCCAACCTGATCCT
Source organism: Bifidobacterium sp. M0404 (assembly GCF_016101415.1). Taxonomy (NCBI): domain Bacteria; kingdom Bacillati; phylum Actinomycetota; class Actinomycetes; order Bifidobacteriales; family Bifidobacteriaceae; genus Bifidobacterium; species Bifidobacterium sp. M0404. The sequence goes on along the minus strand of NZ_JACFQP010000001.1, from coordinate 207,537 downwards.
GAAAGCGGGCAACCCCACCCTGATCGCCTCATTCAGCTCCCAGAACGCCATAGGATCGCCCGTTCTGCTGCCTGACTTCTATGCCGGTCTGGCAGCCTTCCTGAGCGCAGCAGGACCCCGTCGACTGCGCAGCTCGGTCAAATGGGGATGGAACGCTCTATACGTCGTGGCCGTCATCATGGTCGCCATATCCTCCAATTCGGCCAGCGGCGTCCTGGCCTCGCTGATTCTGGGACGGATCGTGGGCATGGTCATCCGATACCTGGCGGGCACGCAGAACAAGGGCGCCTGGGGGCAGGGAGTGGTACAGGCCATAGCCTCCATCGGCATCCACGCCGCCAGCCTGGAACGTCAGGATCCCAGTCTGGACTCTGATGGCCAGCCCTTGCCCGCCCTCGACGACGACCTTATCGAAGCCTCCCGCATCTACAGGGCCCAAGACAGGGATGGCCGCAACTACACGGTGTCGGTCATGGACGGCCAGCTGCACACCATGGGCTATCTGATGCAGCTCTGGCAGTGGATCAAGCTGTCCGGAGTCTCCATGCGCCGGGACAGGTCGGTCAGAAACTCCATGCAACACCACATGGCTATGCTGGCTGAATTGCGAGACCTGGAGCTGACTGCCCTGCACCCTTATGGCCTGGCTGAGAGCGCGGAATCCTCAATCCTGGTCCTGGAGGATGATGTCCACCTTCGGCCCTTGGAACCCGGGAGTTTGGACACAGACAGGGCCGAGCAGCTGATGGACTACCTTCGCCGGGCCAACGAGCGCGGCTTTACACACCGCCGCATACGCCCGGAGACTCTGGCCATGGACCAGTCAGGCTCCATGGTCATCGCCGGCTGGGAGAACGGCGACAGCGCCAGCTCACAGGCCAACATCGCCCTGGACCGGATCCAACTTCTGACCTTGATTGCCACGCTGATCGGCGTAGATCAAGCCATCGAGGCGGCCCGTGCCTCCTGGGGGGTCAAGACCCTGGTGAGCCTGTCGCCCTTCTGCCAGATGGTGGCCATTCCCTCACAGACCCAGGCCCTGCCCGGCTGGGATCGACAGATTCTGACTGACCTGCGCAAACAGTTGCAGGCCCTGGCTCCTCCTGAGTCGGTGGCGGAGACCGGTCAGGTGACCCTCTCGCGTTTCAGCCTGCGCAGCTTCGTAGCCCTGGCCCTGTTGGTAGTAGCGGTGGCGGTCATCGTCACCCAGTTCAACCTGCCCCAAGTCATCAGTGCCGTCCGCAACGCCAACCCTTGGATGGCCGGACTGTCCTTCCTGCTGGGGTCGCTGTCCTGGGTAGGCTGTGCCATCACTCTGGGAGTCTTCATCGACCCTGCCAAGCGCGACTTCAGAGGCATCTTCCTGTCCCAGGTCGCCTCCTCGTTCACCTCGGTCTCCATGCCCGCCGGGGTAGGACCGGCCTTCGTCAATTTGCAGTTCCTGCGGCGGGACGGTTATGACAACACCATGGCCACAGCCATCATGAGCGCTGTGGTGGCCGTCCAGTTCGCAACGACTTTCTGCCTGCTGATCGTCATCGGCCTCTTTACCGGCCGCAACACCCTATCCGGTATGATCCCCACCAACACCCTGGTCATCGTCATCGGAACGGTAGCCATCATCGCGGCCCTGATCATGGCCGTGCCTTACACGAGGCGGCTGGTCATGGAGCGACTGATGCCCATCGTGGCCTCCTACGCCCGCCACCTTGTAGAGATTCTGACTCAGCCCAGGCAGCTTGTGGTGGCCGTGCTTGGGGCCGTGCTGCAGTCAGCCGCCCTGGGCATGAGTTTCTGGGCCGCCCTGATGGCCTTCGGTTGCAGGACCAACGTTTTCGAGACCACCTTCGTCTTCCTCCTGGCCAACACGCTAGGCTCGGCTGTCCCCACCCCTGGTGGCCTGGGAGCCATAGAGGCGGTGCTGTTCTCGGCCTTCCGTCTGGCCGGCGTTCCCTCGGGCGTGGCCATCTCGGCCACTCTGGTCTTCCGAGTGGTCACCTACTGGCTGCGCATCCCCCTTGGAGCCCTGGCCATGCGCTGGCTGAGCAGCCATAATCGCATCTGAAGAGCCCTTCGGACAGCCCTAATCTCTCGGACCTCAAAAATCGCTTGATGAAATGTCGGAAACCCCCGGAAAATGCGGTGTTTGGGCCTAATCTGCGGTAATATCAGTCATTGACCGTTGGGCTTTCCCCAAATCAAGCAATGGGAGGCCCCCGAAAGAAGGATGTTCTATGGCATACAACAAGTCTGATCTCGTTTCGAAGATTGCGCAGAAGTCCAACCTGACCAAGGCTCAGGCAGAAGCTGCTGTCAACGCCTTCCAGGATGTCTTCGTCGAAGCCATGAAGTCCGGCGAGGGTCTGAAGCTGACCGGTCTGTTCTCGGCTGAGCGTGTCAAGCGCGCCGCCCGCACCGGCCGCAACCCCCGCACCGGTGAGACCATCAAGATTCCGGCCAGCTATGGCGTGCGTATCTCTGCCGGCTCGCTGCTGAAGAAGGCCGTCACCAACAAGAAGTGAAATCAGCCTTTCTGCAAGGGCCCTGGTATCCATCCACGGATACCGGGGCCCTTCTTGTTATATCAGGCCTGACGAAGCCTCTCACTGCAGACAAAACCTTAGGCACGCGGCTCTGCGGCACTCTTCAGGAAATCCATCAGGGAGCGGTATCGGGACGGGCCCAGGTGGTCGAAGGGGTCGGGCAGGTCCACCTCGACTCGGTGAGAACCACCCAGGACCAGGTGGCTCCAGTCGCATGACCATGTGCGTGTCCCCCGGTCTGCGGCGCGGACGAAGTCGCCACGCAGACGGGCCCGCGTATCCTCTGGAGGTTGATCCATGGCGCGCTCTACCTCGGAGTCGTCGACCGGTGAGCGCATGAGCCCATGCCTGACCAAGCCAGGGTAGGATCTTCCCGCGCTCAAATCGTGATAGTCCAAGTCCAAAGCCTGGGCCAGATCGCGCCCGGTGCCACGTCGACTCAGCCCCTGGAGCAGCCGCAGTTTGGCGGCCCAGTCCACCCAGTCGGCCAGGTCCTGCCAACGCCCCGCGTCCAACACATCCAAGGCAATCCTCCAAAGTTGCAGGGCATGCAGAGCCTGGGACCGGTCGATGCCTATATCCTCCTGTTGGTCCACCAAGGCCTTGCAGGCTGACCAATAGGCCTCTTGCAGACCCAGAGCACTGATGCCGCCGGTCTTCGTCGAAGCCTCCAGCTCCAGGTTGACCCGGCCGGTCCGATCCCGGCTGACGGCTCGGACGGCTGCGCCAGGATCGGCCAGGGCCCAGTCGGCCAGGTCTGGCCTGCGGCCTTGACGGCAGGCTTGCTCAACCAGGTTGAGGACCAGGTGAGTGCTGGCCATCTTGAACCAGGCAGCCAGCGGCGACCGGTTGGTATCCCCTACGATCACATGCAGACGCCGCCATCGTTCAGAATCGGCCAGAGGCTCGTCACGGGTGTTGACCATGGGACGGGCGCGGGTAGTGGCCGAGGATACCGCTTCATCAAGAAAGTCAGCCCGCTGGCTGAGCTGGAACCCATCGGGGCTGAGACGACCCGCCCCGGTGATCAGCTGCCGCGTGACAAGAAAAGGAACCAGACAGGCTCCAATCATGTCCAAGGGGACCCTTCGGTCCAGCAGGTAATTCTCATGGCAGCCAAAGGCATGGCCCTGGGCATCCACGTTGTTGGCAAATACATGAACCTCTACAGGCCTGCCCAGGTTCTCCGACAGGTACCTCACGGCATGCTCCGCAAGGTCGGTCATGATTCGTTCCCCGGCCAGCACCTGAGTCAGGGCTGTCAGTGGATCACGGGCCTCTGCCGTGGCATACTCCGGGTGGGAGCCTACGTCCAGGTAGAGTCGGGCACCGTTGGGCAAATAGATGTTGGTTGACCCGTGCTTCTCAATCAGAGGGCGGAACATGGCCATGGCTACCCTTCCGGCAGCATATGGGCCACTGGTGCCGGTCAGGCTCAGTCCATACTCGGTCTCGATGCCGAATATCCTGCGAAAGTCCGAGTCAGTCCCCTGCCCGTCCGCCATGGATCACTGGCCGCCCTTCTGGACGAAGCCCTGTACATACTCCTTGGCATTGGTCTCCAGGGTGGTCTCAATGTCATCCAGGACGGCATCCAGGTCGGATCCAGCCGCCTGGACCTGTTCCTGTGCCCCAGTCTGCGGCAGATCCTCTACCTGCTCCTGCTGCTGCCCGGCTGCCATGCGCCGCCCCTGCTGGGATGCCTCAGCCATGGTCGCTCTCCTTCCCTGCGCGGATCAGCGCCCGCTCAGATACGTATTCAAATCCTCCGCGATGAGCCCGTTGGTGGCTACCACGTCGTTGCTGCCCTCCCAGCGCACATGCCCGCCGTCCCAGCGCCAGAGGGTACCCTTGGCCTCTCGGACCACGACAGCCGCCGCAGAAACAGCGGGGATGTCCCAGGAGTGCAGGGCCGGTTCAAAGTAGGCGTCGTAACTGCCGTCCGCCACCCGGCACAGATCCAGCGAGACTGGGCCGACGCGCTTGATGTCGGCAGGCTTGCCGGCCATGCGCGAGACAATCTGCAGGACCTTTTCAGACTCGTTGGGGAAGTATGACATACCGAAGCTGATTACTGATCCGGTCAGGGTGGTCATAGTGGAAGGGATGATTTTCTCCCGTTTGTCACCCACAATGGTCCGCCGGATCCTAATGGCGCCCTGGCCCTTGGCAGCCAGATAGGTCAGGCCCAGTACCGGCGCATGCACGATGCCCAGAACCGGTGAAGCATGGCCCTTCTCGTCCACGGCGAACAGGGAGATGGTAAGCGTCCATTCGGCCATGTTGCGCACATAGTTGACCGGACCGTCGATGTGGCCCAGACACCAGTAACGGCCGCCTGGACGCCGGTTGCCGGCCTCCTCTTCCCAGAAGCCGTCCATGGGGTCGAGAGCGGCGATCTTGGTTCGGCAGTAGCGAATCAGACGTGTGTCGATGCCCGGCGAAAACTGGGTGCCCTGGCCGATGGCTGAGGTAGAGCGGGGATCGTGGGGGTTGATCTGGTCCTGAAGGGCATGACGGCCGGCCTCCACAGCAATGGTGGCGGCCTGCATGGCCAAATCGCGCAATTCCATACTTCTCTTCTCTTTCAAACGGGTGGTCGAGGCATTGCCGACCGTGGTCCACCGGTGGTCGTCCGGTCGGATATCGGACTATTGTCTGCGCTACGAGCAGTATATGTCGCGGTCATCCCGGCAGGAAGACCGTGTGTGGCTCAGAGGATCGGACAAATCCACAACCCTGGTCCTAGGCTCTCCCTCCGGTCCCTGCTCCTCAAGAATGACACGACTCCAGGAGACGCCCCTGACCACATCAGGGCAGCGGTGGAGCAACTGGGAACGGCACCAGGCCCGTGTCTGCTCCGGCCCCTGGTCCATGGCCTTGGTGATCTGGTCGGGATCTGCCAGTCTCAAGATGGACCCTCTGAGTCGCCAGGGCAGATCACGGCCGGGATCCACCCGTGCCCAGGCCAAATCCAGGGCTGCCAGACGGGGATCCGACCAGTCCGGTATGGTCCGGCGGCGGCGCAGGCGCTCCAAAAGCTGCCATTTGAGCAACCATTCCAATCTTCCTGCCTGATCGGTCATCGCAAGACGGGCATCGTTGTCGCCCGAACGCACCACAGCCAGATCCTTGAGCACCTGGCCCCAAAGGTTCAAAACCCGGTCATCGGCACAACCTGGCTGGTCGGCATCCCGTCTGGCCTGGCGGGCCGCATCCAGGAGTGCCTTTTGGATGGTCAACGCATCGGCGCATCCCCCGTTTGCCAGGGCAAGCGGCTTGGTCAACGTGACATCACGGGAAACCGTGTGCAGGGCAGACACCGAATCATCCAGGGTCCAGCGATCCAACAGCTCATCGATCTGACGGGTCGAATCGCCCCCGGATTCCAAGAGTCCCAGCAGCAGATCGGTGGTCCCCAGCTTGAGAACCAGGGGGACATCCAGCCGGTTGGCATCGCCCACAATCACATGGAGACGGCGACTGTCCGGCCCTGCATGCGACTCGTCCCTGGTATTGATGATTGGCCGCCCGAAGGTGGTCTGCAGTCCAATGCGGCTGGTCAGATAGTCGGCGCGCTGGCTGAGCTGGAAGCCGGCCTCCTCGCTCCTGGGTCCCAGGCCCACTCTGCCCGAACCGGTATAAATCTGCCGGGTGACGAAATGAATGGTCATTAGGGCCGCTACTCTGGCAAAGGGCACCGCCCTGTCCATCAAATAGTTCTCATGGGATCCCCAGGCAGCACCCTTGCCGTCCACGTTGTTCTTGTAGAGCGCCAGGCCCCCTGCCCTTTCTGCTGCCTGGGCCATCATCCGATCACCCGCACGGTCCTGGACCAGCGCATCGAAAGCATTCACCGTTTCAGCCGAAGCATACTCGGGATGGGCATGATCCACGTAAATGCGAGCGCCATTGGGGGCTGCCACATCGATCAGCCGTGCACCGGGCGCATCCGTGAGCATGCTCGGAGCGGCAGCGGAACGCGGCAACCGACCTCCCCTGGCATCATTGACCGGATCCTCACCCCCGTAGTCCCAGCGAATGTGGGCCAGGTCCGGATGGGCGGCGGCCCTTACCAGACGCAGGGCCAGAGCACGTGGATCAGCGCCAGGATCCTGGGGGTCGGCAATGGCGTACTCCGTCTCGGTACCCATAACCCGCCCGGCACTCATGACCGCTCCCCTGGCCCATCGACGGGACGAACCTCTTGGACCTGCCCTGGGCGCAGTCCGGCCAGATCGGCCCAACGGTCCGGGTCCTGGCCGCGAAGCTCTTCCATAGTGTCCTCATACTGCCCATGGACCGCCCTCAAGCAGAGCCCAGGGTCAAGACCCACCTGTTGACCCTGTTCGATGGAAGCCTTGACCGCCATGGTCTTGACCCGGTCGACCAGGTTATGCAGCATGGCGCCGGAGACCACGGACTCCAGGTAGAGGGGCTGCCATCGGCCCGTGGCATCCATGATATTGCCCAGCAGATGGTCATCATCCCTGGCGAAGAGCCCGTCGACCAGCACCTGGATCAGCTCCTCCGACCCAGCATCATCCTCCATGGGCATGTCTGAGCCCAGATACTTGCCCAGGATGGCGGCTGACCTGGTCCTGTCGGGGCGATCGATGCGGATCTTGACATCCAACCGTCCCGGGCGCAGAACCGCCGGGTCGATCATGTCGATACGGTTGGAGGCACCGATGACCATGACCTGGTCCAGGGACTCGACACCATCCAGCTCGGTCAGGAACTGGGGGACGATGGTGGTCTCCACATCCGATGAGATGCCTGACCCCCGAGTGCGCAACAGGGCATCCATCTCGTCGATGAAGACCACCACAGGCCCACCCTGACCTGCCAAGCTGCGGGCCCGGGCGAAGAGACGGCGGATCAGCCGTTCGGACTCGCCCACGAACTTGTTGAGTACCTCGGGGCCCTTGACCGACAGAAAGACCCCGTGGCCATCGCTCTCCTGAGCCAGGGCGCGGGCCAGGGCCTTGGCAATCATGGTCTTGCCATTGCCGGGCGGTCCATAGAGCAGAACACCCTTGGGGGCCTGAAGCCCGTAACGACGCATCAGATCGGCATGCTGGAAGGGCAACTGGACAGCATCACGGATACGCTCAATCTGCCTGTCCAAGCCGCCAATATCAGAGAAGTCCACGTCAGGAGTCTCCTCCAGCAGCATGTCAGATTGGTCCGACTCAGGCAGAACAGCCAGGGCCATTGAACAACTTTCGTCCATGAGCAAGGCGCTGCCCGCCTCGATAGGCTGGTCCTGCAGAGATCCTGCACGTGCGGCGACATGGGTCTGCCCGGAGGGGTCTTCCACCAACAAGGCACCGGATTCCAAGGTCTCACGCAGCGTGCGGACCTGCCCAGTCACCGGCTGATCGCCCGCACGCACCACCACCATATCGGCGTTGAGCAGAACCTCCTGGCCAGCCCTGATCCGCTCGGCGCGGATATCAGGCGCCAGGGGCACCACCATCCGCCTGGAACCGTTCAGAATCAGCAGGCGGGCCTGTTGTACCCCCTGGCTGTCATAGGCGACAGAATCAACTCCCAAGGCCAGGGCAACCGTCAAGGGCGGCTGACCCAGCTGGGCCAACTGGCTCTTGGCCTTGGCCAGCTCCTTGGCAGCCCTGGTAAGCGCCGCAGCCAGGGCCCGGTTGCGGCGATCCCCGGCCTGATCCCGGTCATTTACATCGTCGGCCTGATCAACATCATCGGACTGCATGGCTTCTCTCCTTCGTCCGTCCCTGGAATTCCCGCTCGGCCTGGACAGCCAGCCTGGCGGAAGGGCTCAGCTGCAGCGGGCTCCCTCTTCCAACCGAGCTCCACGGGCCCAGTCCATAGCCTTCATGGCACGCTTGCCTGCAGCCTTGACCATCTGCAGCTCCAGGGGCAGGGTTTTGGTGCCCACCCAGAGATGGCGACGGTCCATGGCGAGCCGCCCAGGCTCCAGATGCTCAGGAAGCCCGGGCTCGTCCCCTCGGGCTGGTGCCGCCCTGAGCACGGTCAGCCCTGTCTGCTTGTCCTGCGGGTCATCGCCTTGCCGATACAAACACCAAGCTCCGGGCTCTGGGCTGCATGCTCGAACCTGCCGATCCAGGGCAAAGACGGGCACATCGAAGCGCATGCGAGCATCCTGGTGGGTGATTTTGGCGGCCACCTGATAGGCGCCCTGCGTCTGCTCCTTGGGTTGAATCCGACCTTCAGCAAGGGCCTCCAGGCTGGCAGCCAGCAGGTGGGATCCATCCTCGGCCAGCCGATCCAGCAGCTCGCCCGAGGTCTCGTGCGGTCCAATCTCCACCGTGGACTGAGCCAGGATGGGCCCTTCATCCATGCCGGCCGTCAGCCTGAAGACCGTGGCCCCAGTGATGGTATCCCCGGCCCAAATGGCCCGCTGGACCGGCGCTGCCCCCCGCCACTGCGGCAGCAGAGAAAAGTGCAGGTTATACCAACCACCTTCAAAGGCATCCAGGACCGGCTGGCGCAGGATCCGTCCGTAAGCCACGATGGCCGCACAGCTGGCACCCGTATCCTGCAGCCGCGCCGGAAAATCCGGATCGGATGGGTTGTTCTCGAGAACGGGGATCCCCAGCTTCAGGGCTTCAGCCTTGACCGGACTGGGATGCAGATGCCTTCCACGCCCCTGGGGAGCGTCGGGTCTGGTAAGCACGGCAGCAACCCGGAAATGCTCCTGGTCGGCCGCCAACAATCTTAGAGATGGCAAGGCGAACTGGGGTGTGCCCGCAAACAGCAATGTCATGACCATATCGGCAATCTCCTTTTCGTCTGACGGCTTTGGACCACTACACTTTCACTGCACCTGAGGAATGTTCACTCCTGCCTCGATCAGGGCGGTGCGCAGCCCGTAGGGGTCACTGAATCTTAGGCTGCGGATGCCGGCCTTGTTTGCACCGACTACATTCATACCCTTGTCATCCACGAAGAGGGCCCTGTCAGCCTGGATTCCGAACTGGTCCAGGGCATACCGGTAGATGGCCGGGTCGGGCTTGAGCATGTGGATGGGCCCGGAGACCACCACCCCGTCCAGCCCATGCAGGAAGGAGTCGCCGTCCCAGGCGTGATGGAAGAGCTCGGCACTCCAGTTGGTCAACCCCCAGACACCCAGTCCTGCCGCCTTCAGATCCTCCACCAGCATGCGGGCACCGGGCACAGGGCCGGTCAGCGAATCGACAAAGTGGTCACAATAGTAGGCGAACATGTCATCCCAAGGGGCTCCGCAGTTGGCGGCCACCCAGTCAAGGGCCTGGGCACAGGTGGCTCCGCCGTCCATCATGTTGTTGGCCCGGTAGAAGCCGGAACGGCTGTCGTCCAGCATGGCCTCGATACTCTTGTGCCCGTATCGGGCCACCATGGCCATCTCGGGCTGCCAACGAATCAGGACGTTGCCGAAGTCAAAGATGACCTGTTCAATGGGTTGACCTTGGGCCTGAGCCGCTTCCTGCTCAGCCTTGATCACATCTGCCTCAACCCGGATCTCGCCCGGCCATCCCTTCATGACTTTCCGCCTTTCGTGAATTCGTCCATATGCGCCTCTGCCTGCGCCCCCTCATGAAACCACGCCGCATAGACCCTGTACATATCCGCCTGAAGCGACAGTCATGTCAGATCCTTGGGATCCATCCGGAAGCGCAGCTCTCCTCGCCCGCGACCGGCCACGTACTTGGCCTGAGCCTGCTTGAGATCGTCAGCCAACTTGTCCCGGCGGCTGGTGGGTACCCGAACCAAGGCTCGGACCCTGTCCTGGGTTCCCTCCAGATAGCCGGCTTTCAGCGTGGAGGGCGCAGGTATGGGCACAGGCCCAAGCAGGGCAGGAACAGGTTCAGTGCCAGCATCTGTGACAGCCTCCTGACCCGGCACAATCCCGACTGCGTCAAGCATCCAGACGACGGCCTCCCTTTCACCCCAGATCGCAGCCATGGCGACCGCAGGGGGCATGGCAGTCAGCCGGCGGTCCTCCAAATCGGCGGCGGCGAGCACCGGTCCCTGCCAGGTCATCAGCGCCTGGGCCAGCTGGGGATCGCACTCCCCCAGCAGGAGCACCTGACCTCCCTGGGCCCGGGAGCGACAGAAGGAAGCCACGCGCATCCAGGCTCCCAGGGTGTCCATGCGCGCATCGATGCCAGGGGCATACAGGCTGGTCCAGGCGTCCAGAATGGCTACGGCCCGGTATCCTCGCGACAGCCGGGGCAGATCAGGATCGTCTGTATCTGCTTTGTTGCCATCGACGCCCGAGCCGACCACCCTGGGCTCGGCACCCGGAGTGGCAATGACCAGACTGGGACGATCCCGGACGCTATCTACCACTCCGCGGGGCTGGCTGGGCGAAGAGATGACGATGGGCACATTTCTGAAGAGCATGCGCAGCTCCTGCGCCGTCCCAGCGGCGCCTACCCTGACCACCCGAAGCCGTGAACCCCCGCAATCCGGACAGGACCAGTCCGTAGCCGCAGCACCGCACCAGGCGCATCGGGGCGCACCAGGCCGCCGTGCCCGCAGGGGTCCGGTACAGCGCGGGCAACGAGCCTGATGATGGCAGCGAGCGCAACTCAGGCTTTCGAATATACCGTCCTGAGGGATGGACAGCAGAACCGGACCACGCTCCAAAGCTTTGTTGATAACGGCGACAGCGGTATGCGGAACCCGGGCGCCCACGGTCGGGTCGGCCATATGGCTCAGTTCCTCCCGGTTCAGCCAGCGAATCCAAGGAAGCAGGGTCGTCACAGCAGACCGATCAAGCGTCAAGGCGGTGCCTGGACCAGTCACACCAGAGTCCGCCTCGGTGGCCTCGGGCAGACTCTCCCAGTGGGAACGCACGCTTCTGGCACGGGCCATGGCCAGGAAGACACCGCCGTGGGCACGCGCTCGCAATCTCAACACTCCGCGGGCGTTGGCGTATGGCATCATCCCGTCGGCGTACTGGTAACTGGCATCATCCATAAGAGCGAAGAGGGCAGGACCCTCCACCGGCGCGTACATGGCGGCCCGCAGCCCGATGGCGCAACGGACCTGACCGGAAGCCAGAGCAAGATAGGCCCTGTAGCGCTCGGCGGGAGCCATGCCGCTGTCCAGAATGGCGAAATCACCGGACCAGCCGCGAGCCTCCTGTTGGCCCGGACCTGCTGAGACAGAAGGTCCAAAGGGACGCAGTCCCAGCTGCTGGAGAACTGCAGACAGGTGAGCCACCTGACGGGTGCCCGGCAGCACCATAACCGCCGCTCGGCCGGCCAGCAGTGCGCCAATCAATACCCTGGCAGCCAACAGGGCGGCCTGGTCCATACCGGGCAGAATATCAATCAGAAAGGCGGCGAAGGCATCCTCTTCCAGCGACTGATCCAATTTCTCCAGCCTCTGATAGCCCGGATCAAGTCTTTGTTTCAGGTCCTTCTGTCGCTGGGCCAGCCCGGCCACCCAGCTGGGGTCGGATGCCAACCGGGGTTGACCGGGAACCAGCTGCTGCTCCTTGTCGATCCGGGCGACGCGAGGGGGCAGGGCCAGACGCAGAATGTTGGCTTCAGTACCCCCATAGGCTCTGGCGATAGCAGTGATGTCCGCGCGCAAAGAAGGTGAGATCAGGCTGCGATCCAACACCACCCGCTCCAGATAGCGTAAGGATGCGCGGGGAACCTGGCTGTCCGAGACGCGTTCCCAGATGATGCCATTGACCCTGCGCGCCCCGAATCGAACGCGAACCAGACATCCCGGCTGTGCATGATCGGCCTGGTCAGCGTCCACCAGATAATCGAAGGTCCCGCCCAGATGAGTAGCCTGGACATCCAACACCACCCGTGCCACGGGGAGTTCATCGGCTGGTCGGCGCGGGGGCCTCTTTCGACTGCTGCTCGTACGACGACGCGGGGCAAGACCATCCAGGGCGGGCTGACTGACGGCCTGCGAATCCATGGCTGATCCTCTCGCTTTCACGATTAAGAGAGCCATGGCGGATTCCCCAGTTGATGACCCGGGAACCCGCCGTGGCTCTTGATGAACAGCTGCTACCTGGTCATGCCGATGGCAGCCTTGAGCTCGCCAACCTTGTCCACCTGCTCCCAGGTGAAGTCGGGGTCCTCCCGGCCGAAGTGCCCGTAGGCTGCAGTCTTGGCGTAAATAGGCCTCAACAAATCCAGTTCATCGATGATGGCGGCAGGCCGCAGGTCGAAGACCTTGCGCACGGCCTCCTGGATCTGCTCCCGAGTAACCCCCTGCTCGGTGCCGTAGGTCTCAACGTTGACGCTGACCGGATCGGCCACGCCAATGGCATAGGCCACCTGGACCTCGACCTTGTGCGCCAGTCCAGCGGCCACGATGTTCTTAGCCACCCAACGCGCTGCGTAGGCAGCGGACCGGTCTACCTTGCTGGGATCCTTGCCGGAGAAGGCACCGCCTCCGTGATGGGCCGCACCACCATAGGTGTCCACGATGATCTTACGTCCGGTCAGTCCTGCGTCAGCCGCAGGACCACCCAGAATAAAGGAACCGGTCGGATTGACCAGCACCCGATAGCCCTGGTGCTCGACGGCCTTGCCGCAGACGCGATCCAGCACGGGCGTAATGACGTGCTCCATCAACTGCTCCTGCAGCCAGTCACGCCCAACCTCAGGATCGTGCTGGGTGGAGATGAGGACCGTGTCCACCCGACGAGGACGGTCATCCTCATCATATTCGATGGTGACCTGAGTTTTGCCGTCAGGGCGCAGGTGGGGAATGATCCCCTCCTTGCGCACCTGTGCCAGCCGGAAGGCCAGCTGATGGGCCAGGTATATGGGCAGAGGCATGAGTGTGTCGGTTTCATCGCAGGCGTACCCAAACATGACTCCCTGGTCGCCGGCCCCCTGGGACTGGTAACGCTCCTCACGGGTGGCGGCGCTCTCCTGGCTGGCCGACAACCGCTCCACACCCTGGTTGATTTCCTTGCTCTGCTCGCTCAGAGCCACGGTCACGCCACAGGAATCCGCATCCAGACCAATATCTGAAGAGGTGTAGCCGATCCTACGCAGCACGGACCGGACCTGGGACTGGATATCCGTGTAGCCCTGAGACGATACCTCTCCGAAAACGAAGAAGAGGCCAGTAGCCGCCGAGGTCTCCACAGCCACATGCGAGTGCGGATCCTGGGCGATCAGATCGTCCAGAATGGCATCGGAAATCTGGTCGCAGACCTTGTCTGGATGGCCCTCGGTCACTGATTCAGCCGAAATCAGCCGTCGCTCTGTCATTTCATTCACCTTTGTCTAGAAACCGTCATCGCCCGAGGACGCTGTGTCGAGAGTCGAGAAGCTCAGTTGCCTTCGCTCAGATCGTCCTCGCCCAGGGTCTCTTCAAGCAGGCCCTCGTTGATCTCGCGGAAGGCGATGGACAAAGGCTTCTCCTGATTCTGGTATTCGACCAGAGGACCGACGTTCTGCAGCAGGCCCTCATTGAGCTGTGTGAAATAGGAATTGATCTGACGGGCCCGCTTGGCCGCGAAAATGGACAGTGCATACTTCGAATCGGCGTGCTTCATGAGGTCGTCGATGGGTGGATTCGCAAATCCCTGCGGATGGGGCTCGGTACCGAATGCCATAAGATGTTTCTCCAATTCAACTGGATGAACCATTCATTCAATCTGTATGATTTTACCGCCCGGGCTCGATTTTAGCCCTGAAGGCTTCTCTGCCGGGAAAAGCAGTGTGAACACGCCGGAAATTCCAACATGTGGTCATGTTCGAGCCGTCACCGTCCACGTTCACTTGAATGAAACTATGCAGATGCGATCAGCCAAATTAATGAAGGAACGAGAGTTCGCGGGCGCCCGTGCTCTCTATCGTGCCGCTGGCGTCAAGGGCGAGGACTTCGGCAAGCCCATCGTGGCCATCGCTAATTCCTTCTCCGAGTTCGTGCCTGGTCACGTTCACCTGAACAAGGTGGGGCGTCTGGTCTCCAAGGCCGTCAAGGAAGCGGGTGGCATCCCCCGCGAGTTCAACACCATTGCTGTGGACGACGGCATCGCCATGGGCCATACCGGCATGCTTTATTCTCTGCCCAGCCGTGACCTGATTGCTGACGCTGTGGAATACTCGGTCAACGCCCACTGCGCCGACGCCCTGATCTGCATTTCCAACTGTGACAAGATCACCCCCGGCATGCTCATGGCCGCTCTGCGTCTGAACATTCCTACAGTCTTTGTCTCCGGTGGCCCCATGGAAGCCGGACGTACCGTCATGCCAGACGGGACGGTCCAGGAGAGCACGGACCTGATTGACGTCATGTACGCCTCAGCGGATGACAGCATCGACGATGCGGGTCTGCTGGCCCTGGAGAAGACGGTTTGCCCCACCTGCGGGTCCTGCGCCGGCATGTTCACCGCCAACTCCATGAACTGCCTGACCGAGGCCATGGGTCTGGCCCTGCCCGGCAACGGCACCACCCTGGCCTCACACACAGCCCGGAAGATGCTCTTCGAGCGGGCCGGCAAGCTGGTCGTCGAGATCGCCAACCGCTACTATCAGGATGACGACGACTCGGTCCTGCCGCGTTCCATCGCCACCAAGAAAGCCTTCGAAAACGCCATGACCATGGATGTGGCCATGGGTGGATCCACCAACACCGTCCTGCACATCCTGGCTGCCGCGCAGTCGGCGGATGTGGACTTCACACTGGACGACATCGAACGCATCTCCCACACGGTCCCCTGCATCTGCAAGGCCTCTCCCTCCGGAGACTGGGAGATATCGGACGTCCACCGGGCCGGCGGCATCTGCGGCATCCTGGGTGAGCTGGACCGTGGCGGAGTGCTGCACAAGGACACGCATTCCATCGACTACCCGGATCTGGAGTCCAAGCTGAACGACTGGGACATCATGCGCCCCACCTGCCTAGACCAGGCCAAGGAGCTCTACCACGCAGCGCCCGGGCACATCACCTCCCCTGAGCCTTTCAACCAGTCCAAGGAGTGGGAGGATCTGGACACCGACCGTGTCAACGGCGCCATTCACGACCTGGACCACCCGGCCGTCTCTGAAGGCGGCCTGGCTATACTGCGCGGGAACCTGGCCCCCGATGGCTGCGTGGTCAAGACCGCAGGCGTGCCCAAGGAAATCTGGAACTTCCGCGGACCGGCCCTGGTGGTCGAATCACAGGAGCAGGCCGTTGAGGTCATACTGAACGGCACCCTGCACAAGGGTCAGGCCCTGGTCATCCGTTACGAAGGACCCAAGGGCGGCCCGGGCATGCAGGAGATGCTCTATCCGACCTCATTCGTCAAGGGCAAGGGAATCGGCAAGGACGTGGCCCTGCTGACCGACGGCCGTTACTCCGGCGGCTCATCAGGCCTGGCCATTGGCCATATCGCTCCTGAAGCAGCCAACAAGGGCCCCATCGCCCTGATCCGCAACGGCGACATGATCCGCATCGACATCCCCAACCGGCGCGTAGATGTCGAGCTGAGCGATGAGGAACTTGAGCAGCGCCGTGCAGAACTTGAGGCCGGCGAAGGCTATGTGGCCCACAGGGACCGCAAGGTTTCACTGGCGCTGAAGGCCTACGCCGCTTTCGCCCGCTCTGCAGACAAGGGCGCCACACGCGACCCGGATCTGATCAACCGGTTGTCCGGTCTGGACTGATAGATCGAAAATCCCCCAATCGGGCTCTTACCCGATTGGGGGATTTTCGACTCTTCTGGAGTAAGGCCAAGTAAAGGCCTGATGCTCAGAGACCGTATTCCTTGGCGATTATCGCCCAGAGAGCCTGGGCGGCTTTATCCACGTTGTCGTTGACTATGACCTGGTCGAACTGATCCTCTGAGGCCAGCTCCACCTTGGCGGTCTCCAGCCTTCGGGCCCGTTGCTCCTCATTTTCGGTTCCCCGCATGTTCAGCCTGGTGACCAGGTCCTGGAATGAGGGCGGCGCCAGGAACACATAGAAGACTTCCAGGCCCAGCTCCTTGGCACGTTCGCGAACTCGGTGCGCCCCCTGCAGGTCGATCTCCAGAATTGTGGGCACCCCTGCCGCCAGATGGTCCAGGACAGGCTGCAGCGGGGTGCCATAGTGGGACATGCCATGAACCAAGGCGGTCTCCAGAAAGTCTCCGGCGGCTTCCCTGCGGGCAAATTCCTGCTCGTCCATGAACCAGTAGGTGATGCCGTCCTTCTCGCCCGGACGCGGCGCCCGGGTGGTGGCCGAGACGGAGACCCAAACTTCCGGGTGGGCATGACGCAGGGCTGCTTCCACTGTACCTTTGCCTACGGCCGTGGGCCCTGTCAACACGATCAGCCGGCCGCCCGTCTTCCCCGTCCCCCCGGTCTGTTCTCCCGAAGGGTCCTGACTCGACATATCGGCACCGCTGATCGCTGACACAGCCACTTCCTTTCCTAAAGGTCATCCTCCGGCATATCTGGACCGGAACATGGGTCAATCATATAGCCAGAACCTACCTGGCCTTCTCCAGCTCAAGCAACCGGGCCGCGTGTTCCTGGATGCTCATGACCTCGTAGTCGTCCTTTTTGACCACGTCAATGGCCATAAGGGCGGCCGAGAATTCGGTGATGGTAGTGAACTGCGGCAGATCGGCAGCTATAGCAGCCACCCGGATCAGATAGCCGTCAGAGCGCGAACCCCTGGAACTGGGGGTATTGAGGATCATGTCGATGGCCCCATCCTCAATTAACTGGACTGGATTACGGCCCATGTGCCTGACCCCATCAGCATCAGTGAAGGGCCGACCTTGCTCCTCCTCGTCGCTGATCTTGTCGACAACAGCCACGTCAAAGCCGTACCGGCGCAGGACGGAGGCCGTGCCACTGGTGGCGCAGATGCTGAAGCCCTGCTCCAGCAGACGAGCGGCCAGCATAGGCAACTGACGCTTGTCCGCATCATTGACCGACAGGAAGGCGACCCCGCCTGAGGGCAATCCGCCTTGGTAGGCGGCCAGCTGGCTCTTGGCGAAGGCGTGGGGGAAGTCCCGATCGAAGCCCATGACCTCTCCGGTGGAGCGCATCTCCGGGCCCAGCAGAATGTCCACGGTCCGGCCAACCGGAGTGCGGAAGCGCTTGAAGGGCAATACCGACTCCTTGACCGCCACAGGCTGGCCGACACGGACCATGCCGCCATCACCGACAGGCAAGAGCAGACCATTGGCTCGTTGCTGCTCGATAGTCTCCCCCACCATGATTCGCGCTGCAGCCTTGGCCAGTGCCGTACCTGTGGCTTTGGAAGCGAAAGGAACCGTCCGGGAGGCGCGGGGATTTGCCTCGATCACATAGAGGGTGTTGGCCATGAAGGCATACTGAACATTGATCAGCCCCTGAACCCCGCAACCTTGGGCTATAGACAGGGTGGCCTGCCGCAGCCGGTTGATCTGGTCGTCGGAGAGTGTCGATGGCGGCAGGGTGCAGGCTGCATCACCGGAATGGACCCCAGCCTCCTCCACATGCTCCATGATTCCGCCGATGTAGAGTTCCTGCCCGTCATAAAGGGCATCCACATCGATCTCGATGGCATCCTGAAGGAACTTGTCAATCAACAGGGGCGAAGGCAGCCGCCCGGAGACCACTGTATCGGCCTTGGCTTCCTCCAGGGCTCGATCCACGTAGGTGCCCAGCTGCTGGTCGTCATAGACGATCTCCATGCCTCGTCCGCCCAGTACGTAAGAGGGCCTGACCAGAACCGGATAGCCGATGGCATGTGCCGCATCCCTGGCCTCATCCAGGGAAAGAGCGGTGCCGTACCGGGGGGCGTTCAGATGCTCCTTGCTGAGCACCTGGCCGAAGAGCTCACGGTTCTCGGCCAGGTCGATGGACTCGGGGCTGGTTCCCAGAATGGGCACCCCAGCTGCCTTGAGCCTGGCCGCCAGAGACAGGGGCGTCTGACCGCCCAGCTGGACGATGACGCCCTTGACAGGTCCCATGGCCTTCTCAGCCCGGTAGATCTCCAGAACGTCCTCGAAGGTCAACGGCTCGAAATAGAGCCTGTCTGACATGTCATAGTCGGTGGAGACCGTCTCGGGATTGCAATTGACCATGATGGTGTCATAGTCCTTGCCCAACTCCTGGACGGCGTGCACGCATGTGTAGTCGAACTCGACCCCCTGGCCTATCCGGTTGGGCCCCGAACCCAGGATGATGACCGCCTCACGTTCACGGGGTCGCAGCTCGGACTCATCGGCGTAGCAGGAGTAGTAGTAGGGCGTGACGGCATCGAACTCAGCTGCGCAGGTATCCACAGTCTTGTAGACAGGATGAAGGCCAAAGGCCCAGCGAAGCTCCCTGACGACTGCCTCGCCCTGGTCGCCCATGCCGCGCAGGTGGGCGATCTGCAGGTCGCTCAGTCCTGATTGCTTGGCCCGGCGCAGCAGGTCATCGTCCAGGACCTCGGACTGGCGCACCTGAAGGGCCAGCTCGTTGATCATGCTGATCTGCTCCAGGAACCAGGGATCGATCCTGGTGGCCTGATGGACCTGCTCCACGGTAGCCCCTCCCCAGAAGGCCCGCTGGATCTGCAGGTAACGGTGCTCGGTGGGCGTGTGCATGGCCTCCAGCAGCTGGTCAGTCTCGGCCTGGTCGGGCCGTGGGCCGTCCCAGGAGAAGGTCATGTGCCGTTTGTCGATGGAGCGCATGGCCTTGCCCAGGGACTCGCGGAAATTGCCGGCCAGGGCCATGGCCTCGCCCACGGACTTCATTGAGGTGGTCAGAGTCGTATCCGCCCCGGGGAACTTCTCGAAGGTGAAACGCGGGATCTTGGTGACCACATAATCAATGGTCGGTTCGAAGGAGGCAGGCGTTGAGCGGGTGATGTCATTCTCGATCTCATCCAGGGTGTATCCCAGGGCAAGCTTGACCGCGATCTTGGCGATGGGGAAGCCAGTGGCCTTGGATGCCAGAGCCGAGGAGCGCGAAACACGCGGATTCATTTCGATGACGATGATCCGGCCGTTCTTCGGGTTGACGGCGAATTGGATATTGCAGCCGCCTGTATCCACCCCCACGCCGCGGATGATGGCGATGCCGATGTCACGCATGCGCTGATACTCACGGTCTGTCAGGGTGAACACCGGGGCCACAGTGATGGAGTCGCCGGTGTGCACGCCGACCGGGTCCACGTTCTCGATGGGGCAGACCACAACCACATTATCCAGGCGGTCGCGCATGAGCTCCAGCTCATACTCCTTCCACCCCTCGATGCCCTCCTCCAGAAGGATCTCATCGGTGGGCGAATAATGGATGCCCGCACCGGCGATCCGCCTCAACTCCTCGCGATCATGGGCGATTCCAGAGCCCAGGCCGCCCATGGTGAAGGAGGGACGAACCACGAGAGGGTAACCCAGTTCGGCGGCCACTGCCTCGGCCTCATCCAGACTGTGGGCGATGCGGGACTTGGCCGACTCGGCACCGGCCTGGTCCACCACCTGCTTGAAGAGCTCGCGGTCCTCTCCCCTGTCGATGGCCTCCAGCGAAGCGCCGATTAGCTCAACCCCATAGCGCTCCAGCACGCCAGCCTTGCCCAGCTCCACGGCAGCGTTCAGAGCGGTCTGGCCGCCCAGGGTGGGCAGCAACGCATCAGGCCGCTCCTTGGCGATGATCCGCTCCAGGAAGGGCAGGGCGATGGGCTCGATGTAGGTGGCATCGGCCATCTCGGGGTCCGTCATGATGGTGGCGGGATTGGAATTGACCAGGATGACACGAATTCCCTCTTCGCGCAGCACCCGGCAGGCCTGGGTCCCCGAATAGTCGAACTCGGCCGCTTGCCCGATGACAATGGGCCCCGAGCCGATGACCATGACTGAATGGATGTCCTGCCGCTTAGGCATGTGCCTTCCCTTCCCTGGCGTCCTGCATCAAAGTGACGAACCTGTCAAACAGATAGGAGGCATCGTGCGGACCAGCCGCCGCCTCCGGATGGTACTGAACGGAGAAGGCCGGAATGTCCAGACACTCCAGACCCTCGACCACTCCGTCGTTGAGATCGACATGAGACACCCGGACACGGCCATATCGGCCTTCACCATAGGGTGAGGGCACTGGGTCTCCCTTGGGTGCTTTGACTGCGAATCCGTGATTATGGGCGGTGATCTCAACCTTGCCAGTGCTGAGATCCATTACCGGCTGATTGATGCCGCGATGACCGAATTTCAGCTTGTAGGTCTTGAAGCCCAGGGCACGGCCCAGAAGCTGGTTGCCCAGGCAGATGCCGAAGAATGGCAGTCCGGCATCCAAAACCTGCCTGAGGAGCGACACCTCCTCGTCCGCGGTCGATGGGTCGCCTGGACCGTTGGAGAAGAAAACCCCGTCAGGCCGCAGGGCCTTTATCTGCTCGATGGTGGTGTCGACGGGGAGCACGTGGACCCTGCACCCGCGCTCAGCCAGCCGGTGAGGGGTCATGGACTTGATTCCCAAATCCACCGCTGCCACCGTGCAGACAGGCTCTTTCGTCTGACGGTCTCCGACTGGTTCGACGATATAGGACCTGTGCGTGCTGACCTCGCCGGTCAGATGGGACCCGCTCATCTTGGGGGCCGAACGGACCTGGTCAAGGAGTTCCTGCATGGTCCTGGGCCCGCCGCCGTCGTTGAGCATTGGGTCCGGGCCTGAAAAAATACCGGCCCGCATGACACCTGCAGAACGCAAGTGTCGCACGAGCCGGCGGGTGTCTATGTGACTGATACCGACGATGCCCTGATCGACCAGCTGGTCATGGAGACTGCCCCGGGCCCGCCAGTTGCTGACGTTGGGGCTGGGTTCCCGGACTACATACCCTGCCACCCAGATCCTGTCCGACTCCCCATCCTGGTCATTGACACCGGTATTACCGATGTGGGGGAAGGTCTGCACAACAATCTGCCGAGCATAACTGGGATCCGTCAGGGTTTCTTGATACCCAGTCATTCCGGTCGAGAAAACAATTTCACCTATGGTAGTGCCCACCGCTCCGAAGGCTCTCCCCACATACACTTCCCCATCCTCAAGGATGAGCAAGGCACGATTGGAGAAACGGCTATCGGAGGTGATGGTGTTGGTGTCTTTCAGGTTCACCGAACCCCCTTGATTACCGCGGATATTCGCACCCATATTAATGACCCCCATGGATTATGCCGGCAGACCCTGCCAAAAAAATGGTTGGTCAAATCTTCCAGGATAGACCGCCGGTCAACCAGTCCGAATAGGGCAAAAGGCCGACCTGATGCCCAGATAGTTAGCGGGCATCGGTCGGCCTTTATCCGAATCATTGTCAGTTGCCTGAAGGACGATCCGCATCGGGGGTCAGCTCCTCCGGCAAGGTCAGTTTCAGCTGGTCCAAGCTGGGGGCCGACTGGTCGACAGTATGGTCAAGAACCTGGTCGGAGTCCCCTCCTTCGGATCCACTCGCTGCCGAATCCGACTCGCTGTCAGCATGGGCATCCTCGAAGGGAACAGGCTCGGATGCTGCAACCCCTGGCTTTGCCTTGTCGGATTCATCATCCGAAACGTCCGCATCGGCCTCGGCGTCAGCCAGGGCAGCAATCCGATCGGCTTGCTCACGACGAGCTTGATGGTCATCCTTCTCCTGCTCAAGGGCGCTCAAAACTCCGTGAATAAAGGAGGGGGCATCGGCATCCGACAGGGTCTTGGCCAAGGACAGGGCCTCATCGATGGCCACCTTGTCAGGAACCTCAGGGTTGTAGAGCATCTCCCAGGCGGCGATACGTAGAATGTTGCGGTCAATGGCATGCATCCGGCTCAGTGGCCATCGGGTGGAATGGGTTTGCAAAGCCTCATCGATATCTCGACGATGATCTGCCACACCCTCGACTATGGTTACCGCATAAGCAGGCAGAGGTGTCTGAGCCCCCGGCCGAACCTTGCGCTCTTCCAGCAGGGAAAGGAAATCCTGGCTCTTCTCATCGGCCTCATACAGGGTATTCAAGGCCCGCTTACGGGCTGTGGAACGTGCCATGGATGTGTGGTTTCTGCCTGACTCAGTTCTCGCGGCCCAGGTAGGAGCCGTCGCGGGTGTCCACCTTGACCTTCTCACCCTCGCCTACGAAGAGGGGCACCTGAATCTCGGCCCCGGTCTCCACAGTAGCGGGCTTGGTGCCGGCATTGGAGCGGTTGCCCTGCACGCCGGGCTCGGTTGCCGTCACGGTCAGCACCACGGATGCAGGCAGTTCCACGGACAGAGGGTTGCCGTCATGGAAGCTGATGATGCAGTCGGTGCCCTCAAGCAGGAAGCGCTCCTGATCGCCGACCAGGGCCTCGGGGATGTTGACCTGCTCGTAGGTGTTCATGTCCATGAAGACGAAGGAGTCCCCGTCGCGGTAGGAGTACTGCATGGTCCGGTTGTCCACGGTCTCGAAGTCCATCTTCATACCCGCGTTAAAAGTGCGGTCCACAATCTTACCTGTGAGGACGTCCTTGATGGTCGTGCGCACAAAGGCCGGTCCCTTGCCGGGCTTGACGTGCTGGAACTTGATGACGGTCCAAAGCTTGCCGTCCAGGTTGATGACCGATCCGTTCTTGATGTCATTGGAAGTCTGTGCCACCTTGATACCACCTCATTCTGATGAACGTTCCTTCGGAGGGCTCCTGGCCATCTGCCGAAAGCACCGGGCCTTACAGGATCCGGCCCGCTCGCGATAAATCCTCGCCTATTATGCCACGGCGCATGAACACCGAGGCTGGTCCGGCGGCGAGGCCTGCCGGAAATGGGCGGGGCCCGGAATCACAGGAAGGATTCCGGGCCCCGTCATCGGATCGTGTCGATAAGCGACAGGCAATCCTACTCGATGATCTTGGTGACTCGACCTGAGCCGACCGTGTGGCCGCCTTCACGAACAGCGAAGGTCAGGCCCTCCTCCATGGCGACGGGCTGAATCAGCTCGACGGAGAAGGTGGCGTGATCGCCGGGCTGAACCATCTCCACGCCCTCGGGCAGGGTGATGACACCGGTGACGTCGGTGGTCCGGAAGTAGAACTGCGGACGGTAGTTGGAGAAGAACGGCGAGTGGCGTCCACCCTCGTCCTTGGTCAGCACGTAGACCTCGCCCTCGAACTTGTGGTGAGGGGTCACGGTGCCGGGAGCAGCCACAACCTGGCCGCGCTCGACGTCCTCGCGGCCAATGCCGCGCAGCAGCAGGCCGGTGTTGTCGCCGGCCTCAGCCTCGTCCATCTGCTTGTGGAAGGTCTCGATGGAGGTGACGGTGGTGGACTGGGTGTCCCGCAGGCCGACGATCTCCACGTTGGTGTTCACGGGCAGCTTGCCACGCTCGACACGGCCGGTCACCACGGTGCCGCGGCCGGAGATGGTGAAGACATCCTCGATGGGCATCAGGAAGGGCTTGTCCAGGTCGTGGACCGGGGTGGGGATGTAGTCGTCGACGGCATCCATGAGGTCCTTGATGGTCTGGACCCACTTGTCGTGGTCAGGGGCATCGTCATGCAGGGCGCCGTAGGCGGAGGTGCGGATGACGGGGCAGTCGCGGTCGAAGCCGTTCTCGTCCAGCAGATCGCGGACTTCCTCCTCGACCAGCTCGATCAGCTCTTCGTCGTCGACCATGTCGCACTTGTTCAGGGCGACCAGAATCTTCGGCACGCCGACCTGGCGGGCCAGCAACACGTGCTCACGAGTCTGGGCCATGGGGCCGTCGGTTGCGGCGACCACCAGGATGGCGCCATCCATCTGAGCAGCGCCGGTGATCATGTTCTTGACGAAGTCGGCGTGTCCAGGGCAGTCCACGTGTGCGTAATGGCGCTTGGCAGTCTGGTACTCGATGTGCGCGATGTTGATGGTGATGCCGCGCTCCTTCTCCTCAGGAGCAGCGTCGATCTGAGCGAAATCGTACTCGGGGTTGACGTCCGGGTACTCCTCATGCAGCACCTTGGAGATGGCCGCGGTCAGGGTGGTCTTGCCGTGATCGACGTGGCCGATGGTGCCAATGTTAACGTGCGGCTTGGTCCGCTCGTACTTTTCCTTTGCCATTGTGTTTTGTCCTCCTGGACGTCTCGTAGGTTGCCTGCGCGAACCACGCACAGAGCACTCGCTACATATTACTGGGTTATCGGGTTCTTT
This sequence comes from Bifidobacterium sp. M0404, assembly GCF_016101415.1. Lineage (NCBI taxonomy): Bacteria > Bacillati > Actinomycetota > Actinomycetes > Bifidobacteriales > Bifidobacteriaceae > Bifidobacterium > Bifidobacterium sp. M0404. The sequence continues at coordinate 182,953 of NZ_JACFQP010000001.1, read as the reverse complement.
GCCACTTTTGCCCTCCGCCCAGTCAGCGCTACAAGAGTGTAACGCCGACTTGTGACAGAAGAGCATTTTGGCGGCGGCCCGCCGTGGCGGCGGACCGGACCGGCATTACTCGCCTCGCTGGGCCTTGATGATCTCGTCGCTGACAGTCTTGGGAACCTCAGCATAGGAGTCCATCTGCATGGTGAACATGGCGCGCCCCTGGGTCTTTGACCTGAGGTCGCCGATGTAGCCGAACATCTCCGACAGGGGCACCTTGGCATCGATGACCTTGACGCCGGTGGCGTCGGTCATGGACTGAATGGAGCCACGACGGGAGTTGATGTCGCCCATGACGTCGCCCATGTACTCCTCGGGAGTACGGACCTCGACAGCCATGATGGGCTCGAGGATGACGGGCTTGGCCTTGGGAGCGGCCTCCTTGAAGCACATGGAACCAGCGATCTTGAAGGCCATCTCCGAAGAGTCGACCTCGTGGATCTGGCCATCGGTCAGGGTCGCCTTGACGCCCACGACCGGGAAGCCTGCCAGCACACCGGACTCCATGGCCTCCTGCACACCCGCATCGACCGAAGGGATGAACTCCTTGGTGATGTGGCCGCCGGTGACCTTGTTTTCGAAGATGTAGGACTCGCCCTCGGAAGTGTCCAGTGGCTCAAAGTTCATGAGCACCTTGGCGAACTGGCCGGAACCGCCGGTCTGCTTCTTGTGGGTGTACTCCTGGTTCATGACGGGCTTGCGGATGGTCTCGCGGTAAGCCACCTGGGGCTTGCCCACGTTGCATTCCACATGGAACTCACGACGCATGCGGTCCACCAGGATGTCCAGCTGGAGCTCGCCCATGCCGGAGATCAGGGTCTGGCCAGACTCCTCGTCCGTCTTGACCTGGAAGGTGGGATCCTCCTCGGAAAGCTTCTGCAGGGCGATGCCCATCTTCTCCTGGTCGGCCTTGGTCTTGGGCTCCACGGCCACCTCGATCACAGGATCAGGGAAGGTCATGGATTCCAGCACCACCGGTTCCTTTTCGTCGCACAGAGTGTCACCGGTGGTGACGCTCTTGAGCCCGACGAAGGCGTAAATGTTGCCAGCGATGGCCTCGTCGACCGGATTCTCCTTGTTGGAATGCATCTGGAAGAGCTTGCCGACGCGCTCCTTCTTGTCCTTGGTGGAGTCCAGGACCGTTTCGCCCTGGGCCACCTTGCCGGAATAGACACGCACGTAGATCAGCTTGCCGTAGAAGGGGTGGGTGGCCACCTTGAAGGCCAGGGCCGAGAAGGGCTCGTCCACGGTGGGCTTGCGGTCGATCTCGACGGACTCGTCGCCGATCTTGTAACCCTTGATGGCCGGCACATCCTCGGGGCTGGGCAGGTAGTCCACGACCGCGTCCAGCATGGGCTGCACGCCCTTGTCTTTGAAGGCGGATCCGCAGAAGACCGGGAAGGCCGACTGCTCGATGGTCATCTTGCGCACAGCGGTACGAATCTCCTGCTGGGAGATTTCCTCGCCGCCCAGGTACTTCTCCAGCAGATCCTCGTCCGACTCGGCCACAGCCTCGAGCAGCTCGGTGTGGTACTGCTCGGCCTTGTCCTTGAGATCGTCGGGGATGTCGATGGTGTCGTACTTGGCGCCCAGGTCGGCCTCGTCCTTCCAGTAGTAGGCCACCATGCGCACCAGGTCGACCACGCCGTGGAAGTCGCTCTCAGCGCCGATAGGCAACTGCATGACCAGCGGCTTGACGCCCAGCTTGTCCTTGATGGTGTCCACCGAATAGTAGAAGTCGGCACCCAGCTTGTCCATCTTGTTGATGAAGCAGATGCGGGGCACGCCATACTTGTCGGCCTGACGCCAGACGGTCTCGGACTGGGGCTCCACGCCCTCCTTGCCGTCGAACACCGCCACAGCGCCATCGAGCACACGCAGGGAGCGCTCCACCTCGGCGGTGAAGTCCACGTGGCCTGGGGTGTCGATGATGTTGATCTGGTAGCGGTCCTCAGGATCGTGGGACTGACGGTTCCAGAAGGCCGTGATGGCGGCGGAGGTGATCGTGATGCCACGTTCCTTCTCCTGGTCCATCCAGTCCATGGTGGAGGCGCCGTCGTGGGTCTCGCCAATCTTGTAGTTGACGCCGGTGTAGTAGAGGATACGCTCGGTCGTCGTTGTCTTGCCGGCATCGATGTGGGCCATGATGCCGATGTTGCGGACCTTGGTCAGGTCCGTGAGCACGTCTTGTGCCATAATTCCTTGTTCTCGCTCTCTTGGGATTACCAGCGATAGTGGGCGAACGCCTTGTTGGCCTCGGCCATCTTGTGGGTGTCCTCGCGGCGCTTGACCGCAGCACCCAGGCCGTTGGAGGCATCAAGGATCTCGTTGGCCAGCCGCTCCGACATGGTCTTCTCGCGACGGGCGCGGCTGTAATCGGTCAGCCACCGCAACGAGAGCGTATTGGCGCGGTTCGGCTTGACCTCGACGGGGACCTGATAGGTGGCGCCGCCGACACGACGGCTGCGAACCTCCAGGCTGGGACGAATGTTGTCCAGGGCGCGCTTGAGCACGGCTACGGGCTCCTGGTCGGTCTTCTCCTTGACCTGCTCCAGAGCGGTGTAGACGATGTTCTCGGCGATGGACTTCTTGCCGTCCAGCAGGATCTTGTTGATCAGCTGGGCCACCACGGTGGAACCGTAGATGGGATCGGGCAGGAGCTGGTGCTTTTTGGCTGGTCCTTTGCGTGACATGGGTTACTTGGCCTTCTTTGCTCCGTACAGGGAACGGCCCTGCTTGCGATCCTTGACTCCCTGGGTATCCAGCGCACCGCGCACGATGTGGTAGCGCACGCCGGGCAGGTCCTTGACACGTCCGCCGCGCACCAGCACGATGGAGTGCTCCTGTAGGTTGTGGCCCTCTCCGGGGATGTAGGCGGAAACCTCGATGCCGGAGCTCAGACGGACACGGGCAACCTTCCGCAGAGCCGAATTCGGCTTCTTGGGTGTAGTGGTGTAGACACGGGTGCACACGCCGCGACGCAGCGGGCTGCCCTTGAGTGCCAAAGTCTTCGACTTGCGAGGCTTGGCCTTGCGCCCTTTGCGGACGAGCTGTTCAATTGTTGGCAACTGACTCTCTCCGATTCCTTCGATGAACTTGTCTTCGTTTGCACTGCGAGACCGCCGCACCGCAGCCGCAGTCGCTCCCAGGAGGAGAGATCAGCCACTGTCCACCGGCCCGATGGCCCCTGATCCTCCTGCAGGGCATTGCTGCCTGCACTCTTCGGATTCGGGGATATCCCGACAAGCTCACCTGTGACATAAGGCGTGCTGCCGGCACACACGATGAAAAGTATATCACCGAGGCAGACATGGCCACGTCTACCACTTGGAAGTATGCTCTAGGCTTCGCCTACTGCGATAGCACACCGGTTCCGTTAGTGGGAAGGCCCTTGCTCATACCTTATATTTACAGATACCTACAATGCGGTACTCACCTATAACGGATTCCTACATATACACATATAAAGGTATCAGAAATACATATCCCGACCCGTAAATATTAACACCAGAAACATCAAAGCCAGCGTCTACTTGTCTTCTTTCTCAAGAGCCTGGCGAATGTAGTCGCGCAGGATCAGGGCATGGTTGACGGCTGGATCCTTGGCCGCATAGACCAGTGTCGTCCGATCATGTTCGCGCACGATGCTCAGCAGATCCCCCAAGGCGGGGTTGTCGTCCAGCTCAGTGCGGTAGCGGCGTGCGAAGTCATCAAAGCGGTCCGGATCATGGTGCCACCAGCGCCGCAGGTCCGGACTGGGTGCCACGTCCTTGAGCCACCCGGACAATGCTGCCCGCTCCTTGCTGACGCCGCGTGGCCAGAGTCTGTCGACCAGGATGCGGACCCCGTCCCCGTCAGCGGCCTGCTCGTATACGCGTTTGATATCCACCTGACCCATCATCTGCCTCCTGAAACCAGGGACCCGTATGATTCACCACCCCTTCAACCATGATATTGACCGAATCGGCATTACGGAAGAGGCAGTGACAGCCATACAGGGGCGTAGGCTGATGAACATGCATACAGACGCAGACAGGGGCAAGGCCGCCGAATCAAAGGGCAGCAAACCGGCAAAATCGACTGGACCAGGGTCCAAGGGACGACAGTGGCGACGCTTATGGATACCCGACCAGATTGGCGGCTGGGCCATGGCCTTGATGCCGGGCCTGGCCGGTCTGCTGATTGGAGGCCCGACCTGGAGAAGCCTGCTGCTCATGGTCGCCTGGGCCTTCTGCTACTGCTTTGAGTTCACCGGCTCGCGGTGGATGGTTTCGCACCGAGCTGCCAGATTCGCGCCACCAGCTCTGGGATATGCCCTGCTCATGGCTGTGACTGGGCTGATCCTATTGGTCGGCACCCCTGGGCTCCTGCGATGGGCCCCGCTCTACCTGGTGCTGGGCGCGCTGAACTTTGCTGCCGCGTGGATGCGCACGGAGCGCTCATGGTGGAACGATACGGTAGTCGTGATCGCGGCCTGCACGCTCTGTTTGGTCGCCGTCTCGCTAGGGTCACGATTCCAGAAGCCGGAACCGGGTCTGGAAAGCTCCAGCGCCGGCTACTTCGGATGCCAGCCGAATCCTGCTGTGGACTGCTTCGCCAGCGGATTTTTCCCAAGCGCCGCCCTGCCATCGATCGGAGTGGTCAGCGCGGCTGTCTTCGCTGTGACCCAGTTCGGGTCGGTCATCTTCGTCAAAACCATGATCCGCGAGCGCGGCAAGACCTGGTGCTACCTGCTTTCGCTGGCATGGAACCTGGCCCTCTGCCTGATGGGAGTCGCCATGGTACGCACCGCAGGATGGTGGCCTCTGTTGACGGCCCTGGTTCTGCTGGTGCGTGCGGCCCTGCTGCCTGCCATCTCTCATCGGCGCCGCATTCCCATTCTGTATGTGGGCCTGGTTGAATGCGCAACCAGCCTGTTGGTTTTCATTCTGGTGATTGCGCAGGCTGACGTGATGACTGCGTCTCTGACTAGCCTGCTCGGCGCATGACTGCAGCTTCGACCACACATGTCACCCACGGATTCGGGCCTGTCTGGAATGACCGATCCCGTGTGTTAATCCTTGGATCCATTCCCAGCCCGAGTTCGCGCGAGGCTGGCTTCTACTACATGTTTCCGCGCAACCGCTTCTGGCCCGTACTGGCCGCGCTGTTCGACCAGCCTGTTCCGGACAATCTGGCTGACCGCGCCGAGTTCGCGCTCAAACACCGCATAGCACTCTGGGATGTCATCCAGGAATGCGACATCCACGGTGCATCCGACGCTTCAATCACCAATGTAGTGCCTACCGACATCGCCAGTTTGCTGGACCGTGCGCCCATCGGCACCATATTCACTACAGGACGCAAGGCCGGCCAGCTTTACCGTCGCTACTGCCTGCCGAACCTGCAGGAGAAGGGGCATCGACTGACGATGATCAATCTACCGTCCACCAGCCCCGCCAATGCCGCCATGAGTCTGGCTGATCTGGTCAAGGCCTACCAGCCCATCAGAAAAGCGCTCGACGAAGCAGAACCAAGAAAACCAAACAATCACATCGATTATGGCAAATAGACAAATACCGACAGTCAAAGCCCGAGATGTTGGGAATCTTCCCAAGGATGAATTCGCCTTCCCTGGTCCAGAACGCGACCGCCTGGTGGAAGCAATTCTGGATGGGCGCAAAACTACCACGACCAGCCTTATGGAAGAGTTCATCCACGATCATGAACCACTCCCCTCCTCCGGCCGACGAACGATTCTGGTGAACTCAGATAACCAGCCAGTTGCCGTTCTTAGATATGCGTCGGTGAGCGTAACCCGACTGGGCGTGGTCGCATGGCAGCATGTTCTGAACGAAAGAGAGGGCTATAAAAGTCTTGCGGAGTGGCGCGAGGCTCATGAGTCCTTCTGGACCTCAGAGAACATGCGACAGGCGCTGGATGATCCGGACTTCACCGGCGATGACCGGACTCTGGTGGTGCTGGAAACCTTTCATGTAGAGACCATAGTCATAAACTAAGGGCTCAAAGGCAAAGCAGGGCCCTTATGGTTAACACTTCACCGGCGTGCCATGTCATACCATCGTGTATAGTTTCATCTGTTGCACTGATCCGTGATGCGGGTCGGTTCACCATGGTGGCTATAGCTCAGTCGGTAGAGCACCTGATTGTGGTTCAGGAGGTCGCGCGTTCGAGCCGCGTTAGCCACCCCACATTGAACCCTTACTTCCGGCTAGAAAACAGGGGTTTTCTCATATATGCAGAATCTGTTTAATAACCGAACTTTGTGTGCCATTTGTGTGCCAAAGTCGGCAAAAATCTAGCGACCTGCCCTATATCTGCGTCTCCCCGGTTATCCTGGCGCTCACCACGCCAGGCTCCGCCCCCCTCATCAGCCGCAAGGAGTTGCAATAATACGCCAATCGCCGCTCTATTGAGGGCCCGGTTCACCTGCGTTGGTCTGGGCCCTCACCTACTCCAAGCAAGCCTATTCTTGCAAGGCTTGAACGAACCATGAGGTGATCGTCTGCGGGTGAGTGATGGCCGTGCCCACTACTACTGCCCACACGCCTAAGCTCTTAACACGCTGAGCCTGCTCGGGCGTATGCACCCTCCCCTCACAGATCACAGGGATATCGCTAATATTGGAGACCATCTCCTCAATAAGCTCATAGTCTGGCCCATCGGTCTTTTGCCGCGCCGCGGTGTACCCAGCGAGCGTAGGAGATACGATATCGAAACCCAGATCCCTCGCCCGTCGAGCATCGTCCAAACAGCTGCAGTCAGCCATCAGCACCGCACCTTCTGAATGCAGTATTTGCACTGTTTCCGCCAGGCTCAGCCCATCCGGTCGTGGCCTATCTGTGGCATCGAGAGCCACAATATCGGCTCCCGCAGCCATGCAGCACCTCGCGTGCCGCAACGTGGGCGTGATATATACGCCGGTATCTCCCTCCTTCCACAGACCTATCACGGGCACACTGACCGTTCCTTTGATTGCGGAAATATCCGAAAGTCCCTGACAGCGAATACCGCCAGCTCCCCCAGCTTGAGCAGAAAACGCGATTTGAGCCATAGTCTCCGGGTGTCGCATAGCTTCACCTGGATACGCTTGGCAGCTCACAATAAGTTGATCGTGCAATCGTTCTACTACTTTTTTCATGGGATTCTCCTGTCATCGTCAGCGTCAATCCACACGCCGCGTGCCCTGCCGCACATACCGAAGCCTTCCAAAAAGGCTTCTGCCGCCCCTATCAGCGGTGCGTCATCACCGAGATCTCCAAGCACGAGCTGGGTTGAGGCAACCGGCACTATCGCTTGCTCGGCATAACCTTTTCGCACGGCTTTCAGCCAAAGTGTTCCCGCTTGAGCGACCGATCCAGATAACACAATGACAGCCGGGTCGAGCACATTCGCGAGATTGCCTAAAGCACTGCCTAAGCATTGCCCGACTTGTTCAAGGGCTTGGCGAGCCAGAGGGTCACCTTGCCGAGCTCGAGCCGCAATCTGTGCTCCGTCACAAGGATTTTCTGCCGGAGCACCGCCCAGCTGAACATATACGTGTTCAAGACCTGGCCCTGAGGCAAGAGGCTCAATGTGGCCGTGGTGTCCGCAAGAGCACACTACATCAGCAGCTGCCGGGTGACCGATGTGACCCACGTGGCCTCCCGCAGAGTGAGAGCCGTGTAGCAATTTGCCATCAATGCTGACACCACCGCCAATACCCGTCCCGATAGCTACAAGCAAAGCCGAGTCATACCCTTGCGCGGCCCCCCATCGCACTTCTCCAAACGTGTGCGCAAGAGCATCACCCAAGGCATAGACGCGTAGCCCGCTCAACTGCTCCAGCCGAGACCTCAGTGCCAGGCCTGTCCAGCCTGGTAGGATATCGGTCGCCGACACGATGCGCCCAGAGAAATCCACACAGCCGGGGCTCGCCACAGCCAAACCCACTACTGCCAATTCACCATTAGGCCAGCTATGAGCTCTGTCACATAAAGTTCGCACCTCCTGGGCTACCCGATTGAGTACATGCTCACCACCCTGAGCGGCTTGCGTAGGTATGGAGTGCTGGGTGTCAGGCAGTATCACTGGTTTCGACTCATTGACTTCGACAAGAGCCGAAGCAATTTTAGTACCTCCAATATCGACCGCAACTACTACTCGATGAAGTTCGTCCATGTCTGCGGTGACTCCTTTGCTCACAACAGCTTGAACCACGCTTGCCTTCCTATCGACTACGTCCAAACCAGCAATAAGACTCACTGATCCAATGCACGGTGCTCACCGTGCAAATACTCCTGGTAACGGTCGAACAGATGTCTTGCCGACGGCCACATGGAGTGAGGCGACAAGAAGTGGGAGAATTCAAACGTAATTGCTTTGTCGACTATTCCCTCTGCCGAAGTTAACTTGTGCACCAGCTTGCGCCACTCAATCGGAGGGAATTTGATAGGCATATCGCGATCGAACGTCTCCACATTCGACCACAGGGAGAGACCGTATTTATCCGTCAGCTCCCGCATGGCACTCAGTGTCTCAGGCAGCTCAAGCTCGTATACCGTACCGTCCTGGAAAGCGGCTACATCAATCAGGCCCGAGTATGCCTTGAAAATCTCATCCCACTGGGTCACGATTTCCTTGAGCGACCGTGGCGAGGGCGCAGGCAGAGAGTATCCTAAGCTCATGTCATACCTGCCCAGCCAATACGGCGACGAGAGAATAGGCAGGTCCTGCGTCTGCCGGCAGAGTTTAGCAAGCGATGTATTGAGCTCAATAATGCGCTGACCCGAGTCGTAGGTCTCATGAGGTAGATACCAGCCAGCAAATGACTTGTGGGAACCATAGCGATGCCACACTTCGGGAATATAGTCGCGATTGACCTCTACTTCACCCTTCCAATCGTTGCGATTCCAGTACACTCCAGAGTCGTACAGGCCGAAGTAAAACTTGATGTTGCGCTCGTCGGCCAAGCTCAAAAAGAGCTCGGGCATATCCATATACACCGGTATGGTCTTCACTTGAGCCGAGATAACCTTCGAGGGGTGCGAGAGCCGAGGACCCCAACCCGAGCGGATGAGAATAACCGTGTCGATACCCGCTTCGACATAGGTGTCAAACTCCTGCGTCCACTCTTTGACTCCCCAGTTGTGACCGGCAATGTCTGCCGTCACCTCATCTAGGAATGTTCCGGTGATACGTAGCGGTTCTGTCATGAGAAACTCCAATATAAATAGAATTATTAATTACTGTGCTTTATTTGGGTAAAAAGATCCGGCAAGTATAATGTCTAACCTATTTGAGACCTCCCAACGAAGCGCCTTCAACAAAGTAACGCTGGCCAATGAGGAAGATAATGAACGTCGGAATAGTGAACATTGTGCAGGCCGCCATGAGCGGAGCCCAGTCGGTACCGTGCGAGGAGAAGAACGAATACATACCCATGGAAATGGTGTAGAGGTCTTGATCGCGCAGGTAGATGAGCGGCCCCATAAAGTCGGTCCAAGTGCCCACGAATTGGAAGAGCCCTACCGTAATCAGTGCCGGCTTCGCCATCGGCATGACGATACGGAAAAGAATCCTAAACTCCCCTGCCCCATCCACACGGGCCGCCTCGATATATTCCATAGGAATGCCGAGGAAGAACTGGCGAAGCATGTAAATATAGAAGGAGGAGCCGAAGAACTGCGGGATAATGAGCGGCCAGAAGGTACCCACTAAGTTGAGCTGATCCCACATAATATAGACCGGTACCAGCGTGACCTGCGAGGGCAGCATCATCGTGGAAAGCACCAGCAGGAGCACTAGATTGCGCCCTCTCCAACGCAACTTCGAAAGCGAATAGGCCACAATCGGGCAGGTGAGCAACGTCGCGCCCACATTGAAAGCCACCAAAATAAGCGTATTGCCGAAGTATTTCAGCAAGGGAGCCTGAGCGAAGGCAGCGCCATAGTTAGAAAAATCGAGCGTCTTGGGAAAGACCGACGCCCCTACTTCACGTGCTGGGGTCAACGAAGTCGCCACCATGACCACCAGTGGAATACCGAAGAGCAGAAGCACGCCGACGATCCCCACCAAACTGAGGAACCGTGTGCGGTAGGAGCGCAGGCTCCGACTGTTCCAATCCTTGTGGTGCACGCCGGGCAGCTCTACCCGTTGTTTGCTGGTCTTGCTCGAGGGCGTTGAGCGGAACAACACTGTCCGAGGAACAGCCATGCTTGATTTAGTGTGCAGCATCTTCATCTACACCTTTCGACAGTCGGAGAATAACGGCGGTGAGAATCAAAGCAATAATGAAGAGGATCCACGCCAGCGCCGAAGCATACCCCATCTTGAAGTAGGAGAACGCGTTCTGATACAGGTAGACCGCGTACGTGAGCCAGGTTTCATCTGGCCCTCCGGTAGACATGTTGAAACCACCCGAACCCAGTAAATATGGGATTGTGAAGTTCTGCAGACCTCCCAGCAAGCCCGCAATCAGCTGAAAGACCGTGACGGGAGCTATAGCCGGTAGCGTGACGTAACGAAAACGACGCAGTACGCCGCAGCCATCTAACGCCGCGGCCTCCATCAGCTCACGAGGCACATCACGCAGGGCAGCCAGATAAATCACCGTGGTGCCACCTACGGTCCACAAGGAGATCAAAATAACAGCGGGCCGTGTCCAAGCCGGATCGAGCAGCCAGTTGGGTGCCGGTATGCCTAGTTTGGTCAACACCACATTGATCAGGCCATACTTGCCATTGAACATCCAGCGCCACAGGTAGGCCACTACGGCGGAAGGAATGATGGCCGGGATGTACGAGAGAGCACGGGCGAGTCCTCGGGCCGGCGCCTCCTTCAGGTTCAGGATCAGGGCCACACCCAGTGCAAATGCGAGGCCCAGGGGCACGCCGATGAACGTCAGGTAAGCCGTGTTTTCCAGGGACTTATAAAAACGAGGGTCGGCAAAAACCGATTGGTAGTTGTGCATACCCACCCATTTGGGCGCCGTCATAATATTGAAATCGGTAAACGAGTAGTACAACGACGCAATCATCGGTCCGATAGTAAACAGCACTAAACCGATGAGGAAAGGCATAGCGAAGCCCAAACCGTAGCGCCTCTCATTCTTGCTGCTCCCTTTTGGTTTGCCGGCCTTGCCTTGTCGGCCTCCCCGGGTAATCGCACTGGAGTTGCGCTGCGCCTGAGCGTTGTGGGCTACACCCGCTGAAATCTGTGCGTCTGACACGAATATCACACCTCCTCGTGTGAGACTCCGCAGGCTGCAAGATCACTGTTTGAACAGCTTGCGGAGTCGATCTAGAGCAAAATAGTTTATGGGACCATTCCACCCGTCTGTTTCCTATTGCTTGTAGGCTTTGGCCTTTTCCGCCACCGACTGCATAGCCTGCTCTGGGCTCGCCTGTCCAGCCTGAATCTGTGTAAAGGCCGCAGAGAGATCCTGCCCATATTGAGTGCTGAACTTAGTGGAATAACTCGGCACGGCTAACTTTGACTTAGCAGCCGCCAGGAACACGTCGAAGTTCGGCAAATCAGAATATGTTGTGTCGCTGAGTAACGAAGTACGTCCAGGCAAGTTAGCCAACGTATGTGTAAACTCAAGCATCGGCTTTTTGCCTAGGAAATACTTCATGAACTCCCAAGCTTCCTTGGGGTGAGCGGAGTTCTTCGGGATGAACAAGTTGGACAGGTCCAAACGTGTAGTGCCCTTGAGCTCTGGCTTATCTGCAGGATATGGCAGAGCTGCGGCCCCCCAGTTGAGCTTCGGTGCCAGGCGACGGATGAACGCCGACTGCCAGTTGCCGTCAATCAGAGTCGCAATTTGCCCGGTGTAGAAGGGGTATTGAGCCGTGCCGTACTCACCGAAACCCGACTGGAAGTCTTGCAGGTTTTTAGCGCCGAACTTCTTGATTACATGCTCAACCCACCAGTTCAACGCCTCTATATTGCGTGGGTTGGTTGGCGAAGCCTTGCCGTCCTCGGTGTACCAACTGCCCCCATAGGCCTGGACGAGCAGCTGCAGGTCCACCGAAGAGTTGGTGCCCAACCGCTCGACCTTGTCTCCGTTGAGCTTACTAACTGTGTCGATGACTTTAGCAAAATCGTCGAACGTCTCGGGAGGGTTGGTAATGCCAGCCTCTTTGAGCTCGTCCTTGTTGTACAGCAACTGATAGATATTCGCTGCCACGGGTAGAGCGTAGAGCTTGGAATCAAAGGAATTATTTTTGATTGCGGCTGGAAGGAAGTCGGAAGTATCGTACTTGTCAGCTTTAATATAGTCGTCCAGCCCCAAGAGCACGCCGCTGTTCGCCCAATCGACAATCTGCGAATTGCCTGTGTTGGAAATATCAAACTGAGGGTTTTTGCCCTGCATCGACAGCACCTGTGCCTGCTGATCTGCAGACGAAGTTCCTTTGACTGATATCTTGCTCTGAGAAGCGTTGAAATCCTTGATGATCTTCTCAACGGCTTTCGCTTCGTCGCCCGTCCACAAGTACGAGAATCGTACGGTGACCTTCCCCTCCTTGTCTGTGCCGGTCGTGTTGGTAGGCCCAAAGCCAGCGCATCCTGCTAGGGAGACACTCGCCAGGGTAGCCACAGCGACCACTGCTAGCTTCCTTGCTATACGGTGTACGTGTTTCATTGGTATATACCTTTCTTCGCTTTTTCAACATCATCGTTGGAGTCAACGTGTATCGTTTACTGACATTGCCGCCTTCGACCAGACGGAAGATTCATCAATCCTCTCTGACTACTACTTTGGCACCCTTGCCGGTTATACCCTATAAAAGACCGGTCAGACGGCCTGAAAACACAGCAACCTTAACCCTGCGATACACAGAGCAAGCACCGCACTTTCAAGCAACTGACTTTCCGTAACCATCAGTTTTTATGCTAGAAGGCTCGTCTATGGAATGCAATATTGGTATCTACCAATTATTTGTCTACAACAATTTCGCTACGGAGTCGCTTCAGTCTCGCTTGACCGCATAATGAAGCATGTATTTATCTCCCCTGTAGAGAGATGTAGTCGTCTCGATGCGTCTTCCCTTGGCATCAAAGGTTACGCGGACGATTTTCAAAGCCGGCGAGTAGGGCGCTACTTGCAACAGCTTAACGTCACCCGGCTCAAGCACCACAGGAGAAACTACCTGATCTGCCCATACCGGCAACAACCCATATTTGTGTTGCAACACATCATAAAAGGAACCAGTGATATTCTGCTTCTCAATATCCGGTACATATTCAAGCGGGACGGTCACCTCTTCCAGGCACATGGGCTCGCCATCAGCCAAGCGCAGGCGTCGTAAGATGTACACGTCAGCCCCAGGCGATACTTTGAGACGCCAAGAAGCTTCCCGATCTGCTTGCGCACGCTCATGCAAAAGCACCCGGGAAGATGGAACCATGCCCCTCGCTCGAATATCTTCAGAAAACGAAGTGAGCTTTAGCGACTTTACAATTCCTGGCTCGACAGTATATGTACCGCCGCCTTGCACCTTGTAGACAACGTTGTCTGCTTCGAGTTTTCCTATGGCCTTGCGAATCGTAACGCGACTAGCCTTGAACTCTTCGGCCAACTTGCGTTCAGGAGGAATCACCGAGTTTGAAGGGCGGCCCGCTATATATTTGCGATAAATAGCATCGCGTATCTTCATATACTTGGGCCGCGTATCTTCCTGATCACGCCGGTCTTCATCGTCGCTGAACGTTTGGTCATCCATAGGCCGATCAGAACCATACAAACCGCTCTTGCCCAAAAACAGCTCCTCAGCAGTTACCTGCATCTGTTCGCCCTCTTTCCCAGAACGGCGCCACACCGCCCACAGCCATGCGAAATAGTTTGGCGCTTATAACGCAGTTATAAAGGGATTGAGCTTTACAAGCATGAGACACTTATTCCACCTTAACTTCAGAGATCATCGTCCAAGCCCAGCCAGCCCTGTCACCTGGTAAAAGAATCCGTACAGCAGTAACTTGATGGTAGCGCAAATCGGCAATGTCAAGACGGACTCCACCAGAACCGAATGACGTTTGTTCCCGGCGCCCCTGCACGTCCACCCACTGACCCGCAATTTTTACCTGAGCCGCGAACGTAGTGGGTGCCACAATCCCGTAGGACCCAGCATTGAGAGTATAGACAGAAATGGTATTAACATCTATCGGTTCAGCGGCATCAAATCGAAGTGCAACAGCTTCGTTTGCCGGCCAACCCGAGATCTCTTTCCAAGCAAAGTCATCAGTGTATCTTCCGTCCGTAAGACGTAGCCCATCGTCCGAATAATTGTCTAAATCACCTGGAGCTCGTGCTAACCGGTAGCTAAAATCGATGGGATTGCCAGCGCTATCAACAACTTGCAGTTCAGAGAGCATAGCCCAAGAATTCGTAGAGAACCCGATATTGATATAACGTGCCTCGACTGGGGTACCAGTGGCTTCGATATATCCATCTTGGTTTGTACATGTAATCTCGGTAGCTGTTAAACAAGAGATGCCAGGCACTGTTGGCAACGATTCTCCTCCGACTGGCGCGTGCTTTGCGATGACATGCGGAGTCGAAAAAGGCCAGCTCGCCAATAATGGAGACTTGCCCGTACCGCTATCCATCAGCGTAGGAGTATTTGAGAAAGTAGCTACAGGATTTAGCGGCCAATTGACAGCAGCATCACTTCCACCCTGTGTATAGACTTTTACAGCTCCTACCCGATGTACACTACCTAAATCGATATTGATTACTGCTTTTCCCGGATTAGAGTTCCAGCCCACATTTCGCCCAGAAGACCAGCCTGCGGTCGATATTTCGCCATCGTGAAGCATATGAGAAGTCTTATCTGGATACGATGCAGGCTTAGGCTTACCTGACTCCACCACCGTATACGCGTTGGCTAGCCCGTTCTGAGTCACAGGATCGAGCGAACGATCTCCTACCATTCTCACAATCGGAGGCTTACTCAGCGGGGAGCGTTGGGCCGTGGTCAGTATTAGCCTGATCGTCTGCTTGCCGGGGTTGACTCGGGTATTATCAAAACTCACAACCACACCTTGGATGTTGTCTGCCAAGCTGTCACCCCTTGGCCTTGTGGCCCATGCCAGCTGTTTCCATCCACCGTTGGCAGTCTGAACTTGGAGTTGTACCTCGCCCTGCCAATACTGCTGGTGTTCAGCAAAGTCAATGCGTATGCTATTGAACTTTTTCAGATCCACTTCGCGCGCAACGTACATTCTTTGATTGTCGCTCTGCCCGACTGATCGTTTCGCTTCCACAGCTTTGATATCTACATCCGGAGAAGGGATGCGCTTGCCAGAGACGTAGTCAGCCAATGCATCATAGACTGAACGCTGCGATGGATTGCTGCTGGTCGTGATACCACAAGAGCCAAAGCCCTCTCCCAAAAAAGCAGCAGATACTCCATCCTGGTAACCGTAGGTAGAACCGCTTGCTAGATACTGCATAGCCATAACTTGTTCAGTTGCTAACCGGCTGCACCCGCGGAATTCAAGTTCAACCCCTAAACCGTATTTTTGAGCAGCCACTGCTGTTTCTTGCAACCTCGATGCGTTGACTTCACCACCATCCAGCGGTGAGCGGAAGGCATAGGAGGGCTGCATGACAGCAACGTCGAAACCATACTCTTTCCAAGACTGCCAGCCCAATCCTTTGTAATAGGGGATAAACAAATATTTAAGACCGCTGTTATGGACCCCTTGCGCATCGCTGGCAATTAAGTGCTGCTCATAAGGAGGAACATCTTCACGCATCCTGTATAAGCCCCACAGAGCAAGATGTGCATAGCGCTTTTGGCTAAATCGTTGACTCACTGTATTGGCAAACCACTGGGCCACAGCCTGCCGATCTTGGGCACTCGACAAATCGCGGTCAGAGCCGTTTACTTGGCCGAAAGAGTTGACGCTGGGATTCATCCACGGCATCATAACTATAATCGAGCGTCGAGATTGCTGAGGAGTTCCAGCATTTTGTGCAGCCAAGTCTGCTTGTTCGGCAGCTTTTTCGAAGGTATCAATAGGGCCGCCCGTGCTAAACCACTGGTTGATAAGCGTCTGCCAATCCGACAATGTTGTTGCACCGTAATCAGTTTGTTTCCCATTGATCGTAAAACGCAATAGAACTGCCGCATCGAACATGGACGCTCTGGGAATGAGCTTACCTGTGTTATCAACGCGATTAAATAGAGGCAGAACTGCTCGCTCGTCCAACTGGTCATCAGCATATACCAGCGCCGCATGGTGAAAGCCAACCGCCTCTGGCTTGGGGTACCCCGTCGATTGCTCGCTGGACATGCTTTGAGCCCTAGCGGGAGATATCGCGACAAGTAGACAGAAAGCAACAGATATAAGGACCACAGTGGAAAAAACAAATGATCGATAAGCTTTTCCCGACATAGTTACTCCTCAATGACGGTTTCGCGCTGTTTTGTCACTCACATCAGGGACATCATAGTTTCTACTGCTCGCTTGGTGGTGTAACGACATTTGCACCGATAGAGCAATATTCCTTATACAAGTCAACACTCAAAGCATATACTGCAAAGAAAACGGGGCTCAATATTGGTCTATACCAATATTGAGCTCTACTCATCAACTTATCTATTACAAAGCAATATATAGCACTCGTCCATGCTGCCAACACACGGCAGCAAAACTACTGCTGAGAGCGGCGACGTTGGATGTACTCGCCCAATGGTTGGGGGGTCACACTTCGGTAGGAATCGAACGAGGCGAACTGGGGGCCGGATGACCTGTCATCGGAGTTAGAACCAGTGAAAGCTATGATGGTGACACGAGAGGCGCCCGCAGAAGTGATGCCAGTCATTGTATCTTCTAAAGCCGCACACGCAGCCATTTGATCTGGTTCAATGCCCACAATAGTGGTTCAGAAGGTCGCGCGTTCAAGCCGCGTTCGCCACCCCACCTCAACCCTATGCCTCTGATTAAAAAGCCGGAGTTTTATTATATCCAATCAAACGTCCCTAGCGTCCTAATGCGTGACCGTTGTGACCGTGTGCGACTCAAAATTGGCAAATGACTTCACTCCCCAAAAAAATGACTTCACTCCCCAAAAAAGATGAGCGCTGGTAACACAAATGACAAAATGATCTACAGTCCTATAGGGTCGGAGCCGTATACGAAGCCAAAGACAATAACCAAACCGAACAAAACCGTAATCAGCAATAGCATAGTTGACATGTATCCATCAGTATTTAATAGAACCGCCTTCCGTATAGACCACATCAGGCTGGTCGGCTCAACGGTTATTTTTACAATATTAGGAAGATAAAAAGAGCGAAACCTACTATGACATTCGAGTTGGCCCTCAGATATGCGGGTGATAGCATGGTTTTATCTGCCGGGGCTGTTCCCGGTACGTAGTTCATTGGAAACGAGGGGAATTTCGTCATTGAACTACATGTGTTCGGGAAGGGATTATGCATATTTCGCTTCGGCATAAGTCCGCACGCGGCCGGTCGACAACCATGGTTGGTGTCCTGCTGGCTATCATCCTGCCCGCCAGTCTGATCATGGGCAGCCTGGCCACGGCCGACACAGCCTCCGGCGAATCCAGTGTGCCCGAGCCGACCAAGCTGGAGCAGACGGCTGCAGGCCAACAGGCCGACCCATCAGCCAGTGCACCAATCCTGCCAGCCACCCCGGCCAGCCCCCAGTCGCCGCTGCCCTCACCCTCGCCCCTGAACACCGCATCCCCCCTCACCACATCCCAGCCCGCGCCCAAGAAGCCCGGCGACACCGGCGTCGAACGCAAGGCCGCCGACAGCCAGCCCCAGACACGCGCAGCCTACACCATCACCTTCAACGACCCCGACGGCAAAACCAACACACCCTCCCAGAGCGTCCCCAGCGGTGGACAGGCCTCCAGGCCCGAGGACCCGAGCAGGGACGGCTACCTGTTCGACGGATGGTTCACCGGCAACACCGCCTACGACTTCACCCGGCCCGTCACCGGCAACATCACCCTGACCGCCAAATGGACAAGGATAACCAGCTCCTGGAGCCTGTCCCCCGCCTCCGGGCCGGCAGAAGGAGGCACCAGGATCACCCTGACCACGCCCACCACATCCGACATACGCTTCAACCACATCGAAACAGGATTAAACCTGTCCCTGGCCATGGGCTCCGACGGCAACCTCTACAGCTGGGGAAGCACAAGCGGTTTGGGACGCGACTTCGACTTAATCACAACGCCAGCCGACCGGCCAGGCATCGTCACGCCGCCTGAAGAAAGCGTCCGCTTCACCCAGTTCAGCGCAGGACTAAGTTTCTCCCTGGCCTTGGGCTCGGACGGCAACCTCTACAGCGTGGGATACAACAGCTCCGGACAGCTGGGCGACGGCACCACTACTTCTTCTTCTGGCGCGCTAAGAAAGGTGATCATGCCGGCAGACGGCACGAAATTCACCCGGATCAGCGCAGGATTTACACATTCCTTGGCCATCGGCTCGGACGGCAACCTCTACAGCTGGGGAGACAACAGCTCCGGACAACTGGGCAACGGCACCACCGATTCCCTTGGCACGCCGAGCAAGGTGAGCCTGCCGACAGGGGTCCCAAAATTCACCCAGATCAGCGCAGGCACTAATCACTCCCTGGCCCTGGGATCGGACGGCAACCTCTACAGCTGGGGATACAACTACCATGGTGAGCTGGGTAACGGCAATAGCGGTTCTGTTGTACCACTGCCCACGCCGAGCAAAAGGATCATGCCGACAGACGGCACGAAATTCACCCAGATCAGCACAGGATACAATCATTCCCTGGCCCTGGGATCGGACGGCAACCTCTACAGCTGGGGAGACAACGCCTATGGACAGCTGGGACGCAGCATCAGCGGGGTGAACGACGGCACGCCGCGCAAAGTGAACCTGCCAACAGGCGTCAGCCGATTCACCCAGGTCATCGCAGGCGGCTATCATTCCCTGGCCCTGGGATCGGACGGCAACCTCTACAGCTGGGGAGACAACAGCAAGGGCCAGCTGGGACGCGTCACCAGCGGCACGCAAGACGGCACGCCAGGCAAAGTGGCCATGCCGACGGGCGTCACAATCACCCAAGCCAGCGCGCCAGGCACCATTAGTGGGGATTTCTCCCTGGCCCTGGGCTCGGACGGCAACCTCTACAGCTGGGGAGACGCCACCTACGGCCGGCTGGGACGCAACACCAGCGGGAAATTCGACGGCAATCCCGGCATGGTCGACTTCCCTGCGAAGCCGAAGCCGACCGGTGTCAAGTTCGGCGATACGCCGGGCATGAGCCTAACCGATAACAAGGGCGGCACCTGGAGCGTGATCACGCCCCCGCATGCAGGAGGCAAGACGGACGTGGCCGTCTCCTGGAGCAGGAACGGCCAGCAGCCCGACGCACACCTGGACTACACCTACATCAGCTCCTACACGGTCGCCTTCGACAGCGACGGCGGCAAACCGACACCAGACCCGCAGCGGATCACCGAAGGCCAGCAGGCCGCACGTCCGACCGCCAGCCCGGCCAAGGACGGCTTCCTGTTCGACGGCTGGTTCCTCAAGGATGCCGAGGGCGGTTCCAAGGTGGCGTATGATTTCAGCCAGCCGGTCACCGGAAATATCACCCTGGTCGCACATTGGAGCCCCGCCAACACCGGCGGCTGGTCGATCAGCCCAAGCAAGGGCAACGCGATGGGCGGCCAGCAGACCACCATCACCCCGCCGAAACTCAGCCGCGGCATCCGCTTCAACCAGATAAGCGCCGGCGGCTTCCAGGCCGGGAATTGGTGCGGCTTCTCCGTTGGGGTGGCCAGCGACGGGAACGCCTACGCATGGGGCAGCAACCAACACGGGCAGCTGGGCCAGGGCAGCGCCAGCAGCACTCCGCAGAAAACACCGGTCAGGGTTCCCCTGCCCGATGGCGTGGCCTCCAGTTTCACCTACAAACAGGCCGTGGCGGGCGGCTACCACGTGCTGGCCATCGGCAGCGACGGCATCGTCTACAGCTGGGGGGCCAACGACCACGGCCAGCTGGGCGACAACACCACCACCGAGCGTTCCAAGCCGTTGCCTGTCAAGGGCGCGGACGGCCAGCCCTTCAAAGCCTTCCAGGTGAGCGCCGGCGCCTTCGACTCGGCAGCCATCAGCCCGGATGGGCGCGTCTACACCTGGGGCAGCGAAAACAACAACTTCACCGATTACAGCACATCCAAATTGGCGCCGGCCCTGGCCAAGGATCCCAACGGCTCCGGCCAGGGGCTGCACGCGGACCAGGTAAGCCTCGGTTGGAGCTTTATCATGGCCATGGACGCGGACGGCAACGTATACACGTGGGGATACAACAACTACGGCCAGCTCGGCAACGGCACAGCCACGGGAACCACCAACGCCACGTACGCCGCCGACCCGGCACGCGTGCCCGACCCCAAGGACGCGAGCAGGACTTTCAAAGCCGCGCAGATCAGCGCAGGAGGCTTCCACGCCCTGGCCATCGGCCAGGACGGTGCCGCCTGGGCATGGGGGTGCAACAGCTTATGGGAGCTGGGGGACTGGTCGACAGCCAACAAGCCCAGGCCCACGCAGGTAGGAAACCCCACAAACTCCAGCCAGCCATTCCAAGTCGCGCAGATCAGCGCCGGCGTGCACCACTCCCTGGCCGTCGACCAGAACGGCACAGCCTGGGCATGGGGGTACAACTACGATGGCCAGCTGGGCGACAACACCACCAGCAACCGGTACACCCCCACACGCGTGTCGCCGCCCGCAGGCCAGGGCAGCGCCGGCACCGGGCTCGCAGCCGCACGAATCAGCGCAGGTCACTATCATTCCCTGGCCATCGGCCAGGACGGCAACACGTACAGCTGGGGAGACAACCAGTACGGCCAGCTCGGCAACGGGAGTCTGACGCAGAGCAGCACCCCGACCCAGGTGGCCCTCAACTCGTTGCTGATCACCGGCGTCAGTTTCGACAAGACAGCGGTCAGCTCCCTGCAGCAGCACCCTGACGGGTCCGTCTCTTTTACCACTCCCGCCCACAGTCCGGGACAGGCCGACGTGATCGTGGACTGGACCCTGGGCGGTGCCGGCCAGACACCAGCCCAACTTGATTACACCTATGAGGGCACCCTGCCCCTGACGGGCGGCAATGGCACCATGGTCCTCCTGCTCGCCGCCGGACTGCTCGCCGCAGCCGGCGCCGTCGCGGCCGGACGCCACCGGATAGAATCCCGTGCCCTGCACGTCTAGAATCCTCACCCGAGTAAGCAAGCCGGACCGCATCCCAAGACGGCCCGGCCAACCAGGGTGGCCCCGCCAACCCCCCAACACAACGGAGCCACCCCACAATCCTATGAGCAGCAGGCCCTGAAACAATAGAACTGGTCATCTCACTAGACACAGATGTTTTTCCAAGACCCCTTCAGTGAATGGGGAGGGGAAAGACGAGAGGCTATGGGATGGTTGAATTCGATACCGTGGCCGGTCGCCAGTTTCCCTAGTGATAAGGTGCCGTCCTTTGGACAAACGTATCCTACGCTAAACTTCGCCAGTATTGATTCGATCGACATGATCGAACATGTTTTCCAATACAACATTCAACGAATCCTGAAAAGATAATTGCATAGGCATAGAGCTAAACCCGACCGAGTGTAAATTATTACGAAACCACATTAAATAAGGCCTTGTAACCGTAATAAACAAAACCAACGGTATCCAAATAGGATGCCGTTTAAGATCTGTCACTTATCACTTCCCCAAAACCGTATTTGCATTCCTGCTATCGCCGACTGATATGACCTGTTCTTGTTTGGTATCAGTCCTGGTCGTATCCGGAAAGCTCGATCAGGTTCCTGTCAGGATCCCTGACATACACCAAGGTGACAGCCTCATGCGCGCCGGTCCGGCTGACCGGACCCAGACAGTCGACATGACACCCACGGAGCCCAGCAACCACATCATCCAACGAATCCCGAACAAGCAGACACAAGTCAGCCAAGCCGGGCACAGGCCTGTCCACCTTGAAGTCAATCTTCATGGCCGGCCTTACGGAGGTTGATTTTTGCGCGCAGGTCGCATCGATCAGTCGGTTGATGGCATCGAGGGCCGATACCCCCATGCAGCCATTCATCCAGATCATCTATCTGGCAGACCCCGTTAACGGCCGCCGGCACCAACAGGCAGAGACAGCATCCATAGTTGGATATGCTGCAATGAACTCGGCTCTTTTTGCAGGACATCCCTCTCGTCAAGCTATTGGTGCTTCACCCATAAGGGTCAATATCGGAATGGTATGGATCTGGTGCCGGTCAATGCCGCTTTTATGAGAAAAGGACACATACACTGGCCTCAACGGATGTTGCTTCCTGAAAACGGGCAGGCTTTCAGATGACCTGCCACAAGCAATGGGGAAGAACAAGCCTGGAGGGTCAGATGAGCAACAATCGAAACGAACGTGCGAATAAGAACCAAGGCAGGCATGAAAGTCCCGAACAATCACCAATGAATGACAAGGACCGCATGCCAAGACCAGTGGAGAACGCGAACGACAGAAAAGAAAGCCAAGCGGAAAATGCCCCCATGCCGAAGAAGGAAGGCAGGGATTCATCCAGCAAGGACGTTGCTCACGGCAGACCTGGAACACAAAATATGCAGAACCAAGCTCCAACCGACGACCGCTCGCAGGCCGGCGAGGTAGACAGAGAGCATGATGGCTCCTCCCATGACGACAAGCCAAGCCAACCCGGTAAGCCTGTTGCAAAGGATACGCCCGGACCTGTCGATAAACCGTCTCAACCAACCAAGGAAGGCAAGCCCGCCAAACCGCGCAAGGCCAAAAACCACGATTCCTTCTATCTGGGCCTTGCCTCAGCAGTCCTGGTTGCAGCTCTGGGCCTCAGCCTGAGCACCATGCCGATCTTCTTCTCCCTGCCTCTTGCCGCCGTTCTCTTCGGAATAGGCATCTGGCTCCTCTCCTATGCCAGCTTCAAGTCTCCCGGCAAACCAGAGGGAGAGGGAACAGATGCGGACAGGCACACCAGGACGGTAGTTGTAGCGACAGTTCTTCTGGTTCTGCAGACCTTCATCATGGACGTGTTCATCTTCACCAGAATGGGAACCGTCGGCAAACATCAGAACGCCATCGTCATCGCCTGGATTCTCGCCAGCATGATCGAGACCCTGGCTGCCTTCGCCCTTATCTACCATCACAATCCCTTGCAGTCCAAGCCCAAGGACCCTACGGCGAACGAAAAACACGAGGGGAATGAATAAAGCACTGTAGCGAACATGGATCTGAAACGACATAGCAGACCGGAAAGGTCGGCTGGCCGACCGTGGATGTGAAATTGCCTGCCCACAGCGTTCCGTCGCCAAAGCCTTCCGCCTCAGGGTGCCACTCATCATTCTTGAAGATGTGTGGCACCCTTTAAGACACCATGCAAGATACCTCGAACTTGGTCTTTTCTCAACTGTTACTTATTCAAATGCAAATTGTGTTGACCTGCCAACAGTAAAGACCAGCAACTAGAATCATTGATGAAATTACTCACACACAGTTGTGTTTGGAAAAGGAAAGACATGAGTGGACCAGAACAATCCCACGTAGCCTTCGGGGTCCTCAAAGAGACTGGCGATGAGGAGTCCCGAGTGGCCCTGACGCCTGACATCGTGACCCGGCTGACTAGGCAGGGCATTACCTGCCTATTGGAGTCCGGAGCCGGAGCTCGAGCTGGCTTCCGAGATGAGGACTACCGGCAGACCGGAGCCACAGTCACCGACAGGAATACCGTCTTATCCAAGTCACAAGTTCTGGGCTTCGTCAACAGACCCGATGAATCCTTGCTGAAGGGAATCCCAGCCGGAACATGGATCATCGGCATGCTGGGATCCCTGAGCGACAAGGACTACATCAAATCCTTGGAAGCGTCCGGGCTTACAGGGATCGCTATGGAGCGACTCCCCCGACAGCTCAGCTCGGCCCAGTCCATGGACGAGATGACCTCGCAGAACTCGGTCATGGGATACAAGGCGGCTCTGGTGGCTGCCGATGCCTATGGATCCTTCTTCCCCATGATGACCACTG
Organism: Bifidobacterium sp. M0404; assembly: GCF_016101415.1. Lineage (NCBI taxonomy): Bacteria > Bacillati > Actinomycetota > Actinomycetes > Bifidobacteriales > Bifidobacteriaceae > Bifidobacterium > Bifidobacterium sp. M0404. The sequence goes on along the minus strand of NZ_JACFQP010000001.1, from coordinate 158,863 downwards.
CCGCAGGAACCATCCGACCAGCCAAGGTGCTGGTCCTGGGTGCCGGCATCGCAGGCCTGCAGGCCATCGGAACCGCAAAACGCCTAGGAGCCGTGGTCACCGCCTATGATGTCAGACCCGCTTCCAGACAGGAGGTGGAATCTTTGGGAGCCAAGTTCCTCGACCTGGGACTGGACTTCTCCAAGGGGCAGGGCCAGGGCGGCTATGCGCGCCAGCTGACCGATCAGGAGCAGGCCCAGCAGCAGGCTGCGGTGGATGCCAAAGCCGCAGGCTTCGATGTGGTCATCACCACAGCCAAGGTTCCAGGCGGAAAACCTCCTCGCCTCCTCAGCGCCGAGGGTGTGGCCAACCTGCATCCCGGAGCTGTGGTCGTGGACTGCGCTGCCAGCGACCTGGGCGGCAATGTCGAGGGATCACAAGTGGGAACCAGGACCACCAACAAGGGAGTCATCATGATCGGGGCTCCATACCTGGCCAGCGGTGTAGCCACGACGGCATCGAATCTTCTGTCCAGAAACGTGGCGGACGTGCTGGTGCATTTTCTACGTGATGGTGCGCTCAGCATCAAAACGGACGACGAGATCGATCAAGCACTTGTTGTGTCAGGAGCAACCAAATCCAGCGCGCATGGAAGCGCAGCTGCTACGGATGTTGAAAAGACCGAAGAGAAAGGTCAGGAGTAATGAATTCTTTGGTCATAGCAATTACGCTCTTCATTCTGGCCCTGCTGATCGGCGTGGAGGTAATTGGCAAGGTTCCGGCCACGCTGCACACGCCGCTCATGTCGGGCGCCAACTCCATTCACGGCATTGTGATCGTCGGGGTAGTCATCATCGCGGCGGAGGCTCATTCCCCGCTTTCCTACGTACTTATATTCCTGGCTGCCGTCCTTGGCGCCATGAATGTGGTGGGCGGCTACGTGGTGACCGACAGGATGCTAGAGATGTTCAAGTCCTCCAAACCAGACAAGGGGAAGGATAAGACCAGTCAGGACGAACAGACATCGACCGTCACGACCCAGACCGCTAAGAACGAGGGAGCCGAGAAGTGAACACCCTCGACATCATTACCTGGTTCGTCTATCTCCTTTCCTCAGTCATGTTCGTCATGGGCCTGCACTACATGAACTCCCCCAAAACCGCCCGTACAGGCAATAGGATTTCTGCGGTAGGCATGGTCATCGCCGTTGCCATGGCCTTCATTCACCTGTTCGCCACGGGTTTCACATCTTCCCTGGCCATCGTTCTGCTCGTGCTCGGCATTCTGATTGGAGCCGCTGCAGGGGTCTACTCGGCCAAGAAGGTGAAAATGACGGACATGCCTCAGCTGGTTTCCGTCTTCAACACGGTCGGCGGCGGCGCTGCAGCCCTGGTCGCTCTGAACGACATACTGACTTCCGAGGGCACCCCGACTCTGGTGGTGCTGATCACCGCCGGCCTGGGCGTAGTCATCGGTTCCATCACCTTCACCGGCTCCCTGGTGGCTGCCGGCAAACTCCAGGGCATCGGCCTGATCAAGAACCTGAAGCTGCCGGCCAAGGCTGTCTGGAATGTGCTCTTCGCTCTGTTGACGGTCATCAGCCTGGTCATGCTCTGCCTGAATCCGGACAATCGGACTCTATGGGCCCTCCTCACGGCCATATTCGCCCTAGGTTACGGACTTGTCTTCGTCATTCCCATCGGCGGCGCCGACATGCCCGTGGTCATCTCCGTCTTGAATGCCTGCACTGGTACAGCTGTGGCCATGAACGGCCTGGCCATCAATAACGTGGCTTTGATCGTTGCAGGCGCTTTGGTCGGTGCAGCAGGTGCAACTCTATCCGTCCTGATGGCCCAGGCCATGAACAGGCCGCTCCTGAGCGTGCTGGCCGGCGGGTTCGGCGGTTCCTCTGTCAGCGCCAGCCAGGATCAGGGCACCCAGGGGACCATGAAGGAGACCACGCCCGATGATGTGGCTGTCCAGCTGGTCTATGCCGACAAGGTCATCTTCGTCCCCGGCTTTGGCCTGGCTCAGGCACAGGCCCAACGCGAACTGGCCGACCTGGGCGAACTGCTCAAGGGCCGTGGCGTGGATGTATCCTATGCCATCCATCCCGTGGCCGGCCGTATGCCCGGACATATGAACGTCCTCCTGGCCGAGGCCAACGTTCCCTATGAGGAATTGATCGACCTTGATGACATCAATCCCCAGTTCCCCTCAGCCAACGTCGCCTTGGTTGTCGGCGCCAATGACGTAACCAACCCGGCTGCACGCCGACCGGGTACTGCAGTCTCAGGCATGCCCATCCTGGACGTTGACAAGGCCCAGCATGTTGTCGTCCTCAAGCGAGGCAGAGGCAAGGGGTACGCCGGTATCGAGAACGAGCTCTACTTCAACCCAAATACGCAGATGCTCTTCAATGACGCCAAGGTCAGCCTTCAGGCGATCATTGCATCGGTCAAGGAACTCATCGCCTGAGCATATGCTGTAGTGAGAACCATGGCTCCGGATCGGCTTGGCTGGTCCGGAGCCAATTATCATCGAACAAGAAGAATCCACATGCTGATTTTTACATCCCAAATTACTTATAGTTACTTTATCGCTAAATTAGTGAAGGTTACATAAAATTACGAAATGACAGCTCAATATTTATAACTGGGAGGATTTTGATTTCAGCAAAAGCGCTACAAACACAAGTATTACACAGCTCACCGGGGATAAATCTATGCTAACTGGGACTCACAGTGCGGCACATGTCTGGTAAACTCTCAAATAGTTTTCCAATAAAAAAACATCATGTATTACAAATCGTCGTCTGTCCATTCTTCATCTGTATTGAATCTCGCCCTCGATTACTAAAGGCGGTCAAGCCCGCGTTTTTATATCTAACGCATGGTGGTATTCAATGTCACCAAACTGTACTATCTAACATTTAGATAGATTAATTAGGCTTATCAATTCTGCCTCAAAGTGGAGTGGAATTGCTTCTGTACTTCGCGTACTTGTACAAAACAGGTACTTTGAAATGTAACGATATGTTTGAACCGCCCGCAGTGGAGAGTATGTAGATGTATCTGTACAGATATATTTAAAGAAGATAAGGAACCAGATTTCTCGTAGGCGTCAAGAGAAAGCCGTTGGCTCATTGCAACCTGTGCAACTATTCATAACAATCGATAACCTGTATAGCCAGCCAGAAATGTCGACGATAGCTATTGACTAGCAGCAAAACATGAGCATTTCGTCTACCTTTATTTGGAAAAACTTCATGCTCTTTTTTCGGCTCAACTTGGTCTCTTTCGAACAGACGTTCGACGCTCCCGAGAACCGCTCCGGTTGATCAAATCGATAAATCCCCGTATCATTGGTGTGTCAGAGTTTCCTCGGAAGTAAGTTGGTGTGTCTATGTCCATCAGGGTGGTCGAACTGTTCGCAGGTGTGGGCGGATTTCGTCTAGGCCTGGATGGTTATAACAATCCTGAGCATCCCGAATTCCACATGGAAGCCGCCGGTCCTTTCCAGACCGTCTGGGCGAACCAGTGGGAGCCCAACGGCAGCGAAGCCAAGCAATTTGCATGGCGCTGCTACGAGGACCGTTTTGGAACTGGATCCTGCGTTAATGAAGATATAGCTGAAGTACTAAGGAAAGTCGACAAGGGAGAAGCCAATATCCCACAGTTCGACATGCTTGTCGGCGGCTTCCCATGCCAGGATTACAGCGTGGCTAAGCCGCTCTCTCAATCTTCAGGAATAGAGGGCAAAAAAGGCGTCCTCTGGTGGAGCATAAATACACTTTTGGAGAAACGTAAACCACGTCTTGTGTTGCTTGAGAACGTAGATAGACTATTGAAATCACCGTCTACACAGCGTGGACGTGATTTTGCCATCATTCTTTCTTGCTTGTCCCGACTGGGTTACTCGGTCGAGTGGAGAGTGATTAATGCTGCAGATTATGGGATGCCCCAACGAAGGAGGAGGGTCTACATCTTCGCAGAACTCACCCGAAGTGCATGGGACCTCTCGACTCGTCTGCACAGCAACGGAATCATGGCAGAGGCCTTTCCGGCAGAGCCATCCGAAAAAAAAGATTCTGGTACATTTCGCATCAACGATGACCCCTATGACATAACCAACCGATTCGGCATCGATTCGAAGACTTCGCTCTTCCGGAATGCGGGCGTAATGCAAGACGGTGTCGTATTCAGCGAACGGGTAGAAGCGGTGTACACCGGCCAAAAAACTGTCTTAGGAGACATCCTTGTACCTCCGCAAGATGTTCCACAGCAATTCTGGATTGACGAAGACTCCCTATCGAAATGGTCGTATTTGAAGGGCGCAAAAAAGGAACAGCGGGAGGCGAAGTCAGGTTTTGAATACACTTACGCCGAAGGGCCCGTCACCTTTCCAGATTCATTGGACAAACCCAGTAGGACCATTCTGACTGGTGAAGGCGGTAAAGGGGCCAGCCGTATGAAGCATGTTGTTGAGCAGGATGGCAGGCTCAGAAGGCTGGTACCAGATGAACTCGACCAGCTACAGATGTTCCCACGGGGCTGGACAGATGACGGTATGAGCGACGGGCACAGGGCCTTCTGTATGGGCAATGCTCTTGTCACCGGAATCCCCCACAGAATTGGCAAGGTCATTGCCGGTCGTCTGATGCCTGGTCGATAATCTGCTGAACATATTTGTTCGTAATCCAGAAAGATTTCTTCGTCTCCCTGGTTCCCTGCGGGGTAAGACAGGTCTCACCTTTCGTGGCGTGAGGGCGCACGTGTATATGCGAACCATTGCCTTCCAATCCCCTGATGCCGGGAAAGTGATCATAATCATTGGCAAGAATGTGCTGTCTCGTTATCTTGTACACTCGACAGGCCTCGGCCAGGTCTTCGTCGGTTGGCGTCCACCACACCAACTGCGACAAAAACAAGGGGCCGTGCTCCTCACGTTGACTGAAGACGACAAACAGATAAGGAGTGGTCATGTATCCGTACAGCTTGCTGTCCTCCCAATCAGTGCAGGCTACTTCCTTATAGTCCATTGCAGGGAATGAAAGCGACTCTTTGACACGCCCTGTGCGGCTTCGCCTGATTGTGCGCACCATAATACCAGCCTTGTCGAATTCCTCTATACTCTTGTCAGTACCTATACCGAGGATTTTCTTCGTTATTAACGCGTAATAGTTCTTAGCATGCTCACTTGCGGAGATCTGCAGGACAGATTTCAGCTCTTTCTTCGTTTTTCCCATGTAAGGGCGGAATCTCGCCTTCACCAACTGGTGGAGGGTCAGATTCACCTCGTCCTTTTCCCTCTTGATTGAAGCGTACTTTTCCTTTTGGAAGAGCTGATTGATGACCGTGGTCATATATGATGATTTCAGGGCCCACCTTCTTGGCTTGGCGCACCGGTCCGATTTGGGTTGCGGGTATTTTTTCCCGTGACCGGAACCGGTAGTGGCAGCTTCAAGGTAGACGGTGTCACGGCCGCTTACCTTATCCGCGTCCCCATTCCTCACTTTTGCGAGAACCGTATTCCAGTCTGCCAGCATCTGGGGCTTATCTCTTTCCGGCACACCCCACATGGTGGCCAGTCTGAATCTCATATCCAAGACGCTGTCGCTACCTGGGTCATAGTCGTAGGCCAGCAGGAGAATCTTCGATATCTTATCCATAAGATGGCTCTTCTTGAAATCCTCGTTGAGAATCGTCATCCAGTTGATATTAGTTATAGCGAGTCGTTCCTTGGCACAAGGCTTGTGGTGGGCATCGTATCTTAAACCTGTAGTTTTGAGCTCGACACCGACTTTTGGGAAATCAGGACCTTGAACATTGTTGTTTCTGATGCGAAAATAGTATTCTTCGACAGTTTCGCCCATGGCCCCCTTGCCTCCGCTACCCTTGGGTCTGGCATCCGGGGGCAAATCCAAAGCTTCTCTCAAAGTTTTATTTACAATGCGCTTGGCATACTCTTCAATGCTGCTGACATTACTGTCATCGTATGGTACGTCCTCTTGCATCTCCACCATGTGTAACAAGTATACTTACCTCAGTCATACTGTATCTCGGTGGTAGTGGAACCAGCAGACAGGTTTATGTAAGATTATGCCCATTGCCTTCTGAGGAATTAAAAATACGTCAACCACAACAACGGCATGCCACATACCTCATTTCCTCCGGTTTACCAGTTTAGAAGCATTGTGTAGTATCCCAAATTCATACTAATTAAATTAGAATCATTCTGATAAAGCGAGTGCATCATAGGATTACGTAAACCTTTTAACAAATCAGGTAGAGACCAGCAATTAGAGACAAAGAATAGAACATGAACGGACACAAGAACAATAACGAATGCGACCAAAAAGATAAGATTGACAAGAATCAAAATATCTCGCTGCCAGGGCCGAGGTTGCCGAGCATGAGGCCGAGACTGCCAAGTCAGGGAACTCCGTCGTTGAAGCCACCTGACAGAACAGAAGTAAACAACTGCAGGATTCTGAATGTATGATGCAAACCACCAGTTCTCATGAAGCATATGCAAAACAGCAGACAGTTCGCAGCAGGGGCCACGCTGGAGCCTAGGCCACAGAATGAGGAATGGACGCGTAGCTTCTGTTTCGGGGTAGCAGCATTTATTCATAGCTGCTCTAGATAGCCACTATGTACAATGCCTATTTTTCTTTCGTCCTAGGCACAACACTCTCTGGCATCGGTACGCGTTTCCCAACTCATTGGATTTACCATTTTTAGCACGAACAAGACGGGAGAGTGCTGACCAACATCAAGGTCACATTTATTAACGTTATAATTGCTGTTTAGGTCTTTATCATCGTCCTCTTTTCTTCAACTGAATGGGAAGTGTGGACAACAAGCAGAATTCCATCATCAACACTTTGATTTGTCCCATATTGAATGAAATCATCACTGTATTTAGCCTTGTCTTCATTTAGCCTTGTCTTCGCAAGCTTGTGTACGAACCTTTCTCATGTCGTACCAATGCTCCGAACAAGCATGAATGAAGAACCCGGAAAGGGATGTGGAATCCAATTTATGTGTACCATAAAGGCATACACGGGAACGGTCTTAGAAAGGGTGTTTATGCTGTCATTCGTCAACGACTATTCCGAGGGCGCACATCCCGCAGTCCTGCAGCGGCTGATCGACACCAACATGGAGCACCTTCCCGGGTACGGCAAGGATCGGTACTGCTCCTCTGCTGCTCAGAAAATTGCCCAAGCTTGTGGCTGCCCCCAGGCCCAGGTCTATTTCATGGCCGGAGGAACCCAGACCAACCAGGTCGTCACTTCCTGCCTGCTGAAGTCTTATCAAGGAGTGGTTGCTGCAGATACTGGCCATGTCAATGTCCATGAGGCCGGCGCCATCGAAGCCGTAGGCCACAAGGTTCTGACAATTCGCGGCGAACAGGGCAAGATTCGCGCAGAGGACCTTGACGCTTTTCTGGAAGGCTTCTATGCCGACGGAAACCATGAGCAGATGGTCTTCCCCGGCATGGTCTACATCTCACATCCCACCGAGTATGGGACCCTCTACACTCGTCAGGAGCTGGAAGATCTCTCGCAGACCTGTCGGGAATACAAGATTCCGCTATACCTGGACGGGGCCAGGCTGGGATACGGACTGGTGGCTCCCGGAACCGACGTCAACCTGACGGACATAGCCCGTCTCTGCGACGTCTTCTACATCGGCGGAACCAAGGTAGGCGCACTCTGCGGCGAAGCGGTGGTCTTCCCCGGAGGAAATGCTCCCGAGCATTTCAGCACCATGATCAAAAGAAGAGGTGCCCTTCTGGCCAAGGGAAGACTCCTGGGAGTGCAGTTCGATGCCCTCTTTACCGATGACCTCTATTCACGAATCAGCCGCAACGCCATCCAGACGGCAGCGATGATCAAAAAGGCCCTGCGGGAGAAGGGGTATCAGATTGTCATGGACTCCCCCACCAACCAGACCTTCGTCCGCCTGGACAATGAGCGCATGGAGGAGCTGTCCAAGCAGGTCGCCTTCGACTTCTGGGAACGCAGCGATGCCACCCACACCGTGATCCGGCTGGCCACCTCCTGGGCGACGACAGTCGAGGACACCCAAGCGCTGATCAATCTGCTGTAAAAGCCGCTCACGCTAAACGAAGGCAAGACCAAGGTAATCCTGCAACCCCTCCCCCACCAATCAACCTTCGGGGAGGGGTATTTGTATGTATATGACTTTCACCCTGCATTGTTGGACATATCACACTCGTTCGGGTGAGTGCAAAGCTGTCATTCAGTAAGATTTTTATTGCAACGATGCTGTTGCACACCTCCGCCCTGAGCACGGGGGCGGAATTACTTCAACGATGAAAGGACGCTTATGAAAGCCGTTGTTTTCGAAGAATACAATACCTTCCCCACCCTCAAGGAAGTGCCGGAGCCGACACCCGGGAGCGGCGAGGTTCTGCTCAAGGTGGCCGGGGCAGGTTGCTGCCATTCTGATGTCTCCGTCTTCCAGGACTACACCCCCGAAACCGGCAGCCACACCAAGCCGCCATTCATTCTGGGACATGAGACCACTGGTTGGGTCGAAGAGGTCGGGCCTGACGTCACTGGCTTCAAGAAGGGCGATGCCTACATTGTCTATGGGCCCACCGGATGCGGCCACTGCCCTCACTGCGTGGCCGGCCAGGAGAACTACTGCTCCAGCGCCGCAACCAATAAATCACTGGCCCTGGGACTGGGGCGCGACGGCGGCATGGCCGAATACATGACCGTACCGGCCCGCAACCTGGTGCCCCTGGGCGATGCGGATCCCATCGGCGCAGCACCCCTGGCTGACGCTGCCCTGACCCCATACCACGCCATCCGGGCTGCCATGCCCCACCTGAATGGCGGCGGAAAGTACGCTCTGGTCATTGGCCTGGGCGGACTGGGCCAGATCGCCATTCAGATTCTTCACGCCCTGACAGGCGCCACCGTGATTGCCACGGACACCAAGCCTGAGGCCCTGGCCAAGGCTGAGGCCAAGGGTGCCATCCCCGTGGTCAGCGACGAGCACCAGGTGGAGAACATCAGGAAGATCACCCACGGGGAGGGTGTGGATGCCGCCTTCGATTTCGTGGGTGTGGCCCCGACCATTGCTGCCGCACAGGCTTCGGGCGGCCCGGGATCCCGTGTGACCGTGGTCGGCATCGCCGGCGGCAAGGCGGAATACGACTGGTACTCCAAGCCCTGGGAGCAGGAGCTGCTTGGCGTTTACTGGGGTTCCATCCCTGAGCTCTACGATGTGGCCAACATGTATCGCAACGGCCAGATCGAGACCGAGATCGAAACCTACTCGCTGGACAATGCCCTAGATGCCTACCACAAGCTGGTCGACAACAAGCTCTCGGCCAGGGCTGTTATAGTGCCCCACACCAAGGCCTGATTTCGCCTGATTGTAGACGCAGAAGCGACTCATCTGTCAGTCGGATTTAAGCACAATCAGATTTAAGTACTGTCGGATTCATGTGCTGACCCCATCCTCCGCCTACATGCGCTGTGGCCTGTCATGGTTTTGCCATGAAGGCCGTGACAAGCCACAGCGTCTCACCAAGCTGCCTCGAACCTTGGTTATTTACAGCTCCTTCGATTGCGGAGCATCACTCAGCAGCAAGTGGACCAAGAAAATACCGTTGGTGGATTCCAGCCGCATGGAGCCGCCCAGTGAATCCACCAAGGAGTCAACAATACTGAGACCCAGGCCTGTGCTTCTGATCTTGGTCCGTGATTGGTCATCGGTCTGGAACCGTTCCATGAGCCTGTCCACATCGACTGCTTCGCCCGTAGTTTTGTTGCCGAAGTCCAAATGAGTTCGTCCATCTTCACTCTTGTGCAGGTCCACCCAGGCTGATTCCTCCGCATACTTGAGCCAGTTGCCAATCAGGTTCTGAATTATTCGACTCATCATGATCTGATCCGTCGTAATTTCCACACCAGTTTGAATTCTGGGCTCTACCGTGACGGACCGCGCGGTCAAAGAATCGAAGGCATTGAAGAGCTCCTGCTGAACCAATGCCGATAGGTTCACCCTGGTCAGATCCAGGCTCACGCTCTTCTCCTGTATCAGATTGAAATCCATCAGGTAATGCAGATAGTGATCCACCGATTGCAGGTTGTTGAGGATCTTACCCAATTGCTCCTGATCAGCCGATCCCTCCTTGAGCAGCTGGGCGTATCCCCTGGCCACGGTCAGCGGGGTCTTGATGTCATGGGTTAGGTTGGTCAGCATCTGCCGGACTTGCTTGTTCTGCTCAGCCTGGGTGATCTGCAGCCGCCTGGTCTTGTTCAGAACGGCATTGATCCTATCCGCCAGAGTGCGGATGAGCCCGATATTGGACCCAGTGGTTACCAAGGCGTTAGTGTCGGCATGGTTGATGAAGTCCAGATCGTCACTGATCCGTTTGAGGTCGACAATCAGCATTATCAGGCCAATCGCCAGGGCGAGGGCGACAAGACCCAAAACAAGTGCGGCCACCTTCACGGATTCACCTCCGACGACCCTTATTCATCGTTCTTTCTTCCATCCGAATTCAGACCAGGCGAACGCCGATGCCCCAGACCGACACGATGTAGCGCTGACTGCCGGCGTATCTGTTCAGACTGGTCCGCAAGGTGCTCAGGTGCACATTGAGAGTATTCTCGGCATTGATGTATGGCTGGTTCCAAACCTGCCTGTAGAGGTCCTCCTTCTCGAAGACCCGATGTGGATGGTCCATCAGAAGCTCAAGGATGGCGAATTCCTTGCGTGCCAGTTCGACCCTGTGCCCATCAACGCTGACCGTGTGCTCCATCCGGTCCAGCTCGATCCCCTGAAAACAAATCTTGGCGTCGGATTCACCTGCTGCATCCGCATCGGCTTTCAGTGCCCCGGATTGGCGCAGCTGGACCTGGACACGAGCGCGGAGCTCGTCAATGTCGAAAGGCTTGGTCACATAATCATTGGCGCCCTGCTCCAGGAGGCTGACGGTTCTGGTCTTATCCTGAATGGCCGTGAGGATGATGACCGGCACCGACGACATATGCCGAATGGCCTTGAGGACGCTGTCCCCGGTAACTACAGGGAGCATCAGATCCAGAAGGATCAGGTCGAGTTCCTCCTGCTGAAAGCGGGCCAAGGCCTGGGCGCCCGTCGTCGCCTGGATAATCCTGTAGGTCTCGCCCAGCACATCCTTGAGCAGGGACTGGATGTCCTCCTGATCCTCCACGACCAGAATCGTCGGCATACTGTCTTCCTTTCGCAGGCACTCTCATGTTACTGAAGCCACCTAACGAGGCCGGTCTCGCCCAAGCGGATTTATGCAATTCTTAATGATTTCTTAGCCATGCAATTAAGAAAGGCACTTTAGATTCTCTGATAGCGACATAGAGAAAGGAACCCCATGGACGATACCATTCTAGATATTAGCCATGCCAGCAAACGGTTCGGACGCTTTCAGGCACTGGACGATGTCAGCCTTTCCATAAACAAGGGCGAGGTCTACGGGCTGATTGGTGAGAACGGCGCCGGCAAAACCACTCTTATGCGTCTGATCACCGGGCTCTCCCCCATCCAGGAGGGAACCATAAGGCTGATGGGGCACACAATTGGCAAGGACAGCCGGATACTAAGCAGAATAGGCTCGATCATTGAGGCTCCGGCCGCCTTTAAAAAACTCACCGTCAGCCAGAACATGGAACTGACAGCCATCCAGCACGGGCTGACCGACGACAAGGCCATCGCTCAGACCATCGACTTCGTCGGCCTGAGCGAAAAGGCCAAGACTCGTGCCGGTCACCTCTCTCTGGGCCAGCGTCAGCGCCTGGGGTTGGCCATGGCCATCCTCACCCGACCCGATTTCCTGATTCTGGACGAACCCATCAACGGCCTGGACCCGGGAGGAATCATGGAATTCAGAACACTCCTGGACAGGCTCAACAAGGAGCGCCGGACGACCATCCTCATCTCCAGTCACATTCTGAGCGAACTCTACCTGGTCTCCTCCCGGTTCGGGTTCATCAGCCACGGTCGCCTGATCAAGGAAGTAAACAAGGATGAACTGGACCGGATCAATCAAAATGGACTGTTGATAGACGTGGACCAGAGCTCCAGGGCCGCCATGATCCTAGATCGCCGGGGAATCGGCCCCTTCCAAGTCCTTGACGACCATCAGATTCTGATCAGGCAGGAGAACCTGGAGCCGGGCCCCATCAACAGACTTCTGGTTCAGGAAGGCATCCTGGTCAATCAAATCAGCCAGCAGAAGGGATCGTTGGAGGAATATTTCACAGATCTGCTCAACAAGGATTCTCAAGAGTCGAGGAAACAACAATGATTAACCAGATCAGGGCCGACTTTTACAGACAGCGGAGATCCATCGGCATGCTGATTCTGCTCATTGCCACTATGGCACTCGGCATAGTGACCACATGGGGCAAGAGCACTATGGGAATCACCACCGGAGGCGAAGAATACGCTCATAAACTGTCGGAAATCGGAGGGCAAAGCTGGACCATTAGGACAGGCCTGCAAGCAGGTGTCGCCTCCGCCTCGTCTCTAATCTACTTTTACATCGCGGTCTTCGTCATCGTCATTGGTGCGGAATACAGCCAGCACACTCTGAAGAACACGCTGACATCGGGCATCTCGCGCATACAGTTCATCCTCGGCAAGTATGTGACCATCCTGACTGACATCATCCTCCTAACCCTGTGCTACTTCATCACCATCCTGATCACCGGACTGGCCCTAGGAAGGAAACCGGGTGTAGGCTGGGGCATCCTATGCAAGGATGTGGCCATCATGACCCTATCGGTCAGCTTCTGCATCTCCGTCATCATCAGCCTAGGCATTATTCTCTTGATCCTTACCAAATCCCTGGTCATCCCAGCGGTGGTGATCGTGATATGGCCCATGCTGATCGGCCTTGTGGAGTATGCCTTTAAATTGAACTGGCTGAAATACTTCGACTTCGTCGGGTTCGGCGAACAGATCATCCTTAACACTCTGAAGGCTGATCAGGCCTGGATCTATGCCGGAGTATCCGCAGGCGTGGTCCTGGTGGCCATCTTCGGATCGGCTCTGATCATATCCAAGCAGGAGATCTAAGCCAGGTCAGGCCTATACCCGGCCCGGCTCCTGATCGCTGACGGCCTGCACGGCCATATGGGCAAAGGCCTTGACGGAGGCATCCAGTGAGTAATGTTCCTTGGTATGTTCGGCATAGCGACTGGACCAGACTGCAAGGGCATCAGGATGGTCTACCCACCAGTCGATTTGCGAAGCTAGCGCCTGAGCCTTACCGACCGGGAAGAGCGAATGCTGCGTCAAGGCGAAATGACCGGCGGCGCTCAGGCTGGATCGGGCGATAACCGGGACTGCGCCGCAGGCCATCCCCTCCAGGACGCTGACCGATTCCAGATCCGCTATTGATGGGTGAACCAGCAGGTCGGCCTGCCTGAGCAGATCGGGCATGGTCGCGTTCTGATGGAATCCAATAAAGACCTGCATGCCGTCCAGCTGCCGGGCGGCTTCTGCCTTCAGTCGGTGCTCCATGGGTCCTGTACCAGCTATAGTCAGACGGATCCTGCGTCTGTTCCTGCACAGAGCCAAGGCACGGATCAAAGTCAGATGGTCCTTTTCCCGGGCTAGCCTGCCAGAGGCCACAACCTGGATCAGCCGACCGGATCGCTGCCGTTCGTATCGGTCCCGCTCATATCGGTCACCAGGGTTGAACCTGGGCTGGTACCCGTTGGATATGACGTGCAGGCAGGCCTTGTACCCATGCGAGCGCAGCAGGTCGGCCGTCAGCTGGGTGGGAACGTGGATGTGCCTGACATGGTCGTAGAGCCAGAACCGAAACAGCCTGTAAATGGCCGCATCCACCCCGGGCAGGTAGCGCAATGGGCCAGAGGAATAGGTGATGTTCTCAGGCTGAATGTGAAAGCCGGCGGTCACCGGTATGCCCATGGATCTAGCTTGGGACAGGGCGGCGCGACCGAAGGCGAAAGGTTCGTAAATATGAACCAGATCAACACCGGCAAAGGCTCTTCGGAAGAGATCCGGATCAGCACGAGCGAAGCTCATCTGCTGCCTGGCCGCCACTGCGGAGACCAAAGGAATGCGATGCACCCGTGCCGGATAGTCGGCCGACCCCACCCCCACCAGACGGACCCGGTGCCCCAGCGCCTCCAGACCTTGGGCGTATTGGATGGCGGAATTGGATGTCCCGTTGCCCCTGTTGCCAAAAGAGTCCAGGACCAGGGCCAGCGTCAGGCGATCATGATCCTTCATCAGCGTTCCCTCCGCTGTTCATCATTAGCAGCCTTGGGCCGGACCAAGACAGGGCGACGACCCGATTGCACCCACTAATCGCAGTCACTATTAGTAGGAGAAGGCCGGGACGGCTGCCCCACGGTAGTAGCGGTTGATGGCGTCAGCCACATATCGGCTGTGGTAGGCGGAGACCAGAGCCTTGTATGCAGGGTCGTTTTTGTCGGCCTGCCTGGCCACGATGATGTTGACATAGGGGTGATTGGCTGGCGATTTGAGATCGCCGGGCACCTGGTAAATGGCATCCTGGATCTTCATGCCGGCATCCAGGATGAAATTGGTGTTGGTGATGCCGGCCGCATAGTCGGGCAGGACCTTGACGATTCCCGGTGGGTCGACCTGGTCCAGGACCAGCCCACGCGGGTTGTCGACGATGTCTTCAGGAACCGGCGTGGTGGCCTTGGGGTCTCGCAGCCCGATCAGCCCGGCGCTGGCAAGCACTTTCAGGGAGCGGCCCAGGTCGATGGGATCGCTGGGAATGGCCAGCCGCTCGCCATGCCCTATCTGGTCGACGCTCCGGTACTTCTTTGAGTAAAGGTTAAGCGGTGAAATGTAGGTGTCGCCGATGGCGGCAAACCGATACCCGTGCTGCTTGGACTCCTGCTCCAGAAAGGCGTAGTGCTGGAAGGCGTTCAGGTCGATCTCCCTATTGGCCAGCGCCTGATTGGCGTAACGCCCGTATTGGAAGGACCGAAGCTTGATTTTTATGCCTGCCCGGCGCTGGTCCAGTTCGTGCTGAACGGCCTTCCAGATTTCCTCATCGGCATCACCCACCAGGCCGATGCTGATCTCCCGCTGGCCACGTTCGGGCTGGTTGACCTTGACATAGGCCACGCCCATCAGGACGGCGACCACCAGGATGACGACCGAGACAGCCGCCAGCTCTCGCTTGGCCTTGGTTCTTCTGGTGCTCATATCCGTCCTCCTTCATTGCTGGAACCTATCGCATCAGGAAACCTTAAAGGCCGGCAGGCAGGCGCCCTTGTAGACACGGACGATGGTGTCGGCCACGGGCTTGGAATGGTAGGCGCGCACCACTGCGGCGTAGGTGGGGTTGTCCCGCTGATCCTTGGTGGTGACGATGATGTTGATATAGGGCTTGTTGGCCGGGTTCTGCAGATCGTAGGGAACCTCGTGGATGGCATCGTGCACGCTGCGACCTGCGTCGACCACGAAGTTGGCATTGGTGACCCCGCCCGCATAGTCAGGCAGCAGGTTGAGGATACCGGCCGGATCCACCTGCTCGATGCGCAGATGCTTGGGATTGTCCACCACATCTTCGGGCAGAGGGTTGGTGGCCTTGGGGTCGCGCAGACCGATCAGCTTGGCATCGGCCAGGACCTTCAAGGCCCGACCCATGTTGGTGGCGTTGTTGGGGATGGCCACCCGGTCGCCGTCCTGGAACTGCGAGGGCTTGGCATAGCGCTGCGAGTAGAGGTTCATGGGCGAGATGTAAGTATTACCAAGCACGGCCAGCTGGTAGTGGTTGGTTTTCACATCGTCCTCCAGGTAGGCGTAATGCTGGGCGGCGTTGAAGTCCACCTCGCGGTTGGCTGTGGCCTGGTTGACATAGATGGCGTCCTGGAAAGGCTTGAGTTCGATTCTGATGTGTTCGCCACGCCGATCCAGCTCCGCCTGGACAGCCTTCCAGATCTGATCGTCCGAACTGCCGATTACGCCGACCTTGACGACCTTGACATTGGCACCTACCTGGTTCAGACGGACATCGGTACCGACCACCAGCGCCAGCAGGAGGACGATGACCAGGCTGAGCGCCGCCAGCTGGATCTTGGCTCTGTTCTTTTTGCCGACGCGACTACGACCGACCACGATAATCTGACCTTTCCCCGGTTGCTCAGTGTTCGACGACCTCGGCCAGAAGCCGGCCGAACAGTTCGATCAGGGCGATGAAGATAACCAACACAATGATGGTGGCGATGGTCACGTCGTTCATGGACCGCTGGTAGCCCAGACGGATGGCAAAGTCACCTAGACCGCCGCCGCCCACGATGCCCACGGTGGCGGTCTCGCCCACCAGGCTGACGATGGTGATGGTGGTCACCCGGATGATTG
This sequence comes from Bifidobacterium sp. M0404, assembly GCF_016101415.1. Lineage (NCBI taxonomy): Bacteria > Bacillati > Actinomycetota > Actinomycetes > Bifidobacteriales > Bifidobacteriaceae > Bifidobacterium > Bifidobacterium sp. M0404. The sequence goes on along the minus strand of NZ_JACFQP010000001.1, from coordinate 142,478 downwards.
AGGGGATGCCCTCACGCAGGTAGACGTGCCAGATAATCTGCCAGGTGGTCATGCCCATGGATTCCGCCGCCTCAACATACCCGGGGTCCAGACCAGCAAGGGCCGACTCGATCTGCCGGGAGAAGAAGGGAGTGATGCCTACAACCAGCGGGAAAATCGCCCCCTTGGGCCCGATGGCCGTACCCATGAGCATCCTGGTCACCGGCACCAGGGCCGCCGCCAGAATGATGAAGGGGATGGAGCGGAAGAGGTCGATCAGTTTGTCCAGGATGGTGAAGACCAGGCCGTTGTGGCGGATGCCGTCACGTCGGCTGATGATCAGCCCCACCCCGATGACCAGAGCAAACAGGAAGGAAATCACCCCGGAGACGCCGACCATGACCAGGGTCTGAACCATGCTGCTGAAGAACTCCGGCAGCCGGCTCATGACATTGGGGAACCAGGTGGTAAGCAGGGACGTCATGACTTGAGAACCTCGATTCCGATGTTGCGAGAGCGCAGGTATTCCATGGCCTGGCGGATGTTTTCAGGGTCGCCGCCCATCCTGACCACCAGTCCGCCCAGGGGCGCTCCCTCGACCACATCGATGTCGCCGAAGATGATGTTGACGTCCAGGTTATAGCGACGGCTGATGGTGGAGACCAGGGCCTCGGAGACCTCCTTGGAGACATAGGACATGCGCATGAGGATCTGCCCGGGTTCAAGGGCCACCAGAGGCGAATCGGCGGCCATCAGATCCTTGACCTTGTCCAGGTTGGAGGTGGTGGCAACGAAGGACTTGGTCAGCTGGGCCTTGGGGTCTGCAAAGACGTCGAAGACCCTGCCCTGCTCCACGATGACGCCCTGATCGATGACCGCCACCCGGTTGCAGATCTGCCTGATGACCGACATCTCGTGGGTGATCATGACCACAGTGATGCCCAGCTGGTCATGCAGATCACGCAGCAGTTGAAGAATGGAGCGTGTGGTGGTCGGGTCCAGTGCGCTGGTGGCCTCGTCGCTGAGCAGGATATCCGGCTCATTGGCCAGGGCTCGGGCGATGGCCACCCGCTGCTGCTGGCCGCCGGAGAGCTCGGCGGGATAATGGTCAGCCAGCTCGGTCAGTCCCACCAATTCCAGAAGCTCAGACACGCGGGCCCGTCGAGACGCACGGTCACGGCCACTCCCCCGCAGAGGGAGGCCAACATTGTCAGCCACCGTCCTGGAGGGCATCAGGTTGAAGTGCTGGAAGATCATGCCCGTACGACGCCTCAAGTCCCTGAGCTCGGCCAGAGACAGATCCTTGACCTCGCGGCCACGGACCTTGACACTGCCCGAGTCATAATCCTCCAGCCCGTTGATGCAACGGACCAGGGTGGACTTGCCCGCCCCGCTCAGTCCGATGATGCCAAAAATGTCCCCAGTCTCGACGGTCAGATCGATATCGGCCAGGGCCGTCTTGTCTTCGTCGTCGTCGCTGTGATAGGTCTTGGTCAGGTGCTCCATCCGCACCGCCGGTGTCCGCTCGCTCACGTTCCCGCCTTCCCTGGTCGACTGGATGACATGGTAATCGTCCCGGCGGCCTGTGGACAAGCAGGCCTCTATAGATGTCGTTTATAGGCATATATCGATGACCCCCCTCCTTGGTCGACGGGTCGGTGGCAGAATATGGGTATGAGCGCATCCGGTCAGCAGCGGATTATCAACACTATCAATCCTGGGGAGCGACCGTTCGGCTCTCCTCTGGGTCCAAGACCCACACGAGTCCTTCTCTTAGGGGCCGGCGAACTCGGCCGCGAAATTGCCATCAGCCTTATGCGGCTGGGGGCTTGGGTGGGTGCGGCGGACTCATATCCCGGCGCACCGGCCACCCAGGTGGCTCATGCCGGCTATCAAGTGAAGATGAGCGATCCGCAGGCCCTGGAGGACCTGATCGACAAGGTCCAGCCCGATTTGATCGTGCCTGAAGTGGAGGCCATTGCCACAGACCGCCTGGTCGGTGCCGCGGCCCGGGGCATCCAGGTGGTGCCTGCCGCCCCCCTGGCGGCCATGTGCATGGACCGCCGGGCTCTGCGCGTCTTCGCCCACGAGCAGGTGGGCCTGCCTACTACCCCCTACCGATTCGCCGACTCCCCCGAAGAACTGGCCAGCGCGGCGGACCAGGTGGGCTACCCATGCATGGTCAAACCCCTGATGAGCTCCTCCGGCCACGGACAGACCCTGGTACGGAGTCAGGAGGGCTTGCCGCAAGCCTGGAATTCGGCATTGACCCAGGGCCGGGCAGCCACCAAACATCAGGGCAAAGCCGAGGTCATCGTGGAGGCTCTGGCCCCCCTGGCCCATGAGCTGACCGTTTTGACCGTGGCTTCCTCTGCCGGCGTTGCCACCTGCACGCCCATAGGCCAACGGCAGGAGGACGGGGACTACCGGCTCTCCTGGCAACCGGCGGAGCTCAATCCCGAGATCTTGCAGCAGGCCCGGAACATGGCCACCCGGCTGGTTGAGGCCATGACCTCCCTGGCCCGCCAGAGTGGCGAGACCGGATGGGGTATTTACGGAGTGGAAATCTTTGTTCTGCGCGACGGTTCGCTGCTCTTCAACGAGGTAGCGCCGCGCCCCCACGACACCGGCATGGTGACCATGATCTCCCAGCGGCTGACCGAGTTCGACCTTCACGCCCGGGCCATCCTGGGCGTTCCCGTCCATCAGGAGGATCTGGCCCTGAGCCTGCCGGAAGGCACATGCGCGGTCAGCCGTCCCATCCTGGTCAAGGGCCAGGGACCGGTCAGCTTCCAAGGTTTGCCGCAGGCCCTGGATCACCCAGGCACTGATCTGCGCATCTTCTCCAAGCCGGAAGTACATGGTCAGCGTCGCATGGGCGTAGTCCTGGCCCTGGGTCCTGACCTGCAGACCGCCACCGAACATGCCGAAGCCGTGGTCAAAGATCTGAAACCCCGGGTGGGCGCGGGGATGTAACCCGGGCTTGCTATGGTGGTCGTGTCCCAAGCAGTGCAGAAGTTTCCAATTCGCAACAAACTCGAGGAAGGCGAACAGTGGAAAAGTTGGGAATGCGCTATCAAGGCAAAGCCAAGAAACTGTACGAGACGGATGATCCAGACATACTCTGGGTTGAGTACACTGACCAGGCCACCGCGGGGAACGGGGCCAAGAAGGCCAATATCGAAGGCAAGGCCAGACTGAACAACAGGATCACCACGGTGATATTCTCCCTGCTGGCCCGCCGGGGCATCCCCAGCCACTTCGTACGCAGCATCTCGGACACCGAACAGCTCAACCGTCGGCTGGACATGTTCCCCCTGGAGATTGTCATGCGCAACCGGTCCGCTGGCTCCTTCGCCCAACGGTACGGGGTTGCGGAAGGCACCGCCTTGAAGCAGCCGGTGCTGGAATTCTTCTACAAGTCCGATCCTCTGGATGATCCGTTTATCAACCGGGACGACATTCTGGCCCTAGGACTGGCCACTGAGCAGGATCTGGACATCATCGCCGCTAAGACCCGGGAGATCAACGGGGCGCTGACCGGCATCTTCCGCGCCATCAACGTGGAGCTGGTGGACTTCAAGATCGAAATGGGCAAGACCAGTTCGGGCATCATCCTTCTCGGCGACGAGATCACCCCTGACACCTGCCGGCTCTGGGCTATCGGCAACAATGATGACGGCCAGGTCACCCACTTGGACAAGGACCTCTTCCGCAGGGACCTGGGCAGCATCATTCCGGCTTATCAAACCATTCTGGATGGGCTTACCGAATTGGAGGAGCGCGAAAGCCAATCGAACAGCTGAATCGGTCGACCCGGAAGCGAGCATATCGCCTCCGGGTTTTTCATTGGTCCCCAAACAGTCCATCGCGAAAGGATCCATTGTGCTCTTCCGTGTCTATACCGAGAAAAAGCGGGGCTTTGACCAGGCCGCCGACAGGCTTGCCGAACAGCTTCGCACCCTGCCGGGCGTGCAAGGGCTGACCGGCCTGCGCATAATCAACCGTTACGATCTGGAGGGAATCGACGAAGACCTCTTCAAACGTTGTCTGCCCACGGTCTTCGCCCAGCCCCAGACCGACCTGGTGGCCACCCGACTGGAGCAGGCCCTGCGCATGAAAGGTGACGAGGACCTGCCGCCACTGGACTCCCCCATGCTTTTCGCCGTGGCCCCCCTGCCTGGTCAGTTCGACCAGCGAGCCGATTCCGCAGCCCAATGTGTTCAGCTGGTCGGCCAGGGCGCCCGCCCCCTGGTTGCCACGGCCACCGTCTACCTGCTAGAAGGCGATTTGGATGCCGAGCAGATCAAAGCCGTCCGCAATTACCTGGTCAATCCAGTCGACTCACGGGTGGTAGGGCTGGAGCAGCCCAAGACCCTGGCCATGCCTGACGAGGATCCTGATTCAGTGCCCGTGTTGGACGGATTTCGCGATTTGGCCGATCCTGAACTCGAAGCGCTGATCGACAAGCTGGATCTGGCCATGGATCTGCCGGATGTCCGCTTCTGCCAGGACCACTACCGTCAGGAAAAGCGAGACCCCACACTGACCGAGCTCAAAGTGATCGACACCTACTGGTCCGACCACTGCCGGCACACCACCTTCAATACCAAGCTGGAGCGAATTAAGGCAGACAATCCCCGAGCCCGCGCCACGCTGGAACGTTACCGGGCAATCCGTGAAGAGCTGGGCCGCCAGGACCGACCGGAATGCCTGATGGACATGGCCACCATCGGAGCCAAGTACTTGCAGAAGCGAGGCATCCTGAATGACGTGGACCAGTCCGAAGAGGTCAACGCCTGCACTATCCGGACCAAGGTCGACGTGGACGGCCAGGATCAGGACTGGCTCTTTCTCTTCAAAAACGAAACGCATAATCACCCCACCGAGATCGAGCCTTTCGGCGGTGCCGCCACCTGCATCGGCGGAGCCATCCGCGATCCTCTTTCCGGAAGAGGTTACGTCTACCAGGCCATGAGGGTCAGCGGGGCAGCGGATCCCCGCCAGCCCCTGGATCAGACCCTGCCGGGCAAGCTACCCCAGAGCCGGATAGTCCGTCAGGCGGCCGATGGCTACTCCTCTTATGGCAATCAGATCGGGCTGGCCACCGGACAGGTTCGGGAGATCTACCACCCCGGCTATGCAGCCAAGCGGATGGAGGTAGGCGCAGTGGTGGCAGCCACCCCGGCCGACCATGTGATCCGCCGTCGGCCTGCACCCGGCGATCTGATCATCCTGGTGGGCGGAAGAACCGGCCGCGATGGAATCGGCGGTGCCACCGGAGCATCCAAGTCCCAGAACGAAGAGAGCCTGGAACGTTGCGGGGCCGAGGTGCAGAAGGGCGATGCCCCTGAGGAGCGCAAGCTTCAGCGCCTCTTCCGCCGCCCGGAGGCAGCCAGGCTGATTGAACGCTGCAACGACTTCGGAGCCGGCGGCGTCGCCGTGGCCGTAGGCGAGCTTGCCGACGGACTGAACGTGGACCTGGACCGGGTGCCGCTCAAGTACAAGGGGTTGGATGGAACCGAAATCGCCATCTCCGAGAGCCAGGAGCGCATGGCCGTGGCCCTGGCCGCCGAAGACGCGCCCGCCTTCATCGACTACGCCCAGCAGGAGGACCTCGAGGCAACCGTCATCGCCGAGGTCACCGAAGAACCCCGACTGCGGATGACTTGGCGATCAGAGACCATCGTGGACATCCCCCGATCCTTCCTGGCTTCCAACGGCGCCCCTCACGAGGCCGATGCCCAGGTGGCGGTTCCAGCTCCCTACCATGCCCCATTTGAGGTCCAGGGCAGCCTGGACGCGCGCATGAAGGCCCTGCTTGCAGACATCAACGTCTGCTCCCAGCAGGGTCTGGCCGAGCAGTTCGACTCCACCATCGGCGCAGGCACTGTCCTCATGCCCTTCGGCGGAGCCCGACAGCTGACTCCGGCCCAGGCCATGGTGGCCAAGCTGCCGGTGGATGGACACACCACCACCGCCTCGGCCATGGCCTGGGGATTCAACCCCTGGATCAGCAGCAAGGATCCCTACACCGGGGCCTACCTCGCCGTGGTCGAGAGCCTGGCCAAGCTGGTGGCCAGCGGCTTCAGCCGTTCCCGGGCTCACCTGAGCCTGCAGGAGTACTACCCTAAGCCCGGCAATGACCCCCGGCGCTGGGGTCTGCCGGTGGCCGGCGTCCTGGGAGCCCTCCAGGCCCAGCTGGATCTTTCCGTGGGTGCCATAGGCGGCAAGGACTCCATGTCCGGCAGCTTCGAGGACCTGGACGTGCCTCCCACCCTGATCAGCTTTGCCGTGGCCCTGGGGCGAGCCAAGGATGCGGTCTCTCCCGAGTTCAAGGCCCCGAACCGGCAGGTCTACCTTTTGACGCCCGAATATCAGGAGGACGGATTGCTGCCCGATCCGGAGAGCCTGAGGGCCGTCATGGACCAAGTGGAGGCGCTGATCAGCCAGGGCCTGGTGGATGCTGCAGCCACTCCGGGCTACGGATGCATCGCCCAGTCATTGATGGAGATGTGCCTGGGCAACAGAATCGGGCTGAATCTGGCATCAAACACTGCCATATCTGCGCTCTTCCGTCCTGCCTATGGGAGCTTCATCTTGGAGACCTCAGGCCCAGAGCCCCTGTTCATTCAGGATTCCGGTCTGCATTTGCAGCTGCTGGGGCGCACACGGGAGGATTACCACCTGCGCTGTGGCAGTGAGGATCTGGACCTGGCTGAGCTTGAGGAAATCCGTGCCAGGGGTCTGGAATCCATCTTCCCATACCGAGGCCAAGGCGACCCGGTGCCGACCATCGGCCGCACCGACCGTGAGCATAGCAGGCCAGTAACGCGTAGAACCAAAGGGACTGCCAAGACCGCCCGACCCAAGGTGGTTATGCCCGTCTTCCCCGGCACCAACTGCGAGTACGACTCTGCACAGGCCTTCCGGGACGCTGGGGCCCAGGTGGAGACTGTGGTCATCCGCAACCTGAACGCCGAGGATGTAACCGAAAGTTCCCGCCGCCTGGCCCGGGCCATCCGCAGCAGCCAGATACTGATGCTGCCCGGAGGCTTCTCCGGTGGCGATGAGCCCGACGGTTCGGCCAAACTGGTGGCATCCTTCCTGCGTTCGAACCAGGTCGCCGATGCCCTCCAAGAGCTTCTGCAGGACCGGGACGGGCTGGTTCTGGGCGTCTGCAACGGCTTCCAGGCGCTGATCAAGCTGGGTCTGGTCCCTTATGGCAAAATCGTCACTGGGTCGCCCGAGGATCCCACCCTGACCGCCAACACCATCGGCCGCCATCAGAGCCGTCTGGTCCATACTCGGATCAGCTCCACACGCTCCCCTTGGCTGAGCGCCTGCCGGGTGGGCGACATCCACACCATGCCCATCAGCCACGGCGAAGGGCGGTTCGTGGCCGAGCCTGGCCTCCTGCGTACCCTGATTGACCGAGGACAGGTGGCCGCCCAGTATGTAGACGCACAGGGCCACCCCTCCATGGATCCGCTGGTCAACCCCAATGGATCCGACATGGCCGTCGAAGCCATCACCAGCCCGGACGGCCGGGTGCTGGGCAAGATGGGCCACACGGAACGCAGCGGTCCCGACCTGTATCTCAACGTGCCCGGAAAACGTCCGCAGCCGCTCTTCCAGTCTGGAGTGGACTACTTTGCCGCATAGGGGAAAGGACATAGACCATGTCGTTGGAGCTTGAAGGCATCCACGAGGAGTGCGGGATCTTCGGGGTCTGGGGCCACCCCGATGCCGCCCGGCTGACCTACTTCGGCCTGCATGCCCTGCAGCACCGCGGCCAGGAGGGTGCCGGCATCGTTTCCAACGACCAGGGGCATCTGATCGGACGGCGGGGCCTGGGTCTGCTGACTCAGGTCTTCCCGGACGAGTCCAGCCTGACGCCGCTGACCGGAGACCGGGCCATCGGCCATGTCCGCTACGCCACGACCGGCTCAGGGTCCATCGAGAACATCCAGCCCTTCGTCTTCCGCTTTCATGACGGGGACATAGCCTTGGCGCACAACGGCAACCTGACCAACTGCGACAGCCTCAAGGCGGAGTTGGAGGACCAAGGGGCCATCTTCCACTCCAACTCCGACACCGAGGTGCTCATGCACCTAATCCGGCGCAGTCCTGAAAAGGACTTCATGGCAGCGCTCAAACAGGCCCTGCGCCAGGTCCATGGCGGCTTCGCCTACCTGCTCATGACCGAGGATGCCATGATCGGAGCCATGGATCCCAACGGGTTCCGTCCTCTCTCGTTGGGCCAGCTGCCAGGAGGAGCCTACGTCCTGGCTTCGGAAACCTGCGCACTGGATTTGGTCGGCGCCACGCTGGTGCGTGACATCGGCCCCGGCGAAATCGTCCGGGTGGACGACTCGGGTTACAGCATCGAGCGCTATACCGATCAGACCTGCCTGTCCATCTGCTCCATGGAATTCATCTACTTCGCCAGGCCCGACTCCAATATTTATGGAGTCAACGTCCACTCGGCCCGCAAGCGGATGGGTGCGAGGCTGGCCCGCGAGGCTCCGGTGGACGCCGATATGGTCATCGGGGTGCCCAACTCCTCCCTGTCCGCAGCCTCAGGTTATGCCGAGGCGGCCGGACTGCCCAACGAGATGGGGCTGATCAAAAACCAGTATGTGGCACGCACCTTCATCCAGCCCAGCCAGGCCATGCGCGAACAGGGTGTCAGGATGAAACTGGCCGCTGTGCGCGGCGTCGTATCCGGCAAGCGGGTGGTGGTCATCGACGATTCCATAGTTCGGGGCACCACCTCGCGCAGAATCGTCCGTCTGCTCCGGGAGGCCGGGGCGAGCGAGGTGCACATGCGCATCGCCTCCCCGCCCCTGCGGTATCCCTGCTACTACGGCATCGACATCCAACGGACCTCCGAACTAATCGCCGCCAAGAAGTCCGTGGAGCAGATCAGGGAAGCCATCGGGGCCGACTCCCTGGCCTATCTGAATCTGGACGGTCTGGTGGATTCCATCGGTCTGGGACGTGACGCACCCTACCAGGGCCTTTGCGTAGCCTACTTCAACGGTGATTATCCCACGCGACTTGACGACTATGAGCAGGGTTTCCTGGCCTCGTTGACCCCAGAGGACCGGGCCCGTCTGGAGGCCTCCAAGGGATCCTACGGGCTTGACATGCCTGCAGGGTCGGGGCAGAAAACAGACCAATGAGCATTAGCGAAGAGCAGAACAGGCAGCGCAGAGAAAGGGGCATCCATGCCGAAGGCATATGAGCAGGCCGGGGTATCGGTGGAGGCCGGATATGAACTGATCGACAGAATCCGTTCCCACACGGCCAGAACCCATAGGCCGGGCGCCGGAGACATTGGCGGCTTCGGCGGCGACTTCGACCTGTCTGCGCTCAATTACCGCCATCCGGTTCTGGTTTCGGGCACTGACGGCGTGGGTACCAAGCTGATGGTGGCCCGGGAAGCCGGCCGCCATGACACCATCGGTCAGGACTGCGTGGCCATGTGCGTCAATGACATCATCGCCCAGGGGGCCGAACCGCTGATCTTCCTGGACTACATCGCCTGCGGACACAACGACCCGGCTCTGCTGGAGCAGGTGGTCAAGGGCGTGGCCGACGGCTGTGTCCAGGCCGGGGCCGCCCTAGTAGGCGGGGAGACCGCAGAGATGCCTGACATGTACCAGCCTGATGAATACGACCTGGCCGGATTCACCGTGGGTGTGGTCGAACGGGAGTCCCTGGTGGACGGTTCGGCCATCAAAGAGGGCGACCAGCTGATCGGCCTGCCCTCCTCAGGAGTCCACTCCAACGGATTCTCCCTGATTCGCCAGGCCCTGCTGGACCAGGGGGGCATGAAGCTGGAGGATCGGCCCTACCAGCTTGGCGGACGGACCCTGGGAGAGGAACTGCTGACACCCACCCGCATCTATGTCAAGGCCCTGCGTCCACTCTTCGCCTCCGGCCTGCTCAGGGGCGCTGCACACATCACCGGAGGCGGCTTCGTGGAGAAGGTGCCCCGGATTCTGCCCGAAGGGCTGGCTGCCAGCTTCAACCTGAATGCCTGGAAGGTGCCGCCCATCTTTATGATGATCGAGGAGATGGGCAGGGTCGACCATCTGGAGATGTACAACATCTTCAACATGGGCATTGGAATGGTTCTGGTCGTTTCCCCTGACCAGCTGGACCAGGCACGCGCAGTCCTGGATGGGGAGCAGGAGTCCTACACCCTGATCGGACGGGTGACGCGTGCTCAAAACGGCCAGCAGGTCATCCTTAACGAAGACGGTCGTCAGTAATAACGAGAGGAGCCCATCATGGCGGACAAGGTACTGGTCATCGGGTCGGGAGCCAGGGAGCACGTCATCGCCACCACCCTGCTGGCTGGGCCAGGAGTGGATCGGGTCTGGTGTGCCCCGGGCAACCCGGGCATGGAGCCGGACGGCATCAGCCTGCTGCAAGAGGATTCCTCGCAGCCTGAAAAACTGATCGCTGCAATACGCGAGCTGGGAATCGACTGGGTCTTCGTCGGACCCGAGGCTCCTCTGACGGCTGGATTGGTCGACGAACTGCAGGCTGCCGGCATCCCCGCCTTTGGACCCACCAAGGCTGCGGCCCGCATCGAGGGATCCAAGGGCTTTGCCAAGGACTTGATGCGCAGGCATGGGATCCCCACCGCCGACTATGCGGTCTTCCATGACCTGGAAACAGCCAAGGCCTATGTGCGCTCGCACGGCGCACCGGTGGTTATCAAGGCCGACGGGCTGGCAGCCGGCAAAGGCGTAACGGTGGCCGCCGACCTTGACCAGGCCATGAAGGCCCTGGATGCCATCTTCATCGATCATAAGTTCGGACAGGCCGGAGCCCAGGTGGTCATCGAGGATCAGCTGGTGGGCCAGGAGTGCTCGCTCATGTGCTTCGTCCGGGGTGAGCAGTTCTGGCCCATGCCACTATCGCAGGACCACAAGCCCGCCTATGACGGGGATCGGGGCCCCAACACCGGCGGCATGGGAGCCTACTCCCCTCTGCCCCAGTTCGGACCGGAACTGACTCAAAAGGCTTTGGATGCCATCGTCGCCCCCACCGTCCGTGCCCTGGCCCAGGAAGGCAGTCCTTTCACCGGGGTTCTCTACACGGGATTGATGGTCACCGACCAGGGCCCTCAGGTCATTGAATTCAACGCACGATTGGGAGACCCGGAAACAGAGGTAGTCCTGCCTGCCCTGACCAGCGATTTGGGCACGGCCATCCGCACCCTGATGGAGGGCGGAGAGCCTCAATTCACCTGGGACAGCTCCCACAGCCGCCTGGGTGTGGTCCTGGCAGCCCAGGGCTATCCCAGCAATCCCAAGACAGGGGTGCCCGTGCCCTTGATTGCTCCGGAGCCTGACCTCAGAGCCTACTATGCCGGAGTGTCCGGCTCGGCTTCAACTGGTCTGACATCCTCTTCGGGAAGGACCGCCCTGGTTGTGGCCCAAGGCGACGATCTGGCCCAGGCAGCCCGCCGAGTCTATGACCGGCTGGATGGATTGTCGATGCCCGGCCTCTTCTATCGGCACGACATCGGCCACCGCGGCCTGGAAGCCTAGTTGGCCGAACTGGTCGAGCTCTCGCTGTCCTTATCCTGGTTTTGCTCCTTCTGGCGAGCTTGCTCTTTTGTCCGTTCCCTGACCTTCTGCCGGGCGGCATCCGAACGGCGGGTGGGCGTGGCGGTGAAGCCGGTTCCCTGCAGGTAGTGCTTGCCTGCCATGATGTCGTACTGGATCAGCTTGTAGTCATTCAGGAGCTGTCGGGTGGCCCGGTCGAAGTCACGGGCGTTCATGGGCTGGCCCTGGGCATCCAGATAGTTGGTCTGCCCTGCAGGAATCCTGTTCCAGTCCTGGATCTGGTTGGCCACCGGAGGCTCGATGGCGCTGATCTTTTCGTGCAGCTCGGTCAGAAAAGCCGTGAAGGGCGAGACCTTGGCACCCATGTGCTCGGCCGCCTGGGCCTGGAAGAAGTTGGGCGATGAATAGGCGCTGTTGCTGACCTGTGCTCCCGAGGAATCCGAGGCCTTATTGGACCAGATGAAGTAGTCGGTCAGATGCAGGGCCAGGGAGTTGTGCTCGTCCCAGCTGGCCGTGCCATAGATGCCGGGCAAATGATCCCCGTAGAAGACCACAGTGACCGGCTTGCTCTGGGAGTCCAGGCTGTTTAGGAAATCTGCGGTGGCCTGATCGGTCAGACTGACCCCCTTGGCGTAGGTGCGGATGGATTGCATCTCATCGTCGCCTAGAGGCCTGTTGGGGTCGGAGGAGTTGACCGAGAAGTTGTTATCGTCATACCAGTCGTTGTAGGGCATATGGTTCTGCATGGTGATGACCTCGACGAACTGGTTGCCCTTGTCGTCACCCATCTGCTCCAGAGCGGAATCATAGGCAGAGCGATCCCCCACATACTGGCTGCGGTCTATGCGGTCCTGGTGGGCTATCTGGTCAGGGCCAGTCAGCGAGTAGAAGTGCGAGAAGCCGAACTTCTTGTAGTTTTCGGCCCTGGAATACATGGAGGACTCATAGGGGTGGAACGCCAATGACCTGGATGGCGACCCCCAGGCCTGATTGACCGTGGGTATCCAGTTCAGGTGAGGAATGACCTGCTGATAGGGGGATGTCAGCGAGGGATCGAAGTTGGCCATGGACAGGCCGGTCATGGCCTGGAATTCCAGATTGGCCGTGCCGCCGCCGTAGCCGGAGGAGAGCATGAGTCCGCTGGTGGTGCCCTCCTTGATGGATCTGATATGGGGCATGGGGTCCTGGTTGAGTGCGACACCCGGCACCCGCGTGGGATCCGAGAACGACTCGGAGAGGATGTAGACCAGGCTCGACTCATTCATATAGAACTTGCGGTCACGGTTGATGCGGTCCGCCGAAAGCTGGTAGCGGTGGGCCAGGGACTGCATGGTGGCACGGCTGTATCCTGCGGGCTGGTCCATGACCTTGGGGCGCAGCTGCCGTGAGAAGGACACGAAGACCCCGTTACGCTGGGCGTCATAGACCGAGTCCCACATGGAGGGTATGTCGCCCATGAACTGCGAGAAGCGATAGGCGGGGCTGCCATAGGTCCCCACAGTGGACATGAACAGTGCCACCACCAGGATCGGGACCAGGACCCCCACCGTGCGCAGTCCCGCGCCCAGGGGCTTGTTGCCAGTGGCCACCGGACGGCCGCAACGGGCATCCATCCGTGTCACCAACCAGCAGAGCACTCCGAGAATGACCAGGGCCAGGACTCCCAACCCGATCATAAGCAGGGACCGCGCCGGCAGGAAGGTGAGCAGGTTGGCCGCATCGGCATGGAGGAAATCCAAATCCGAGGGCAGAACGGCCTCATACCGTGCACGCACCTTGAAACGTTCGATGACTGCAATGACCGCGCAGATGGCCAGGATCAGCCCTGATGCCGCCCAGAATCGATTGGTCAGATAGGCCAGAGCCAGGTAGACCAGGCCCACAGCCAGCATGTTGAGCACCAGGACGAACCGACGCTGGGTCCACATGGCCGAGATGAAGCCCCAGAAGCCGATCAGCGGGTTGGAAAGCTCTACCCGGGAGCTGTTCAGGGAGACCCCCCACTGCAGAATGCCCACTGACAGGAAGTCGATCAGGATGAAGGCGAGCAGGTAGATCCACCCACGCACCCGAAGACGTCCGGTCATGTTCTGCACCCAGGATGTCCACCGGCCGGGCTGACGCTTACGATCCTTCACCGCTTACTCCTGACTTTGGCGACTGGGCCCCAAGGGCCTTTACCGATACCTGTGCCATTGTTCCCATCAAGGACGACAAGCCCCGTGAGAACACCCTTTAGCGAACATGAAGAGGAAGTGGACCCGTCAGGCCTTGGCGCCCGGCACCTGCTGGACCAGGGCGCTGATCCAATCCTCCAGGTTCCGGTACTTATCGGGGCGCTGCTCGCTGACTTCGAACACCGGCACATGGGCTTTACGGGCCTCAATGGCCAGATCCTTGGATGTTCGGTTGACTTCCTGGGTGTTGAGCACCAACATGTCCAACTGGCTGGATGCCAGCAAATGGCGGAAGGCCACCAGGTCCTCCGGCGAGGGTTCGCTTTCGTTGGCGGCCGCCCGCAGGTACCCTTCGGGGGTCAGATCCTCCATGCCCAGATCATGGCAAAGATAGTAGGCAGCTGATTCCGTGGCCGCATAGTGCCGGCCCTGGGTCTGCTTGCGCGCTTTGGCAATCAGATCGTCCAGCCGGGCCTGTCGACCCTGCCAGTCCTGGTAGGCCTTGTCAAAGTCGGTCCCGCGACCTGGGCGCAGCTGCCGGTAGGCCTCATGCACAGCCTTGGCAGCCGCTCTCCTGCTCTGGGAGGAAAACCAAAGATGGGGATTGTCTCCGGCCTTGTGCCCTGATGCCTTGGATATGTCCACCAGCCGGGCCTGCCCGGTTTCAGCGGCCTTGGCTGCCCAGTCGTCAATGCCGGCCCCGTTGACTATGACCAGATCGGCGCGGCTGATCCGGGCGATGTCTGCCGTTGTCGGCTCATAGTCATGGGCATCAGTGGAGGTGTTGCTCAGAATAGTATCCACCCGAGCCTGGTCCCCTCCCAGGTCCACGGCCAGGGACTGCCACTGATTGATGCTGGTCACCACTTGCAGAGTACTGGACTTTGTAGCTGACGAGGATGATTCGCTCTTCCCGCAGCCAGTCAGACATGTCAGTAGGGTCAATCCGACCAGCAGGCCTGCGGCCAAGGTTCGAGTCCGACGGAAGCGTGTACTGCTGGAGTGCATGGATGGGGATTCCTTCCTGGCGGCGGCGCTATATGGGCCTGTTGCCGTACCTGCTGAACGTTACTGAGATTGATTATCAATAAATCTACCATAGACGAACCCGTGACCGGGATCCGGGGATTCGGGCCTGTCAAGAATGAATGCCTGCCTAAATAGTCTCCGTGAGCCCGAACATTCCCTATACTGAACTGCGGATGTATTTTCCTTGGAAGGAATGGCATGGGTGCATGGCTGGCAAAGGTCCATCTGACCCAGGGGTGGCTGCCTGCGTCACTGTTTGCATTGACGGCCTTGGCCCTGATCGTGCTGACGCTGACCGGACTGACACACGGACGCTGGCGGACCCTGCTGCGGCAGGCGGCCATTGCCCTGGGCATAGGAGCCTTGGGACTGTTGGCCACCTGGCTGGTCTCCGATGTCTTCATGCTCTTCGGTGTCTCCCTGGGTTGGATGGTTATCATCAGCGTGGCCTTGGGCTTTCTTGCCGTGGGGTTCGCCGTCTGCATCCTGATCACCGCTCGGGGGTGGCGCCGGATCCTGGCCGCACTGACCGTCCTGCTTTGTCTGCTTTCCACCGGTCTTCGCGTGGATATCATCTACGGCGAATTCACCACCTTGGGGTCCCTGTTCAGCGTCTCCCTCTACCCTGATTACCGAGACCACAAGGCAGCCAGACCGGCCATGAGCGTGGCCCAGTGGCGATCCCTGGCATCTAAGGGCGAACTGCCCTCGTATCCGAGTGCCGGCCGCTCCTATAGCATGCTCATCCCCAACGGGCGCTCCCGGTTCGCGGCCCGGCCAGCTGATGTCTACCTGCCGCCCGCCGCCTTGAGTGACAGACCGCCTGCACTGCCTGTATTCGTTCTTCTGGCCGGCCAGCCCGGCAGTCCCGACCGGCTCTTCACCGCTGGAGCCATTCCGGCCATGATGGATGCCTACGCCGCCCGGCACGAGGGCCTGGCACCAGTGGTGGTCTCCCCCGACCAGAACGGGTCCTCCTCCCACAACAGCCTGTGCGTGGACTCCCCGGTCTACGGGAAGGCAGAAACCTACCTAAGCAAGGACGTGCCTGCCTGGATCCGCACAGAGCTGCCCGTCGCCGACCAGCCCCAACAATGGGCCATAGGCGGATTCTCCCAGGGCGGGACCTGCTCTACCCAGCTTGGGGCACGGCATCCCGACATCTACGGGAACATGCTCCCGGCCGACGGAGAGCTAGAACCGACCCAGGGTCGGCAAGAGCAGATGATCCGCGACTACTTCGGCGGCGACAAAAGACGCTTTCTGGCCCAGGTCCCAGCCAGGGCCATGCTGGAGCGGGCACCCTCCCGCCAGCGCCTGTTCACCGCAGCCGGATCCAACGATAAGGAGTCCCAGCACAATATGATGGTCATTGCCAAGGCCGCCACCCAGGCAGGCATGAAGGTGCAGGCCGTCGTCACCCAGGGGTCGGGCCATGACTGGCACACAGTCAAAACCGCCTGGGAACCCGGGCTGGAGTGGATGGGCGAAGCCATGGGACTAGGGCCAATGTCCCGGCCGCTTGCAGATTTTCCGAACATTATCGAAACCAGCCTCGACTGAACCGCCGACAGGCCAAAGCGTTCAAGCAGATAAGCAGAAAGAGCCGCCGCAATCATGGAGACAACGAATAAGGGATCCGGACTGATGGAGCCTTCGGCTAAGACCGTACTTTTGCGGGACCTGACCCGATGGATCAGACGTCACGCCTTTGCGCTGGCTTTCAGCCTCGGACTGGTCCTGCTCAACCTGATCAGCTGGCTGCTGATCTGGCTGTTGCGCATCCCCGGCAGGACACGGTTGGGCCTGCCCTTGTCCGACCTGATCATTCACCAGGCGCCACATCCTGTTCATGGCCAGGGGCGTCCCTCGCTCCTGGTCCAGTTCGCACGGCTGCTGGTATCCCTAGTCATCACCCCCGGTCCTCTGCAACTGGTCATAGATGTGGCCCTGGTCCTAGTTATGCTATGCATCGCCGAGACCCGACTGGGTCGCAGGCGCACCGTGATCACCTCAGTCATCAGCGCTGTAGGCGGCGCGGCTATCGGGCTGGTCATCTGCACCCTGATCAATGCCCTTCAGGACCATTGGGCCTGGTTCATCCGGGTGCCCATGACACTCAGCCCCATCATCCTGGTGGTCGGATCCCTGATGGCATCCATCCCCTTCAGCGACTTCCTCTGGCGGCGCAGGATCGCCACCATAGGCTACACGGCCTTGATCCTGATGGTTTTATATACCGGCAACCCCGGCTACTACTGCGCCCTGGCGGCAGCGCTCATCGGCCACCTGACCGGCCACCTCTGGCACGGACCGGTCAAGGACGCCAATCCGCATGGCCATAGCGGCTCATACGAGACCCGCCACCTGCTGGGAGCCGTCTCCACGGTTCTGGCTCTTGGCCCACTGGTCACTGTCTCCTCCAAAATCCGTGCAGGATTCTTCACCCCGCTGGGTATGTTCCTGGGTTCGGACCCTGGCGGCAGCGCCGCCCTGTCCCGCTGCCTGGCCAAGAACAATCAGGCCAGCTGCTATGCACAGTATGGCCTGGTCGCCGGTCGAGCACCCACCAGCGTCTCGTCCTTGATCATGCCCACCCTGGTCCTGCTGGTGGTGGCCTGGGGCATCTACCATGGCCGCCGGGTTGCCGCTGTCACCAGTCTGGTCCTGAACGGCCTGACCATCGTCCTGGCTGTGCTCTACTACCTGGTTTTCCCGCTGACCATCGGCGACGGCCTGCCCCAGGCCATCCGTCACGGTGCCATTCCCTCTCTGCTGATCATCACTCTTCCTCCGCTGATTCTCAACTGTTTCTTGGCGCGCAACCTGCGCATCTTCCTGGTACGGACCAAGGCCTCACGCCTACAGGCAGGCTGGGCAGCCATCGGTCTGGCCTTTCTGGCCACAGCCGTGGGCTATCTGGCCTTCACCGCAGTTAGTCCCGGCTCCTTCCATCCCTGGCCCACCACCAGCAGAGCGCTCTCCCAACTGCCCGAGCTTTACCTGCCCAATGGTGTGGCCTCGCGCTTCCGGCCGGCTCTGGCACCACGTACTCCGACGGGGATAATCGTTAGCCACGGAGTCGGGCTGATCTTCTGGCTGGTGGTCCTGGTAGTCCTGCTCTCCTGGATGCGCAGCTCGGTCATCCAGAACGGCAGCGAACGCCAGGAGGCCGATCGACTGGTCGAGTACGGAGGCGAGAGCATGTCCTTCATGACCACTTGGGAGGGCAACAGCTACTGGTTCTCCCAGAGCGGCCGTTCAGCCATCGCCTACCGGCTCCTGCACAGCATAGCCCTGACCACCACTGGTCCCTTCGGCGACCCTGAGGAGTATGCGGATGATCTGGACGAATTCACCCGTTTCTGCAACGCCCATTCCTGGTCACCGGTCTTCTACAGCGTCCACAAGCCCCAGCGTGATCTGCTGGCAGCCAGGGGCTGGTCCACCCTGACAGTCGGCTCGGAGATGGTGGTCACCCCCAGCCTTTGGCAGACCAAGGGCAAGAAATGGCAGGACATTCGCACAGCCATCAACAAGGCCAAGCGCGACAAGATCACCGACGTGCTGACCACATTCAACGACGCCTCCTGGGACGTCCAGTCGCAGATTGTGGACATCTCGGAGCAGTGGGCCGAGCTCAAGGCGCTTCCTGAGATGAAGTTCACCCTAGGTGGCCTCGATGAGCTGAGGGACCCGCGCATGGCCATCCTCTACGCCGTAGACGACCAGGGCAAGGTGCTGGCCGTGACCAGCTGGATGCCCACCTACCGCCAGGGCCAGGTGATCGGCTGGACCCTGGACTTCATGAGGCACAGGACCGACAGCCCCAATGGAATCATGGAGTTCCTGATCGCACGGATGGCCGAACGGCTGCGCGACCAGGGCACGGCGGAATTCATGAGCCTGTCGGCCGCTCCCCTGGCCGGCATGGACAGCAGTGAGGATCAGACTGCCTTCCTGCAACATGCCCTGCATATGGTGGCAGACCTGATGGAACCGGCCTATGGCTTCCGTTCACTCTTCTTCTTCAAGAAGAAGTTCCAGCCCAGCGAGCACCCGGTCTATATCTGCTATCCCGACCCGGCTCAGCTGGCCCAGATCGGACTGGCTGTAGTCCAGGCCTACCTACCCAATCTCAAGGCTTCGCAGGCATGGGATGCCATCAAGACCATCATGCCCAAGGGCCGGGAGGATCGCTGACGTCCGCCTGACCAGAGTGGCCCTGGCAGCTGCTGCACAGGCCATAGACCTCCAAGGTGTGCGAGGAGACCGTAAAGCCATGCTCAGCTGCCACTGCCTTCAGCCAGCCATCGTCCGGCGGGCTGATCTCCACGGTCCTGCCGCATCGTTCACAGACCAGATGGTGATGGTGTTTCCGTTGGGCCAGGCAGACCCTGTAGAGGCGAATGCCCCCATGCTCAATGCAGTCCAGGCTGCCGGACATATGCAGAGAGCCCAGCTGCCGATAAACAGTGGCCAAGCCGATCCGCTGGCCCGAATCGCGAAGAAGCCTGTGCAGCTCCTTGGCTGAGACGAAGTCGTTCTGGGACTGAAGAATCCTCCAGATAGCGTTCTTCTGCCGCGTCCGGCGGCCGACGGATGAGCCAGCGTTCATGATTAGACACACTCCTTGGGCTCCACCAAGCCTACATCCGGATTGCCGGGACAGATGTGAGGATTCGGTTCAGTCCAGGTCGGACCAGCAGCCTGTGGCCTCCAGATCCTTGGCCGTCTTCTCCAGATCGTCGGTCAGCACCGTCAGATGCCCCATCTTGCGGTCGGTGCGCACTTCGGCCTTGCCATAATCATGCAGGTACCATTCGGGGTGCTTCCCCAGCAGCTTTCTGACCGGGGCCACATGCTGGCCCAGAACGTTGACCATGACCGCCGGGCTGAGCAGACGAGGATTGGGCAGGGGCCACCCGGCGATGCCCCGGACGTGGGCATCGAACTGGTCCATGGAGCAGGCCTCAATGGTGTAATGACCGGAGTTATGGGGGCGCGGGGCCAACTCGTTGACTACCAGACCGCCATCGGGCATGACAAAAAGCTCAAGGGCCAAGGTGCCGGCCAGCTTGAAGCCGTCAGCCAAAGTCAGAGCCATGTCACGCGCGCGGTCGGCCATTTCAGGCTCGACCTGTGCCGGCGCCAGAGTCATGTGCAGGATGTTGTGACGGTGCTCGTTGCGCACCATGGGGAAAGTGACATAGTCCTTCCCGTTGCCTGAGACCAGTATGGAGGCCTCGAAGGCGAAGTCCACGAACCCCTCCAACACGGAGGGCGGGAAGTCCCGGCCCTTCATCCGCGCCTGCAAGGCCTGAAGATCATCCTTGGTGCGCAGGACCGCCTGGCCGTGGCCGTCATAGCCACCGGTTCGCGTCTTGAGCACAGCGGGCATTCCCAGCTCTTTCAGGGCTGCATCAACCTGATCAAGACTGTCAACCTGCCTCCAAGGGGCGGTATCAATGCCATGGCGGTTGATGAAGGTCTTCTCGTGAACCCGGTCCTGGGTGACCCTGAGCAAATCAGTCCCCTGAGGGATGGCCACACGATCCCTCACCTGGTCCAACGCATCGGCATCCACATTCTCGAACTCGTAGGTGAGCACATCGCTGCGTTCAGCAAGCCGCTTGAGGGCATCGAGGTCGCCATAGTCGGCTGTCTCCTGGAAGTCAGCAACCTGAGCCGCGGGAGCATCAGGCGTGGGATCCAACACACCGATGCGGAATCCGTGGTAGCGGGCGCTCAGGGCCATCATCCGTCCCAGCTGGCCGCCGCCTACGATTCCGATGACGGACCCCGGCTCCAAGTGATCAATTCTCCCTTCGGTCTCCTCAGACAAGCTGGGCATTGGACGCCTCCACGGATCGGGCCAGCTCGGCACGGTAGTCGTCCAGGGCCTTGGCCAGTCTTGGGTCATCGATGGAGAGAATCGAAGCCGCCAACAGGCCGGCATTGGTGGCCCCGGATGCGCCAATGGCCGTGGTCGCCACAGGAATTCCGGCAGGCATCTGCACGATGGACAGGAGTGAATCAACCCCGCTCAGTGCATGGGACTTCACTGGCACTCCGATGACCGGCAACGTGGTCTGGGCCGCCACCATACCAGGCAGATGGGCTGCTCCTCCGGCCCCGGCGATGATGACCCCTATGCCCTGGCTCCGGGCCTGATGCGCGAACTCCGCCATGCGCCCAGGTGTGCGATGGGCGGAGATTACCTCCTTGGTGTAGACGATAGCGAACCGGTCCAGCATCCGGCAGGCTTCCTTCATCGTCTCCCAGTCGCTCGATGATCCCATGATCACTGCGACGCGTGCCCCTTCATGTGTATTGTCAGCCATCGGCCCTCCAATGTTCATGCACATTTGATACTACGCAAGGCAGAGGAGAAGCCAGCCAATCGTGACGGTCCTATGGATGTAAAGGCCGGGCCTGGTGAACATCGGGTACTCAGCGTCTCCAAACCGCCGCTCCGGACCTAGAATCATTGGATTGCATGACAGAAACAGACAGGAGGGTTATGGGCAAGCTTCTGGACAGCATCGACTCCCCAAAGGATCTGAAGGTTCTCTCCTTGGAAGAGCTGAATCGACTGGCCCACGAGATCCGTCAGCTGCTGATCCGCTTCTGTCGACGTCACGGCGGTCACCTGGGCTCCAACCTGGCCACCATCGAGCCCATCATCGCTTTGCACTACGTCTTTGATATGCCTCATGATCATCTGATCTTCGATGTCTCTCACCAGGCCTATACCCACAAGATCCTGACCGGTCGGCGCCGGGCCTACACGGACCCTGAGTCTCAGGAGGATTTGTCCGGATTCACCTCGCCCAAGGAGAGCCCCTACGATGATTTCATGCTGGGGCACACCGGCACCTCGATCGGCCTGGCCTGTGGGATGGCCGCCCAGCGGGATGCGACCGGTGGCAAGGCCAACATCATCGCCTTCATCGGGGACGGCTCCCTAAGCAGCGGGCCTGCCTTCGAAGGGCTGGACTGGGCTGCTGAACAGGGCGGCAACCTGATCATCGTGGTCAATGACAACGAAATGTCCATTGCCGAGAACCACGGAGGACTCTACAAGAGCCTGGCTGCCCTCCGTGCCACCGGGGGGCACAGCTCAGACAATCCCTTCCGTGCCCTTGGGCTGGACTACTGCTACGTGGAGGAAGGCAACCGTATTGAGGACCTAATCGAGGCCTTCCGTCGGGTCAAGGACGTCGATCATCCGATGGTGGTCCATATTCACACCCGCAAGGGCTTGGGACTGGGAAAGGGCAGTCAAGGACAGATTGGACCGGCTTCCGTGGCCCAGAGCGATAGGAACCCCGCTCATATGACTTCCCTGCCCGATTTGCCCGCCGAAGGCCCGGTGGAGGCCAACCACTGGCAGGACGGCTTGGACTCCTTGGACCGCCTGCCCAATTCGCGAAAGACTTACGGAAGAATGGCCATGCAGGCCTTGGAGTCCAGGTTCCCACAAGAGCCGGGCCTAACGGTCATCTCCCCTGCCACGCCGCTGTCCAATGGCATCGATCCTGACTTCCGCCAGCGGGCTGGAAACCACTACCGGGACGTGGGCATCGCCGAATCCCACGCGATAGCCTATGCTGCGGGCATCGCCAAGGCCGGAGGCACTCCTGTGGTCGCCACCTCGGCCACCTTCTTCCAGAGGGCCTACGACCAGATCGAACAGGAGATGGCCTTGAACGGCAGCGCTGTGACCCTGCTGGTCTTTTCCACCGGCATTGCCAAAACCGATGCCACGCATTCAGGCACGGCCGACATGGTCATGATGCGGGGCATCCCCGGACTGACCTGCCTGGCTCCGACCAGCGGGGCCGAGTTTCTGGACATGCTGGCCTGGGCCACTGGCCCGGCTCGGCAGCCGGTGGTAATCAGGGTGCCCGGCGATCGCACACTGGCTACAGAACGGGCCGGGAAGCCGACAGCGCCGGCAACCTCAAATCCTGCGGCCGAAGGCCAGCCTTGGGATCGTTATCGTATCCTGCAACAGGGCAGAACAGTAGCCCTGCTGGCTCTCGGCGATGCCCTGCCGCTGGGCCGTAACCTGGCTGATTCCTTGGAGGAGTCCATGGGGCTAAAGCCCACACTGGTGGACCCACATCGCTATGACCGCTTGGATGAGCAGACCCTAAATACACTGGCCAGCACCCACTCCCTTGTGGCCACCATCGAGGACGGTCAGCTGGACGGCGGCTGGGGACAGGCAGTGGCTGCATATTACGGACCTGCTCACGTTCGCACCCTGGCCTTCGGAGCGACCAAGGAGTTCAACGACCGGGTTCCCCAAGCCACCCTGATGGAAAGGTATGGCATGACCGTTCCTGCTATGGCTCAGACCATCTCGGATGCCCTCGCCGACCAGGCTTCATAGATTTGACCCGCCGGTGGATCAAAGCGGGTACAATGAAAGGGTTTGGCCCCGTAGCTCAGCTGGATAGAGCAACTGACTTCTAATCTGTAGGTCGAGAGTTCGAATCTCTCCGGGGTCACCACTAGCCCTCCCTGCTTCTACCTAAGGAGCAAGGGTTCTTCGTGTTCTTGTCCATCTTGCCATAGCAGAATGCGTTACCCATGTACGGCTCGCGACGATCGCAGTTGCAGAAGCAATATGGACAAGAAAGACAGCCATGAACGATCGGCATCAACCAATG
This sequence comes from Bifidobacterium sp. M0404, assembly GCF_016101415.1. NCBI lineage: Bacteria > Bacillati > Actinomycetota > Actinomycetes > Bifidobacteriales > Bifidobacteriaceae > Bifidobacterium > Bifidobacterium sp. M0404. Next base: position 119,021 of record NZ_JACFQP010000001.1, on the reverse strand, counting down.
GATCAGCAACCAAGCGACAATCAAGACCAAGCTCAGGCGAGCCAGAATTACTCCGACTATAAGGGATAGGGCCAAGAGCCTTCCAGTCAAAGCTACGAGACTGCTTCCCCGCAGGGGAATCATTCAACAGCTGCCAACGGGTACCCGAATGCGGATCAACCCTGGCAGGCTTCGAGCACTCAACGAGGACCACAAAACTCCTACGGGCAAACCGCATATACACCTCAACCCAACGGCGCCAATGGACCGACCCAAATTCAGCCTTGGCAACTTCAGACCCAGTATGTCAGCGGACCGGGCATGTCGAACAAACAGAAGGTCACAGCAGCCATCTTTACTTTCTTCTTGGGTGGCATCGGCATACACAACTTACCAGATGGACGGCAAGGGCCTCCAGCTGCAGGATTGATCGCTCGGACCCAGTCCACAACTTTCCTATCCGCCTGCGATTCCATGGATGCTTTTGCGTCTCAACCTTCCTGCTTGGAGACGGTAGACAATCAGAAAGGCACAGCACAGGCGACCAGGCAGGAACTACCTCTCCAATTAGTCCAAGGATCGGATCAGTTCCGAAACTTGGCAACCATCTGGCTAAAAGCAATGCACGTCGCTTGATCGCTTCACGACACCCGCAGGATGCCGTGGGCGCCCTTTTCGGCCAGACTCATGACGTGGTTGACTATGGAATAGTCGCCAGGCTGATCGACCTTGAGCTCTACGAAGCCGCCTTGGGCCGGCAGCAAGGGCAGGACCTGTGCTCCGGCTGATGAGTCAGCGGAATTCCCTCCTGAACCTCCGCCTATCAGATAGCGGCCTTCAGTCCAGACCGTATCGAACTGGGTTCCCACGATATGGAAGGACAGCGGCTGGTTGGGGCCGGCATCCAGAACCCAGATGCGGACCCTTTGCCCCTTCTCCAGCTTGAGAGGGTGTGCATCATATTGAAAGGCCCGTCCATTGAAGGTCATGATATCCGGGGTCATGGCCGCTACTTTTTCAGCATCGGCAGTCCCTCCATTGGACCCCAGATAAATCTCGGACTGGACCAGAACATATTCCGCAGCCACTGGCGGCAGGGTGCCATCATCCACGACCACAGCTCCATACATGCCGTTGGCTATATGGTTTGACATGGGGTCGCTGCTGCAGTGGTACATCCATATGCCGGCCCGATCAGCAGTAAAGGTGTACAGGAGCTCCTTGCCTGGTTCTATGTTGCGCATCATGGTCTGGGGAACAGCCGGGCCGGCATGAAAGTCAATGGAATGGCTCATGCTTCCCTTGTTTCTGATGGTTACTTCAAAGGTGTCTCCCACCCGGCCTCTGAGCACCGGACCCTGAGCCAAGGGCCTCGATCCCTTATCCCGCGGATCGCCCGCGTCATCGAAGCTCCAGACCGTGCGCTCAAGCCCTGCTGCAACCTGCTCCTTGCGTTCCTTGACATTCAAAGTGTATTTTCTTGTTCCAGCCCTCCCCTGGTCATCCAAGGGTGGAAGAGTGGCCTTGGCAGGTTCGCTCTTCTCAGCCTGCGCCTTGAGTTTGGCTGCTGAAGGGGCCTGGTTGCTGGTCATCTTCCGAGCGGAGGACTGTATTTGCTCGGTAGTCGTTCCACCCTTGGTCTTGACCTTGAGCTCCATGCCCATCTGACGGTGTCCTGCCAGCGAGCACCATCCTAATGTGTCGCCGCCCAGGACTCCCACATCGACCGAGACGCTCTGGCCTACAGGCACGGATCCCGTGCTCTTGCCATTGGCAAAAACCAAGTCGTGCCGCTGATCTCCGGTGTTCCGAAAATCTACAACCAGCCGGTCGCCTGCATCGATGGCGATGGTATCCGGCACAAAGGCCATCCCCTTTACCCTGATTGAAGCTCTTCTAGTGTTTCCCGTCGGCTGGATGCTCTTCGACGATGCGTCCTGAACCCCTCCAGTATTGGGCGTTGCCCCGACGGAGACAGCCAGCGCCGGCCGCAGAGCCATCAAGACCACCGCTGCCACCAAGATCAGCACAGTAGCCGAGGTGGCAACAAGGTCCGCCCGCAGGGCCAAGGTCCCAACAAGTTCGGTATGCGAATCCTTGGGCTGGCGACGACGGTAGCGTTTGGAAGCCAGGACCTGCTTGCCACGAGCAGCCAGGTAAACTACGGTCAGCATCATGGAGAGGATTCCCAAGACATTCAGCAGGTTCCCCGCCTTCCATAAGGGCGTGTAGAGCCGGATGGCTCCAAGGAGCCTGATTAGCAAGCCAACCTGCATGAGCGCCCAAGCACCCCAGAGGAGGGGATGAAAAGGCAGAGGCCTGCGAATGACCGAGGGGACGATCATGCAGACATGGGCGATGACCATGGTCATGATGAATCCCACAGCCAAAGCATGCAGCGCCATATCGCCCCAGTAGGTGCTGGAATCCAGAGGTGCCACCATCCAGATGAGGGAAGCCAGAAGTCCCCAGGCGTAGGCCGACAGCATGCAGGTGCCCATGAATCCTGGCAGACCGCCGTGACGGAAGGTGCCCTTGGCTACGTCGTGACTGGCCATAACCAGGAGGAGCAGGCCCAGGGACAATCCCAGAAGCGGATAACCGACCGAAGGTGCCATGGCTTGAACAGGCAGCATCAGGACGGTCAGGAGGCTCAGACCCAGAATTCCCGATTCGAGACGGACACCCGAGAAGACCGCCCTGGCCAGCTCCACCCGCTCCCCGACGATGGTCAGAATCAGAAAAAAGAGCCAGGTTGGAGCCAGAACCGAGGCATCCAATCCTGCAACCCATCCAAAAGCTCCGACCAGACCCACCAGGGATCCAAGGATCTGTATGAGCACCTCTGCAGAAGGTTGCCGCCGCCAGATAGCCAGATACATGGCTGTCAAAACCAACATGGACAAAGTCCACGGAATGCCGCCAAAAAGCTCCACTCTGACCCATGCCGGGGCAGCAGCGCGGCTTGAAACCATCAGCGAAAGCAGGCAGAGCAGGGACCCCAGCAAGCCCAAGGCGGGAGCGAGAAATCCCCAGGAAGGTTTCTTGGATCCGCCACTGCGATAAGCCACTGCCCTCTCAAGACCGATGGCAGCGCCCAAAAACCCATAGACCATGAGCCCACCATGCAGATCAGCCAAGGGCACCCTGTCTGAAGGGTGGATCAGATCCGCACGAATCAGCGCCGCTATAAGGCCAAGCAGTGCAGCCAGACCTGCGCCTATGAGAAGGGCCATCCTGGACCTGGGTAAGGCTGTTTTGCCTCCGGACTTGCGCATCTTCTGGTCGCTCTGCATGGATCTGTCCGCCTTGCCCTGGGTTGATAATTGATTTGATAGTTATACAATTTAATCGATGAGTCAGGAAATTCAAGCCCGCAAGCGACGGGACCAAACCCCCTCCAGGCGAAGAAGCGGGGAAGAGATTCGCTCCGCAATCTTGGATTATCTGCATACGTCAGCCGAACGGACCGGTACAGGTCTAACCGCGCAGCAGATCGGAGCAGCCTTCGGCATCCATCCGACGACTGCTCGTTTCCATCTTGAGCATCTGGTCAAACAGGGCGAGACAGTCCGCCAAACAAGAGACGGTGATGGTCAATCAGTCGGTCGAGGCAGACCGGCTGTCATCTACTCCCCCACGTCCACGAACCACGCCAGGGAGGATATGATCTCCTCGCTTTGCACTGCTCTCGAGACTGCCTGCCCCGATACTCGGAGCAGGAATGCGGCTGCGCTGAAAGCAGGTCTGGCCTGGGGTCGGACCCTGGCCCAGCAGAGGCGGGAGCATGCAGAAAAGAGTGTGCCGTCGAGTATCGCCCAGACGCTGTTGAATGTTCTGAATACCTTGGGTTTTGCACCGGTAAGGACGGGGTCAGATTCAGCAAGTCTGTATCTGACCTCATGCCCCTTCCTGGACAGCGTCAGCAGCCATCCAATTATCTGCACAATCCATCGGGGCATGGTCCAGGGATTCGTGGAGAGCAGCAACAGCGCGACCAGGGACAGAAAGGCCCGTGTACTGCTGAAACCTCTGACCTCACCAAAAGGATGCTTCCTGAAAGTATCGAAAGCGGACAACAATTCAAAAAAGAGAATGAAGCAATGACCTACGTGATTGCCCAGCCCTGCGTGGATGTCAAAGACAAGGCCTGCGTGGACGAGTGCCCGGTAGATTGCATCTACGAGGGCCCCAGGAACCTGTATATCAACCCCAACGAATGCATCGACTGTGGTGCCTGCGAGCCTGTCTGCCCTGTGGAGGCGATCTTCTATGAGGAGGATCTGCCGGAGGAGTGGACCTGGTTCAAGGATGCCTCCGAAGACTTCTTTGCCCAGGTCGGTGATGCCGGCGGCGCCCAAGCCCAGGGGCCCTACGATCACGACCATCCACAGGTCGCCGCCCTGCCCCACCAGGACAATTTCGTCTGCATTCAGCCAGAATCACGCGGTCAGCGCGCGGTCTGGGTCCGCAAGGATCAGACAGAATGAAGGCCGGTTCAAGCCAGGATGATCATCTGGTCTTCCCTGACTTTCTGGACCGCCCTGTAGAGGAGGCAGCCCGGATGCTTCTGGGTTGCCTGATCATCCGGGACTATGAGTCGGAGGGAAAGCAGGCCTGGGTTCGGATCGTGGAAACCGAAGCCTACGATCAAAATGATCCGGCCAGCCATGCCTACCATGGACGGTCGGCCCGCAACGATGCCCTTTTCGGTCCCAGCGGACACATGTATGTCTACTTCACTTATGGAATGCACTACTGCATGAACATCTCCTGCCAGGAGGACGGATTCGGTGCCGGCGTGCTGATTCGAGCCTGCCAGCCAGTGCAGGGTCTGGACCTTCTGCGCAGCCACAGGCACGGCCATCACCCGGACCGGGAACTGACCAACGGTCCTGCCAAGCTCTGTCAGGCCTTGGACATCGACAAGCGAAACTACGGCCATGACCTCAGAAAACCGCCCATCCGCCTGGCAGCCGCCAGTCTGGACCAGGACGAGACCATCACGGCAACCCCCCGAATTGGCATATCCCACGCCAAGGAGACCCTACGGAGGTTCATCATCACCGGCAACCCCTACCTGTCGCGATGATTAGACGAAGAACCTACACTTCTGGCTTGTACAGCTTACGGGGTGACTTATTGCTCAATGAAGCGGGATTCGACACAGCTCTGGAAGCGAACAAGCGAGAGAATGACAGCGGCCAGCAGAGCGATGATCAGCATGCCCATGAAACTGCCGGTTACCGGATCCAGTCCAAACGCTGATGAGAAAGCCTTGAAAGCCCAGGTGGATGCCGTAAAACCAAGGCTGGTGGTGGCCGAGAAGACCCCCATGACCAAGGGATAGCGTCTGTGCGGAGTTAGGTTGGATAGGAGGAAGGGGCAGGTGGCCATGTTGATGGCACTGCCCGAACCAACCAAGAAGGCCGATAGGCAGACCAGCGTGAAGGAGCGGGTGGTCAGGAAGAGCAGGGCGCCCAGGGCCATCAGCAGGAAGGCGACCGGAATCGTCCATTGCCGGCAGACCCGCTTGATGCCGTTGATGCTAAGCCCGATCACGACCGAGGAACCCGTGTTGAACATCAAGGCCACCCCTGCTGCACTAGTGCCGCCCAAACCGTACTTGGCTATGTAGACTGCGAGCTTGTTGTACAGGACCGCGACCAGGAAAATGCTCAGAAAACCGATGAGAATGCAAGAAATGGTAGCCCACCAGCATTGTCTGCCCTTCTGCAAGGGGGATGTTTGAGGCTCTGTGGCCTTTTCCGACTCCTCCTCGACGGCACCGACTCCGGGGACCATGAAGATGACCAAAACCAGGGCAGGCAAGGCCAGGAAATAAAGCCAATAGTTGTGCAGCCACCCTCCCTTGGCCAGGACACCGCCCAGGGCAAGGACCAGCATGGAAGAGCCATCCTGAACAGCCAGGACCAGCCCCATCAGCGCCGCCAACTGCTTCCCGCGGAAGAACCTGGCCGACAGGCTCGGAAGAACTGTAGTGGCGATGCCCACGCCGAATCCGACAACCAAGGCAAACAAGAGGAGCTGGCTTACACTGCTATGCACCAAAAGGGGCATCAAGCCGCCCAGGGCGACACACAGACAACTGATGCATGCAGCGGTTCTGAAACTCATTCTGGTCAAGAGCTGACCAAATAAAAGGGCCGAAACTATGGCCGCCGAAGAGCCAATGGAGACCACCGATTCAACGGTGGAGGGATCAGCGCGAGGAAAAGATGCCTGAATGGCCGCCACGGAAGGAGAGATGATGGAGTCAAACCGCGACATGATAGCCAAGGCCATGATTCCGACCAGAACCCCAAGGTTCCGTCTGGTCAATATCCCTGTGTCCTTGGACTTAGACGCGCACGGGTCCGGTTCCACCGTTGCTGCCTCCCTCTCAATGTCAGCGGCACCATTCCTGGTTGATGGTGGGTAGTCTACTCCAGCAGCAGGGCCATGCCAACCAACACGACGAGGAAGAGCAGATTAAAAGCAGTATAGATTTTCAGGTACTCACCTTTCTTGCTCGAATACTGCTTGACTACAGCCTTGTAGGAGATCAGCGACGCCATTGAAGCGACCAGGGTTCCGAGCCCGCCCAGGTTGGTGCCCAGAATAATTGAGCGCCAGGCTGTCGAAAAACCTGAGACCAGAAGTGCTGTAGGCACATTGCTGATGACCTGGCTACACAGGACCGAGGTAATCAAAGGGTGGATATTGACCAGGCCGCTGACCAGGTTATAAAACTGGGGAATCCTCCTGGCATTGCCTATGAAAATGAAGAAAGCCACGAAGGTCAGCAGCAGACCCCAGTCCACATGCAGAAAGACCCGCCTGTCGCAGATCAGAAAGGTCACAACCACCACCAGGACCATGGTCCACTGGGGAATCAGCTTGGCCACACCGAGCAGGCAGACAAGAAAGAGAAGAAGGTAGATGGCGATGCGCCATCCGCTGGACTGCTGCATCTCCTTGACCTGAGGCTGTATCCCCTCTTCCCGGGGCGCTAGAATGCTGTGACGAATCTCTTGTGCATCCATGCCCTCGAACTTATCCAAATGCTGATTCCTGAAGGCGAACCAGCAGCACAGGAAGAGCATCAGGGCCGCCACCAGAGCGTAGGGCGCCATAAGGAGGAGGAACTCCCCAGTAGGCATCTCGGAGCGGGCCTTGAGGTATAAGTTGTGGGCATTGCCAATCGGCGTCAGCATGCTGCCCACATTGGCACCCAGGGTCATCAGGGTGACGATCAGCAGAGCATGGCTTTCCAGACCGGCCATGATGAGCACAGCAATGGCGAAGGGCACGAAAGTAACCAGGGCTACATCGTTCGTGATGAACATACTGGAGAAGAAAGGCAGGGAAACCAGGACCAAGGCCAGGCCCCGCACCGAGCGGACGCGACTCAGCAGGCCGGCACCAATGGCATGGAAGACCCCAATCCGCTGAAATCCGCAGACCACCATCATCAGGGAACCCAGCTGAGTAAGGGTATTGACGTGGATGTAGCCCAGATACTGCCGGTCGGGAGGAATGAGAATGCAGGATACGAGAGCGATGACTGCCGCGACGACCAGGACGGTCTCGTTTTTCAGCAGTCCGATCACCCGATGTTGCATGGTCACCTCCGGCGAACGAATTCCTCACTTAGTTTACGCGCCCGCTCATGGCTTACAGGGCCTCTGTTGACGCTATTTTCCGCTCCTGAACCCGGGGTCGGAACACTCGGCGCTACTGACGGCTAGTCTGTCTGGCCCCGACTTTTGACCCTTGTCGGACAGTCACAGAGTCGGATGCCCATTAAACATGAATAGGGGTCCTGCGGATAGGTTGCATTCGCAGGACCCCCGTCAGATGGCAATATTACTTGTCATCCATTCGTTCCGGATCGGGAATCAGGTAGGACAGGATCAGGGCAATCAGCACCAGCACTCCGCCTCCGATCATGGCGGCAACATATCCAGCGCGGGCTCCCCCGGATGCCGCCAGGCCGCTCATGAATGCGTAGAGGACCGCATAGCTTAGGCCTGAGCCCAGGTTGAAGGCTCCGGCGTTGAGTCCCGGCAGGTACCCGGTATTGTCCGCAGGAGACAGGACCACGCCCAACCCATTGAGCATGATATTGGCCGTCCCTGCATAGGAGACACCCAGGATCAGGGAGAGGAGCACCAGACTCCAGATGCTGGGAACCAGACAGACATAGATGCCGAAGACCAGTCCCAGCACGCTGACTAGCTGACCGACTCTCAGGACCTTGATGTAGCCAAAGCGCGAGGCCAGCATCCCGGCAACCGGGCCAAAGACCAGACCGACCAAGGCATAGGGGGTCAGCGTCGCAAAGGAGACGATGCTGGCTTTCAAGCCGACACCGACCTCGCCATCCTGGGCAAGGGCCGGAACGATCCCGTTCATGATGGCGAAGACACCGACCATGGTGGTGAGAGTCGTCAGCAGAAGGCCCCAGGTGCGCCGCTGTCTGAGATAGGTGGTGGTGACCATGGGTGCTGACGTTGTGCTTTCAACTTTCCAGAAGACCGCGAAGAAGACCGCGGCCACCAGGATCTCGACAACCACCAGTAGCCAGCGCGCCTGGGCAAGCTTCTCGACCTCATTGATAGCCAGGTATGCGGCCAGGAAGGCGATGCAGAGGAAGACCACACCTGCCCAGTCCATGCGGGGGCGATCGTCTGCATAGCTCTCGCGGGCGAAGAGGGCCACCAGGAGTACGGCGATCACAGCAATGGCCACCATGAACCAGAAGACCGAGCGGAAACCGAAAGTGCCAGCCAGCCACCCGCCTAAGATAGCATCCACGCCGCCGATGCCGCCGTTGACCGCCGTCAAAACGGCCATGAGCCTGGCGTATCGGGCCTCATCAGTCACCTCGGCATGCAGCATGATCAGGGTCATGGGCACGACCGGACCGGCCACCCCCTGAATGACACGACCAATCATGAGCACCGTCACATTCGGTGCCAGAGCGGAAACCACGCATCCCAGCGCCGTCAGGCTCAGCATGCCCAGCAGCACCTTCTTGCGGCCGGCAAGATCGCCCAGCCGAGGCAGGAAGAGAGAGAAGACCGCGCAGGAGGTGAAGAACACCGTCTGGGTCAGTCCGATGCTGGAGCTACTGGCGTTGAGCTCGTTCCCCATGGTCGTCAGAGCCGGCGAGAGCATGGAGGCGTTGAGCTGGAAGGCGAAGACGGCGGCCATCAGGGCGGTCATCAAGGCGACGATGGAAGAGCCTGAACCGCCAGCGGTTGTGGTGGTGGGCTTGTCAGTTTTGGGTGCGGCTGTGTTCGAAGTCTTCATTGATCTCATCCAATCGCGGTGATGGCCTTGACCACCAGGTCCCAGAATCCCTGGAAGTCCAGCTTGACGGCCACCTGGGTGTGGCAGTCCTCAGCTGAAGGCTCAGGGCCGCGCAGATCGGCCACGGTCATCCCGCAGGTCAGATCCCCGCGCAGCTCCACATCAACCGGGCAACGACGGGTGCTCACAATAGAGGGGTCGATCAGATAGGCCACAGTGCATGGATCATGCACGGGCGGGTCCACGAAGTCCTGGTTGTCCTGGTAGGACTTGCGGAAGAAGTCCATCAGCCCGCTTACAAAGTGGGCCAGATCGGTGCCGATGCCCTCTATGCGCTGCTGAACCTCGGGAGTGCACAGGGCCTGATGAGTCAGATCCAGCCCCACCATGGTGACCGGCCAGGGCTCGTTGAAGACGATATGCGCAGCCTCAGGATCCACCTTGATGTTGAATTCAGCGACAGCGCTCCAGTTGCCCACATGGTAGCCGCCGCCCATGAGCACGACCTCACGGACGCGGTCGACAATGCGGGGTTCCTTGCGGACGGCCATGGCGATGTTGGTCAAGGGTCCGGTGGGGACCAGGGTCACTGTGCCCGGCTCCTCGCGCATGATGGTCTCGATGATCCAATCGACGGCGTGGCCAGGATCCAGGGGCCGGGTAGGTTCAGGCAGCTCGACACCGTCCAGACCAGTCTGGCCATGGATGGAGGCGGCCACCTCCTGAGGACGCACCAGCGGCCTATCACATCCGGCGTGGACCGGCACCTGGCGCGCATGAGCCTTTTCCAGCACAGCCCTCGCATTGTAGGTAACCTTGTCCAGACTCTGATTGCCGCCAACCGTAGTCACTCCGATCAGGTCGATCCGCGGATCACCTACTGCCAGAAGGATAGCCACCGCATCGTCATGACCTGGATCGCAGTCCAGGATGATCTTGCGCGTCGTCATATACTCGCCTACGCCTTTCTCATGGATATGTCCTGGGCCATGGACCATGGCCCAGGACATGATACCCCTGATTGGCATTGAAACGATGTAGGCGCGTTAGGCTGGGTCGGGACCGGAGGTGGCGAATCCACCCACTGCCCAGGCCAGTCGATCCCGAAGCTCGGGGTCCACCGCGAATAACCCCAATCCGTGCACCCCTCGTTTGAGCAACACGTTGAACTCGTGCCGAAGATTATCCACAGGGTCCATCTCCTGCTCCGACCGCCGATTGGTCGCCAGTGTGTTGCAACTGAGCTTCGGTTCGAATTCGACCTTTCCATTCCTGTAGGTGACCGAGGGCCCGATGATGACTCCCGCATAGTTGAGGTCAAAACCTTGGATGGTGAAGATGGAGCCGACCTCATCAATGGTGAAGGGCAGCTCGGCCCAGGCGATCCGGTGATTTGCAGCAGAGTTTCCCTTTTCCTCATACAGTTCGTAATTCCAAGGCATGGCGAATTCACCATCCCCGTCCTGACCCTCTTCGGCCCACACCCACTGGCCTGAATCCCCTTGGCGCAGTACAACCTGCCAGTGATGGGAGGGATCCTGTGGGTCCGGGTGATTCTGGCTGCTGTAAGGCCAGTCATAGGTGGCCAGGAGTCGGCAAAGGCCCAAGGAGCCCTCTCCCCTTTGCTCTTGGTCCTTTTGGCGAATGAACTTTCTCAAAGCCTTAGGCGAATCGAAAACCTTGATCTCATAAGGATGCTCCCAGGGATCCGGATGCAGTTGGCCAATGGTGCCATCCTTGGCTGTCATCCGATCCAGCCAGGCGCAGGTTGCAGGATCAGCTTGGATACGCATCTGTTGATCCAAATGAACATGACTGACCTGGAAGATATCCTTGCGTACATGCTGACCGTCCCTTGACTTTTCGCGAATGAGCATGGGTTGCGGAAAGGTCTTGTCATGCTCAGAACCCGTCAACCCCAGAAGCCGACTTTCCTGAGCATCTACGAACTGGGATCCACGCAAGACCTGTTCCGGGTCGAAGACCACGATGGCTACTTTTGCCCGCCGCAGAATGTCGTAAAGCTGGTTGCTTCCGGAGTAGCTCTGCGACCCTTGCGTCAGCAGCAGGTGCGCCTCGTCAACCAGCACCACATCCGCCTTCGCCTCGACGCTATTCATAGGGTCTGCCGCCCTGCCTGTGGACCGGCCATTTCGATGAGTGTGCTTGCTGAACCGGTTGATGAACTGGACAGCGCCAACAACGCACTGGCCGCGCTTCTTCTGCAGTCCCAGCTTCAGAGCCATTTGGTTGTAGACATTGGCCTGCTCGGCCTGGTTGACAATGATGTAGGAACGCTGTCTGGCATTTGCCGAACGGTTATCGTCCTTGCCGTCCAAGTTCCCATAGATGCCATATCTGGCACATATCTGATAGAAGAGATGGCTAAGCAAAACGGTCTTGCCGGTTCCTGACATGCCCTGAACGACTATGACTCGAGTATGGGCTTTATCGTCGATCCGAACCGGGCCTATCGATTCTGTCATCGAGTGGAAACCCTCGCCGGGGTTTTGAATAATGACCGACTCCAGCACATGCAGAACAGCTTCTTCAGCTCGCCGTTGTTCGTCGGTGAGCTTGCGGAAGGGCGAGGCCTTGAACAGGGCGGAGTCCAAGATTGCCTTCTCTTCCGGAAACAGATCAGGCTCCATTTCATGCAGGATCTGCCAAGCCTTGGAAAAGATGCTGTCGAATTCATCGCTGGTGTAATACATGTCTTGAGCGTTAGTTCTACGGTTCATAACCAGCTTGACTGCATCGACGCTCTGCATATACCCCATCAACCGATTTTCCATATCCAGGGTCAGGGACTTGTTGAAGTGGCGATCACCGATGATGTACTGGCAGACCCTGTCTTGGTGATTGCGCATGAATCGCACCAGGCGTTCCCAATCCGTGCGGGTTCGTGGATCCAGCTCGATGTGCTGCCTGGTCCGAGAACGAATGTCATTGGTTTCCCCGACGTAAACCACGTAAGGGGGTCCACCGCCATGCTTTTTGCTGCTGTCCCTTTCATCAGCAGAGACAATATATACAGTGGGATAGCGTAGGAACAGCTCCTCAAGCAGCCTCTCCTCCAAATGACTGCCCTGACTGCCAACAGCTTTCGCCTGCTTGTACTCTGCAATGGCCTTGGAAAAATCCTCATCTCTGAAATCGCCATAGGGCAGAGTCATCACAACAGGCTGCGGCGCGCTTGATGAATCCATGTTTTTCACTATGCCACGAACCCATACCAATCTGATGGCAGGAGGGCCGGCTGATAGGCTCGAAATCATGATCAGCAAGGAAACAGAAACAGCGGTGATGAATTTTGTACACGAGCGCGACTGGGATCAATTCCACACGCCCGCCAACCTGGCCAAATCAATTTGCATCGAAGCTGCCGAGCTCTTGGAATGCTATCAGTGGGGGGACGATCCCAGGGACGGAGATGAAGGCCACGTAACCGACGAGCTGGCTGATGTGCTCACCTATTGCATCCAGCTGGCGGATCGGCTGAATCTGGACATGAATCGAATCATCATGGACAAACTGCAAAGGACAGCCGACAGGTATCCGGTGGCCACTTCACGCGGCTCCAGCCGAAAATACCGGCCCCTGCAGTAGGCAGATCGATTCAGCGAGTCTGCGCAGCCGACAACCCCAATCGTCCGAGTCGCTTGGCGATTAGTGCAGACAGATCATCCAGGGTGACTCCAACATAGCTCTTCATGGAAGCGAACTGAGGGCCTGATGAGGTGTCGACCGGGTTGGTGCCGGTATAGGCCACAGTGGTGGCTCCTGATGCCACAGCCGAAGTGATGCCGGTCAAGGTATCCTCGAAAGCCAAGCAGGAGGTCATCAAATCAGGGCTGTTGATGCCAACCAGACTGGCCGCATGCAGATAGGGCGCAGGGTCGGGCTTCTGCGCCAGCCCATCGTCCCCGCAAACATAGTCGGCAAAAGCCCCCTCGGGCGCCTTGGCAACCACTGCCTGGGCCATACGGCGTGGCGAAGTAGTGACCAGAATCGAGGGAATGCCGGCCCCAACCAGGTCTGTCAGGATAGTGCGAACACCTTCAATCCAAGGCAAGTGACGCTCCTCCATGGCAATGACCCCATCAATCAACAAATCTGGAATCTGATCCTCAGGAAGGTCAAGACCACGCTCCCGCATCAACCTTGCCACGGTGGGCAGAGGTTTGCCGGAAACCTGCCAACCCATGTCGGCATTCCAGTCTCCTCCATGCTCGTGCGCTAAATCGAGCTCCGCCTGATGCCAGTAGGGCTCTGAATCGATCAGAGTTCCGTCCATGTCCCAGAAGACTGCAAGCGGACGACGACCCACAGCGGACCGGGCTTTGTCAGTCGACCCGGCACGACTTTCTTCCTTTTGATGCTCCATGTTCATGCATTCACCCTATCGGCAGGGCTTGTCTTGAAAATGGCGTCACCCCACACTACTTGGCGTGAAGATCCGGCCACGGATCAGGCAGCAGCTCATCCAGGCTCACATTAAGTACTTGGGCAACTGCCATGATATTGATCAAACTGGGATTGGCTGGACTCCCGGGTCGCGACTGGCCATGCTCCAACTGTTGGTATGCGAACCGGGAAAGGTTGGCATTATAAGCAACGAACTCTTGGCTGTAGTGCAGAGCTGCCCTTCTGCGTTGTATGTTCAAGCCCATTATTACGGCGTAATCCGCCCATCCACTCGGTACTTGAGAATGTGCCACAGAGCCAAGATAGAAACAATAAATAAAATGTCATGCCTTACCGGTAATACTATATCAGTAAGGCATTACCGGTTATTTAAACGGGAGACGATTTCCTAGCTCTGCCTCACGCCAAAAATAGGTCTGTCGTAGTCGTTACTGGTTTCGGCACCTACAAATCCGATGAACAAAGAGGATCATCAATGAAAGACACAATCCAAGGCAACTATGCAAACATTGCAAAAAGGACGAATCCATGAAAAAATCTGCCATTCTTCATAACCCGGCCATTGGCTTGGCCATTTCACTCATCCTCTGTCTGGCGTGCGGGCTTATGTCCAATCTGGCCCAAACCGATGGGGGCCGCGTCACCAAGGAGACGCTGCAGATTGAATCTCCATCAGGCCACCGGTTGAGCATGGACATGCTCCAGCCGAAAACGGCTACTCCTAAGCACCCGGCACCTGCCATTGTCTTTGCTCACGGAGGCAACACCAACAAGGAGAAAAGCGATGACTTCCAGATTGAGTGGGCTCGCAGAGGTTTCGTCGTGGTATCTTTCGACCTTTATGGCCATGGCGAATCCGAAATTCTCAATGACCAGGAATGGTGGTGAACGGACGTGGACTGTATGACACAGTGGAATACCTCACCTCTCTCCCCTTTGTCGATGCTGATCGGATAGGGGTTTCAGGGCATTCAAGAGGTGGGAACACCATACATGAATCCATCCTGATCGACAATAAGCGACAGCATCCACTGATCAAGACCGTGCTCTATGTCAGCCGGGATCCGGTCTATAAGGACAATGAGACGGCCGCTTTCGGATATGTTCCTGGTAAGACCAACGTCGTCGAAGCAGCCAAGAAGAACACCAATGGCAAGTATTTCAACTACTACCGTGACCGTACTGTAGGAGTACTCGCCGGCAAATACGACGACTACTCTTTTAAGGAAAAAGATACGTCAACTGGCAAAATCAAACCCAATCCGCAGTATCTCAAATCAAATAACGCACGATCCTTCCTCAACTTCGGCATCACACCCACCGATCAGACCCCTGCAGGGATCAGCGGCCGGTGGTACCACAAGCAGATCAATGGCCATCAAGCCTCGCACGTCATATATATGGAGAACGGGACGCATGGAACAGTGCTCTTCCTATCCCGCCCATGCACCGATGCCGTCCAATTCATGGTCCGGGCTTTCAACATGAAAACAGACCTTGTCGACGGCGACCATATCTACCCGCTCAAAATGATCGGAGGGCTTCTCGGACTGATAGGACTCATGCTCTTCATGGTCTATGGGACGCTCTGTCTGGTCAGAACCAGCCTCTTCAAAAGGGCCGGATCAGAGGAACCGGCACACATGCGTCAAGCTGATGCCTACAAGGGAGGTTCAGTATGGCTGTGGGCCTGCCTGCTGTCAGCCACCGCCTTCTCAGTTGCCAGCGCTCTGACATTGTTTGGACTGAAGGTCGACAAGCATATCGGCAACTACTTTCGGCAAGGTATGCCCTTGTTCTATGGTGTGTGGGGCTGCCTGAATGCCATATTCATGATCGGACTGACAATTCTGTGGTACCGCATGTATGCGCGAAAGCGGGGCACTAAAGTCTCGGATCTTGATCTGCCCATCGGTGGACGAAGACTTTGGCAGACAATAACACTTGCATTGACAGTGAGCCTTCTGGCTATATTGCTGATCTTCACCTGCAAGTTCCTCTTCAACTCCGATTTTCGGTTCTGGTACTGGGCCGCCAGACCATTCACCGCCGACAAGATTCCTGAGATGCTCAAGCTACTGCCCTTCTTCCTTGTAGCCTACGGAACCACATCGGTCTTCATCAATAGTCTGAATTACTCCACATCATTCGGGAGGAACTCAACAGCCAACATAGGTCTGCTGGCGTTCTTCAACATGCTGCCGGCCCTGCTTATAGCTGTAGTTGGATACGGGTATTTCTTCGTCACTGGAGTCAACGGCCTGTTCGGTAACAACACACAGATACCGGACTGGATGCTGACACCCTTGGTCCCGCTGGCCGTCATGCCTATGGTGACCCGGGCGATCTACCGTCACACCAGAAATCCCTATCTGGGTGGCATCATTACCGCGATCATTGTCACCGTGATGACCTGCATCAACTCACAGATATCATTCCCCGCCTAACGGGGAGACCACACCTAACCTAAGTCCTTCCTGCCCCTGTCTACAAGCAAAACTTCGACAAGGACAGGGAGGACCAACGTATCTGACCACCAGTTCACTCGGCGTTGCCGAAGACCTGGTTGCGCAATTCGTTGCGCTGAGTCTCGTACTGGGTGAGCTGACCAAGAAGGTCGAACTTCTCCTGACCGTCTGGCAACTGATTCATCCGGTGCCTGGTCGAGGCAATCAGTCGCATGTAAGTGGCATCCAGCAACCTTGCCAGCAGCTCGGAGGCATACTGACGCTCCTCCGGGCTAGGCTGCTTCAGCTGAACATCCGCGTCCTCGGAGCCCGCGCCCTGATCGTCCCCCTTATCGTTTTTCTTGGAGCCCGGTCCTGAGCCCCTCTGCCTATCCTCCTGCTTATCCAAATTCAGCGGCAAAGGCATGACAGCCAGCTCGTTGATGGCCGACTCCAGCATGGGCCCGCCCGCCTTGGTCAAGTTATGCATCCACAATCCTTGGGGTGTCTTCATGTCAGGCAGTCCTCCGGCGGCCTGCACAGCCCGATAGAGCGAGCGGAAAATCGGAACCTCGAAACTGTCCGGACTCAGCTGAGCGAAGGCATCTGAACCGATTGCTCTGGGAATCTGGATAAGCACGCCCATGAACTGCTGCTCGCAAATGAAGACGGAATCATCGATGTGATGATAACCCTGTCGGAGAGCATCCTCACGCTGTACCCTACGACGTTGCATGGCATCGTCACTGCCATGGCCCGCGCGACCCTCCGATTCACCCGCACCGCGGTGAGGAGCGCGGACCGCATAGGCATCCTGGTCCTTCACATGCAGCTTGCGGCGGGCCCTGTTGACCTCCTGGCGCAGCAGATCCAGATCCACGCCGATTTTTCTGGCGGTTTTGCGGGTGTAGGCCCCCACCAGGGAGCGATCCCTGATCTGGGCCAGGATGGGCGCCACAGCCTTGACCGCCCCCATCTGCCCGGTGGTGTACTGGGTGTCGAACATGGCTACGGCCGTGTCGATGACGAAATCGTACAGCGGCCGGGCATGCTCGACCAGAGAACGCACAGCCTCATCACCATACTGGATGCGCAGATCACAGGGATCCAAATTCTCCCGGGCCACCGCCACGAAGGTCTGCGTCAAAAAGCTCCCGTCAAGGCCAAAAGCATGCAGGGCAGCCTTCTGGCCGGCGGCATCACCGTCGAAGGTAAAGACCACGCGTGAGCCTTGGACCGGCCCCACCAGCTGGATAGCCCCTAAGGCGTCGTCGGAGATGAGCCGACGGACGATCTTGGCATGGTCCTCACCGAAGGCAGTGCCACAGGTGGCTACAGCCGTATCGACACCGGCAAGATGGCAGGCCATGACATCGGTATAGCCCTCCACGATGACCACTTGCCGCTTTTTGACAATGGCATCCTTGGCCAGGTCGATGCCGTAGAGCACCTGGTTCTTGCGGTAGAGCTGGGTGTCGGGCGTATTGATGTACTTGGCGTTGATGCCATCGTCCTCGTAGAGCTTGCGAGCGCCGAAGCCCAGGGTACGACCCGTGGAATCCCTGATAGGCCAGGTGACCCTGCCCCGGAAGTAGTCGTAGACCCCCCGCTGCCCTTGCCTGGCCAGCCCCGCATCCAGCATTTCCTGCTGGGTGAAACCCTTGGTGGACAGGTGTCGAACCAGATTGTCCCATCCACGTGGGGCGTATCCGCAGCCGAAATGAGCACTGTCAGCCTGGGAGAAGGTCCTGCCCGCCAAGAGCTTGCGGGCCGCAAGCGCCTCCTTGCTCATGATCTGCGAGACGAAGAAACGCTGGGCCTCCTCGTTGGCCTCCAGCAAACGGGAACGTTTGGACCCGCGACGCTTGTCCTGACGGGAGTTTTCGTAGTGCAGCTCGATCTGGTACTTGTCTGCCAGGATCTCAACGGCATCGCCGAACTCGACGTTCTCCTCCTGCTCCACGTAGGTGAAGACATCGCCGCCCAGACCGCAGCCGAAACAGTGCCAGACCCCCATGGATGGACGGACCGAAAAAGAAGGAGACTTCTCGTCGTGGAAGGGGCACAAGCCCATGTAGGTGCCGGAACCTGAAGGCTTCAGAGTCACGCTTTCAGAGACGATCTCATATAAATCGGCCTTGGCTCTGACCTTCTCGATGTCTTCCTTCTTGATCATTCCGGACATGACACCCAGCCTACCGGGCCAGGCCGATGTGTTGCGCCCGGCATAAACGCCGCAGGGCTACGGGCAAACCAAGGAATGCAGGGCCAAGGCCGAGCCGTCGGTCAGGGAGGCCACCTGGTCGATAGCCACCCTCAGGCGCTCCCCGTCCGAACCCGCTTGGCGCCAATCCTCCAGGAAGACATCCTCCAAGGCATCAGAGGGGGCCGGCGAGTCCGCCATCATCACCTCAACCAGGTCGGTCACGATTTTCAACTGCTCAGCATGGAAGGGCTCCTTCTCACGGGGAGCCATGACGAAGTAGACGGCAATCCCCTTCAAGGCCACAATCTCATAGGAGGTCCGGGGTGGGATGACCAGCCCAGCCGAGTACCTGGTCAACGGGCCTTGGCCGTGGCGGCTTCGGGTAGCCGCCTCCACGGAGTCGGCAAAGCGGCCAATCAGGTAACTGGTGGTGTTCTTCAAAGTAGCCAAGGCCCGGCGTGAACCATCGAAGCCCGTCGGCAGCATGACACGGACGGCCTCCAAAGCTTGGACCAGCTGGTCAGCATCCCAGCGGTCGCCATACCAGGATCGGGCGGCTCGGACCACACCATCGATGATCCTGGGCTCAGCCAGCCGCTCAGGCACGAAGGAGCCAACCACTATGGCATCCTCCACGTCGTGAACGCTGTAGGCGATGTCATCAGCCAAGTCCATAACCTGGCACTCCATAGGCGTGCTGGCCTGCGGTGCTCCCTGCTTGAGCCAGCGAAAAACTTCCTGGTCGTCCGGGTAGACGCAGAACTTGGCAGTCCTCTCCCCCTTGGGATGAGCCGAGGCCTCAGCCAAGGTCCAAGGATATTTGACTGCAGCGTCCAGGGCGGCCCTTGTCAGGTTGACCCCTGCCGAACGTCCGTCCGGGTGGAAAACCTTGGGCTCCAGCCTGGTCAGCAGTCGAAGGGTCTGCGCATTGCCCTCGAATCCCCCTATGTCTGAGGCCAGCGAGGACAGGGCACGTTCGCCGTTGTGGCCGAAGGGCGGATGACCCAGGTCATGGGCCAGACAGGCACAGTCCACCACGTCGGGGTCGCAACCCAACATGGTACCGATCTGCCGGCCGATCTGGGCCACCTCCAAGGTGTGGGTCAGGCGCGTACGGGCAAAGTCGTCAGTGCCGGCCACCAGAATCTGCGTCTTGGCCCCCAGTCGACGCAACGCCGAAGAATGGACCAGACGCGCCCGGTCACGTTCAAAGGCGGTCCTGCTGCTGGTCTTTGGAGGCTCTGGCGCCCACCGTTCCTGATCCCGGGCGGAGTAGCCCTCGGCCAGCAGGCGGGATCCGCCCTCCTCATCAGTGCCCATCAGGCGCGCCCGCTCCGTTCAGTCCAGATTATCCACGACCACCACTTCAGTGGGCACATTGCCCGCTGTGGCCTTGGAATAGGGGCAAAGCTCCTGGGTCCGCTCCACCAGACGGGTGGCCAGATCACGATCGACGCCGGGCAGGCAGACCTCGATCAGAGCCTTGATGCCAAAGGACTCGCCCTGGTCGCCAAGGGAGATGTGAGTGCGCACCTTGCTCTGGGCCAGCTTGGTGGCTGGCACGCGCAGCTCCTTTCCGGCCAGTCCCATGGCTCCCTGGAAGCAGGCACCCCAGCCGATGGCGAAGAGTTGCTCGGGGTTGGTGCCCTGGCCCTTGCCTCCCATAGCCTTGGGTGTATCCAAGTCCAGGGAAAGATCGGGCTCCTGGCTGTCCGCATGGCCCTCGCGGCCTCCGGTGATGTCAGCTACGGCTGTGTATGAGATATTGCTGGGTTCATTTCCTGTATATGTAGTCATAACCTCATCTCACCACTTATATTGCCCCTTGACAAGGCCCCAAGCCCAGGTTCTACCTGTGATAGTGGTCTCAAAGAATGGATTCAGGGGCAATCAGGTGCAGGTCGGAGGGTTCGACCACCTCATGCACACCCAGGTAGAGCCGTGGAATCCTACTACGCAGGCAGGTGAAGATCTCATAGCTGATGGTGTCAGCGGCCCGTGCCCAGTCATCAGCGGTTGGCTCAGCCTGGTCCTCCCCCTGGCCTGGCCCAAAGAGAACAACGGTATCGCCCTCGTCCACTCCCAAGTCGGAAGCCATCCCTTCTAGATCCAGTACACACTGGTCCATGCAGACCCTTCCAGCGACACGAACCAACCTGGGCCCTTGACGAGTCATCAGACGGACGGGACCTCCCAGATGCTCTCGGCCCATAGCGCCCTCGCAGTCAAAGCCCGAGGCTGACCGATGGATCCCGTCGGCGTATCCCAAGGGCATGATGGCCGTGCTTGTGGGCTTCTCCGTCAAATAGGTGCGCCCGTAGGAGATGCCGTGACCGGCCGGCATATCCTTGACAGTGCCCAGCTGGGCCTGAAGGGTCATTGCCGGACGCAGACCATAATCCGCCGAAATCCCCATGGAAGGATCAGGCTCGTACCCATACAGGCCGATGCCCGGACGGGTCAGGTCATAACGTATCCCTGGGCGGCTGAGCGTGGCGGCGGTGTTGGCAAGATGCCGAATTTCAGGCTTCATGCCTGCGGCCGTCATCCTGTCATAGAACTCTTCGAAGAGGGCGATTTGCTCGTCAGTGGACGACACGAACTCGTCCACCCCAGGCATGTCGGCCACTGCCAGATGGCTGAAAAGCCCCACAGGCTCCAACAGGCCCTGGGATGCCAGGCGGGAAAGCTCACGCAAGGCATCCCCAAAGGTCTCAGGTGTGAAGCCGTTGCGTCCGAAGCCGGTGTCCACCTTGACATGGACGCGGGCAGGTTTGCCGACCTGGCCTGCCGCCTGAGCCGCCATGTTCATGGTCTTCAGGGAACCGACGCCCAGGTCGATGTCAGCCTGAATCAGCTGGTCGAAGGGCGCGCGGTCCCCGTTGAACATCCAGGACAGTATCCGGCAACGGTCGGGGCCAATGCCTGCCCGACGCAGACGCAGGGCTTCGCTGGACTGGGCCGTTCCCAGCCAGGTCGCCCCGCCGGACAAGGCTGCCAGAGCAACGGGAATGAGCCCGTGGCCGTAGGCATCGGCCTTGACCACACCCATGACAGCAGCACCGGGGTTCGTGGAATGAACCAGTTTCACCAGGGTGGCCATATTGGCCTTCAAAGTCCGCAAGTCCACGATGATCTGCCCAGGATAGGCCCGAAGAGCTTGCTCGTAATGCTGCTGGCCCTCGGGCCCGGAGAACTGCCATGCCGGTGCTGCGCTCAAAGTCATGGCTCCATTGTGCGACGGCACTACGACGGTCTGCCCTCGCTCTCAGACGGTGACCAAGCGCTTGGCCTCCCTTTCGCGCTCAGCCAGGTCAAGGGGACGATTGTGCAGCTGATAGGCCACCCGCACGTTCTCGATCTCCTTGTTTTCAGGCATGATGATGTTGCCGCAGCGGGTGAAGCCATGGGTCTCCAGGATGTGCTGCATGGCGTAGTTCTTCAGTCCCGTATCGGCGCGGATGTTCTCGTACCGGCGCATGCTCCAATCGAGCAGGTCCCCGGCCGCGTGACGCCCCAGTCCCGAGGCGGCCACCCGATGGATGGTGGTATAGGGCCGGTCGTCCAGCCAGCTGCCATCAATGACCTTATAATCTGGTTCCGGGTCATGGAAGAGAGCAAAAACGCCGATGATGCGCTCATGGCTGCCCTTGTGCTCGTCCAACTCCGGTTCAGGGTAGACGGGATCCTCAGGAATCTGATCCATACCAGCTGCATCATCGACCAAGAGCATGGTGTGGCCCCCGGCGATGTCCTCGCGGATGCGTTCAGGCAGAGGGTACTTGTCCCCCCACTGACGGGGGTTACCGGTCTCGGCCATCCGCTTTCTGGCGTAGGCGTAGACAGGCATGATCGCCTCAAAGTCGTCCATGGTGGCATGACGGATCCAACGTGCAGTTTCCATCGCGTACCTGCTCACTGTGGCTACCTCTTTCTCGACCGGTGCGGCAGGGACGAAACCCGCCCCTGCGATTGCCGAAGTACGAGTGTATCCATCAGCAGGCAGTCATGAAGTGAGTACGCATTGAGCGAATCGGGGAATAGTTTGGGCTATTGTGCGGCCTCTTGAACCCGACTTTCCGATTGCAAATGACTGGCATGGGTCAGATTGACCACACTGTGTCGGCTGACCAGACGGGTCGGCATGACCACATGCCGCTGGAACTCCTTGCCCTGTCGTGCATCGAGAATCATTCCCACGGCCATCCTGGCCATCAGATCAAATGGCTGATCCACCGTGGTAAGGGCAGGCATCAGGTAGGAGGATGGATAAACGTTGTCGAATCCGACCACAGACAGGTCCTGACCGGGCTCCAGTCCACGTTCACGCGCCGCTCTGTAGATATTGACGGCTGTCAAGTCGTTGCAGGCCAGGATCGCGGTCGGAGGATGAGCACGGTCCAGCAGATCACAGGCGGCTTGGTACCCTCTGTCGGGCAAATAGTCTCCCTGCAGAACCATGCTAGACGGCAGGCTGGCACCAATGGCTGCCAATGCTGCTCGGTATCCAGCCAGTCTGGCCTGCGCGGATTGCACATTCGCCGGTCCGGCTATAACGCCAATGCGCCGGTGCCCGGCATCAAGAAGGCATTTTGCGGCCTGGTATCCTCCAGTCCAATTGTCAAGCGTTATGCTCATGTCCTCATCGTTGACCAGGTCCACCGGATCGACCGCCACCAAGGGAATGCCTCTTGCTTTGAGCACATTCTTGCCCTTCTGGTCTATGGAGGACATCTGGGTAATCACACCCAGCGGGTTGCGATCAATGATCCCCCTCAGACATTCCTCGGCACGCCGCTGGTGATCGGTCTGCGTCACAGTCAGAGCCAGACCGGCATCCAAAGCCCACTTCGAGGCATAACGTATCATCTCGATGGTGCCATTGTTGGCGATATAATCCACCACCAGTTCAATGGTCTGGGCGATTTTGGTACTGACGAGCGGATGTGCATAACCCTGATCAGCCAAGGCCTTTTCGACCCTCCGACGGGTTTTTGCCGCCACGCCCGGTCGACCGTTGATCACCTTGGAAACGGTCGAAGCCGAGATGCCGAGCTGCTCGGCTATAGCGCTAACGTGCGGATTGCCGGGTTCCTGTCTGGCCATGTGCATCCTTTCCAGTACCCAACAATCGTAACCAATGAAGCGGCGATAACATTCATGTCGCGTTTAGAATTTTTACATTTTTAATTTTCAAATTTCTATTTCTGCGCCTATACTGACGTCTATGTTCACTAGATTGGCAAAGGAGCCACGATGAGTACTATCACTGCGGTGAAAACGTATGACTTTCGTTTTCCCACTTCTCTGACCTTGTCAGGATCGGATGCCATGAATAAGGACCCGGACTATTCGGCCGCCTATGTGGAAATACACACCTCGGCTGACGATGGCATCAAAGGGTGCGGTCTGGTCTTCACCATCGGACGAGGCAACGATGTTGTATGCAGAGCCATAGATTCCATAGGAGAGACTCTGTGTGGCCTGGAGGTTGAACGTCTGCTGGACAGCATGGGCCTAGCCTGGGACCTACTGGTCCATGACTCGCAGCTGCGCTGGCTGGGACCCGAAAAGGGAGTCGAGCATATGGCCATCGGCGCACTGCTGAGCGCCCTTTGGGACATGAAGGCCAAAAGAGCGAGGAAACCTTTGTGGTTGCTGCTGGCTGAAATGGACCCTGAAGACCTGGTCAGCACCCTGGACTTCAGATACCTCTCCGATGCCCTGCGTCCCGAGGAGGCCATAGACATTCTCAAGGATGGGCAATCCGGCAAGCAGGAGCGCATCGAGGACATTCGCCAGCACGGATATCCCGGTTATTCGACAGCACCAGGCTGGCTCGGCTACAGCGACGAAAAGATGGTGGAAATTGCCAAACGAGAGACAAGGGAAAAGGGCTTTAAGCAAATCAAGCTCAAGGTAGGCCAGAACCTCGATGATGACATACGCCGTCTGGGATTGGCCAGGGATGCCATCGGCCCCGACGTGCGTCTGGCCGTCGACGCCAACCAGGTCTGGGACGTCCCGCAAGCCATTGATTGGATCAACCATTTCCATGACTTCGACCTGGCATGGGTCGAAGAGCCCACCAGCCCCGACGACATCATCGGCCACGCAACCATTGCCAGGGCCATCAATCCTATCCCCGTGGCAACCGGCGAACAGATGCAGAACCGCATCATGTTCAAGCAATTCCTACAGGCCAATGCCTTCGGTATTATGCAGATCGACGCCACCAGAGTGGCGGGCCCCCAGGAGATAGTTCTGGAATACCTGCTGGCTCGCAAGTTCCACAAGATAGTCTGCCCCCACGCTGGCGGGGTCGGGCTGTGCGAGATGGTCTGTCACTTCGCCATGTTCGACTACGCAGCCGTCTCCTGCACCACGCAGGGCCGAATGATCGAATACGTGGACAACCAGCACGAATATTTCGTAAACCCCGTGCGTATCAGCCAGGGCATGTATCAAGCACCAACCGCTCCCGGCAACGGGGCTGAAATGACCGTTGAGACTGCGCAGCGCTACCTCCACCAGGAGTGACTTCGGGTCATCTCAATCAAAACCAGGCCCAATCGCTGGATCCCTAGCAAATCATCCATTCATACAGACAAAGAAGCTTTCATGGATCTGCATCTCAAAAACAAGGTATTCATCATCACCGGTGGCTTCAAGGGCATCGGCAGGGGCATCGCCCTACAACTGGCCCAGGAGGGCGCCATAACCGCAGTCATAGACCGTGACGAGTCAGCCAGGGACCAGTTCTGCAAAGACATCGAGGCCTATACCGATACCTACCGGACCTTCATTCTGGATCTGAATGACACCGACGGCATAGCCCCCATTGTGGAGCAGGTGCACAAGGAATTCGGCCATATCGATGGCATAGTCAACAACGCTGGAGTCAACGACAACAAGGCCTTGGAAACTACTGACTGGCGGGAGTTCGAGCGTTCCGTACACGGTAATCTCACCCACTACTACGAACTCATGCACGCCTCTTGTGCCTATCTGAAGAAAAGCCACGGATCCGTCATCAACATCACCTCCAAAACCGCCGTGACCGGTCAGGGCAAGACCAGCGCCTATGCGGCGGCCAAGGGCGCAGTTCTGGGCCTGACCAGAGAATGGGCCGCAGCCTTGGTCCACGATGACGTACGAGTGAACGCCATCGTGGTCTCGGAATGCTGGACCCCCCTCTACGCCGACTGGATCAAGACGTTTGGCGATGAAAAGGCCCAGCAAGCCCGTCTTTCAGCCATCACAGACAAGATCCCCCTGGAACATCGCATGACCACACCCGAGGAGATCGGGAACACCGCCACCTTCCTGCTCTCTGATCGCGCATCACACACCACCGGCCAATGGGTGTTTGTCGATGGCGGATACGTCCACCTGGACCGGGCACTGAATTGAGCTCTGCCATGAAAAATGCAAATACGCAAAGCAAAGGCGGTTCCCAGGGCACCGTCGCCATGCTGGTAACCGCTCCCAGATTCCTCTACATCGCCTTGTATGCCTTTCGTGGGTGCCACATATGCCTTGAGCAGGGAGCCTGAGATGACGCGACAATTGCAGGTCATCGATGCTCACTTCCACATGTGGAATCTTGAACGGCAACATCTGCCTTGGCTGGAAGGAATGCCATCACTGAACCGGAGCTTTCCCCTTCATGAGCTGGAAGACGAGTACGGGCAGTTGGGAGTGGAATTTTTGGGCGGAGTCTATGTGGAAGTTGACTCGGATGACCCCCTATTAGAGGACCGCTTGGTCTATGAGAACGATGACCCGAAAATTCTCGCCCGAATGCTACGGGCACAGGTAGGGCCCTATATGAGGGTACCTATCAATGCTACGGGCATCAGAGAGCCCTTGCATACTGAATCTGCCCCGCGCGGCCGTTGCCTGGAACCCTCCTTCATCGCCGGGCTCCACGCCATGGCTGATAAGGGGATGCCCTTCGAGCTATGCAACAGGGGCGCAGAACTGCCGGACATGGCTCAGGCATTCTCTCAGGTTCCTTCCCTGACTGTCATCATGGACCATCTGGGCAATATGCCCGACTTGTCGTCGGCCTGCAAAAAAGCAATACAGGCCATGGCGGCCTTGCCGCGCTGCTATATCAAGGTGTCTGGCGATC
This sequence comes from Bifidobacterium sp. M0404, assembly GCF_016101415.1. NCBI lineage: Bacteria > Bacillati > Actinomycetota > Actinomycetes > Bifidobacteriales > Bifidobacteriaceae > Bifidobacterium > Bifidobacterium sp. M0404. The sequence goes on along the minus strand of NZ_JACFQP010000001.1, from coordinate 92,506 downwards.
TGCCGGTCGATCGCGACATTGTCGCCTTCGTCAGGGACACCTTTCCCCCGAACAGGATCCTCTACGCCTCCAATTGGCCGGTAGTCACCGTACACTCCTCGCTCAGGGAACACTGGCAACTGATGCTGGATACCTTTGGCCCGGATGAGGACTTCTTCAAGCACAATGCCATGAGGGCCTATGGAATCGATACCGATACGCTTACTTCGGAAGGGTGAACATGAGCACATTATCAGCCAAATTTGAGGGAATTTTCTGCCCGTCGATAACCGTCAGCGACGATCAGGGAGTCATCGACACCGACCTGTGGGGACGACATCTGGACCATCTGATCCGGGCTGGCATCAACGGGGTGCTCCTGTTCGGAAGCATCGGCGAGTTTTATGCCTATGATCTCCAAGAGAAGCGCTCGGCCCTGCAATTCGCCGTCGACCATATACAAGGACGCATGAAGGTATTCGTCGGAGTTGGCGACACGAATATGGACCGGGTCATGGATCTGACCAAGTTTGCCGGACAAATCGGCGCCGATGCCGTGGTGGCTGTCAGCCCCTATTATTTCGGCCCTTCGGAACCAACCGCTTATAGGTATTTCACCAGCATCGCCCATGCCTCAACTGTGCCGGTGATCCTCTACAACTTCCCTGCCCGTACAGGCAACGACTGCTCCCCGGAGCTGGTCGCAAGACTTGCCCAGGAATGCCCGAATATCGTTGGCATCAAAGACACCGTGGACACAATCAGCCACACACGTCGAGTCGTTGCGGCAGTCCGGCATGTCAGCCCTGAGTTTTCTGTGTTCTCAGGATTCGACGAATACTATATGGTCAACCGCATCTGTGGAGGCAACGGTGTTTTATCAGGCCTGACCAACGTAGAGCCGGAAACCTTCGTTGCCATGCATAAGGCCTATCAAGATGGCGATTACCAAACCGCACTAGACAAGGCCCGACGCATCAACCACTTGATGGCTATTTACGACACTGCGGATTTGTTCGTGTCGGCCATCAAGGGAGCTGTGCGACTGCAGGGTCTGCCCATCAGCACACGCATCCGCGAACCGGCTATGCAGATTGATGACGACCAGATGAAACAGATCGAGACCATACTGCGTAGTTGAGCTTTCACCTGTTGCATCGAATAGGGCCTGAGAAGAGGAACCTACCCCCTCCTCAGGCCCTATTGTTTGCCTGTTCGCGCTCAGACCAGCTTGCGCTCGTAAGGATCGGAGCTGATGCCGGCAGCGACAATATCACGGCTCCATTGCTTGGCCGAGAAGAGCGAATGGTCGCGGTAGTTGCCGCAGGAGGTGATCTCGGTGCCTGGCACGTCGTCCCAGGTGGCCTTTTCGGCAATGAACTCCAGCGACTCCTTCAGAGCCTTGGCCACATCTTCGGTCGAATGACGGCCCCAGGCAAGCAGGTGGAAGCCCGTCCGGCAGCCAAAAGGCGAGCAGTCGATATAGCCAGGGATGCGCTCGCGCAGGAGCACGGCAATCGTGTGCTCTATGGTGTGCAGCCCGGCAGTTGGAATGGCGTTCTGATTGGGCTGAACCAGGCGTAGATCATAGTTGGAGATGATGTCTCCCTGAGGGCCCTTCTCCTCGTCGATCAGGCGAACGTAGGGCGCCTTGACCTTGGTGTGATCCAGCTGGAAGCTCTCTACGATTGGTTTGTCAGCCATTGTTGTTTCCTTTCCTCTCGGGCGCCTAATCTGAAAGGCAGCCGCGATGAAGTCATGTATACCTCATGGTAGGCGGACCTACCTATCAGATCCGGCAGCGCCTAAGACCACATTCGCTCCTTTTCCCGCCGAGAATTCGGAGATGACCCCCATGAACCGGGGCCCATATTGCTCCAGCTTGTGCTGTCCCACCCCGTTGACGGCCAAGAAGGTCGCATCATCAACTGGACGCAGACGACACATATCGCGCAGCGCCTTGTCGGAGAAGACAATATAGGGAGGTTTGCCGATCTCGCGGGCTATGCTGGTCCGCAAATCTCGCAGCTTCTGGAAAAGTTCCTCGTCCTCTGGGCTGGCATCGCTTGCGCCGGCCTGCTCGAGACCGTCATCATCGACGGTCGAAGAAGACCCGCCGCCGAAGACCTTGCCTGAAGTACTCGGGCGTTCCGTCCGTTTGATCTCATAATGAAAGTCCGGACTGACCGTCTGCGCAGCCTTGGGTCCGAAATGGACCATGGGCAGCCGTCCTTCGGTGATATACAGATATCCGTCCGAGGCCATTTGGTTGAGCACGTCGCGAATGCGCGCCTCCGGAATCTGGGCCAGAACGCCATAGCTGGGGCACCGATCCAGCCCTCGCCGAAGAAGGTCCTGCGAGCGCGAGCCCCGGAGGATCTGGGCGATCTTGCCGGAGCCGAACCCCTGATTCACGTCGTGCACGCACCTGCTTATGGCACGGGCCACATCGCTGACATCGATAGTTTTGAAGGTGCTCAGACAGTTGGAACAGTTCTGGCAGCCGGTGCTGCCGGTGTCGGGATGCCCGACTGGGACGGGTTTGCCTTTGTCGGCCTCCGCAGGCGAAAGACCCGCGGCAGCCTGGTCCACCTCTTCGCCAAAGTACCGCAGCATGTACCGGTGAAGGCAACCGGTGGTCCGACAGTAACCGATCATGACGTTGAGCAGACGCCGGTGTTCGGCCCTGACCGCTTCAGCCTGCTCACCGGTCAGTCTGTCATTGCCATTGTCCATGTCCAGCAGGCGCCTGCGAGTGACGATATCGCTCTCGTTCCACAGCAGGGAGCATCGGGCGGGCTCACCGTCACGTCCTGCCCTGCCAGCTTCCTGGTAGTAGGCCTCGATGCTCTCGGGCATGTTGTGATGGATGACATAGCGCACGTTGGACTTGTCAATGCCCATGCCGAAGGCATTGGTGGCCACGACCACCTGCACCTTGTCGTTGACGAAGTCCCGCTGCGCCTGCTCTCTGTCCTGGGCATCCATACCAGCGTGGTAGCTGACAGCGCTTACACCAGCCTTGGTCAGATCATCGGCCAGAGCTTCGGTCTCCTTGCGGGTGGCGCAGTAGACGATGCCCGAATCGCCTCCATGCTTCAGGGCGTATTGGACCACCCAGCGATTCTTGTATCTGCTCTCCAGTTTGATCACGTCAAAGAAGAGGTTGGGCCTGTCGAATCCCGTCACCGCCACGTAGGGGTCGTCCAAGCCCAACATGTATACGATGTCGCGCCGGACCTTCTCGGTCGCCGTAGCAGTGAAGGCTGCCACCGTGGGCCGGTTAGGCAGGGATCTTATGAAGTCCCCGATACCCAAGTAGGCAGGGCGGAAGTCCTGACCCCACTGGGATACGCAATGGGCTTCGTCCACAGCGAGCAGGGAGATCCTCGTATGCTGGGCGAATTCCCTGAATCTGGGGGCATCCAGCCGCTCGGGGGCCACGTAGAGGATTTTGCTGCGTCCCTGGGCAGCCTGAGCCAGGGCCAGGGACTGCTCATCCATGTCCTGGGTGGAATTGACGAATGAGGCCTGGATGCCGGCATCCTCCAGCCCATCCACCTGGTCCTTCATCAGGGAGACCAAGGGAGAGATGACGATGGTCAAACCGTCCAGAAGGGTGGCAGGAATCTGATAGCAGATGGACTTGCCGGCACCGGTCGGCATAACACCCAGGCAGTCTCGCCCGTTCAGGATGGCCTTGACCAGATCCTCCTGACCCGGGCGAAAAGACTCATATCCGAAATACCGCTTCAGCGCCTGCCCTGCATCCTGGATGTCCACCATGATTCCCCAGTCTATTGCCCCGGCAGGAGTCAAGCAGTGGGCGAACGACCATGTGGTCAATCGTCGCCGGTATGCATAGCTATCCTGCCGCTAGTTCAGAATGCTGAACCCTTGGATGGCTGGTAGCTGCCGACGGCTGGTGAGCCAGTAGCTGAACACGATGCATATGGCCGAGAAGACCAGGGTGAAGACCACTTGGGGCCAGAGCAAATACACGGTGAAGTATCCCCATAGGTCAGTATTCATGAAGGGATTCAAGGTCTTGTACACCCAATGGCCGCGCGTCAGATTGAGCATCTGAACCGCCGTTTGCGGCCAACCCCAGAAATTCCAGCCGGAAATCGAATACCAGAGACCAACACAGATCAACAGCCCTGCCAGCAACAGGCATCTGCCTTTTCGATCAAGACGGGCAGCTAGGTCACCCAGCACCTGGCCAAGAAGAACGAAGGCTACCTGCACCATGAAGACATGCAACGCCAGAGCCAGCCAACGGGACGGCTGCTGGTCATACGACCGGTTAAAGCATGAAACACTCCAGGGATCAAGAGTGAGCCTCCAAGGTGAGCAGCCCTGCACGAGAAACCTTTGGTAACTTTCCGTAAAGGGCATCCATCCGATTTGGCCCAGGCTACTGATAATGGCGACCCCAATCATGAAAGTAGCTGTCGCTAGGGCCATGAACACATTGGAGATGATCTGGGTCCAAGCGATCGTGGACCGGGTCACGGCGTTGGAGATCAGGGGCCGGAAAGTCGTCAGTGAGCAGACAAGGGCGGTGGCCATGAACACCATCTCGGTGAACAGACCGGTGAAGCCGGAGCTTAGGGGAATGAACCCCACAACTCCCAGAGCGAGGACGAGAGCCCAAATCAAAAAGACGATCAGCCTCGGCATCACCTGTACGCGCAGGGCCATCCGGGTCTGCACCGCAGGCGACAGGAAGCGCTTGATTCGGGCCCATCCTTCAGCCGGTCCCGCACCGATGTCGGGCCTGTCTGGCCCTGACTTGGTCTTCGTCCGCACTGCCTCTGCAACTTGCATGTTATTCATTGTGTCGCACCTTCCGTAATCTGGACGAAGTAGGTCTGCAGATCCATGGGGGCGACAATAAGCCCCTTGGGCTGCTCGTCGGGCACCGGCCCCTCGAAGCTGACGCGCAGCAGGTCGCCGATGCGCTGCCTGCTCAGCAGCTGCGGGTCGCCCTGGGCAAGGTAACCCTCTACATCACGCGGACGTCCAGTGACAGTGTTCCCCAGGGCTGACAGATCATCCACGCTGAAAGATCGCAGGACCCGCCCCTGGTGGATGATTGTGGCGCGGGAGATGAGCTGGCTGACCTCGTTGATGATATGTGTAGCGATGATCATGGTCGGTCCACGGCGCTGATAGGCCTCCAGAAGGAAGGAGTAGATCCTCTCCCTGGCCGCCGCATCCATTCCTGTCGTCGGTTCATCCAGAATGAGGTATTCCACAGGCAGGCAGAGTCCGATGATATCCTTGACCACCTGACGCTGCCCTGTGGAAAGGGAGGCAAAAGTGTCAGTCAGCCTCAATGCGAAGCTTTTAAGAATACTCTCAGCCAAGTGCCAGTCGAAATCACCGTAAAACCCCTCGGCCATGGCAAATGCCTGCCTAATGTGCCGTCGGGATGGATAGGGCCAGGTTTCGTTGACCAAGGCCACGCGACGAACGATTCTTGAGTCGCTTACCAGATCGCTTCCATCCAGGTGAATCAGCCCCTGGTCCGGAAGTGCCCTGCCCGTCATCAGATTGCACAGGGTGGACTTGCCGGCCCCGTTCCGCCCGAAGAGTCCGTATATATTGCCGGGCTCAAAGCAGAGCGAGATCTCATCCAGGGCCTTCAGCTTTCCGTACGATTTGTCCACCTTGGAAACTGTCAGACTCATTGGTAGACCCTTTCTATGATGGCGTCCAGGTCCTCACGGGATACGTCCAGAGACTTGGCTTCTTCGACCAGATCCTGAAACCTTCCGTTCAGGAGTTCACTCCTGCGACGCTCACGAACGCTTCGGCCCGCACCGGCAGTGACAAACATGCCCAGCCCCCGCCGTTTCTCCAGAAGACCCCGGTCGACCAGCAGGTTCATCCCCTTGAGGACGGTGGCCGGGTTGATCTGGTAGGCGGTCGAGATTTCCGTGGTGCTGGGAATCCTTTCACCATCGGCGACCAGACCCTCGGCTATGGCTTCGGCCAACCTGTCTGCCACCTTCACGAAAACGGGCCGACCATCCGGTATTTCGATCGCCATCGTTTGACCGCCTTGTCTGCCTTGAATCAGGGCGTCGAGTTAGGACCTTTACTATTGTTTATTACTTAGTTACTTAAGTAACTAACCAACAGTCTATAATTTGCTTTCCCAACCGTCAAATCATGTGCAGTCGTAATCCGTCGGTTGGCTCTGCACGGCTCATCCCACTGCTTTCACCCGATTCCGCTTGGGCAGGATGCCGTACGGGCCCCGGTACCTAGAGGGTTGCAGCTGCCAGTAGCTGACGGGTATAGGGCTGATTTGGGTGATCGAGGATGGTCCTCACAGGCCCCTCCTCCACCACCTTCCCCTGGCTGAGCACCATGACCCTGTCCGCGATGTGCTGGACCACGCCCAAATCATGGGAGATGATGATCATGGACATCCCGCTTGACGAATCGCTTTGCTGTCTTGACTGGGCCATGATGGATTGAAGGGTATGGAGAATCCCCACGCGTGCTGAGACGTCGATGGCGCTCATAGGCTCATCGGCCAAGAGTATCCGGGGCTTGACGACCAGGGCCCGGGCTATGGCCGCCCGCTGGGCCTGGCCACCTGATAGATCAGAAGGATAAGCCGTCATGATCCTGTCCGGATCAAGTTGAACCTCTGACAGCGCCTCGGCCACCTGATCAGCAAGGTCTCGCTCCTTCTGATATCGATACCATACGCGCCCACTCTCCCTGCGCTTGGCAGCCAAAAGAGGCTCGGCGACCGACCGGCCGATGGTCCACCGAGGGTCCAAGGAGACAAAAGGGTTCTGGAAGACCAGAGCAGAGTCCCGGGCAAGCGCCTTGGCGGCCGGAGAACCATGCAGAACTGGCCTGCCCTGATATGTCACCTGTCCGGCATCAGGCCTCAACTGACCCAAAAGCAGACGGGAAAGTGTGGTTTTCCCCGAACCAGACTCCCCTATAATCGCCAAGCACTCCCCCGGCTGGAGGGAGACATCGATTCCGTCAACCGCAGCCTTTCGAGCCATGCCGCTGCCGTTGGAGGCATAGACCTTGATCAGGCCCTTCCCGGTCAGGATCGGATCGGCATGCGCATCGTCAGTCGTCCTCATGCTTGCCTCCATCTGCGCTCAGCGTCAACTCCTTGGCCGCTGTCACTAAAGTCCTGCCCTGTGGACTGGATGGATTGCGCAGAATGCTCTGCGTTTGTCCGCTTTCCACCACTCGGCCCGCGTCAAGGATGTAACAGTAATCAGCAACCCGGGCCAGGACGGAGAAATCATGGGTGATGAACAGCAGGGAGGCCCCACTCTGATCAACCAGCGAGACCAACAGGTCCACAATCTGCCGCTGGGTGATGGCATCCAGGGCCGTGGTCGGCTCGTCCGCCAGGATCAGTCTGGGCTTGGTGACCAGGGCTGTAGCTATGGCCGCCCGCTGCTGTTGACCCCCGGACAGCTCATGTGGATAGGAGCCGGCCAGTTCCGCATCCAACCCGACCTGGGACAATATCTCCATGACTCGTCTGCGCCTTTCCTGGGCGCTCAGACGGTAGTGGCGACGGAGAGGCAGCTCGACCTGACTGTAAATTTTCTTGACCGGGTTCAGGGCCGTGGAAGGATTCTGAAAGATCATGCCCATCCGGGAACCGCGAAGGTCCGCCAGGGACCGGTCATCCGAACCGAGAATCTGAAACCCGTCCACCAGAATGGATCCCGACAGGGAGGCCGTCAGCGGTGCGGTGCCCAGAACGCTGCGGGCTATCATCGACTTTCCAGAGCCAGAGGAGCCGATCAGGCCGACCCTTTGGCCGTCTGCCACCTTGAGGTCCACCTGGTCAAGAATGGTGCGTCCATTGATGGACAGGCTCAGGCCGTCAATACTCAGGGACATCATCGACCTCCCTCGCCTGCATGGATTGCATTCTCGACATGACGACCGGAGTCATCTAATTGTGCAGACATCTCCTGGCGCTCCTCAGACGGGAGAGCGGATCGTCCAGCGGCAGCCACGGCTGCTCTGAGAGTGGGGTTGGTAACCGGATCGATGGCATCACGCAGGGCATCACCGAACAGGTTCAGCGCCACCACCACCATGGTGACCACCAGGCCGGGCCAGAGCACGGTCAACGGAAAGACGTTGATGAACTTGACCGAGGTAGTCAGCGAATGACCCCAGGAGGGTAGGCCAGAGGGAACGCCCACCCCCAGGTAGGTCAACCCTGCCTCAGCCAGAACGGAGGTACCCGCCGACATGGAAAGCTGCACGCACAGGACAGGAACGACATTGGGCACCAGGTGGGTGCAGAATATTCTGAAGGACCCGACCCCGCTGTGCCGGGCGGATTGCACGTAGTCCGACTCTTCCGCCAGGAGCGCCTGGGGCCGTACAATCCGGGCCAGGTTGAGTCCGTAGCCGAACCCGCAGGCTACGACGACCACGGCAATGCTGGGACCCAGGGGGACGGCCAGGATCAGGGCCAGCAGAACTGTGGGCAGGGAAATCAGAGCGTCGACCAGGACTACGACCGTCTGCGATACTCCTGAACGGCGCGAGACCATAGCCATGACCAGAAGGAGCCCCAATACGCCTGACAGGACGATCGCCAGAAGGCTGATGACCAGGTTGGTGGCCGACCCCGCCATCAGCCAGGAGAGAATGTCTGCCCCGGTGCCGTCTGTTCCCAGAAGGTGGGCGCGGCTGGGGGCCTGCCAGATCCGATAACCATCGGTGTTCCAGATAGGGACCGGGGTCCAGAACCTGGAGACCAGGGAGACCAGAATCCAAATGGCCAGAACGATCAGGGAGTATCGCCCCGAGGCCTTGCGCCACATGCTGGCCAGTACCACCCGCATCCGCACGAAGAATCCTAGTTGCCCGGGGAATGCAACCCGGGATCCCAAGCGCGGTCTGCCTGCATGCTCCCAATTCATCAGTCAGCCACCTCCTGCCTGACTGCACCTCGAAAACGCGGATCGATCAGTCTATGGATAACGTCGACCAGCAGTCCCAGAAAGAGGAAGAAGGCCGCCAGAAGAAGCAGCTCGGACTGAACGGCCGGAAGATCCCGGTTGCCCACATCGGTTATCAGCATGGCTCCCAGTCCTGGCAGGGCGAACAGGTTCTCACTGACCATGACCCCAGTGATCATCTCGGCCATGGTCAGCCCGACCACCGAGACCAGCTGAGGGGAAGCCAGCCGCAAACCGATGCGCAGGGCGGCCTGGGTTCGTGTCATCCCGCAGGCCATGCCCATGTCCACGTAACCCGAAGAGAGCATGTCGCCTAACAAAGAGCGGGTATATCGCATGATGCCGGCGCCTACGATGATACCGGTGGATAGAGCAGGCAGAATCAAGGACGCCAGGGCCTGCCCCGGCTGGGCCCAGCCGCGAGCAGGAAAGCCCTGGGAGGGCAGCAGGCCAATCAGGCCGCTGCCTTTGGCAAAGAGCATGATCAGCAGCAGTCCTGACCAGAGGGCCGGCACGGATCCACCTACGATGGCTACCATATGGCTGAAGGACTGCATCCGTGGCGAGCGCGCCAGAGCCGCCGCACAGCCCAGGGGAATGCCCAGCAGCAGAGCCACACACAGGCCCAAAAGAATCAGCGGGAAGGTGATCTGGGCCCGGCTGCCCACCTGGGAGGCGATGGAACGGTTGGTCAGAATGGACCTGCCCAGGTCCCCTTTCAGAAAGTCGCTGATCCAATCCAGATACTGCCTTGGGTAGGAGCGGTCCAGACCCATCTGCCGACGCAGCCGGTCGACACGCTCGGGCGGGGCATCCAGTCCGGCCATGACGGCGGCCACATCCCCGGGCAGAATGCGCAGGGCCAGGAAGATCAGCAGGGAGATGCCCATCAACGCCAAAACGAAGAGCACCAAGCGCCGCATCAGGAATCTGGCCATGGTCACCCCCGCCTATAAATCACATCGGACAGGGGCAAGAGGGACTGGTTCAGATCGACCGGGAAGCCCTCCAACCCTGTCCGCCAGGCCGTGGTCACCCGGTAGTTGAAAAGCCAGTCCGCCGCCGCATCGCTGCTGACGATCCGGGCAGCCTGGGCCAGGAGCTTGTCGGAGTCATCGGTGGAGGTCGTGGCCATGGCCTTCTGGTAGAGCTCTTGGACCTGACGATTGTCATAGTTGTAGTAGTAGCCAGGATTGGCCCACTGATGGAAATCGTGACTCTCGCCATGATCCACCAGAGACAGGTCATAGTCCTTGTTGGCATGTACGTCCTGCAGCCATATCGAAAACTCCACCACCCTCACATCCAGGTCGATGCCCACCTGACGCAGCTGCGAGCGCAGCTGATCACCCAACTCGCTGCCGTAGGTGTTGGCGTAGGTCAACCGCAGCCTGAGACGGTGGTCGGGACCATACCCGGCCTGGGCCAGGAGCCTCCGTGACTGCTCCGGATCGTGGGGGTAGAGACCGGTCAAATCCTGATAGCCGGGATCCAGAGAGGGTATGGGTCCGCCCAAGGCCCTGTCCGATCCGCCTCGGGAGGCAATCAGCTGCCGATGGTCAATGGCATGGCGGATGGCCTGACGTACCCGCGGGTCGGATGTGGCGGCTCCCTTGCCGTTCATGGCTAGGACGTACTTGTCGGTGTCGTCGCCCGCCTTGACCTGGAAGTCGGGGCTGTTGCGGAATGGGCTGGCCAGGTTCTCGGTGACCGGAGCCAGCACCTGCACATCCCCGCTGCGCAGGGCGTTGACGGCGGCGTTGTCGTCATTGAGGTAGCGGATGACGATGGTTGGCGTCTTAGGCTTGTTGCTGCCCCAATAGTGAGGATCGGCCTTGAGTGTGACCGAATCGTTTGGTCGGAAGCTTTCCAACAGGTATGGGCCGGATCCCACGGCCTGGGTCTTCATGTCATAATCGGCCCGCCGGTCAAAGACCAGACCAGCCCGGCCGCTCAACTGCCAGAGCAGATCCTGGTATGGTCTGGACAGCGCCAGGCGCACCGTCAGCGGATCTGTGGCCTGAACGCCCTGGAAGCCCTCCAGCATCTCGCTGCCCTGATAATGGCCTGCCATAAGCCCACGAATGGAGTCGACCACGTCCTGCGCCTGAAGAGCATGGCCGTTGGAGAAACGGATGCCCTCATGCAGGTGGAAGGTGTAGACCAGGCCGTCCTCGGAGACATTCCAGCTCCTGGCCAGCCCCGGACGCACCCGATTCCGGGAATCCCGCGACACCAGGCCCTGATAGACGTTGCCGATCAAAAGCTGATCCAACGCCGTGCCTGACTGGTTGCGAATGTCCAGATTGGTGGGAGCCAGCTTGAGCCCCACCGTGACTGTATCGGCCACGGTTCCGCCTCCAGCCTGACCGGAGGCTCCACGATGCCCGGTCCACAGGGAGAAGGCCAAGGCCAGGGCCAACAGGAGACTGAGCAGCTTCCAGGGCAAGGTGTTGCCGCCCGACCTCATGGGCCTGATCCTGGCATTAAGTTCGGGGTCAGTGCTGGGGCCTGGCTCCTGGGCCGTATCCATATCTGCTGCGGTCACGCTGCCATGGGCATGCGTGCCGTGTCGATCTGCATTCATTGACGAATCCTTATGCTGCGGTTGACCGCCATTCTGGTCGATCACCGCCCACCAGCATACTCCCCGAAGCCATCACCCCGGCTTATGCGCTTAGGATGGATTTGAAAAGCGTCACGCGCCCGGACGACGGCAGGGAGGAAGAGACATGCTGCTGGCCATCGACATCGGCAACACCAACATCGAGGTCGGATTCATGGAGGGCGACCAGGTCGCCGCCTCCTACAGGCTGACCACAAGGATCGACCACACGGCTGATGAGTTCGGGCTTCTGCTGGGGCAGCTCCTGGCCCTGGCCGGCTACGGGACTGCGGATGTGCAGGATGCCATCATCTCATCAGTGGCTCCTGCGGTCATGCACGCCGTCAGATCCTGCCTGATCCGTTTCTTCTCCATCGACCCCATGGTGGTGGGCCCCGGCGTGAAGACAGGCATGAACATCCGTCTGGACGATCCACGCTCCCTGGGCGCCGACTGTCTGGCTGACTGCGTGGGCGCCTTCCACCGCTACGGAGGGCCGGTTCTGGTCATTGACTTCGGCACGGCCACCACCTTCAACTATGTGGACGACAAGGGCGCCATCCGCTCCGGCCTGATAGTGCCGGGCATCCGCTCGGGGGCCCAGGCCCTTGCCGGTCAGACCGCCCAGTTGCCCCAGGTGGAGATCACCCGTCCACAGACCATCATGGCCACGGGCACCAGGACCGCCATGCAGGCCGGACTCTACTACAACTTCCTCGGCGGTCTGGAGCGGATCATCCGCCAGTACCGCAGCGAGATAGGCCGAGACTTCCACGTGGTGGCCACGGGCGGCATGGGTCGTACCTTCTCACAGGACACCGATCTGATCGAGGTCTACGATCCCGAGCTGATCTTCACCGGCATGAACAGGATTCACCAGCTCAATGCCGATGGCCGACCACACGCTGCACCAGCGCGCCATTGACCTGCAGACCGGCCTGCCTGCCATCCCCGGCGATGCTGGCCAGCGAACCCACCAGGACCTGGCCCTCCAGCTGAACCTGCACCGGATGCCTGGTCCGGTTGAACAGAAAGACGAAGCGCGTTCGATCATCCTTGCAGACCCGCTCAACTCTCAATAGATCGGGGTCGCCCTGGGCCGACCTCATATCGGCGACATCCAGGGCATCCAACAGGGCAGGAAGGGCCTTGGCCAGATCCTGGGCATCCAGACGGCATCCCAGGTAGACGGCCTTGCCATGACCCCAGTCATGGACGGTCATGGCCGGCATGCCATCCATACCCGTCCAGGGATCCGCCCGGTAGCTTGCCAGGACCTTGGTGCCCTTGTCCAGGCTGCCGATGACATCGGCCCAGTCGTGTGCGGTAACCCCGTTAGTCAGGTCCAGATGGTCCAACAGACCGGGCGTGCCGGGAGCCATGGGTGCGAACTCCTCCACCGACAGCCCCAACAGGTCCCGAAGCGGCCCTGGATACCCGCCGGTCCAGACGCGATCCTGCTCGTCGGCGATACCGCTGCCCCAGGTGACGATCAGCCGTCCTCCACTATGTACATACTTGTGCAGCCGTTTGGACAGATCGGCATCGATCAGGTAGAGGGCCGGCAGGACCACCAGCGGATACTCCTCCCAGGAGGCTCTGACCGGCAGGACATCAGGCCGGATGGCGTTGTCCAGAAAGGCACGGTACCAGACCGGCGGCTCCTGGCCATGCTCGACCCGGTTGCTGGGCGAGGATGCGTGGGAGCTGGCCCACTGGCTTGCGTAGTCGAAGACCAGGGCCACCGGGGCCTTGGCCAGCATGCTGCCGGCCAAGCCAGCCTGCGCGAGACCCTGCAGATCCCCTCCCAGCTGGCAGACATCACGGAAGACCGCTGTGTCCTCACCAGCATGAGGCAGCATGGCCGAGTGGAACTTTTCCGCGCCAGCCCGAGACTGCCTCCACTGGAAGTAACAGATGGCATCAGCACCGAGTGCCAAGTGAGCCATGGAATCGCGCTCCAGTTGTCCGGGCTCCTTGCGGGGGTTGACCGGCCGCCAGTTGACCGCCGATGTGGACTGCTCCATAAGCCACCAGGGACGCCGGCGGGCGATGGCATCCACCAGGCTGGAGGAGTAGGCCAGCTCCTCCAGATGATCCCTGCCCGGTATCGCATAGTGGTCATTGGCCACAAAGTCCACCTGGTCGCCCCAGTCGTCGTAGTCCAGGGTAAATCCGCCGGCGCTGACCATGAAGTTGGTGGTCAAAGGTATATCCGGGGTGATCTCAGCCAGGGTGTCACGCTCGGCCATATAAAAATCCTTGAGGGCATCGGAGCTGAACCGCTCAAAGTCCAGCATGCGGCCCGGATTCTGGAAATTCCCCTGGCCGATAAAACGCGGGGGCAGAATCTGCGAGAAATCACTCAGCCTCTGCGACCAGAAATTCGTGCCCCAGGCGCGGTTGACGGCGTCGATGTCCTTGTAGCGACGGCGGCACCAGCGCTGGAAGGCCCTCATGGCATCGTCGGAATAGTCGAAGCGATTGTGACAGCCATACTCATTGCCAACATGCCAGGCCACCAGATAGGGATTGTCCCGGTAGTGCTCGGCCATGGCCCGGCAGAGCTTCAAAGCGTAGGAGCGGAAGATCGGCGAGGTGGGCCGCCAGTGCTGCCGGGCACCGGGCCAAACCGTGTCGCCACGCTCGTCCCTGAGCAGGACTTCGGGATGGGCCTGGGTCAGCCAGAGCGGCGGCGAGGCCGTGGCCGAGGCCAGGTTGACCCCGATGCCCGCCCGACCGAGCTTGTCGATGATCCAGTCCAACCAATCGAAGTCGAAAACACCCTCGCTGGGCTCAATGCGCGACCAAGAGAAGACCGCCAGGGCCACCACGTTGACCCCTGCCTTGGTCATCAGCCTGATGTCCTCATCCCAGACATCCTCGGACCACTGGTCGGGGTTGTAGTCACAGCCGTACCAGAGGGACTGCTGACCCTTGAGATGCTTGGGCCATCGATAGGCCCGCCGTGTCGGTTTGCTCATGGGTAGAACCTCCTGGTCCGTCTCAATCTTCGGACGGGATGCCTGCCGCGTCCACGTCGTCCCGCAGCTCCGGAATCCCCTGACCATTATGTCCCACCAGGCTGACTGTTCAGGTTTCTCCTTAAGAATCCAGGGGAACAGAAGAGGTGAAGATGCGCTTAACCCCGGTGAAGGGGTCGGTGAATTCCAGGCGACGAGCCACCAATTGCAGTGGCCGGGAGAAGTCGTCATAGGCCCGGGTCTGAATTCTGGGGTAAAGATCGTCGCCCACTATGGGCAGGCCTAGAGCGTTCATGTGCACGCGAAGCTGATGGGTCTTGCCTGTCTGCGGGTAGAGCGTGTAGGTGGCAAGACATCCCCGGCCCGCCGTCAGCTCGACCCTGGTAACGGCATTGACCGGTCCGCGCTCCTCCCAGGCCTGGAGAGTCCCTCGACGTTTGATCACCCTGGAGCGGCGCTCTAGCGGGAAGACCCTGGGCGGATCCAGGTGTTGCACTGTACCGGTCCGCGGATGAAGTATGGGTCGTACCGGCGCCAGGCACTGGTAGACCTTGCGCACGCGATGCTCCTGGAAGAGCATCTGATAGGCCCGTCTGGCAGCCGGATCGCGCACCAGGACCAGCACACCTGCGGTGGCTCTGTCCAGCCTGTGGGCAGGTACGATGTCGGGCTCCCCGTACTGCTGGCGCATTCGAATCAGCACGGTACCCTCGTACCACATCCCCCTAGGCATGGTAGCTAGGAAGTGGGGCTTGTCGACCACAATGATGCGGCGATCTTCGTAAATGACTCTGGGCTCAAAAGGGATCTGCGGCTCCTCCAGAACGATCCGATGCCCCCGCTCCTCGGACCCGACGACCATGGACAGCCTCTATTCCACAGTGACCGACTTGGCCAGATTGCGAGGCTTGTCCACGTCCAAGCCCTTGAGCCGGGCCATGTCTAGGGCGAACAACTGCAAGGGGACCACATCCACCAGAGGGCTGAGCAGGGTCGGGCAGGGCGGCCGCCAAAAGACCACATCTGCATAGCGGTCGGCATCTGGGTCGCCCTCCTCGGCTACGACAATGGTGAAGGCACCACGGGCCTTGACCTCTTCGATAGCCGAGACGACCTTGTCGTGCAGCACATTGCGGCCCCGGGCGCTGGGGACGATGACCACCACAGGCTCCCCCGGCTCCACCAGGGCGATGGGCCCGTGCTTGAGCTCGCCGGCGGCGAACCCCTCGGTGAAGATGTAGGCGATCTCCTTGAGCTTGAGCGCCCCCTCCAGGGCTACCGGATAACCCACATGCCGCCCCAGAAAGAGGAAGGAACGGGCCTTGGACATGCGCTGGGCCGTCTGATTGATGACATCAGCCTGACTGTCCAGCACCTTCTGGATCTTGGCAGGCATGGCCTTGAGATTGTCGATGGTCTGGTGGATCTCGTCTCGATACATGGTTCCCTTGACCTGGGCCAGGTAGAGCCCCAGCAGGTAGGCCGCCACAATCTGAGCCAGGAAAGCCTTGGTGGAAGCCACAGCCACCTCAGGACCGGCGTGCGTGTAAAGCACAGCATCGGACTCCCTGGGGATGGTGGACCCCTGTGTGTTGCAGATGGCCAGAACCCGGGAGCCCTGCTCGCGTGCATGCCGAAGCGCCATCAGCGTGTCCATGGTCTCCCCGGACTGAGAAATGGCCACGACCAAGGTGCGCGGGGTCAGAATGGGATCACGGTAGCGGAACTCATGGGCCAGTTCGACCTCCACCGGAATGCGAACCCAGTGCTCGATGGCGTACTTGGCCACCAGCCCTGCGTAGGAGGCCGTTCCGCAGGCCACAACGATGATCTTGTCGATCTGGCGGAAGACATCCTCGTCGATGTGGACCTCGTCCAGGTCCAGGTCGCCCGACTCGTCGTACCGGCCCAGCAGGGTGTTGGAAACCGCCGCCGGATCCTCGTGGATCTCCTTGTCCATGAAGGAGTCCCACCCGCCCTTTTCGGCGGCCGATGCATCCCAGTCGATGGTATAGCGGCGGGGGTGCTCCACCGGGTGTCCTTGGAAGTCGGTGACCAAGACCTGGTCCGCGCTGATGCAGACAGCCTGGTCCTGCCCCAACTCCATAGCCTGACGGGTATAGGCCACGAAGGCCGCTACATCGGAGCCCAGGTAGTTCTCTCCGTCCCCAAGACCGACCACCAGCGGTGAATCGTGTCGGATGCCCACCACCAGATCGGGCTGCCGTGAATCCACAGCCAGGATGGTGAAAGCCCCTTTGAGCATGCGGGCCAGCCGCCTGATGGCCTCGAAGATGTCGGGCTGACCAGTAGCATCAATAATCTCTTGGGCAATCTTGCCCAGAAGCTTGGCAGCCACCTCGGTGTCCGTGGAGGATACGAAAGTATAACCTTCGGTCTCCAAGTCCAGCCGCAGCCTGGAGGCGTTCTCGATGATCCCGTTGTGAATCAGCGCGACCTTGCCGTCACGGCTGATGTGGGGATGGGCGTTGACGTCAGTGGGCTCGCCATTGGTGGCCCAACGGGTGTGGCCGATGCCCACAGTGGCCTCGGGCATGGGCTTGGCCTTCAGATCTGCAACCAGATTGCCCAAGCGCCCGGCCTTCTTGCGCACGGCCACCCGCGCCATCCCAGGGGCAGCCAGGGCCACTCCGGCCGAGTCATAACCACGGTACTCCAAGCGTTCCAGACCCTTGAGGCAGACCTCCAAGGGCCTGCCACAGGCCGTCCGTACTGATCCCGCATAACCGACGATTCCGCACATGGGCCCCAGTCTAGCCATGGGAGCTCGGCCGCCGACCATCCAGAAGGCTTCTTGCCGGAATTTCTACAACCTGAACAGTGCCTGCTTCTAGAGCACGGTATGCAGGAACTCAGTGAACCGCTCGGTGCGAGGATGGTCGATGATGTCAGGGCCTCCCTGTTCCACCACGACACCCTGGTCCATGAAGACGATCTGCTCGGCCACCTCGCGGGCGAAGCCCATCTCATGGGTGACCACCACCATGGTCATACCCTGTTGAGCAACCTGCCGCATGACCCCTAGAACCTCCCCCACCAGCTCTGGATCCAGGGCTGAGGTGGGCTCGTCAAAGAGCATGATGTCAGGGTGCATGGCCAAGGCTCGTGCGATGGCCACACGCTGCTGCTGGCCGCCGGAGAGCTGAGTGGGATAGTAGTCCATCCTGTCCTCGAGCCCTACACGTTCCAGCTGGGCCTGAGCCTCCTTGCGGGCATCGGTCTTGGGAACCCTACCCACATGGACCGGCGCCTCCATGACGTTCTCCAAGGCAGTCATGTGGGGGAAGAGGTTGAAACGCTGGAAGACCATGCCGATCTTGGAGCGCTGCCTGGCAATGGCCTTATCATCCAGGGTCTGCAGCACGGGACCCTTGCCGGTGTCGACCTTCCGGTAACCGGTCAGTTCGCCGTCCACGTAGATTTCGCCGGCTGTACGGGTCTCCAACTGGTTGATCAGCCGCAACAAGGTTGACTTGCCTGAGCCGGAAGGTCCTAGAACAGCCGTTACCGTGCCGGGCATGACCTCCAGGTTGATTCCCCGCAGCACATGCTGATCGCCGAATACCTTGTGCACATTCCTGATGACGATGGCCGGATCCTTACCGCCTTGACCGTCTTTCCTGGTCTGCCTGTCCTCGTCCATGATTCTCCTTCTGCCCTCAGGCGTTCAGTCCGGCCATCATGACCTTGTTGACCTTATCAGTCTCCTGACGGGTCTGCGGGTCATCGCCATCCTTGCCGTCCTTGGCCCCTGACCCAGCCAGGGGGCGCGAGTCGAAGCCCTTGCCGAAGTGCTTCTCCAGCTGGGCCTGGATGACCATCAGAACGGAGGTGATGACCAGGTACCAGATGCAGGCCACAATCAGCAGCGGGATGGTCTTGTAGATGCGGTTGGCAATGGCGTTGGTGGCGAACTGGAGCTCCAGGGTGAAGGGCACGGCAAGAGCCAAGGATGTGGTCTTCAGCATGCCGATGGTCTCATTGCCGGTAGGCGGCACAATGATGCGCATGGCCTGAGGCAGTACAATCCGCCGCATGATCATGGACGGGGGCATGCCCAGAGCCTTGGCCGCCTCCTCCTGGCCGGGATCCACAGCCTCGATGCCGGCACGGACAATCTCGGAAAGATAGGCGGCCTCGTTGAGCCCCAAGCCCAGAACCGTAGCCACGGTGGCGTTCAGCACGGTCTTGGTGTCGATGCTCCAGAATTCAGGCCCGAAGGGGATGCCGACGGCCAGCTTAGGAATCAATACGGAAAGCAGGCCCCAGAAGACCAGCTGGGTGTACACAGGAGTGCCGCGGAAGAACCAGATGAAGAACCAGCTGACCCAGCGCAGCACCGGATTGGATGATTTGCGCATGACCGCCAGGATGATGGCCAGGATTGTAGCCAGGACCATGGCGTAGACGGTCAGCAGAAGGGTCCACTTGATGCCGTCAAGGACGTGCTCGTTGAAAAGATACTTCCAGACCGTGGGCCAATCAAAATTGGGATTGGTCACCATGCCGTGGATCAGCATGGCCACGAAAATGGCTACGATGACCGCAGCCACAATAGGCCCTGGCTTGCGCACCGGCCTGGCATGTATTCTCCCGGGGATCTGAATCTGGTCCGTCCCCTTCTTGGTATGCATCTCCTGCTTCCTTCCGCACCGCTGAACCTATTCAGGCCTAGCCTAGCCGAACCACCTGGCCTTGCCTTAATCAGAGACCGCAGGGTTGATCTCAGCCTTTTCGACCGCGCCGCTCTGAACGCCCCAGTTCTTGAGGATCTTGGTGTAGACGCCGTCGTCGATCAGCTTCTGAAGAGCCGCCTGGGTGGCCTCGGCCATGCCGCTGCCCTTCTTCAGTGCGGCACCTTGAAGGACGATGTCGGTATCCTTGCCCAGCTTCTCCAGCTGTCCATCGGTCTGCTTGATGGCATACCCGGTCACCTGGGAGTCGGCGTAGAAAACGTCGATCTTGCCGTTGACCACTGCCGTGGCGGCATCAGTCTGCTGCTTGTAAGACTGAACATCCACCGGCTTCTTGCCCTTGGCCTTGCACTCGGCCGAGATCTTGTCGGCAGCCTGCTGCTCTTCGATGGTCCCAGTCTGTACTCCGACCTTGACACCGCAGATGTCGTCGGGATTGATCTTTGAGGGGTTGCCCTTCTTGACGGCAAAGGCCGTACCCGCCTTGAAAGTGGTGACGAAGTCAACCGACTGCATCCGCTCCTTGGTGATGGTGAAGCTGGAGATGCCAGCATCATACTTGCTGCCGATAGCTGGGATGATGGTATCGAAGGAGGCGCTGACCATCTCCCCCTTGAGCCCCATGACCTTGGCAATGGCGTTCGATAGGTCCACGTCATAGCCAATGGGGGTCTTTCCGTCCTCATTCATGAACTCGCCAGGCGCATATGAGGTCTCCATGCCCACGGTCAGCTTACCGTCCTTGGAAACCGACTCAGGCACCTTGGCCGCAATGGCAGGATCCTTCTTGATGCCGCTGACGTCAAAAGCCGCTGGATGTGAGCTTGTGGTGGCCTTGCCCGATGCACTACTGGTGTCCGCCTCGTCGGTGGTTCCGCAGGCCCCGATGGAGGCCAGCAGGGTGACACTCACAGCCGCCGCCAACACCGCCTTGATCTTGCCCATGTCTTCTCCTCTTCCGGACCGCCCCGAAGCGACCCCTCATTGCCCTTGATTGACATGCACTATTATGCACACATTTGTATTTTTATGCATACAGATGAAGACTTGCTCCGTCTTTGCAAACTAGATACTCTGATGTTTTGGCTCTGTAACAAGCCAAAGGCGCCATCGAGGGCTGCTTATCGACATCCGCCCCGGGCGTGTCGGATCTGCATAGAACGGGAAGCTCTCAGCAGACGACTGTCGGTTGTTATGAGACCGGGAAAATTCAGTAGATTTATCTGAAAATCAAGAAGAGACTAAACCTGAAGCTCAGCCTCGCCGGTTGCGGTAGCGCATGGCTCGTTGAGCCTCGCGGCGGTCCTGCTCCTCCCGCAGAGACTGGCGCTTGTCATACTCGCGCTTGCCTCGCGCCACGGCGATCTCCACCTTGACTCTGCCATCCTTGAAGTACATGCTCAAGGGGACGATCGTGTAGCCCTTGGCCTGAATCTGCCGCTCCAGGCGAAAGATCTGCTTGGCGTGGAGGAGCAGCTTGCGTTTGCGCTTGGGGGCGTGGTTGTTCCAGGTGCCATTGAGGTATTCAGGGATATTGGCGTTCTCCAACCAGACCTCGTGCCGCCTGTCAATGCTGACGAAAGACTCGGCCAAGGAGGCACGCCCCTCGCGCAGGGACTTGACCTCAGTCCCGGTCAGCGCGATGCCGGCCTCGTACCGGTCCTCGATCTGGTAGTCATGACGGGCCCTGCGGTTCTGGGCGATCATGGATGTGCCGGTTTCCTTAGCCATAATATCCTCCTCTCGATCGCGCCAAGGAGGCTACCTGGCACTCCGGACAGCGATAGTAACGTCCCAAGCGGCGGACCTGGCCCGCAACGACATCAGTAATGAATGTATTGGTAGTTGCCGGCCCCATAGACCGTCTCATAAGCGGGGAAGGATGCGAAGCCGGTACCTCCTTGGGAGATGAGCACCGATCCATCTGCATTGACCCGCTCGACCACAGCCACGTGACCATAGGTCCAGTCCGCATTCCAGGAACCGACCCGCTGGCCACGGGCGAAGACCATGGCGGCGCCCACATGCGGAGTGTTGTTGACCAGGTAGCCCAGACTACGTGCCGTATTAGCCCAATCAGCCCCGTTTCCCATATAGGATCCCACAGGCAGGGACAGCTGCGAGCGACGGATATATGCCCAGAGCGTGCACTGACGAGCAGGATAGGCACTGCCGCCCACCGAGTTGCCGGTGGGATGGCCATAGCAGAACCCCGAGCCCTCAGGGCAATTACCAGGTACCCCATAGTTCATGCCGGAAGCACCTCCACCGCCCCCGTTGCTCGGCTGAGAAGGCCGCGGAGCCGGCGCTGGTGCGGAACCGCCTCCGCCGATCTGCTGGGCGCCGCCGGCATGGGGATCAGCACCGCCGCCGGCATTGCCCGTGTTCAAGGAATCGATCATAGACTCGGTGGCCACAATATCAGCGGCCTCACGGGCCGACTGCGTGGTCAGGGCAGCCTTCTGACTTTCCAGCCGCTTGCGTGCTGCGGTTCCTTGATCCCGCAAGGCCTGCAGGCTGTCCTGCTTGGCCTGTGCCTCGGCTGCAGCCTGCTGGGCTGCCGCCTGCTGCTGGTCGGCCTTGGCCTTCAAGGTGCTGATCTGCTCCTCAATGGCTTCCAGGCGCTGCTTACGGTTCATGGAGGAATTGAGTGTGTTGGCGGCATCATTGGCGGCGTTGGCCTCGGACCGTGTCACGGCTGCATCAGCCTGCATCTTGTCCACAAAGTCCTTGGTGCTGGAAGACTTAGTCACCACGTCCATGACTTGGGAGACCTCAGAGCCGCGGAAGCTCTTTCTTGCCATCTGTGCCACACCAGCCTTGGCGTCGTCATAGTCGATGCCTGTCTGACGAATCTTGGTCTCCAAGTCGGCTCGATCCTTCCGGGCCGCCTGCAGACGATCGTTGGTGGCCTGAACCAGGCTGTCTGCTTGCTCGGCCTGCTGCTGGGCTTCGACAGCCTTCTGCTGCGCAGCCGGAATCTGGTTGGCGGTCAAATCGTTGAGACTCAAAATTTGGTTAGCCAGTTCGTTGCTGACACCCGCCAGCTTGCTCTTCAGGGCCTCATGGTTCTGTACCTTTTGTTGATAGCTGCTCCAAGCAGCCTGCGCCGGTGCGGGGGCCACTGTCAATCCCAGTATTCCTCCCCCAAACATCATGGCCAACGACCCCACCAGGCCACAGATGGCTTCCAAATGTTTCGTGCGATTCATGGTCAAGTCCTCACTATCACTCATCCATGCTAGTCATCATTATGGCAGAGCTCGTGCCCATAAGGTCGGTCGGCCCGTCGCTGCGGATCAGGTTCGCAGGTACCTCCGCAGGGAGATGGAAGAGGCCAATGCGGACAACAGCATGGCCCCTAGGATCAGCACTGGAGCCATGAGCAGGACTGTGGACTGGTCCACGTAGGGCATCCACTGGACCGTCTGGGCCAGCCAATCCGTGATGAAAAGTTTGACGATGGCGCTCAAAGCGCCGACAGCCAGAAGCGAACCCAGCAAGGATGCCACCACCCCCTCCAGGATGAAAGGCAACCTGATGGTCCAGTTGGATGCTCCCACCAGTCTCATGATTTCCGTCTCGTTTCGACGGGAGGCGGCACTCATCCTGATGGTGGTGCCGGTCAGCAGAATAGCCACAATCACCATGACCACAGCAAGGACCAAGGTGACCGCTGTGGCTCTATTGAGGATTTTGAAGACCGGGTCGAATATCTGACGCTGATCGGAGACCTCCTCCACCCCATCGCGTCCGGACAGCACCTCGGAGACCACCTGGTACTTGGTCGGGTCCTTGAGCTTTAGACGCAGGGAGGCCTGCATATCTGCCGCAGTCATGGTCCTTCCCTCATAAGTGCCTTCAGGGTACTGCTTGAGGAAGGTGTTCTTGAAGAAGTCCTCACGGCTCTGGTAGGTGATCTTGGCTACGGAGTCGCGCAACTCGGTATTGATGGTGTTCTCCAGCTTGACGATCTCGTCGTTGGTGGGTGCCTTGCCGGTCGCGCATGAAGCCGCCTGGCTGGTGCCATCCGGGCAGAGCCAGACCACTACCTCCACCTGGTCGTACCAGTCTCCCTTGGCCTTGCTGATCTGAGCCTGCATGAGGCCTGAGGCACCTATGAACAGGAAGGAGATGAAGGTGACCAGCATGACCGAGAGAATCATGGACCCGTTGCGACGCAGGTTGTCCCAGGTGCTGGAAAGGATGAACCGCAGTCTCATCGTGCCGCCTTCTTCTCGTCATCTTGCTCATCCCGAGCCGATGCATCATTATCTCGTTGGGACTTCCTTGATTGCTTGGGGGCTTCAGGCGGAGCAGGAGGTGCCGGTGGGGCCCCCATGGACTCGACACCATGATGATTCTCGCCCATTGATACCCTTTTATTGGCCCTGCTCTTATTGGAGGTCTGTTTTGAGGATTTCGCGACGTCCTGCTTCATCTGGCCTGCAGTCTGACCGGATTTGCCGGTCGGTTCTGCTGGGCTGGAACCATCGGACCTCGAAGGCTGATCGGGCCTCTTATTCTGTTGCCCAGAAGCAGAAGTCTTGGCAGAGGAGTTCTTCATCGGTTGGCGATCTTTGGCGTTGACGTTTTTCTGAGACGCTTTTTCGCCACGATCACGATTGCGGTAATCGTCTTGGTTCTTGTCCCGATTCCGACTGTTCGAATCTCCAGTCTGCCGATCCTGGAACCTGCTTTCGGCAGTCGGCTTAGGCCGAGCAGCATCGGAATCAGGGGCAGACTTCCGGGATTTCCGGGAAGCTGTATGTTCAGCCTGGAGGTGTTTCGCAGACTCATCACGATCAGTTCCTGCCTTGTCGTGTCCTCTGTGGCCGGAACCGTCAGTTGATTGACCTGACCGATCCTGGCCGCCATGGGTCGCAGGCCTGCGGAATCGCTCATCCGAGCCAGAGTCGTTCCCTTGATCGGGCTGCCCTGCAGCCGCATCTTCATGCCGATTGGAATCTTCCTGCGCGGATTCAAGACTGCCCAGACCCTTGCCCCAGGTCAGGGTGTCCTCCACCGAGGTGAAGACCTTTCCATAGCGTCCGGTTCTCCCCGAATGCATGGACTTGGCTAGACGTGCGATTCCCTCGTCGCCATACTGGCCCTGGTTGACAGCCTGTGCTGCCGCCTGGACTACCTGCTTGGCCCCCTTGGTTCCATCCGCGATGGGCCCGGTAGCCGAGTTGTTCCCATCCTGCACGACGATCTGCACCGGACGGCGCCCTGCAACTCCAGCCTCGCGTGCACGGTCCAGGGCATCGCCGTCATTTGGATCCCCGATGGCGTGATGAGAGCGCGCCGCAACCTCGGCATCTGGGAAAAATCGCGAAGAATCATAGGAACCGTGGGCTTCGTCGCGCATGATCCGACCCGTATGCAACTCCACCACCCGCTTGCGCATGGAGTTGACGATCTCCTCGTTGTGGGTGGCCATGACCACGGTGGTGCCGGTCCTGTTGATGGCATCCAAGACCTCCATGATGCCCAGGGAGGTGGTGGGATCAAGATTGCCAGTGGGCTCATCCGCCAGCAGAATTTCCGGGTTGTTTACGTAGGCCCGGGCCAGAGCCACTCGCTGGGCCTCACCGCCGGAAAGCTCGTGGGGGTAGTTGTGCTCCTTGCCAGTCAAACCCACAGTCTTGAGCACCTGCGGCACCAGAGTCTTGATGGTGGACCGACGGGCACCGATGACCTCCAGCGTGAAGGCTACGTTCTGCCATACGGTCTTGTTGTTGAGCAGTTTGTAATCCTGAAAAACGAAACCGATGGAGCGCCGATACCCTGGGATCTCGCGGTTGCGCAGACGTCTTAGGTCGTTGCCGGCCACACGGATCTCGCCCTCGGTAGCCTCCTCCTCACGAAGGAGCAGGCGCAGCAATGTGGTCTTGCCCGATCCGCTGGCGCCTACCAGAAAAACGAAATCCCCACGATTGACATCCAGACTGATGTCATCCAAGGCTGGGCGGGACCCCTTGGGATAGATTTTGGTCACGTCCTTGAGCGAAATCAACGCCATTGACACTCCGTTCCTCGGTATTCACCTACAGAGGCTATCAAGAAGACTGACACTACTCACTCATGAAACACCGACCAAACCACGGCCGGAAGAAGCTCTACTTACTGGCTTCCTCCTCGCGAGCCTGGACCCGCTGCTGGTGCCGCCAACGGATGCCGGCCTCGATAAAGGCATCAATGTCACCGTCGAAAACCCCCTGGGTGTCAGAGGTCTCGTATCCGGTGCGCAGATCCTTGACCATCTGGTAGGGATGCAGCACGTAGGAACGCATCTGGTCCCCCCAGCTGGCCTTGATGTCGCCGGCCAGCTCCTTCTTCTTCTTGGCTTCCTCCTCGTGCCGCAAAACCAGCAGCCGGGACTGCAGAACAGCCATGGCAGCCGCACGGTTCTGAATCTGGCTGCGCTCATCCTGCATGGTGACCACGATGTTGGTCGGCAGGTGAGTGATGCGCACGGCCGAATAGGTGGTGTTGACTCCCTGGCCCCCCGGGCCGGAGGAGCAGTAGGTGTCCACTCGAATGTCCGAGTCTGGGATGTCGATGTGGTCGGTGGGCTCCACCAGGGGGATGACTTCGACGGCAGCGAAAGAAGTCTGCCGCCTGCCCTGGTTGTCAAAGGGCGAGATCCGCACCAGACGATGGGTGCCGCCCTCCACCGACAGACGGCCGTAGGCGTAGGGGGCGTCCACCTGGAAGGTGGCCGACTTGATACCGGCCTCCTCCGCGTAGGAGGTGTCCATGACCTTGGTAGAGAAACCATGCCTCTCAGCCCACCGCATGTACATTCGCAGGAGCATCTGCGCCCAGTCGGCTGCATCCACTCCGCCGGCACCCGAGCGGATAGTGACCACGGCAGCACGCTCGTCGTACTCACCGTCCAGCAGGGTCTGAATCTCCATGTCAGCCAGGTCGGACCTCAAAGAGTCGATCTCCTTGCGGGCCTCCACCAGAGTGTCCTGATCATGCTCCTCCTGGCCCAGCTCCTCAAGAGCCTGGACATCGTCCAGCCGGGAGGATGCTGACTCCAAATGCTTGAGCTGAGATTGCAAGGCCGAGAGCCTACTGGTCACCTTCTGGGCGTTCTCCTGGTCGTCCCAGAGTCCAGGCGCACTGGCCTGACGCTCCAGATCAGCAATTCGCGAGCGCAGGCCCTCCGGGTCCAGCGCCTTGGAAATCATCTCGTACTTGGCCTTGGCCTGCTCCAATGCTTGAGCAAAATCCATCTCTGCCATACTGTCTCACCGCTTTCCAGACCGGCTCCACACGAGCCGACCGCTGTCTTCATTCCCATCCGCCTTTGCCTGTGACGGCCGGATTCCCGCCGACCGGACGGGCCAGGTCAAAGGCCGCTGAAGATGGCAGGGATGACAAGGCTGGCCAGCAAAGCCACGGCAATGACCAGGCAGACCGCTCTGGCCGTATTGCGGCGCCGACGCTCCCGACGCTCCCGCTCATGACTGTAGGCACTCATGGATAATAATTTTACCTATCGGCTGGGACCTGGCTGGCGACCATCCAGACCCGACTGTCGGAAGGACAGTCTGTATTTGAGCGTCGACCGGCTTATCCTGTAAGACAACTCATATCAATTGACTGCACCGCCTGAAGGAGGAACGATGAGCACAGCACGCACCGCATGGGGTTGGGGCCTGGCCAGCCAGGACGAGCAGGGCCGGATCCTGGACGTCTGGTACCCCAAGGCCGAGATCTCCACACCGCCCACCCCGGCGAACCGCCCCAACCATGACTTCGGCGACCAGGTCAATAACCAGCTCGACGCCCGCGGCATCCGGAGGGTGCCTGTCTTCACCGTAGCCGACTTGGATGGCCCGATAGCGGATGCCGCCGACGCCTATCTGCGGCTTCATCTGCTCAGCATGCGCCTGACCCCGCCCAACAGCATGAACCTTGATGGAATCTTCGAACAGCTGACCACGGTGGTGTGGACCAACTACGGCCCCTTCGCCGTGGAGGACTTCGCCCTGCGCAGGTCAGAGGTCATGGCTGCAGCCAGCCGGTCCATGCCAGGCATCCCGGTGACGCAGGTAACGGTACTGAGCGTGGACAAATTCCCCCGCATGGTGGATTACGTGGTTCCCGAGGGGGTACGCATCGGCAACGCTGACCGAATTCGGCTCGGCGCCCATCTTGCTCCAGGAACGACAGTCATGCATGAGGGCTTTGTGAACTTCAACGCCGGAACCCTGGGCCACTCCATGGTCGAAGGCCGGATCTCCCAAGGGGTTGTGGTCGGCGACGGTTCGGACATCGGCGGCGGAGCCTCCATCATGGGCACCTTGTCCGGAGGAGGTCGCCATCGGGTCTCCATCGGTCAGCACTCCTTGTTGGGAGCCAACGCCGGCATCGGCATCTCCCTGGGCGACGACTGCGTGGTCGAAGCCGGTCTTTACGTCACCGCCGGCACCAAGATCGGTCTGGGCGACCATGTGGTCAAGGGAGCGGAACTGAGCGGACGGGATCATCTGCTCTTCATCCGCGACTCCCGCACCGGCCAGGTCAAAGCCCTACCCCGCAAGAAAGGCATCGAGCTGAACGAGCGGCTGCACGCCAACTGAGCCCAGTCGGTCATCGGACTCAGCGCTGCTCCATGGGCAGGTAGTCGCGTGGGCCCTGCCCGGTATAGACCTGCCTGGGACGACCGATTTTCGTGTCTGGATCGTCCAGCATCTCCCTGTACTGGGCGATCCATCCGGGGATGCGCCCCAATGCGAAGAGCGTGGTGAACATCTCCGGGTCGAAGCCGATGGCGCGGTAGATAAGCCCGGTGTAGAAGTCCACGTTGGGATAGAGGTGGCGCTCGACGAAGTAGTCATCGTGCAGGGCCAGATCCTCCAGCTCCAGGGCCACATCGAAAAGTCCTGCATCATCCGTATTTCTATTCTGGTCGGGTTCATCCATGAGTTTGTAGAGCCACTGCTTGGCTATGGCCGCACGCGGGTCATAGGACTTATAGACCCGGTGGCCCAGACCTGCGATTTTCCGCCCCTCGCTCTTGGCCTGATCCACATAGCCTCGGACACCCAGACCGGAATCCCGTATGCTCTTCAGCTGACGCAGCACGGCCTCGTTGGCCCCGCCGTGCAGGGGGCCTGACAGGGTATTGATGCCGGCAGCCACAGCCGAATACAGGTTGGCCCGGGCTGATCCGGCAATCCGGACCACTGAGGTGGAGCAGTTCTGCTCATGGTCGGCATGGATGATCAGGAGCTTGTCCAGGGCCTGCACCTTGAGAGGATCAGCCTGATAAGGCTGGTAAGGCATGGCGAAGCTCATCCGCAGGAAGTCCTCCACATAGCCCCAGGTCCTATCCGGGTAGAGCAGGGGCTGGTCGCGGCGACGACGGTGAATCAGGGAGACGATGGTGCGCACCTTGGCCATGATGATGGCGCTGGCCTCATCCAGCTGATCGGGATCGTCTACGTCACAGGTGTCCGGGTGGAAGCCAGCAAGCGCGTTGACCGCAGCGGCCAGCACACTCATGGGATGAGCCTGGCGAGGGAAGGACGAGAGCAGATGGCGGAAGTCCTCCCCTACGAGCGTGTGACCCAGGACATGGCGGCGGAACCGCTGGTACTGCTCGCCATCAGGCAGCTCGCCATGGGACAGCAACCAGGCCACCTCGAGGAAATTGGACTGAGCGCACAGATCCTCTATGGCATAGCCCCTGTAGCGCAGTATGGAACGCTTGCCGTCAATGAAGGTGATTCCCGAGACGCACTGGGCCGTGGTCTGGAAGCCGGGATCCAGCGTGACCCAGCCGTCGTTGCGCAGGGAGGAGACCAGAATGCCGTCGGGCCCTTCGGTGGCGCGAACCAGGGGAAGATCAACCTGTTCGGAATCGATGGACAACCGTGCAGTAGACACCACGCACCTCCTGTTAATCAACCAGTGAGGTGCCAGTGAGAGTCGACGGCCATGCCGGATCAGGCTACCGGCACCTGTACCGGCGTGGAATTGCCGACATGCTAGCAGAAACAACCACGACTTCGATTACCGGCTTGTAACCACAGGCATGAACCCGTCACCTCCAGCCACGAGGCGCAGGTCCAAGCCAGCGCCGTCTTCATTCCCGCACCAGCCTGCGGGCACAAGGCCCGGGAGGAAAGCGCCGGTATCAAAGAAGGTCGGTATCGAAGAGGGATCCAGGAGCATCCACATCGTGGACATTCCTAGATCCCTTTTAGTCCTAATTCGACCTCGAACAACCTCTGACTCAGTCCCGGGTCGTCAGGATGACAGGCCCCTGCTCAGTAATGGCGATGGTGTGCTCGCTGTGGGCGCCGCGCGATCCGTCTGCAGAGCGCAGGGTCCAACCATCCTTTGGATCCTGATAAATCTGATCGGTGGTTGCCAGGAACCAAGGCTCAATGGCGATGACCAGGCCCGGGCGCAGCTTGTAGCCGTGATGAGGAGTACCGTCGTTGGGCACATGAGGATCACCATGCATAATTCGCCCTACCCCGTGTCCACCGAACTCCAGGTTGACGCTGTACCCGTTTTCATGGGCAACCTCACCGACTGCAGCGGAGATGTCACCCAGGCGGTTACCGGGCTGGGCCTGGGCGATGCCCGCCTTCAGGGCCTCTTCAGTGGTTCGAATCAGCCGAAGATCCTCTGGATCGGCATGCTCGCCCACCACGAAGCTGATGGCCGAGTCGCCCACCCAGCCGTCCACGTTGATGGCCAGATCCAGGGAGAGCAGGTCGCCATCCTTGAGGTTGTAGTCATAGGGCACCCCATGGAGAACGGCATCGTTGACGGATAGGCAGATGTAGTGCGCGAAGGGGCCGGTGCCGAAGTCAGGCGCGTAGTCCACGTAGCAGGATGTGGCTCCCTTGCGGGCGTTGATCCTGTCCTTGACGTAGTCGTCCAGCTCCAGCAGGTTGACCCCGGGTTTGCTCATGGACTTGAGCTCCTTGAGGATGCTGCCGACAAACCTGCCCGCCGGCTTCATCTGTTCGATCTCCTGCTTGGTTTTGAGCTCGATCATCCTCTGCGTCCTTTCATGATTGGTGCCCGCGGGTGCCGCCCCTCAGGATCCTGCCCAAGTACTACCACTCAGTATTATCGGGTCAGTCGGACGAGTCCGGCTCTCAGTTCCGGCCGAAGGTGAAGGCCCTGATAATGGAAACGACTCCCAGCACCAGAAGAGCGCACCCGCTGAAGATGACCAGGAAGATGACGGAGCTCAGCGGGTAGATCATGACGATGATCCCGGCGATGATGGAGACGATGCCTGAGAAGATGGCCCAACCTGAATGCGGAAGACCCCAGGATGCGGCCAGACTCATCACGCCCTCCATAATCCAGCTGATGCCCACAATGATGGTGACCAACAGGGTCAGCGCTGAAGCGGATAGGGCCGTGTTCCTGACAATGACAATGCCGCCGACGGCGATCAGGGCACCAAAGAGGACGCCCAGCACCCGCCATCCACCGGGAAGTCCCTTGGACACGATGGAAGTGGCCAGACGCACCACGCCCGAGATGATGAAGTAGATGCCCAGCACCACAGTCACGGCAATCAGGGTCTTGTCCGGCCTGAGCAGCAGGGCCAGGCCCAGGATGACTCCGATCACGCCCATGACACCCATGATGATGCGGATGGCCCGCAGGGTCCTGAATCCTAGATCTTCGGCGATCATGGAAAATGGATCCATGCGTGGCGGGCGCCCCTGATAGCCGGGGTATTGCCCGTACTGACCATAATTATTCTGGTATTGGCCGCCATTCTGTCCAGAATTCTGACCGCCGAACTGATTGGGCTGACCGCCCTGCATGGGATCCGTCATACCGTCCTCTTTCACTCGCTCAAGGCGGCCGAGCGGCCGTCCTGTTACCGTCTGTCAAGTTTAAATCACCAAGGAGGCAATCGCGGCTTTTCCCCTTCGGCGGATGGTTCGCCGATCCGCCGATCCCGGCAACCCAGGGCATGGCATGTCACCAAAGATGGCTAGGCTTGTGGCATGGCACAATCTACTGAACCCAAGACCTCCTCCGGACTTGATCCGGCCTCCTTCTCCTCGGTCATTCGGCCGCAGGACGATCTCTTTCGTTTTGTCAACGGTCCCTGGATCGACACCTACAGTCTGCCCGAGGACCGCTCCCGGTTCGGCTCCTTCGACAAGCTTGCCGAGGATGCCGAAGCACAGATCCGTGAAATCCTCGAGGACCCGGAATCCCCGGCAGTCAAATCAGCCCTGCTCTACCGCAGCTTCCTGGATACTGATGCCATAGAAGCCGCGGGAATGGAACCCATCCGCCCAGACCTGCAGGCCATTGACGCTGTGTCCGACAAAAAGGCGCTGACCAGCCTGCTGGGCCGGCTCAACCCCACTGGCGGACCTGATCTGTTCGGCATCGCCATCTATGGCGATCCGGGCAACGCTGGCGTCAACGTGGCTCATATGGAACAGGCCGGGTTGGGACTTCCCGACGAAGCCTACTACCGGGAGAAGAGCTACGCTCCGGTCCGTCAGGCCTACACCGACATGGTGGCCTCCCTGCTCAGGCTCTCCGGCTACGCCGATGACCAGGAGGCTGCCCACAGACAGGCGGAGTCTTTCCTTGATGTCGAGACGCGCATAGCGGCACGCCACTGGGACAACGTGTCGACCCGAGACGAAGATCGCACCTATAATCCCACCACCCTGGCCGACCTGGAGTCTACACTCGCCGATTTCGATCTGCACACCTGGATCGAGTCCTGGCAGAATGCATATGCAGCCAGTCCTGTCGCCAATCTGCAACCGGTCGATCTGAGCTCAGCCCTGTCCAGGACCATAGTGCACGAACCCTCCTTCCTGCAGGGTTTGAACGAGCTTTGGGAAACCAGCGATTTGGAGGATCTCAAACTCTGGGCCCGCGTGCACACCCTGATTGAGTGGGCAGGCCTGCTCAGCAGCGACTTCGATCAGGCCAGGTTCGACTTCTATGGCAAGGTTCTTTCAGGCACGACCAAGATGCGTGACCGCTGGAAGCGGGCTGTCTCCCTGGTCAATGGCATTTGCGGCGAGGAGGTCGGACGCGAATATGTACGCCGGCACTTCCCTGCCTCCAGCAAGGCCCGCATGGAGGCCCTGGTCTCAGACCTGATCGATGCCTATCGGGTCTCCATCACCTCCAGCGACTGGCTGGGAGAACAGACCAAGGTCAAGGCTCTGGCCAAGCTGGACAAATTCTCGCCCAAGATCGGCTACACCGAGCACTGGCGCGACTATACGGCCCTGGCTGTGGACGAAAAGCTGGGTCTGGTCGACAACGTGCGGCAGGCCAACCTCTACGAGTCCGGCTACCAGTTCTGCAAGGCCGGTCAGCCCGTGGACAAGGAAGAGTGGCTGATGAACCCTCAGACGGTCAACGCCTACTACGAGCCCACGCTGAACGTCATCGTCTTCCCCGCAGCCATCCTGCAGCCGCCATTCTTCGATCCAGACGCCGACGATGCCGTCAACTACGGAGGCATTGGGTCGGTCATCGGTCATGAAATCGGCCACGGATTCGACGACCAGGGCTCCAAATACGACGGTGACGGACGTCTGCAGGACTGGTGGACCCCGCAGGACCGCGAAAACTTCGAACAACGGACCAAAGCACTCATTGAGCAGTACAACGGATTTGTCCCCCAGCAACTTGCCGAGAAGTACGCCGACGAGCCCGAGCAAGCACCTCATGTCAATGGAGCGTTGACCATTGGCGAGAACATCGGGGACCTGGGAGGCGTCAACATCGCCATCAAGGCCTATGCCATCTCCTTGCAGAAGAGGGAGGGCGGCACAGCCGAGACAGACGATGCTGCCATGGACCAGGCACTGGCCTCGGCTCCAGTCATGGACGGCTACACTGGCCTGCAACGGTTCTTCCTGTCTTATGCCTCCATATGGAGGACCAAGAACAGGGATCAGCTGGCCGAACAGTATCTGCAGATCGATCCCCACTCCCCTGCTGAATTCCGCACCAACGGCATCGTCAGGAACGTGGATCGCTTCTATCAGGCCTTCGGAGTCACCGCCGACGACGGCATGTGGCTGGAACCCGACGCACGAGTCAAGATCTGGTAAACCTGTTCTGATTAAAACCGTTGGTTGACGGTTTTAATCAGCCTACTGATCAAGGCGGGAGGCCGACGAAAATCAGTCGGTCTCCCGCTTTCGTTTTGCTAGGCCGAAACAACCTGTGCTCATTCGGCATCGGAAGCCTTCACCGATGTCTCCTCGGCTGCAGATGACGCAGATGATGCAGAGGCAGATGCAGTTTCGGACGATAAAGACGATGGCGGCGTGGTCCAAGGGTCCGGACCGTCAGCTCCCTCATCAATAGGCGCGGTACTCGATCGGATCCTGGTGAAGGTATCCTGCCCCCGGGCTAGGTCGTGACCGATGCCATCCGCCACCAAAACCAGACTGCTGTGCGGTTGGCCATCGCTGATCCACTCCTCCGTCACCAAAGATCCCGTCACCATGACCGGATCGCCCTTATGCAGACAGGCCAGGGCATTGACCGCCAGAGTCCTGAAAGCTTTGACAGTAAGCCAAGTAGTGGATTTTCGTTTCCACACTCCAGCCGCGGCATCGTAATGGGCCGGAGTAGAGCCCAGCCTGAAGGAGCAAACAGGCGTAGACCCCGGCTGTCCCAGACGCGTTGGTTGGGTCCCCATAAAGCCGAAGACAGTCGTTTTTATTTCGTTGATGGCCATACCGGAACCTCTCTTTTGACGTTATGAATTCGATCCTGATCTTGCAGTGATGAGGCCATTCGACGGAGGATCACCGACCAGAGCGCGGATAATTGGAGCGGGGGAAGGGACTGGCCCCAGCCAGGAACCCTCCGTCGAACGGTGAATCCATCCTGCCTCTGCGCACTTCCCCGCACCTGATTTGCGGACCATTGTGGTCGAACGGACCCGGCCTGATTCACATTGTGGACAAACCAACCTTTGTTCCATAAGAAACATGAAATAGGTCCATTGTTAGGAAGATCTATCTCATTGGGTAAAACAAGGTGGATTTACCCCTGATTATGAAAAATCGAAAACAAGGGAAACCATGATAACGAAAAATGGACGGCTTGGATGCAGGTAAACGTCAATGGCAATAAGGTCTCGACGACTCATAATTAGTGATTATTCAAGGAATTCAAGAAGGAAGGTGGGCACAAAATGATTGCAGGAGCGATTGCGGGTGTAGTAGCGATAGTGGGACGCATAGCATGGATAATGGTAGTTGCCATACTCGTTACATTGTCGATTCGATATCCCAGGAAGAACAGAACACAGCATACATAATTCCAGGCAATAGCTTATGGGCGGCCCTGGCTTTCAATTCCTATGATTTCATCATCGACAATGGGTGGTGACCTGCGTTATAAGAAAAGCCGCCACCCACTGTCTTGTTCCCGGCCGCTTATAGTGATGTTGATTCGAATACCTCATGAACACTCCAGCTGGGCAGTCGCCACCAGTCACTATCCGTCAGGAAGCACACAACTGTACAAAAAGAATGAGAGACTCAGACAACTCTTTTCTGAACCCACGAAGGTCGCCTCCTCGAAGAGTCACTAGGTGTAAATCATTCTGGTAGAGGCTGCCGCGCAGACGTGAAGACAAGGCCGCAAGATTGACGAGAAAAACCAGGTGAGCAACGTTCGAAGAAGGCATTCACTCGGCGTATCTCGCTGGATGCCTGCTCTACCGATGCCTTCTGTGCCGATGCCGAAGAATACATCAACGGAACCACGACTGAATTCGGATTGTCCCCTTCACAGCCCAGGACCATCGAACATTGGTCCTAGGCTAAACTGTGAGAGCAGATACATCGGCACGGTTTGGAAGGACCCGCAGTCATGGTTCACACGCTGGTCAGTTGGAATATCGATTCGCTCAACGCCGCCCTGCTGGGCAAGAGCAGCCGCAGCGCCCTCTCCCTGAAGGTGGTGGAGACCATCCGGGATCTTGACCCCGATGTCGTAGCCATCCAAGAGACCAAACTCAACGGCGATCAGAAGAAATCGGCGGGTATCCTTAAGGCGCTCATGCGCTACTTTCCCGATTATCAGGAGGTGGACCGCCGTTCCGAGGCCCCGGCCCGTACAGGCTACGCAGGCACGCTCATGCTCTACCGCAAGAGCCTACCAGAACCTACCGTGACCCGCCCCCGCATCGGTGCTCCCGACACCATGGATGACGAGGGCCGCATGCTCACTCTGGAGTTCCCGGACTGCTTCGTCACCACGGTCTACACTCCCAATTCCGGATCGGGACTGGTAAGACTCAAGCCGCGCGGCGTCTGGGATGATTGCTACCGTCGCTACCTGCAGGAACTGGATATCCGCAAGCCGGTCCTGGCCTGTGGCGACTTCAACGTAGCCCACGAGGAGATCGACATTGCCAACCCGGCCTCCAACCACCATTCCGCCGGCTTCACTGATCAGGAACGTGAGAAGTTCGGCCTTCTGCTGGATGCAGGCTTCACCGACACCTTCCGAAAAATTCATGGCGATGCCGCTGGCTTCTACGACGATCACCGCAGCGTCTACACCTGGTTCGCACAGCGTGCCCCAAAGAGCAAGATCAACAACTCCGGCTGGCGCATCGACTACTGGCTGACCTCCAACAGAATCGCTGACCAGGTCAGCACCAGCGAACCCGTGGACACCGGCGAGCGACAGGACCACCTGCCCATTCTGCTGCGCATCTGACTGGATAGATACCCGAACCCAAACCGATACAACCAAAAGAGTGGGGCCTCGGTCGCGTGCATCTTGACACGGCCTAGGCCCCACCTCTCTACATTGGTTGCGAATAAGCAACTATGAGCGTGGCATAGCCTACTGGAGAGCTGCAATCCGATCCATAATCGCTTGAGTAGCCTGATTGGCAGGAACAGCTTGCACTTCCGAGCCGTCACGGTTGCGGATCTCGATGGTACCGTTGGCGATGGTGTCGCGACCGGCAATAGCGACCAGAGGCACCCCGATCAGCTCGGCATCCTTGAACTTTACCCCGGGAGACACCTTGGGCCGGTCATCGTAGAGGACCTCCACGCCACGGTCCTCCAGGTCGGCAACCAGCTTCTCAGCGGCATCGAAGGCCTCCTGCTTCTTGCCGGTGGCCACCACATGAACCGCAGCGGGAGCGACAGCCTTGGGCCAGGCCAGACCCTTGTCATCGTGATGCATCTCAGCGATGCAGGCCAGCACACGGGAAATGCCGATGCCATAGCAACCCATCCAGACCGGCACCGCCTTGCCATTGCGGTCCAGAACCTTCAGACCCAATGCGTCAGAGTATTTCAGTCCGAGCTGGAAGACCTGGCCGATCTCCACGCCACGCTCGAAGCTGAGCGGCCCTGATCCGTCAGGGCTCATGTCACCGTGACGGACCTCGGCGGCCTCCACCACTCCGTCGGCTTGGAAGTCACGACCGTAGACCGCATTGGCCAGGTGCACGCCTTCGGCATCGGCACCGGTCACCCAGGCTGAGCCAGACGCCACATGGGCATCGAGGAAGTAGCGGATATGGGCGGCAGACTCGCTGTCCGAACGCTGAGGGCCCAGAACACGGGGGCCAATGTATCCCTTGACCAGCTCAGGGTGTGCAGCCAGGTCGGTCTCATTGGCCTCCTCGATTTCGGCCGGGGCGAACTGGGCCTCCAACCGCTTCATGTCCACCTGACGATCACCCGGCAGGCCGACGGCCACCAGTTCCCGCCAGCCCTCGGGATGGTCATCATCTGCAGGATGCTTGACGGCCACAATCAGGTTCTTCAAAGTATCGGCAGCGGTCCAGTCCCGGCCATCCTCGCGAGGATGCAGCTGGTTGAACCGCTCCACCAGGGTATCGATGGTGGTTGAGTCAGGGGTATCCAGCTCCTGCATGGCGGGAATCTTAGTGTAGTCGACGGGATCAGGACGCGGGGTGGTCAGCGCCTCCACATTCCACGCCTTCCCCGAGGGCGCCAGAGCAAAAGTGTCCTCGCCTATAGGCAACGGAGCCAGGAATTCCTCGGACTCGGATCCCCCCATGGGTCCGGAGACCGCATGGACGATTACGTAATTGACACCCAGGCGCTTGAAGATCCGCTCATAGGCGCCGCGCTCATCCTGGTAGGCCTTCTTCAGCCCCTCCTCATCCACGGTGAAGGAGTAAGCGTCCTTCATAATGAACTCGCGACCCCTGATCAGCCCGGCGCGGGGACGGAACTCGTCACGGTACTTGGTCTGGATCTGATAGAGAACCACCGGCAGGTCCTTGTATGAGGAGTACATGTCCTTGACCAAAAGGGTGAACATCTCCTCATGGGTGGGAGCCAGCAGGTAATCAGCGCCGTGCCTGTCCTGGAGGCGGAAGAGATTCTCGCCGTACTCCTCCCATCGGTGGGTGGCCTCGTAGGGCTCGCGAGGCAGCAGGGCCGGGAAGTGGACCTCCTGGGCGCCAATGCCGTTAATCTCCTCCCGGACCACGGCCTGGACCTTGTCGAGGACTTTCAGACCCAGTGGCAGCCAGGTAAAGATGCCCGGGGCCACCTTGCGGACGTATCCGGCACGCTGAAGGAGTTTGGCCGAGTCCACATCGGCGTCGGCCGGATCCTCCCTGAGGGTCCGCAAAAAGAGGGTTGACATGCGCATGGCTTTGGTTCTCATACCTCCCAAAGATATGCGCGCAAAGGGACAAGCAACCATAAAGGACGCCTTATGACAATTTGTTGAAAGCAAGCCAGAAACCCCTATGATTATGGCCGCTTTCACCAGAAAGTCGCTATGGTCGCATACGGCCGCTCAACAACGTCGAGGACGAATCACCCTCAAAAAACAATGCTCGCCTGGACACCATTTCGAAGTTGAGGTGGTGGGTTGACTCGCGCTCACCGCTAGCAGGTGGAAGCTCTTGAAAACCAACATTATTCATCGCGCCAATCATACGTAGTTCTGGCAGCCACGCCCCGGATCATCACTTGAGATCAATCATGACGCTGCAGAACACCGCGATTGCATCTTCTTTGAACATTTCCGAACACCGTTCATGCGCCTTGCCAAGCACATCGATTTGACTCAAGCAGTTATGTAATGTACGTTTGATTTAACTTTGAAGTAAAGGTTCAACTTTTATTAGTTTGGTTCAATGGTGAATTATAAAGTAGACGTTTCCCTCTCGCACGTGTCTTTCTCCTACGGCCGTAAACAGGCGCTGTCGGATGTGTCCTTGAGCTTCGGCAATGGCGTATTCGGACTCTTGGGTCCCAATGGTGCCGGCAAGACGACACTGATGAATATTGTGACCACCTTGTCACGTCCTTCCTCGGGCAGTGTAAGGATAGCCAGGGCGAATGTGCTGACAAGCGCTGGACGACGTCGGGCCAGGAGCCGAATCGGATATTTGCCGCAATCGTTCGAGTTGATGAATGCTTCCAGCCTGATGCGCAATGTACGGTACGCCGCATGGGCGCGCGGTCTGTCCTGGAAAGCTTCCTGTGATGCAGCGGTGTGGGCCCTGGAGCAGGTGGAATTGTCCGGGGAAGCTCGCCGCCCGGTGCGCAGCCTGTCCGGTGGCATGCGTCAACGGGCGGGCATCGCGTGTGCAATTGTCGCCCGTCCCGACGTGCTTGTCTTGGACGAACCGACCGTTGGCCTTGATCCGGTGCAGCGCATTGAGGTGCGTAAATTCCTCGACGCATATGCGGACAGCCACACAGTGCTGGTGAGCACGCATTTGGTTGAGGATCTGGCCGCAATCGCCGACCGCGTGCTGGTGCTCGACCACGGGCGTCTGCTCCTGGACGGGCGCATGGATGATCTCGCCGCCTTGGCCGATTCTGAGGACTCAATGGCATCGCCTTGGGAATCCGGTTATCGACGGCTGCTGACGGGATCCGAACACCTGCCATCCGACCAGGGTGAGGTCTCATGATGGCCCGTCTGCTCAATCCCTTGTCACCTGTGAGCTCGCTGGTGTTCTTTCTGTCAATGATGGCATATCCGGCCGCATTATCGGTGCGCAACTACGGAGTCGGCCAATCAGATGCGTCCCCGTGGGCACTGACAGATGCGGCCTTGCAGTTCGACCTGACCTGGATGCATCTGGTGACGGATGTAATCGCCTGCATGTTCGGCGCATGGAGCGCCTGGAAAGCGTGTTCCCCGCGATCCATGGTCGCGCCGCCCTGGATCGGGGGCCCGTCTGTCCGCAGATATGGCGTGCCTGTCCTCAAGGGTGCCTCATTGAGTTCCCTGGCCTATGCGGCAGGTTGTCTTCCCGCCATCGTCCAGACACTGCGGTTCACAGGCGGGTCGGTTCCCGTGGGAGCCTTGCTCATGGGTATGGCAGTGCCGGCGGCCATGTTCGCCCTCGGCTATGCGCTCGGGGCCATCATGGGCAGCCGCTGGTCCCTGGTGCCGGCCACGCTTTTGCCTGCTGCCCTGTGTTGGGGCAGCTTAGTGCTGCTGATGCCGCGCATACCCAAGGGTGACGTGTTTCCCCGAGCCTGGGGGTCGCCGCTGGCCGTGGTGATGCCGATGATGGACACGGGCATCGGTGCCGAGCCGGGACTCAGTATTAACCTTTCAGCGGTGACAGTGCGCTGGATCTTGGTCGCAGTAGTGCTGGCCGCATCCACAGCGGCATGCATGCTGACCGCACACCAGTGGCAGCCCGGCCTGTCATGGATAGTCGCCCCATTGGCTGTGCTTCTTTTAGTTCCGACTGCTGCCGGGGGCCTGGTAGCCATGTCCGGCCCGGCGGAATGGCGACGATCCGCTCCGTTCACCCCGGTGTGCAAAAGCATAGACGGCGTGCCGCTGTCAGTGTGCTCCCACCCGGATGATGGCGCCCACCTGAGACGCTACATGCGATATATGCGGTCGGTCGCCTCATGGTTCCCCAAGGACAGTGTGGAAGGCAGCTCGGGACTTGTGCTTTTGCTGGGCAACGCCTTTACGCCTACGTCCCACGGCCAGGCGTGGAATCTCACCGGCCGAGGCCTGGCCGAACTGGAACACTTGGGCGGCAAGAAGATACAGATAATGACCGACACAGTCACCGAACGCACTGGACGATACAGTGACCTAGCTGATGTCACACAGGACATCGTGAAGGAATTCGTCCATGCTGACTGCGCGGCTACGGCACTTAAAAACGTGTATAAACAACGGACATTGGATGATGGTGCCAGCGTGTCCGCCTTCGTGCTGGAGCAGTTGCCCCAGCGCATGAGAGAGACCGTCTACGAGTCGATGGGCAGCAGAGGAAGCGGGGCATCCGGGATGGGAAGCGCCCGAGGCCCTGCCGCCGATCTGCTCAACGATGCCACTAATGAAGAGTTCCATGCCTATGTGCGTCGCAACCTCTCTGGGCTCGAACGCTGCGCCATCACGCCGTCCGATGTCATCAATGATCTGGGAATGAACCACTGATGGGCGGCCGGCATCGACGTGGTACCTTGAAAGGCGGAATCCCGGTCGGATGGTTGGCTGGGCGACGCCCATGGGCGGCTTTGGCATTTGTCATGCTGGCTGTGACCGTGCCCTTCCTGCTTGCCACCGCCTCCGCTTCCGCTACCGGCGGGGAGATCTATGCCCGGCCAGCCTATTATGGGTACGTCTGCGTTCCTGATCCACATGCAGCGGTATTCAACGGCGCCGTACATACCCAATGCCCACAAGGCAAAAGCGCCGTGCCCAGTATGGTGCCCATGGCCGAGCTGGCCTACGCGGCGTTCAGCGCATGCGCCTTGGTCATGCTTGCCCCGCTTATGCCCACCTGGGAGCGCCTGAACCTGGCACGCGTCCGTTGGCGAGCCCTGGCCGCAGGGACAGGCGTGCTGATGCTACCATTTCTTTTCAGCCTCCTCCTTACCATACCGAATTTCCACGGCGGCCCAACCAGCGTACAGTCGCTGCTCAGACTAGCTGCCTGCAATGGCTTGGTCGACGCATCCTTGGTCATGCTCGGCATCGCATTGCTTGGTCGTTTCTACGGGCTTGGCCTGGGCGTAGGGCTGGCAGTGTTCAATATCGCCAGCCAAGGTATTCAGATAGGCATGGGAATGACGCTCCGTCTATACCCCGAAGACATCAAACCGCCCATTCCTGGGCAGGGGACTTGGCCGGCGATTGCAGCGGTCTTGACAGTCTTCGCCGTCTTACTCTGGACGGTCACCGGAGGCCGGGGAATGATCTTGGACAAGAAATAAAGGGCCAGCACAGCTGCTTGTGAGATGTGTGAGACCCTGCCAACTTTAACGGCGCAGGAGTTCGTCCGAGTCCACCTGGCCGTCAACCGGATCTACGTATATGCCCCGTATGACCGAACCCGAACCAAACGGCACATACCGGAAAAAGTCGGTAAATCCTCAACCTGACATCCGGCATCTCTCCAGCATTACCCTCCCCCATAAAGAGGACCAAGATATGATGGTTGTATATCGAATAGGTTTTCTGATTTACAAGGACAAGGCGGGCACCTATGTCATCAGAGCCAGGTGTGACCATCCAGACCTTTACCAACCTTGACGCAGAGCACATGACACTCCTCCTGGAGGCCGATCCTTCAGAACTGATAATCCGTGACGTTTTCACCCATTCCTGTGCTTATGAAATCCGAGTGGAACACGCTCTGACTGGTGTCATGCTGCTTGTCAGACCAAACACGGATACCTTGGAAATCGCCAATATCAGTGTGGGCCGTGCTTATCGCCGGCAGGGACTTGGAAGCAGATTAATAGACCGAGCCAAGATGGAGACCGTCAGGCTGGGTCTGAGAAGATTGGAAGTAGGCACCGGATCCACCAGTTTTGAGGCCCTTTGCTTCTACCAAACATGCGGGTTTCGCATGGACCGCATTGAACGGGATTATTTTGTAGACCGCTACCAGCAGCCCATTGTCGAGAACGGAATCATCCTGAGAGACATGGTCCGCCTGTCATGGTGTCTCTAGCGACCCCGGATGACTACACCGGATCAAGACCGGTAAGGGCAACCAATCAGAAAAGTTCGTCCTGGCTGAATTCGTCTTCTGGTTCCTGACCGACGGCGCGCTTGGTGAAGGACTCAGGACCCTCATCCTTCAGACGGGCGCAGGCCGCCTTGGACTCGGCCCTCAATCCCGCATCCAGAACGACGGCATCGGGAGAGACCAGGAAGGCATGCTCATTGATGCCCGTCAGGTAGAGCCCATCCAGGCTTTCCACACGGGAGAGGGCCACGTAGCCCATCCCCGGCGCGAAGGTCCGTCTCAGGTCCATGACTGCCCTGTCCAGGGTCATCCCCTGGGACTTGTGGATAGTGATCCCCCAGGCGCAGCGAAGAGGCACCTGGTTGACGGCGGCCAGGACAGTGTCCCCATCCATGGTCTCCCAGGCGGCCGGCTTCATGGTGACTATGTTGCCGTTCTGGAAGGAGACGATCGGCCATCCCCCCTTGGCCGAGCTGGTGAATCCGCTGACTGTACCAATAGAGCCGTTGACATATTGATGGTCCTGGTCGTTGCGCAGGGCCATTACTGCGGCTCCGGTCTTCAGGGCCAGATCCTCGGGGGCCAGCATGTTCTTCTTCAGCCGCTCCACCAGTCTGGCCTCGCCTCGGGATGTGGCCTGGTAATGGTGGGCCTCTTCGTCGATGGCGGCCAGGCGCTGGTCGTTGAGCGTGTCGGCCTGCTTGTTGACCGGGAAGAGGTGGACTGCCACCTGACCGGGTGCGGGCACTGCGCCGACTCGGGAGGCCAGGACCTCATGGTCCTCCTGGGTGACGCCGCCCTCCCTGATGTCAGTCAAGACGGTCAACAGCTGGCCATCGTCCTGGCGATGCTGCTCGGTCAAGTAACAGATAATCGGGTCCAGGTCCTGCCAGACCAGTGATTCGGTGACGAACCCGTCCGGGTCCTTGCCGGCCTGGGCATAGCGTTCCCGGGCAGCCTGGAATTCAGGGCTGGGCAGTATTCCTGCAGCTCGGTTGGATCGAGTCACCGGCGGCAGCTGGAAAAAGTCCCCGGAAAGAACCACTTGGATCCCTCCGAATGGTTCGGGGCTGTGACGAACCGCCCGGCAGGCCTGGTCCACCATGTCGAAGAGCCAGGCATGCATCATGGAGACCTCATCGATGACCAGGATGTCGGTGCCCTCGATCTGTCTACGACGGCGGGTCTTGATCCGCTTCAGGAGCGATTCGGTCATGCAGGTGGCGATGCCCACACCGCTCCAGGAATGGATAGTCTGGCCGTTGATGTGTGTGGCGGCGATGCCGGTCGAAGCGGTCACCGCCACAACCGCTCCGGCCTGACGAGCCTGGGCGACGAACTCATTGAGCACAAAGGTCTTGCCTGACCCGGGGGCGCCTGTGATGAAGGCATTGGCCCCCGCACTCAATATGGTCAAGGCTTCGGATTGCTGCATGCCTCCATGGTGCCACGTCAGAGGTACATGGCCACGCCTGTCAGTAGTCGGTCTTCTCAGGCTTGTTGGCATCCTCTACCGGATCGCCGGACTCTTCGTAGTGGCGCAGAAGGCTGGTCTGCTCGATCTGTTCCGCTCCGGCCTTGGACTGCGCCCCGTCAGGTCCGGGAGCCGGAAGGAAGAACATGGAGCGGTAGTAGCGCAGTTCGTCCATGGACTCGATGATGTCGGCCAGAGCCCTGTGGCCGCCATGCTTGGCTGGCTTGTTCTTGTAGACGTCCGGGTACCAGCGGCGGGACAGCTCCTTGAGGGTGCTCA
Source organism: Bifidobacterium sp. M0404 (assembly GCF_016101415.1). Lineage (NCBI taxonomy): Bacteria > Bacillati > Actinomycetota > Actinomycetes > Bifidobacteriales > Bifidobacteriaceae > Bifidobacterium > Bifidobacterium sp. M0404. Next base: position 48,496 of record NZ_JACFQP010000001.1, on the reverse strand, counting down.
CGTCGATGACCCGGTAATGCAGAAGAGCCATAAGGCCGGGCATGTACCGGTCAAGGAACTTCTTGTCGGAGCCCACTGAGTTGCCTGCCAGGTGGGCTTTGCCATTCTTGGGCAGGAAGGGCTTGACGTACTCGATCACCTGACGCTGGGCCTCCTCCAGGTCCAGACCTGTCTTCATCTCCTCAATCAGACCGGAGGAGGTGTGCATCTTCCTGACGAAGTCCCCCATATGGTCCAGTGCCGCCTGGGAGGGCTTGATGACCAGGTCTATACCCTTGTCCAGGACCTTCATGTTGAAGTCGGTGGGGACCACGGAGACCTCGCACAGCTCGTCATGGAAGATATCCAGACCGGTCATCTCGCAGTCTATCCAAATCATGCGGGATTCTTCCGCAGTGAAGGTCAGATCATTCTTGTCGCTCATCTGTACGCCTTTCAGATCCGGGTCGCGCACCGGATCGCTCCTTCCGCCGCCTCGGGCGGAACATTACAAGATACCGCCAGCACGTGACTGGCGGAGGGTTCGCCAGGCCGTCCGACCGGACCATGGCTGACTTGAAATATGCAATCGGCGCAGGTCCTGATGAGATCCTGCGCCAATCACCTGCCTACGTAGGCTCAGTTGTGGAAGCCTGAGTAGTTGGGGGCCTCCTTGGTCATGACGATGTCATGGGGATGCGATTCACGCAGACCGGCATCGGTGATCCGAATGAACCGGCCCTTGCGCTGCAGCTCGGGAATGGTGCGGGCACCGGTGTAGAACATGGTCTGATGCAGGCCGCCGACAAGCTCGTAGAGCACATAGTTGAGCGGACCACGGTAGGGCACCTCGCCCTCGACACCTTCGGGCACCACCTTGTCGGAGCTGGTGACGTCAGCCTGGAAGTAGCGGTCCTTAGAGTAGCTCTTCTTGCCGCGCGGGGCCATGGCGCCCAGCGAGCCCATGCCCCGATAGACCTTGTACTGCTTGCCATGCAGGAGGACCTTCTCGCCAGGGGCCTCCTCAGTGCCTGCCAGCAGACCGCCCAGCATGACCGAATCGGCCCCGGCCACGATGGCCTTGGCAATGTCTCCCGAGTAATGGATTCCACCGTCGGCCACCAGAGGAATCCCGGCAGGCCGACAGGCCAGGGCGGCATCGTAAACGGCAGTCAGCTGGGGCACACCCACGCCAGCCACCACGCGGGTAGTGCAGATGGAGCCGGGGCCCACACCGACCTTGACCGCGTCAACGCCGGCATCAATCAGTGCCTGGGCACCCTCGCGGGTGGCCACGTTGCCGCCGATCACATCCACATGGTCGAAGGCATGATCAGCCTTGATCCTGCGAATCATGTCCAGCATGAGCTTGGCATGGCCATGGGCGGTGTCCACGACCAGAATGTCGACCCCGGCATCGGCCAGGGCGGTGATGCGTTGCCAGGCATCGCCGAAGAAGCCCACGGCGGCAGCCACACGCAGACGGCCGCGCTCATCCTTGGTGGCCTCGGGGTACTGCTCGGTCTTGACGAAGTCCTTGACGGTGATCAGCCCGGTCAGTTTGCCCTCATCATCAACCAGGGGAAGCTTCTCCACCTTGTACTTGGCCAGAAGCTGGTGGGCGTCTTCCTTGGTGATGTTGGACGGACCGGTGATCAGGTGGTCCTTGGTCATGATGTCGCTGACCTTGAGCCGGTCGAAGTCAGCGGGATTGACGAAGCGCATGTCGCGGTTGGTGATGATGCCCACCAGCCGCTGCCGACGATCCACCACGGGCAGACCGGAGACCTTGTAGGTGGAGCAGAGCTTGTCCAGGTCGGTCAGTGTGGCATCTGGAGTTACCGTCAGGGGGTCGGAGATCATGCCGGATTCGGACCGCTTGACAATGTCGACCTGATTGGCCTGATCTTCGATGCTGAGGTTGCGGTGGAGGACGCCGATGCCGCCGTTACGGGCCATGGCCACAGCCATGGTGGCCTCAGTGACGGTGTCCATGGCAGCCGAAAGGACCGGGGACTTCATGGTGATGTTCCGAGTCAGCCGGGTGGTGGTGTCTACTTCGGAGGGGATGACATCGGATTCGTTGGGTAGCAGGAGGACGTCGTCATAGGCCAGACCGATTTTCTGGAAGGCGTCGGGGAGTTGAGTGTAGGAGGAGGGTTCGCTTTGTGGGTTTTCCATAGCCATAGCACCATGCTACAAGTGCTTCTTGACCGTTAACGGTACCGTGTCCGTACTATTTCATCCAGTGAATCAGTTGTCGTCATCCTTATCATGATGGCTCTTGCGATGCCAGGGCGGTCTGGCCGCATGCTGTGGGCCTTGCGCGGCGAGGAGGGCGTTCTCACGCCTGATTTCGGGAAGTCGACGGCGGTAATAGGGGTAGAGGGTGGCGAAGGTCAGCAGTATGGCGGCCAGTGCCAGACCGATCAGGACATATCTCAGACGGAAGAAAAGAATAAAGAGCGAACCGAAGGCGATCAGGGCGGCCCAGCCCCAGAGAATAAGAACTGCAGAACGAACCGTGTGACCGATACGCAACATACGGTGGTGCAGGTGCATGCGGTCGGGGTGCATGGGTGATTGCCCGTGGCTGAGCCTTCGGATGATGGCCAGGCACATGTCCAGAACAGGCAGGAAAAGCACCAGGATAGGCAGAAGAATCGGCATGAAAGCCGGCAGATAGATGCTGGCATGAATAGTGGCCGGATCCAATCGGCCGGTGACCACAATAGAGGCGCAGGTAATCAGGTATCCCAGCAGCATGGATCCTGAGTCGCCCATGAAGAGTTTGGCCGGATGCCAGTTATGCAGGAGGAAACCCACGCAAATGCCCACCATGGCCACGTCGATCAGGGTGGCCAGAGAGGCGTAGTCGGGCGAGATGCGGGCGATGATATAGGAGTAGATGGCGAAGGCAATGCCCCCGATGGCCACAATGCCTGCAGCCAGACCATCCAGTCCATCCACAAAGTTGACCGCATTGATGGAGGCCACGATCAGGAATGCCGTTATGGCCATGGACAAGCTGGGCGAGGCCGCCACCAGGGATCCCAAAGGCAGGGAGATGATCTGGATTCCGCCCCAGGATACGAAGACCGAGATCAGTAGCTGGCCGGCCAGCTTGAGCATCCAGTCCAGGTCCCAGAGGTCGTCGGCTATGCCCAGCAGGCAGATGGCTACAGCCCCGGCCAGGATGACCCAGGCCTGATGGCCTGACTGGAAGAGGCCCGTGATGAAGGGAATACGGGAGGCAAAACACATGGCCACAGCAAAGCCGATCAACATGCCCAGGCCACCCATGCGAGGGGTGGGCACCTTATGAACATCACGAGCGCGGACCACGCCTACGGCACCAACACGGATGGCGAGATGACGGACCATGGGCATGACCAGCCAAGTGGCCCCGCCAGCGATAGCAGCAATGAACAGGTATACCCTCACTGGCCCTCCCCTAAGCTGGACCGGCCCGACAGAAGTGCACGGACCCGGGCCTCGCCGATCACGCCCTGCCGCAGTACATGTATCCCATCAGGATCAGTCTTATCAGCTTCCACCACCGTGCTGGCCACCGAACCGGGAGTCGGCCCCCCGTCCAGGTAAAGGTCGACACTGTCACCCAGCTCGGCTCTGGCCTGCTGGACGGTCTCCACACTGGGATTGCCCGATCGGTTGGCACTGGAAGCAGCCAAAGGTCCGGTCACCTGCAGGAGCGCCCGACAGATGGGCGAGTCAGGCACTCTGACGGCCTGGGTAAAACCATCGGGCTCCGTTCGAGGGGTGCGCAGTGGGCAGGACTTCCCCACAAGAGCGATGGGCGAAAAGGGACCCGGCAACAGGGCGTCGGCCAGGCGGTCAAGAGGAGCAGGCAGGCTTAGATCCAACCGGTCCATGGTCTCGACCCCATCCAGCAACACCTGAATGGACTTGGTTCTGGGACGGTGCTTGGCCTGGAAGAGCCTGTCGATGGCCGCATCGTTGCATGGATCGCAGACGATGCCATAAACCGTGTCGGTAGGAATGACCGCCAGCCCCCCGGCAGCCACCACCCGGGCCAGCAACTGCGGCGACCGACTGTCATAGGTCATCACCCGGCTCATACCCTGCATCACGACCTTTCGGCTCGACATGTTCATGTGACCAGCTACTAATCTATCCCAGGACCACGGCAGGCCGCTAGGAAGCAAAGACTGGCCGCCGGGCGGTAAGGTAGCGGTCTCGGCCGGCCAGATCCTGATGGGTGCATGCCTCAAGGTACCCTCGCTCCTGTGCGGCAGCAACCATGGCCGGCCCCTGGGAGGCATCATGTTCCATAACCAGCAGACCGCCGGGAGCCAACAGGATTTTGGCCCTGTCCAGAATGCGGCAGGGCAAGGCGCACCCGTCAGCCGAACCACCGTAGAGGGCCAGATCTGGATCCCAGTCACGCACCTCGGGCTGGCTAGGAATCGCATCCAGGGGGATGTAGGGTGGGTTGCTGATAACCAGATCCACCTGGGCATCCAAATCAGACAGAGTGGCGGGATCCGTGGCATCAGCCAGCAGCAGCTGATAATCGGATCCAGCCTCCCGGATAGCAGCCTCCTGATCGGCGGCGTTCAATGCACCCCACCGATATGCCTGCTCGTCTACCTCCGCGGCCCGGACCCGCACCCCTGGAACCTCTATGGCCAGAGACAGCCCGATGGCCCCGCTGCCAGAGCACAGGTCCACCGCCAATGGATGATCCATTCCAGCCAAGGCAGCCACTCCCGCCTGGACAACCGTTTCAGTCTCAGGACGAGGGATAAAGACCCCCGGTCCCAGGCGAAGATCCAAATAACGGAAGTAGGCATGGCCAAGAATGTACTGCAGGGGTTCGCGTCCGGCTCGCCTTTGCAGATAGGACTGATAACGTTCAAGGGCCGCCGACTGAGAACAATCAGTATATGTGCGATCGACACCTTTCGTCAGCAGTTCCTCAGCAGTCCAATCCATAAGCAGAGCCTGATCCAGCTGGTGCAGATCACACCGCAAAGCATCGGCTAGCAACAGCCTGGCATCATTGATCGGAGTAGGCACACCCGCCTGGGCCAGCAGGCGATGGCCCCTATCAGCCAGCTCAGCCAGACTGGCCCCGTGCTCCTGCTGATTCACTCCTGTGATGCCATTCTGCGGGCCTCGTCGGCCTGAATATCGGAGTCGATGACAGCCTGCAGGTCGCCATCCAGCACCTGTTCCAGGTTGTAGGCCTTGTAGCCGGTGCGATGATCCACGATCCGGCTCTCGGGGAAGTTGTAGGTCCTGATACGCTCGGACCGATCAAGGGAACGAACCTGGGAATGACGCATGTCGGCAGCCTGGGCAGCCTCCTCCTCGTGCTTCATGGCCAGAAGACGGGACTTGAGTACCCGCAGGGCAGCCTGACGATTCTGTATCTGAGATTTCTCGTCCTGCATGGAGACCACGATGCCGGTGGGAATATGGGTCATGCGCACAGCGGAGTAGGTGGTGTTGACGGACTGTCCTCCTGGGCCGGAGCTCATGAAGATGTCAACCTTTAGATCCTTGGGGTCAATCTCGATCTCGTCGTCGTCCTCATCGGCCTCCGGAAAAACGATGACTCCAGCGGCTGAGGTTTGAATGCGGCCTTGGGACTCGGTGACGGGAATGCGCTGGACCCGATGGACGCCGCCCTCATACTTGAGCGAGGCCCAGACGCCGTCAGCAGGAGCTACCTGACCACGAGCGCGGATAGCCAGCTGAGCATCCTTGACTCCTCCCAGCTGGGTGCGGTTCTCGCTCATGATCTCGGTGGTCCAGCCACGTTTTTCGGCATACCGCACATACATGCGCATCAGATCGCCAGCGAAGAGGGCCGCCTCCTCGCCGCCGCTGCCAGCCTTGATCTCCATAATCGTGTCGCGGCCGTCATCGGGATCGCGCGGAATAAGAGCAGTACGCAGATTCTGCTCCAGGTCCGGTATCCGGTCAGCCACGGCTTTGGCCTCTTCGGCGAAGTCAGGATCCTCCCGTGCCATCTGTTCGGCCGCCTGACTGTCCTCCAAGGCGCTTTGATAGGCCTTATAAGCTTCAACGATGGGAGCGAGTTCAGCATGCCTGCGGCCCAATTTGCGGATCTGCGCCGGATCTGATGCCGTTTCGGGCTGACTCATCTGCTTTTCCAGGCGACCGTACTCCTCGACGGCAGCCACCGCCGCCGGAAACTGCTCCTCGCTCATCTACACCCTTCCCGTCCGCTCATCCGCATGGTTCAAGTCATAAAAACGCCAGTCCCCACCGGGCATAGCAGAGCGACCCGGAAGGGACTGGCGTTGGAAGTGCTACTTGGTCCTCTTGCCGTAACGGGCTTCGAACCGAGCCACGCGACCACCGGTGTCCAGAATCTTCTGCTTGCCGGTGTAGAAGGGGTGGCAGTGCGAGCAGACATCAACCGTCATATGATCGCCGGGAGCGGTCGAACGGGTGATGAAGGTATTGCCGCACGAGCACGTGACCTCAACGGGATGATAATCGGGATGAATTCCCTGCTTCATGGTTACTCCTAGATTCAAGGGCCCCGGGTCGACCGCCCCTGTGGCGGACGTGAACCGGCAACCGCGTAATAGTCTAGCGCAACCCGGGGAAAATACGACCCCCTTGCGCCACACGCCGAATCCACCAACCCGGAGCAGCCAGTCGAGCTTCCTTTAGAATCGAACAGTCGGACCGGCCGGCCCGACAAGGCAACAAAGGAGGGCAGCAATGCAGCAGGAAGTAGCGTTCGTTACCGGGGCGGCTCAGGGGATCGGCGAGGCTATTGCCCGTCGGCTCGCCAAGGACGGGTTCGCCGTGGCCGTGGCAGACATGAATACAGACAAGGCCCAGGCTGTGGCCGACTCCATCAATCAATCGCACGGGCGGGCCATGGCCGTCACCCTGGACGTGACCGACCGTGTCCAGGTGCGCTCCGCCGTCGAGAAGACCGCTACCACATTGGGCGACTTCAACGTGATCGTCAACAACGCCGGTCTGGGTCCGACCACCCCGATCGAGTCCATCACCCCAGAGCTGTTCGACAAGGTCTACCACGTCAACGTGGCAGGAACCATCTGGGGGATGCAGGCCGCTGTTCAGGCCTTCCGTGATCGGGGCCACGGCGGCAAGATCATCAACGCCACCAGCCAGGCAGGCGTGGTGGGCAACCCCAACCTGATGCTCTATTCCTCCACCAAGTTCGCCATCCGCGGCCTGACTCAGGTAGCTGCGCGTGATCTGGCCAAGGAGGGCATCACCGCCAACGCCTACGCCCCCGGCATTGTCAAGACGCCCATGATGATGGACATCGCTCATCAGGTGGGGGTCAACGCCGGGAAGGATGACGAGTGGGGCATGTCCACCTTCTCGGACGGCATCGCCCTGGGACGGCTTTCCGAACCGGAGGACGTGGCCAATGCCGTGGCCTTCCTGGCCGGGCACGACTCTGACTACATCACCGGCCAGACCCTGATTGTGGACGGCGGCATGCAGTTCCAGTGAGGCTGCAGCAAGGATTCGCTCACATATGATGGACCCCCGCTGATCGATTTCACCCGACAGCGAGGGTCCATGATCATTCAGGCGTTGAAGACGTACTTGTCCAGACGGTCCATAGCCTCCTGGACGCGGCTCAAAGGCAGGGCCAGATTCATGCGGATGGCGCAGGGAGCCTTGAACTGCCGCCCATCCTGAACGGCTACACCCACATCCCAGGCGCGCTTGAGCAGCTGGTCCAGACTCAGATCGTGGTCCTTGCACCATTGCGTGCAGTCAAGGAAGAGCATGTAGGTGCCCTGGGGCTTGGAAAGCTCGACTCCCTCGAAATGCTGCCGGATGTAATCGTAGGCGTAGTCCACATTTCCGGTCAGAACCTGCCGGAGTTCGTCCACCCACTCCTGGCCCTGGGGCTTGTAGGCTCCGATCAGGGCATGCATGGACAGAACGTTCATGTCGTTGTAGTGGGCCTTGGACCCCTTGGCCACAATCCTGTCGCGCAGGTACTTGTTATAGATGATGTGGTAGGAGCCGACCAGTCCGGCCAGGTTGAAGGTCTTGCTGGGCGCATAGAAGGCAGCCGTCCTGTTGCGGGCATCCTCGCTGACCGACTGGGTGGGGATGTGCTTGTGGCCCGACAGAATCAGGTCTGACCATATCTCGTCGGAGATGACCACGCAGTCGTTCTCCTTATATACCTCCATGGCCTTCTCGATCTCCCACTTCTCCCAGACGCGGCCGCAGGGGTTGTGCGGGCTGCAGAAGACCGCCACATGAATGTTGTTCTCCTTGAGCTTGCGGTCCATGTCCTCGAAGTCCATCCGCCAGACACCCTGCTCGTCCTTCTTTAAGGGGCTGTGCACAATGTGGTAGCCGTTGTTCTCGATGCACATCGTGAAGCCGACATATGTCGGGCTGTGAAGCAGCACAGCATCGCCAGGAGCCGCAAAGGCGGTCAAGGTGGAAACCACTCCGCCCAAGACCCCATTCTCATAGCCGATGGCTTCGGCCGTCAGGCCCTCCACACCGTTACGGGTCCGCTGCCAGTTGATGATTGAATTGTAGTAATCATCACTCGGATCGAAGTAGCCGAAAGCCGGATGCTTGGCACGCTCGATGATGGCCTCGGGGATGGTCGGCACCGTGGGGAAATTCATGTCGGCCACCCACATGGGAATGATATCGAACCCCTCCTTGGGCGGATCAGGAGCGAAACCAGGCTGGGCGCCCAGACCGTCAACCGCAATGGCATCCTTGCCATGCCTATCCATGATGCTGGTGAAATCGTAGGTCATTGTATTCCTTCCATGTTTTGGCCGGACGAGCCGACCGTCTTTTTCAATTAGCCAGATCCTCGGCGATACGATCAGGAATCCGCCATGATCTCATGACCCTCGCCTGAAAGTGTAGTGTCCAAATCCGCTTCTCCGATACTGGGCCCCGGATTGTCCAAGTCTTCATCCGAAGTTGTCCCAGTCTGCTTGTTAGCGCTTCTGCGTTGGAGAACGAACAGAACCGCAAGGAGGATCATCCAGGGTATGGTCACCAGGTAGCTGATTCTGTATTCCGGCATTATTGCCATCATTATCATGACCAGCCCCATGAACGCGAGCGCATAGAAATTGCTGAAGGGGTACAGAGGCAGCTTGAAGGTCAGCTCGTCCTCTTTGCCCTCACGGCGCTTTATGGAACGGAAGTGATACTCGCTGACAAGCTCGGCCACCCAGCTGAAAACCAGCATGAAGACCGTGATCGATGAGAAAAGCGCGAATGCGCGCTCGGGAAGAACAGCCATCAGCGCTATGCCTACCAGTTGCATAAGCACTACAGTCAACACACTGACGTAGGGAATCTTCTTCTTTGACACCTTGGAGAGTATCGAGGGAGCACTGCCTTGGAGCGAAAGGTTGTAAAGCTGACGGCTGTACATGAAGATGCCGCTGCTTACGGCGCTCAGGGACGCGGTGATGACGACAAAGTTGATGATGGAGGCCGCAGCCGGGATACCCAATGACGCGAAGACACGGACAAAGGGAGAACCCACACCCTTCATCTTATCCCAGGGCCACATGCACAGGATCACAAAAGTGGATCCCAAGTAAAACAGGACAATGCTCCAAAACACCCCATTGACGGCGCGAGGCATGGTTTTCTTGACATCCTTCGCTTCACCTGCCGTATAGGCGACCGATTCCGAACCTCCAAAGGCAAAAGCCACCATGACCACAGAAAACAGCAGCCCGGACAGGCCATTCGGCATGAATCCATCGACTGTCAGGTTCGTGAGCATGACTGGATGTCCCCCGTTGCCAATGCCGGTGAAGATGATGATCAGGCCACCGATGACCATAACAATAATGGTGACTACCTTCACGGCCGAAAGCCAAAACTGCGACTCACCATAGAAGCTGACGGATATCAGGTTGATGACGCCCATCAGCACCATACCAATCAAACCGCTGGCCCATATGGGAAAGGAGGGAAACCAGTACTGGACATATTTTCCCAATGCCGTGAATTCCGCTCCTGAACCAGCCACGCAACCGAGCAGACTGGTCCAACCAATTGCATACCCCACGAAAGGATGAATATATCTGCTGGCATACGATACGGTTGCACCTGATACCGGTTCAGCAGTGGCCATTTCACCTACTGCCCGACAGACTATGAATATAGCAGCGCCTGCCAGTGCGTATGCCAACAAAACGGATGGACCTGCATAAGATATCGCCCCGGAGGACCCGTAGAACAGGCCGACTCCGATTGCACCGCCAATCGCCATCATGGCCATCTGCCGAGTGTTGAGGCTACGTTTCAAATCCTCATCTTCATATTGCTCGGCCGAACTGGATTGTGAATCAGATCTACTCATGTGCTGCACCTCCTCCTTGAGTTGTTTATATTATTTTATCACAGCAATAATATTTTGTCTTTAATAAAATAGCTTTTTTGTATTGTGATAGAATTTCTTCTACATGTCGGCATTGTTTCCTGTTACAAATACAGATCGTCAGGGGGAAAGGAATGCAATATGAACGGAGCAGAGAACATCTCAACATCCCTACGACCCTTTATTCCCTTGGTAGACTTCCTAGGCGAGCTATTGGGACATGACACCGAGGTCGTCCTGCAGGACGTCAAGGACTTCTCGCACTCAGTCGTCGCAATAGCCAACGGACATGTCAGCGGACGCAAAGTAGGCAGTCCCGCCACCGACCTTGTTCTGAGAATCTGGCAGAACCGCGAATACGAACACCGAAACTACCTGGTCCGTTATGCCGGCTACACGCATGAAGGCCGCCCTATTGTCTCCTCCACCTTCTTCCTGCGTAATACAGAAGATCAGGTCATCGGTTTTCTCTGCATCAACTTTGACAATTCCATCTTTAAAGAGACCAGTAAAGCTCTGCGAACAGCTAGCGACTATCTGGATTCCATCAGTTCCAGCGGATCCCCATTCCCTACACATCGCATCATGAGAGATCAATCGGATCCTGACACACAAACCGTGGATATGCCCGATGAGCATAGCAATGCAATAATTCAGAATGATGCATCTGCTCAGCAGGCGGTCACTGATGGGACGCATGAAACCCTATCCGTGAACGCGGAGGATCTGACAAACCAGCACATCCAATCATTTGTAGCGGAACACAGGGTTCAGCCCGAGCGGATGAACAAATCAGAACGACTGAAGCTCATCACCGACCTTGACGATTCGGGTATCTTCCTGATCAAAGGTGCAATAGATACCGTGGCTGGTGCACTGGGCATTTCAGCACCAACGGTGTATAGATACTTGCACTTGATCAGAAAGGAAAAGAGAGGAAACAAGGAGCAGCCTGTCCAGTAACATCAATAAGAGATCTGAGGCCAACGGTTGATCATTTATGGACCAATAACACTCTTCTGTTGAAATATTCGCAACTGAAGATGTACCCAGCCCGGGATCATCGTCTAGGTGTCAGTCATATTCATGCCAATAAGTGGTTATGCCTGGATTTTGAAGTCCAAGAATGAACATACCTTCGGTTTCTGAGGGCCCAATATATTCAAGGGCGCCCCTAGAAAATAGACCCGACGAAACAATGCGAGCTACCCTATTGATTCAAGCAAGCAGGTAGCTTGTTTAGTAGGCACGTGCCGCTTATCCCCTTCAGCCAGGAGGAGCGGAGATGCGCAAACCGCTCTGCCCGAGGCCAGCAATCTTTTCATCAAATCCATCTGACCGGAAGCACGGTGACGGCACCCTTCTCAGCTTTGACACACCCCCTCCAGGGTGTATGATTAAGAACAGATATACGGGGGACGTATACACGATGGACCTACAGGGACTGAATTATCTTCAGTTCCAGAGGAGATGTACATGCGTATAGTTTCCCGGCATATGCCGACGGCTCTGACTCGAGCCCGTCCCGTATTCTTTTCCCTGATAAATTCTCATACTTAGCGGTTCTACGGAAACGCTTCCGGATTATTGTGGCATGCGCAGATCTTTTGGCTGTCTACGCATGCACGCTTGGGGCACCCAGAAGTGGATATACACCGAGAGTGCTCTATGATCCGATATAAAAAACGCGCCTAGCTCTTTTCCCCCGGCTTACATGTGAAGCCATACATATTTGCATCGGTGAATCATGGATGCTAGAGCTAGGCAGCGAGAGGACGGCCCCGACAATAGCCGGGGCTAGTCCTTCTACTAAGACTATCAAGAAAGTTCGGTGCACAACACCTAGTCCTTCCACTGGCAGTCATTGAAGACGCAGACCAGTGTTGAGCCAAGTTACCCAATTGACTTTGGGATGAGAGACCTTAATCTCCTCTATTCAATCTATTAATAAAGCCCCGGAAGTTAAAAATTTCCGGGGCTTGCTCTTCTGTGGGGCCTCAGGGGCTTGAACCCTGGACCGAACGATTATGAGTCGTTTGCTCTAACCGACTGAGCTAAGGCCCCGCGCCAATCTTACCGGCCAGAGTCATGGTATCAAGACGACTCGTCATCGGCCAGGTCCGGATTGTCGGACCTACTTGGTGACCTGATTGTAGACAGGCAGACCCATGTATCCGAAAGGAGCCTGGCGAACCTGCCTGCCGGCCACTGCCGAGACCTTCCTGTACCAGAGCGGCAGCACCGGAAGGTCCTTGAAGAGAACAGTCTCGGCTTGGCGGTAATCCTGCATGGCTTCGTCCTGATCGGTCTTGGAGGCGGCGCGGGAAAGAATGGCATCATATTCCGCGCTCTTGTAGTCCCCATTGTTCAGACCCTTGCCATCGGCCTGGCTGGAGGCATACCCTTGAACCAAGTAGCCTTCGGGGTGGGGATAGTCCGAGGTGATGCCCGAATTGAAAATACTGTTGACCTGACGGTTATGAACTGCCGTATTGAATTCCTTGCCCGTAGGAAAGATATTTGGTTCCGTCTTGATGCCTAGAACCTGGGCATACTCGTGCAGAACCGCATCAACCCAGTCCTTGTCGGTCCCGTCAGCACTGTATGCGATGCGAAGCGTGCCCTCCCAGGGGGATATGGCATCAGCCTGCTTCCACAACCTACGGGCCTGATCCGGATCGTGACTCAGCACTTTTTTGCCTTTGATGTCAGAGGCATTCCCCTTGATGGTTGGGGCCAGGAAATCAGAGGCCGGCGTAACTGAACCAGCGAAGACCTTTTCGGCTATTTTCGTGCGATCCAAGGCATATGACAGGGCTGCCCGACGAAGGGCGCCCTCCTGCCCCTGGAAATGCTTCAAGCCTTGCGGGATGGTCAGCGACCGGAATGCCGGCCCGGGCTTAATCAAGGGCTGCAGGCCCGAATCGGTATGGAAGGTTTTCAAGCGGGAGACCGGAACCGTATCGAGCACATCCAGATGGCCGGCCTCAACATCGGCATAGGCAGCATCAAGACTCTGGTAGTCCCTGAACTCCAGGCTTCCGTTCCGAGCCTTACGCGGTCCCTTGTATGCGGGATCCTTCTCCAGCTTGATTCCCTGATTGGGTACCCATGATTTGAAGCGGTAGGGCCCGTTCCCGATCGGTTTCTTGCCGAAGGCCTTGATGCCCTTGTAGGCGGATGCCGGCAGGGGTAGGAAGGCCACATCTCCCACCTTGTAGGGGAAGGAGGAATCCGGCTTGCTCATGGTCACCTCCAGGGTCAGATCGTCAACCACCCGAAGACCAGACAGAGGGGCTTTGGGGTCGCCGTGCTCATCCTGGACTTGCTCGTACCCGGCGATGGTCGAAAAAGCCGAGGCACCCAACTGCCCATTGGCTGCATTCGCCGCAAAAGACCAGGAATCTGCATAGGTCTTGGCTGTGATCTTCTCCCCATCGCTGAAAGTGAGTCCTGGTTTGAGGACAATCGTGTACTGGCTTGCATTCTCATTGGGTGTAATCGATTTGGCCTCGACCAGGGTCATCCCGCCTTTGTCGTCGAAGGTGACCAACCCATCGAAGAGCTGAGTCACCACCTTCCAGCCTGCGGTGTCGTTGGTGCTGGAGGGAATCAAGGGGGCCGTAGGTTCGGCATTGTTGACGCTGATGGCGGCCTTAGGGTCGACCCGGTCTTCTTGGGGAGCTGGGGAGGTACCGCAGGCGCCCGCTGCCAGGATGAACGGGAGCATCGCTGCTGCGAGGTAGGAACGAAGCTTGGTCATAATAGGACCCTTCCTGCCCGGTATGGGCTGTCACAGCTGCACAACAAACATATGGTCGATACAGTCGGTCTGACGAGGATACCGATATTCAGACCTGCCTGACATCCTGACCGGATGCCAGCCGATCCAGAGCACCGGTGCGGCCGATGGCCCGGAAGAGGAACCAGCTGACCAGTCCAGCCAGAACCACTCCGCTGATCAGTTCACAGATGGTGCCGATAATCCCCCTCGGGCTGAGGAGGGAGACCCCCTGATAGTAAAAGGCCAGGAGAAAAGCGTTGTACACCAAAGCTATCAGAATACCCCCCAAAACGGTCGTTCCCAGGGTCCACCGGCGGTAACGAAATATTCCGAAGGCCAGTTCCGCGCATAGGGCCTCGACAATGGCCTCCACCAAAATCATCGGCACGTTATAGGCATTGCCAGGCAGAATCTCGACCAGAACGCTGATGACGCCAACGTAGACGGCTGCGCCTGGCTTGCGCAATATCAACAGGGAAAGGGTGCAGGGAAAGTAGAAGACCCCATGCAAAAGCGCCGCCGCCCCAGGAAGCAGGGCCGTCATCAACGGGAATATCCACGAGGCGAGCAGACTGGCCAACCAGTAAATCAACCCTGACACCGCGCCCAGGCCTGCGCCGACCGCAATGTCGAGCGGCCTCCAGCGCAGCCGATGAGCTACGGAAATCTGACCCTGTTGCTGTTTCACCGTCATTGATGCTTCCTTACGACCGTCATGCAGTAGACGGCCCATTCCTCATGCGCACAGCGATAGGCCGGTACCTGCCAAGCCGGCAAGGGCCCGTCCGGCGCTCCTTGACCTGCGCATGCCGGGCGGGAACGTCGACTCAAGGCTACCCCGACCACGGCGGCAGAACCAGGGTCTGGTCATAGGTCTTGTTTATAGGCGGCCATCCATCTGCCTCACCTTGCTTATCAGCCCGGCGCATAAGTCAGAAGTTCCCACTACCATGAATGCAGTTTGCACTGTCTTTCTATGGTTCTGTGAGGTAGCTTCTTGGCCGAATTCATTTATCAGATGATCAAGGCGCGCAAGTCCTTCGGCGACCGCGTCATCCTGGACGATGTGACCCTGAGTTTCCTGCCCGGCGCCAAAATCGGCGTGGTGGGCCCCAACGGCATGGGCAAATCCACCCTGCTGCGGATCATGGCCGGCCTGGACACGGTCAGCAACGGGGAGGCACAGCTCACCCCCGGCTATACGGTAGGCATCCTCCAGCAGGAGCCACCGCTGGACGAAGACAAGACCGTGGGCGAGAACATTCGCATGGCCTTCGGCGACATCATGAGCAAGGTGGACCGCTTTAACCAGATCGGCGAACAGATGGCCGACCCCAATGCCGATTACGATGCTCTCATGACCGAGATGGGTCAGCTTCAGGAGCAGATTGATGCAGCCAACGGCTGGGACCTTGACTCCCAGCTGGACCAGGCCATGGATGCCCTGCAGTGCCCTGACCCGGACACTCCTGTCTCGGTCATCTCTGGAGGCGAGCGCCGCCGTGTAGCTCTATGCCGGCTTTTGCTTGAAGCCCCCGACCTGCTGCTGCTGGACGAGCCCACCAACCACTTGGACGCCGAGTCCATCCTCTGGCTGGAGCAGTACCTGCACACCTACAAGGGTGCCGTCCTGGCAGTGACCCACGACCGGTACTTCCTTGACAACGTGGCCGAGTGGATCTGCGAGGTGGACCGCGGCCACCTCTACCCCTACCAGGGCAACTACTCCACCTATCTGGAGACCAAGGCCAAGCGTCTGGAGGTCCAGGGGCAGAAGGATGCCAAACTGGCCAAGCGTCTTAACAACGAACTGGAATGGGTCCGGTCCTCCCCCAAGGCCCGGCAGGCCAAGAACAAGGCCCGCCTGGAGCGTTACGAGCAGATGGAGAACGAGGCGCGGAACAACAAGAAGCTGGACTTCTCCGAGATCCAGATTCCGCCGGGGCCCCGCCTGGGCTCCAAGGTGCTGGAGGCCGAGCACATCCATAAAGCCTTCGGTGACCGCGTCCTGATCGACGATCTGAGCTTCACCCTGCCTCGAAACGGCATCGTGGGCGTCATCGGCCCTAATGGTGTAGGCAAGTCCACACTCTTCAAGACCATCGTGGGCCTGGAACCACTGACATCGGGCACCCTGGAGGTCGGCGACACAGTCAAGATTTCCTACGTAGATCAGAACCGCGAGGGCATCGACCCCAACAAGAACCTCTGGGAGGTGGTCTCCGGAGGGCTGGACTTCATCGAGGTCGGCGGTGTCGAAGTGCCTACCCGCGCCTATGTGGCCTCCTTCGGCTTCAAAGGCTCGGATCAGCAGAAGCCTGCTGGCGTCCTGTCGGGCGGCGAGCGCAACAGACTGAACCTGGCACTCACCCTGAAGCAGGGCGGCAACCTGCTCCTCTTGGACGAGCCCACCAACGATCTGGACGTGGAGACCCTGGAAAGTCTGGAGAACGCCCTGCTGGCCTTCCCCGGCTGCGCTGTGGTCATCTCCCACGACCGCTGGTTCCTGGACCGAATCGCCACCCATATCCTGGCCTGGGAGGGCACGGACGAGAATCCGGCCTCCTGGTATTGGTTCGAAGGCAACTTCCAGGCCTACCAGGAAAACAAGGTCAAGCGTCTGGGCGAGGAGGCCTCCAGGCCCCACCGCATCCACCGCAAGCTGACCCGCTGAAAAGAGCAGATCACAAAGAGAGTAAGGGGCCGAGGAGAAGCATGAGCACCGAGGATGAGCCATTGGCTCGAGCCATCGCTGCGCTGAATCTGCAGCAACAGCAGCACACTGATGGCCGTTCCAGCTTTCGGGGCGAATCGCTGGACTTCCCCACAGGTCGCCTTTATGGGGGCCAGTTGCTGGGACAAGCCATCATGGCCGGCGGGCGGACCGTGCCCGAAGGACGACTGCCCCACTCGATGCACGCCTATTACTTGCGCACCGGACTGCTCAGTCAGGACGTTCAAGCGGAAGTCGAGACCATCCGCGACGGGCATTCCTTCTCCTCCAGACGAGTTGATCTGCACCAGGGGGAACGGACCATCCTCAACGCCCTGCTCTCCTATCAACAAGTCGGCCAGGAGGGTGTCCGCTATGACGACCCCATGCCCACGGGTCTGCCCGATCCGGAGGATTTGCCTGGCTCCCGGGAACTGATGGAGCCCTATGCCGACCAATCCCCTTTCGCTGACTACTACGCCCATCAGAGCCCCTTCGACATGCGTCATGTAGGCGGCACGGTCCTGCTGGAAGATGCGGATGATGCACAAAATGGTAATTCCAAGGATGACAGCAGGAGTCGCCAGGCCGTTTGGAGCCGCACCCAGGGAAGGGCCGACCTGGACCCGCTGATGCGCCGGGCCTTGCTGGCCATGGAATGCGATCAAATCATGATGGAACCCGCCCTGCGTCGTGCCGGACTAAGCATGACCACCCCGGGGATTTCCTTCGCCTCCATCGACCATGCCATGTGGTGGTACCAAGATCTGGACCCCTGTGACTGGCACTGTTTCATTCAGGAGTCCCCCGTAGCCGACCACGGCCGCAGCCTATGCCTAGCCAAAGTCTACAACCGTCGGGGCGATTTGGCAGCCTACATGGTTCAGGAAGCCATGATCAGGGTGCCTAAAGACTGACCTTCCACTAGGTCATCGAGTATTCTCACAGCAAAGGATCAACAGCCTGGTCGGCAGCAAGCCGACCAGCTTCAGGAATGTCCTCAGCACCGCCTTGGACGCTGTTCAGCGGTGTCTTTTGCCTGAATCAGTTTTTATCTCCGCCCTATCAGCGGTATCGGCCGCATCGGGCATGGGTCTTCGTGAGGACTTGCGCCGATCAGGGTTCTCGGGCCCGTCGTCCGGAGGCAGTTGGCACAGCCACTCCCCCACAGCTCCGGCCACCACATCGATCAGACAGACAAGGGAGGCCACCAGACACTCCTGCATGACCCGTGTGTAATAGGGCGCGCCTGCATGCCCCATGCTGATCAGTGCCTGACTGCCATACCAGCCCAACAGGGCAGCACAGGCAACGCCCAAGGCCTTGCTCATGATCAGCACGTTGACCGCGAAGCGCAAATCCATCTCCTTGCGGTCTCCCTTGGCATAGCGATGCACCTGGAAGGCCATGATCAGGATGGCCACCCCCAGCAGGAAGAGCAGCACGCTGACCAGCCAAGGAACCCCCATGAGATCCGTCCTGGTGGACATACCGAGTTCTGATATACCGGCACCTCCCATCAAACCCAGGATCAGGGCGACCAGGTAGTGCACGAGCGGGGTGCGGCGGGCCCTCATGACAACCCGTCCAGAATCCAGTCCTCCGAGACCAGGCTGATGCGATCACGGTCAGGAGCACGGTTGGACAGGCTTGCCAGACAGGATCCGCCAGCCCCAGGCAGGCAGTGTTCAGGCTCCAAATAAGCCCAGGGAATCAAAATGCGCGATGGCGCATCAGCAGCCAGCAGAGGCGGATGGTTTTGCGAAGACAGAACCGAACCGTCCAAGGTCTCCACTTCCACTACATCGGCATCCAGTCCACCCATCTGTCTGATAGGAGCGGCCACCATGTCCAAGGCCGACCGCAACTCCTCCAGACTTAGCGGCGTCTGCAGGATAACCACGGCCGATAGGCGCTGATCCCCCTGATCGTCCCGGTAGGCATATAGGGGCGAGATGCCAACCAGCTGACTGCCAGGGATCCCGTCCAGGGCTGCAAGAGCACGGAGCATGGTCAGCCGGTCGGTGCCCGATGCCCCTTCCAGCGCAATCACATCACGCATCAGGAGGCCTTGCGGTTGAGCGCCTTCAACAGTCGACTGACTGGACACCTCGTTATCATTCTCCAGATCTGAGGACAGGTCGTTCTGTGTAGAAGAGGTCACAGGATGACGCAATCGCGCCTGCGCCGCATGAACGGAATCGGCCTGACCAGACAACAGGAGCGAGGGATGCCCTAGAGCAGCATTCCCGGCGCCGTTGACTCGTCCAGACTCCAAGCTGCCAGGGTTGCCCTCCACCTGGTCGTCGGCGGCTCGCTCCAAGGTGATGCCCACCTGAAAATCGACCCCTGTTCCCTGGTCAGCGCCCAGACGGGTGACTGTGACGCGGGTGCGACGGATCTGGTGGGAGAGCAGGATGGAATCTGCAACCTTGGCGGTCAGAGATTCCAGAATCTCGTTGGCCGGCTCATTTTGGATCAAGTTGACAATTCGACGGACAATCTGCACATAGTCCACGGTCTGAGTGCCGTCGTTGAGCCTGCCTGCCTCACTCAAATCCAGGTAGAGGACGGCATCGACCTGATAGCTGAACCCAGGCTTCTGCTGGTCATGCAGGGGTGCGACCTTGATGGAGCTCAGACGAATGGAATCCATGATGTACGCTCCTCCCTTGCCTTGGAACATTCACTGCCACACGGCCCGGGACCATATGCAAGGCACCGAGCCGATCCAGGATTCAGTGCTGGTCCTCTGTGGACGGCCCGTTTACGCTGCGCCTGAGTGCCTCGGGAATCTCCACGGGGGGCTGCTCGGAGTCCGGCCGATCTGGTGCAGACAGCCAGAGCTGACGCTCCGGAGCCTTGCGCAAGCCAGTGAAGACCGCAGCCAGCTCGTCCTTGTTCAGGGTCTCTTTGACCAGGAGCTGCCGAACCAGTTCATCCAGCACGTCACGGTTCTCGGTGATGATACGCCAGGCCTCTTGGTGGGCCGTCTCGATGAGATTGTGGACTTCCTCATCGATGGCCTCGGCTGTCTTCTCCGAATAGTTGTGGGGCTTCAAGGCATCGAGCCCGGCATCCTGGTCGTTCTCGTCAGCCCACTTGATGGCGCCAAGCTTTGACGAGAACCCATATTGCAGGACCATCTGCCGGGCGATGCTGGTGGCCTTCTCGATGTCGTTGGAAGCGCCGGTGGTTGGGTCATGGAAGACCACTTCTTCTGCCACTCGGCCGCCCATAGCGTAGGCCATCTGGTCCAGCAGCTCGTTGCGGGACTGTGAATAGCGATCTGTGGTAGGCATGACCGCGGTGTAGCCCAGGGCGCGTCCACGCGGCAGAATGGTCACCTTGGTGACAGGGTCGGTATGGTGCAGAGCAGCAGCCACCATGGCATGACCGCCCTCGTGATAGGCGGTGTTGCGCATCTCGGCCAGAGCCATGCCCTTGGTCCGCCGCCGAGGTCCGCTGAGCACACGGTCGATGGCTTCGTCGATGGCCCGATTGTCGATCAGCTGGGCATCGGAACGCGCAGTCAGCAGGGCAGCCTCATTGAGCACGTTGGCCAGGTCGGCGCCGGTAAAGCCGGGCGTACGCACAGCCACAGTGTGCAGGTCCACATCCGGCACAAAGGGCTTGCCCTTGGCGTGGACCTTGAGGATGGCCTCACGGCCCTCCAGGTCTGGGGCCTCCACGGCCACCTGACGGTCGAACCGGCCGGGCCGGAGCAGGGCCGGATCCAGAATGTCGGGGCGGTTGGTGGCTGCAATGATGATCAGGTTGGTGTCGTTGTCAAAGCCGTCCATCTCGACCAGCAGCTGATTCAAGGTCTGTTCGCGCTCGTCGTGGCCGCCGCTCATGCCGGAGCCGCGCTTGCCGCCCACGGCATCGATCTCGTCGATGAAGATTATGGCCGGTGCATTCTTCTTGGCCTCGTCGAACAGGTCACGCACTCGGGAGGCGCCCAGACCGACGAACATCTCGACAAAGTCGGAGCCTGCCATGGAGTAGAAGGGCACGCTGGCCTCGCCGGCGATGGCCCTGGCCAGCAGGGTCTTGCCGGTTCCAGGAGGACCATAGAGCAGGACGCCACGGGGTATGCGGGCGCCCAGAGCCTTGTACTTGGAGGGATCCTTGAGGAACTCCTTGATCTCCTCCACCTCCTGGACAGCGGCTTCCTCGCCGGCCACATCCGAGAACTTGGTCTTGGGGGTCTGCCCGTCGTTGAGCCGGGCGGAGTTCTTCTTGCCGCCCATGCCGAACATGCCGCCGCCGGCCGCCGAAGACATGCGCGAGAGCAGGAACCAGAAGACTCCCAGAATGATCAGCATGGGCAGGATGGACGAGATCAGGTAGCTCATCATGCTGGTCTGCGGCACCACCGAGTTGTACCCCTCGGAGGGCTTGGCCTTCTCTACGGCCTTGACGACCTGCTCCCCCTGGGCCTCCACGTAGTAGAACTGCACGTCCTTGCCGAAGTTCTTGGAGGTGCGGTTGCCGCGGAAGCCAGGTACATCCTTGACGAAGTCGCTATTGAGCTTGAGCTCGACCACCTGCATCTTCTCGGTGATCTCGGCTTTCTTGACCATACTGCTGCGGTCGTTCAGCAACTCCAGGCCATCCTGGGTGTCGATGGTCTGGGCGCCGTTCTGGCTGCTGAAGAAGCCGAAGATGGCCAGGATGATGACCACAGCCAGAATCCCCCAGAGCCAAGGGGAACGCCAGAAGGAGTGGTTGCCCCCGTTGGGACCAGAACCGTTGTTGCCTAGGTTGAAGTTGAAGGGGTTGTTCCCCTTGTCACCGTTGTCCCTGCCTCCGTTGGGCGGACCCTGCTGCGGTCCCTGCGAGTAGCTCATGACTGCTCCCCCTGATCCTGATGATCCTGTTCCTGGGTCGGGTCCATGTATTCCTCGGACCTGAGTACGGCTATCGAGTCAAGATTACGGTACTGCTCGTCGTAATCCAGCCCAAAGCCCACAACGAATTCGTCGGGTATGGCGAACCCCGGATACTTGACATCCACCTCGACCTCGTGTCGCGAGGTCTTGTCCAGCAGAGTGAAGATCTCCACCGATGCAGCTCCCCGCTCCTTGAGATGCTCAACCAACCAATGCAAGGTGTAGCCGGAATCGATAATATCCTCAACGATCAGAATATGCCGTCCGCGCACATCGCAGTCCAAATCCATCCTGATGTCCAGGTCCCCCTTGGAAACGCTGGTCTTGCCGGCCGGATAGCTGGAGATGCTCATGAACTCGATCTGAACCGGTATGGTGACGGCCTGTGAGAGGGCGGCGAGCGTGTTGAAAGCCCCTTTGAGCACGGCCAGCATGATTGGGTTTTTGCCCTGGTAATCCCGGCTGATCTGCTCAGCCGTCCGATTGATCAGATCCTCTATGCGTTCTTTGGACACCAGTTCATGGTCGATATGGGATTGAATATCAGCGATGCGCATGGTCCCCATCATTGCATATGAGAATGACTTGACCCTTACGGATTGCTGTATGGGAGCTGGGAAAGCGGGGGCCATGCTGGCCGTGCCAACGGCAGACCAAATCATCCAGGGCCCGGACCTGCACGGCCGTGAACCTTATGTCCAGCTCGGTCAGCACCTGAGCCAGCAGGCGGGTACGCAGAGCCGGATGACAGTCGGCCAATCCGCGGGCATCCAAGCAGGCCAGAACCCCTTCGGCCTTTTGGTCCGGGTCAGGGCTCGCAACCAGCCGCTGGCAGAGTCCATTCACCTGGGAATCCAGGTAATCCTGATCGAGACGTGCCATATCCGCACCCAGAGCCAGGCGACGGACCATGTCCCGGCCAGCGAACCGGTTCAAGGCAGGCAGCAGGTCATGACGGATCCGCGAGCGCAACGGCAGCGTCTCGGGAAGCGTACAATCGGCTGGCTGATCGTCACCGTTGGTGGGGTCGTCCCACCAGTCGATCCCCTGTTGGCGGCAAATGGCCGTGGTATCTTTCCGGTCCAGGTCCAGGAACGGACGCAGGTAACACATTCCTCCGCGCTCTATACGCCGAGCCATTCCGGTGATGGCCTCCAGCCCCTGGGAGCGAATCAGGCCAATCAGCACTGTCTCAGCCTGATCATCACGGGTGTGCGCCAGGAGGACAGCCTTGGCGCCCAACTCAAGGGCCTGCCCGGAGAGGGCCTGGTAACGGGCTGCACGGGCATCGGCCTCAGGACCAGCCGAAGTGACAGGCACATCCACTCTAGTGACGCGGACCGGATCCAATCCCAACTCCCGGCAGGTTCCAGCCGCGCACTCGGCAACCCGATCCGAATCAGGAACCAGACCGTGATCAATCAGCAAAGCCCCGCACCGCAGACCGGTCATATCGGCCACCAAATGGGCCACGCAGGCCAGGGCCAGGGAATCCCGGCCTCCAGAACAGGCCACCAGGACCAGTGGAGCATCCGAATCGGGCCGGTGCACCCCGTGATGGGTGAACCGCCGATCCTGCAGGCCCAGGCCCTCCCGGTCCAGGGTCGAACGCAGGAGCCCCACCGCCTTTTTCATCTCCGCTGAATAGACCATGGTCCAGGCGTCCTCCCGTTCAGAGCCGATCCAGGGATCCGACCAAGGTGTCCACAGCCTGCTGGGCAGCAGCCACATCCTCGGGATCGTTGACGACTACAGCAAAGACCAGAACACCGCCTGAGCGTCGAATCACATTGCCTGCCAGTGAAGTCACTTGATCCAAGGTGCCGGTCTTGACCCGGATCAGCCCGTCGGCCTGATTGTCGATTTCGCGTCTGGCTGCCGTGCCGGTCAGCCCCACCACCGACAGACCCTTGACCAGGGGGGTCAGCCCCTTCTCGGACAGGGCCAGTTGCTGAACGTCCACCAAGGTTCCCACTTTTAGGCTCGAGCCAGGGGTCAGCCCCGAACAGTCGGCCATGTTGAGGCCCGCAGTGTCCACACCAAGCTTGTTCAGCGTGCTGGTCACGGCTTTCACAGCCCCGGCTGGGCTGTTGGGCATGTCCAGGGCCAAGGCGGTCAGGCGGCCGAAAAGCTCAGCCAGGCTGTTGTCGGAATTGCGTAGCATCAGCGACATGATCTCGCTGAGCCGTGCCGAGCTGATACGGGCCAGAACCTTGCCCTGGGCATGGTCGATCCTGTTTGGCTCCTGCGCATTGTCCACCTGAATCCCGGACTCCATCAGGCGACTGGCAAAGACCGCCGCAGCAGCCCCTGCCGGATTTTGAACCCTGGGCAGGTAGACACCGCCTGCATCTGGATAGGCAACAGGCTCGGTCTGTCCCTGCCTGGCCTCATCCACGGCCATAGCGACAGGCTCCTGGAAGTAGATTCCATCAGCATTGTTTTCTTCGATTCCCTTCGGCGCCCGATCGTCGCCGAAAAGCGTGTCCTGGTAAGCCAAGGTCACTCGGCCGATCCCCTGCTTGTGCAGGGCCTGCGCCGTCTTCACGGCCAGAGTCCCCAGTCCTGCCCGGCCGTTGACGTGCAGGGGATCGTCCTTGCCGGCGCCTAGCAGCATATCGCCGTGACCGCGTAGGGTCAGCGTCGCCTGCGAGGAGGAAGAGGAATTCAGAACCGCCTCAGTGTCCAGCTGGGAGGACATATCCAGAACGGAAGCGGCTGCGGCTGCGGTCAAGGTCTTCATGGTGGAGGCCGGCTGGCGTGCCTGGTCGGCGTTCTTCTGAGCAAGCACCCGTCCGTCAGCCTGTCGCACGACCAGCGAGTATGCATTGCCTATGCCCGGTGTGTCAGCGAAAGCGTTGACCAGCTGCTGGACCTGACCGGCATCCACCGCGGACCCGGGCTTGTTGGCGGTGAAGGTCGGCGGTTCGCCCATCATGACAGCAGGGGGGACCGAAGAATGACTGGTCTTGGACAAAGTCAGCGGCCCGGGCACCAGGTCAGCCAGATCCATGCAAGCATAGCCGACGACCAGTATGACAGCCACAAGCATGGCCAAGGCCACCCGCCAGCGTCGCTTGATCTGACGACGGCGTGTCATGCGCTGCTGATGTCTGTCACCCAATTGCTCTCTCCCGGACTTGCATTCGCCAACCAAATTCGGCTCGGTTCGGTCGGCATCATCCAACTAGCCTAGTACTGGTCCTGTCGCTGTCTCAGGACTGCAGAGAAGCATAGCGATCCAGAGTCAGCAGAATGGCTGACTGACGACGATCGAAGATCCGAGACCCTAAAGCGACACCTGCGGCAAGCACAACCAGGCCGTTCGCCAGTGCGACCGGCACAGGCAGCCAGAGCGGAAGAACCCCGCCCGTGGTCATGGCCAGCAATGTCACCAAGAATGTGGGCAGCATGATCACCAGGCTAGCCAGCAACTGCAGTATTGGCAGGAAGCCTTGGGCAACAGCACGTCCCTGCGGTGAGGTGAAGGGCTGGTCCATAGAAGGTACCGGATAGATCAGCAAGGCCGAGAAAATCTGGGCAACTCCCAGCCCAGACAGGAGCAATCCTACGGTCACAGCTAGCATATCCAAGGAGATGATCAGATCTCGCCCGCCCTTCATTGCCCCGGACAGTGCCAAGGTCACCAACCCAAGCAGGAGTATGCAGGGCAGAGCCACACTCAGATGGCTTCGGACACGGGACTGCCGGTCCTCACGACCCTTCACTCCCGACGCTATCTCCATACGCAGGGCGAGCCCATCGTAGGCCAAGGCGTTGCCCTCGGGAATCTCCAGCATCAGGGCACCCAAGATCGGTCCCAGCCATAGCAACATGGGCATCTGGCGGAAGATCACCGCGTATAGAATCACCACGACAAGCAGAAGCGGGTAGCTGGCAAGCTTGCGGGGATCCTGACGAAGATAAATCAGCAATCGCGCGGCCATGGCATCCACAGTGTCCCGGGACCGGCCCAGCATCCCCAGCCCCTTGGGTGCACCCGACCGTTCAGCCCTCGCCCCGGCGTACAAACGGTCATGACGCAGACACAGCATGCCGATCATGAAACAGAGAGCCAGGGTGACCAGCTCCATACACAGCCGTCCGAGCAGAGCCCACCATGATCCCGAAAGGAAATCCTCCGGCAGGCGGACAGCGGCACCCAGTGGCGTCCAGGCCAGTATGTCGGCCGCGGACTTAAGGGAGTCAGTGTCGACTGCCATGCCATCCATGATCCCGCTGTCCAGCAGAGAGGGCAGCAGACACAAAAGCATGATCACCACGGTGACCAGCAGATAGAGCCCGGATCGGGAGCGCTGAGAAACCATCAAGGTACCGACCAGGTCCAAAACAGCCCGGGATAGGGCCAGCATCACCATGACAGCCAGGAGGGCGGCGACCAAAGCCACGATCGCGGCTCCGACACCCATGCGGGCATAGACGGCAGTCAGGGCCAGGAAGCAGACGAGGCCAGTCAATCCCGTAGGCCCAGTCAGCCCGGCCAGGTAGAGCCCCACTTGCAGCTGGCTGTCAGGAATCCCGTAAAGGACGAATCGCGAGGGGCCCAGGATCGACCCCTGGCCCAGGAAGGCCAGTTGAATCAGGACCACTCCCAGAGTCAACCCGACCAGGAACAGGACCAATAAGGTTCCCATACGCTGCCGGTTGCCCGAACCGGCACTGGGCAGCCAGCCTCCCAGTGTCAGTGAAGCCTGCCATGAAGCCAGGCAGATGCCTATGACCATGAGCAGACTGATGATGGCTCCGACCATCTGCCAGGAGGAATGCTTGATCGTGCTCCAGGTAATGGACCAACGCATGGCGATGATGGTGGATGCCGTGCTCATTCCGCCTCCCGGTCTTCCTCGGATCCGGAGCCGTTCAGCCAAGCGATTCGCTTAGCCTGGTGACGGCCGCCGACTAGCTCCAGGAAGCGATCCTCCAGATCCTCGCCTGCAGCGACCTGGGCCACCGTGCCATCAGCCCGAACCAGACCATGGTCGATGATGGCCACATGGGTGCACATCCGCTCCACCAGAGCCATGACGTGCGAGGAAATGACCACTGTTCCCCCGGTATCGACATACTCGGCCAGGATGTCCTTGAGATTGGCGCTTGAGACTGGGTCAACCGATTCGAACGGCTCATCCAGCACCAGGAGTCTAGGAGAATGAATCATGGCTGTGGCCAGGCAGATCTTCTTGGCCATGCCCGATGAATAATCACAGACCCGCTTGCCGCCGGCATCAGTCAGATCGAAGGCCTCCAGCAGGTCCCTGGCCCGGCCCAGCGCCTCACTACGCGGCATCCGTCTAAGCATGCCCGAATAGACCAGCAATTGCAGACCTGTCAGCCTGTCGAAGATCTGATCACCCTGGGGCATGACGCCGATGATCCGCTTGGCCGTATCCACGTCCGACCATACGTCCCTGCCCAGAATCATGACATTGCCGGAGTCCGGCACCAGAAGTCCGGTCATCATATTCAGCGTGGTGGTCTTCCCTGCACCATTGGGGCCGACTATCCCATAGAAGGACCCCTTGGGAATGTCCAGAGAGAGGGCGTTGACAGCAGGCCGACCCTGGTAGCACTTGACCAGGGCGCGAATAGAAACCGCTGCCTGCGGATCCGGCGGAGGGACCACTGCCGTCTGGGCGGTCATGCTGGTTGCTTGCACTTCATCGGACATGGCCTTAAGTCTACTAACAAGTCACTACCTCGCTGCCGATTGAGGGCAACAGACCTCAATGCCCTGAGTGCTCGATGGGTTTCCATCCCGGATTGGCGAAAATGGCCTGGAAGGAGATTGGCACGTAGCTGAGCATGAAGATGGGGAAACTCAGGCAGTAGGCGAAAAGCTCCTTGTTGGATGCGCCGATCTTGTCGCGCTCGGCCAGCACGGTAAGGGCAGCCAGGCCCATCATGGCCAGGAGGCCCAGAATCCCGGCTGCAATGCCATCCACCAGGGTGGTCATCTGGCTGGCCCAAGTCACGAAACCCAGAGCCGGGAAGAGCAGACCGAAGAAGCAGCGGACCAGCCCCAAAACTGTCAAGGGGCAGATCAGGATGGTCAGGTCAACGGCCGAGAAATCACGTTCGCGGAAGGCCCGGGAAATCAGAGCAGGCCCGTAGTAGCGGAAGACCTGAAGGAAGCCCTTGCTCCAGCGCAGCCGTTGCCGCCAGCTCTGCTTGAAGGTGACCGGCTGCTCGTCATAGAGGATGGCGGTGCCGCAATAGCCGATGCGCTCGCCGTGCAGAACCGAGTCCATGGTGAACTCCAGGTCCTCGGTCAGCAGGTGGAACTTCCAGCCGTTGTTGCGCTCCATAACCTCTCTGGAGAACATGAACCCGGTGCCGCCCACGTGGCAGCTGGAGCCGATGACCATCCTTGAGGTGTTGAGGAACCGGGATTCACGGATGAACCATAGGGCCGAACCCGAGGAAACCCAGTTATCCGCAAAGTTGACCGAGTTCCGGTAGCTAGTCAGTATGCGGAAGCCGGATTGGAAAGCCTTGTTCATTTCCTCGATGTAGTGGCGGTCCAGAATGTTGTCCGCATCAAAGACGAAGTAGGCATCATAGTAGGAGTCAAGACCCCGATCGAGTATCTGCTCCAGCAGAAAGGTCAGAGCGTAGCCCTTGCCCACCCGGTCCGGGTCCTGCCGCTCGACCACATGGCAGCCGAGGGATCTGGCCAGTCCGGCGGTGTTGTCGGTGCAGTTGTCGGCCACCAGCCATATGTCGACCATGGAGATTGGGTAGGTCTGCTCCTTGATGGAGTTGATCAGATGACCGACGACATGCTCCTCGTTGCGAGCGGAAATAAGGACGGCGAACCGCTTGTCAAAAGGAGCATCGGGAAAGACCACCGGCTTGGAGACAAAGGAGATGACGATGCAGATGGCCTGGTAGACGATGCCCACCCCGCCCAGCAGCATCATCAGTACGTCCAATACCTTGAGCAGGGCCATCAGCGCCACTCCTTGCGGGGGTTGTCCTCCCCCTCGGAGGCCTCGTCCCCGGTCTCGGTGCCCTTAAGCGGCCTGTGCTTTACCGGGGCCGAGGCGGACTTGGGTATAGGCACCGTAGCCGACTCATCCAGATCTTTGGCCGTCGGCGAGGATGTCGGATAAAGCTGGCTGGCAATGGTCATGACAGGGTCGTCCACTCGAACCCTGGCGCTGGTCCCCTTGGCGGACCGGCTGCTCACGTGGCTGGCCACCGGCTGGACCACGTGCTCGTTGAATGCTTCGACACCTTCGACCACCTTGGACTTGCCGACCGGCTTGGGATCCTGCATAAGCGGAGAATCAATCAGCTCGTAATGCTTGACCGAAGCCGAGAAGATGGCCTGGAAGCTGGCCGCCAGAGGCAGGGCCAGGAAGGCGCCCAGGGCACCGAAGACCGCGCCCAGTGCCAGTACGGACAGGAAGGCGATGGCAGGGTTGAGGTCCATGGTCCGCTGGGAGATCTTGGGGGCCAGAATCATGTTTTCGATCTGCTGGTAGATGATGATGTAAACCAGCACAATCACAGCCACCAGTAGTCCACGGCTCCCCCAGGCCACCACTATGGGGACGGCCCCGCCTATGTAGGTGCCGATGGTAGGCACGAACTGGGATACCAGCCCGCAGAAGAGGGCCAGCGGCAACCAGTAGGGCACTTTGAGAATGACCAGGAAGACCGACATGCAGGCTGCGGAGATGAGCGCCAGAATGGTCCTGCTGAACAGGAAGCTGGAGATCTGGTCCTGGGCGATGGTCCAGACGAAGAGGAAACGACGCTGGCTCCTGGGTGCCAGCCACTGACAGAGGCTGCGGCGCAGCTTGGGGCCTGCTGCGGAGATGTAGTAGATGACCAGCAGGACGGTCATGATATTGATGAAGGACCCTGCCAGCCCCACGGTGGTGGTCAAAGCCTGCCCCGCGAAGTCCGTCACCCAGGATGTCTGGATATTCTTGACGATCTCCCCGCCCAAATCCTGCATGGCCGGCAGGTGCCAAGGGGTGCGGCTGGCGATGAATTCCGCCACCTGCTCATAGAGGGCCGGCAGCCCGTTGGCCATGCCGATGACCTGCTGGACCAGCAGATTGCCGAACATACCCAAGAGGACGATCACAATAATAATCAGACCTATCAGGGTGACCGCCGAGGCCGCTCCTCGCCGCCAGCCATGCTTGACCAGCCTGAGCACCAGGGGCTCCATGGCCAGGGAGACGAAGATGGCGATCACCACGTCCAAGACCAGGAATTCGATCTTCCACCAGGAGGAGTAGGCGAACCAGGCCAGGAAGACGGCTATGACCACGTAGAGTAGGGCGCGGCCGAACCATTCCGGAGGTCGGCGTGGATCCCCCTTGGGCGGGAAGACCGTCGCGAAATCGAAGCGCTGCTTTTGCTCGTTGGCCATATGTTCCATTATCCCAAGATGGCTGACATGGCGGGCTATTGAGCGCAGGTTGAGCCGACGGTGTATCCGGGCACACGTATCCTGAGGGGTATGTTGACCGTTTCCATAGTCATACCCGCCTGGAATGAGGAAGAACGCATTGAAGACTGCCTACTGAACGCCACCAGGCAGAGCCAGGCACCCAAGGAGGTGCTGGTAGTCGACAACCACTCTACGGACGCAACGGCCTCCATCGTCCAGCAATTCATCGACCAGCACCCTGACCAGCATGTCAAGCTTCTCCATCAGGACAGCGAGCAAGGGTTGATTCCCACCCGCAATTACGGACTTGACCGGGCAACCGGCGACGTACTGGGCCGAATCGATGCGGACTGCATGCTGCGACCGAACTGGGTCGAGGTGGTCTCCGGCGTCTTCACCCGTGATCCAAAAGCCATGGGCGCCACTGGACCAGTAGCCTATTATGACATGCCGGGCAAGAAGATCGGGCTCAAGGGCGACAACACTATCCGCCGGGCCATCTACCGGGCCGACGACGGGCAATACCTGCTCTACGGATCCAATATGGCCCTGCGCGCCACGGCCTGGCGGGCCATACGCAACCAGGTCTGCAGGGATAAAGAGGACATCATGCATGAGGATGTCGATATCTCCCTGCACCTAATCGACCAGGGGTTCAAGACGGTATACTGCAAGGACATGAACGTGGGCATCAGCGCTCGCCGCATGGACACCTCCTTCACATCCTTCCGCCACTACATGCAACGCTTCAAGAACACCTTCGACGCCCACCCACAACACACCAGGGAGCAGAAGCCCGAACACACCCTATACGCTATCTACCCAATTCTGCGAGCCTTCTACCCCGTCTACCAGAAGTACCTGGAATCCGCCGACATCAATCCTGCGGAACGTGTCTGGATCCGCGAACAGATGGAACTCTTTCACCGTCGCGACCAGGAGCTGGGTTCGGACGACGACCGGTGAGACCAGCCCTTATATCCTTTGAGCAGACTAAGATTTGCACTGATTGAATCCTCTTTGGGCCGATACTTCCCCCTGTAGCAAAGATAAAAGAGGAATTACTGAGGAGTTGAGATAATGCCGATTCTGACCGCTGATGATTCACGGATAGACGCATATGAAGATTATGTAAGAAAGGCACCTTTCACCTCCATAACACAGTCCGTTGAATGGGGCAGAATCAAGAACAACTGGGGCAGTTTTTACGTTTATCTGGGCCCCCTTGAGAACCCGAAAGCAGCCATGTCGGTTCTGACCATCGACGGCTTCGCATACGCCACCAAGGGTCCGGTAGGCGACCGCTTCGACATAGATACCCTCAATGCCCTCGTTAAGGAGGCCATGCCGGAGCTGGAGGCCCGAAACTGCTTCCTCCTCCGCCTGGATCCTGAAGTCCCCTTCGACGACGATCTCAACGCCAGACTCAAGGCTGACGGTTACGTGATGCGCAACAGAAACCTCCCCAAGGAGGAGGCCCATGCCACCACCCAGCCCCGCTTCAATGTGGTCCTCGACATTGACGGCGTAGATCCGGATGACCTGATCATGACCTTCCATTCCAAGACCCGCTACAACATCCGTTTGGCTGGGCGCAAGGGGGTGAAGGTGGAGCGAGACGAGACCCAGGAGGCCATGGACGAGTTCTACCACACCTATGAGGTGATGAGCCAACGCCATGGCATCGCCTACCGCCCCAAGGCCTACTTCGACAGAATGGTCCAGAACTGCGCCGGCAAGGGAATTCTGGGCATTTACCTGGCCCGCGTTGATTCCCAGGCGATCGCCGGTGCCCTCAACTTCGAGTTCGGCGACAAGTCGTGGTACATGTATGGCGGCAGCCTTAACATCATGCGCAACTACATGGCACCCTACCTGGTTCAGTGGGCGCAGATCGAACACGCGATCGCCAGCGGCAAGAAGCGCTATGACTTCGGCGGCATATTCGGCTTTGACGACAGTGACGGCCTCTACAAGTTCAAGAGAGGGTTCACCCATAACAACGAGTGGGTCGAGTATATAGGCGAAATCGACAAGGTTCTCGATCAGGAACGGTACCAGGCCTTTATCAAGAAGTAGGCCAGGCGGCCAAGCAACACACTGCCCGGAACCTCACTCGAACCGACCTGTGACAGGTCGGCACTTGCCATGGTCCAGGGGTATCGAGTACCATGGCTTCGTTCGCCCCCGTCGTCTAACGGTTAGGACACCAGACTTTCAATCTGACAGCGAGAGTTCGACTCTCTCCGGGGGTACCGGTTTGCTCCTGTCGCCATCATTGTGATTCGGCAGGAGCCTTTTGTTTTCAACGGGTCGCACCTGCCGGCGATGTGGCGTGCCAGGAGCGTCGAGGTCAGTGCTGCCACCAACGATGCACCTTTGCCTTCGTTTGTGTTCGTGTCGTCGTTGTTGACGATGTCGTACAGCGTGTCGTCGAGCAGTTCGGCCGGAGGCATGCCGAGGGTGACGGCCGCGGCCGCGATGGCGTTGAGGTCCCATGCGGCGTCGAGGTTCATTCTGGCCGATATGGTGGCCTTGGTCACGCCGGCCGCCTCGCACAGGGCCTGCTGTTCGAGTTCTTCCTTGGCCAGGTGCAGTCGCACGTTCCATGCGGCGACTTCCCGCAGGTGCTCTCCCAGTTCGACGGCCTGTGTCCTTGCCGTGGTGTTGCCGGTCATGTCCGTTCCTTTCGCTCGCGTGCCCTTGGGGGCTTGTGCGCACCATGCTATGGGCGGCGCGCTTGGTTGCGCAATACGACCGCCTCCCCGGTTCGGTCTGGTCGAACCGGGCCGGGAAAAACATGGAAAACGAAAGCGCTCCGCACCGTGTTGGCGCTTGGTGCGGGGCTGATCGACAACCTTGGGCGGGATTCCGAGCGATTCAAGTGACATGAGTCCCGGGATTCGCCCTCCATTGAAAGAGAGTTATCGCAATGACCAATCCTACCATCGCTTCCGCCCCGCGTGCGGCGGGAGCCATGAAAACCATCCCGTCGCTGCGTGTGCGGATCGCCCGCGCGCACCTGCTGGCGGTGTTGCTTCATCCCGCGCGCTCGTCGCGCCGTCGTCGCCGGAGCGCCTGAGATGGGCCGGGCTGTGGCGGCGGTGGCCGTCGTCGCAATCGTCGTGTGTCTGCTGGCGGTGTGGGCGTTGTGCCGCGCGGCCGCGTTGGGCGACCGCATCGGCGAACGGCTCCATGATGCCAGGGGTCGCGAGGAGGATGCGCGATGAGCGGGCCGGCGGAGCAGTGGGCGTGGCAGTTGCAGGACGAGCGGCTGAGCCTGTCGGAGAAGTTCGTGTTGGTGTATCTGGCGCGAAGGGCGTATTACGACGACGGGTGCGGCGCGTGGCCGTCGGTCAACACCATCGCGGCACATTGCCATTGCACGCGCCGTTCCGTGCTGCGCGCGTTGAAACGTTTGCAGGAGCTGGGCTACTTGCGCGAGGGTGACCAGGAGCTGGCCGCGCGCAATCCCCGCAGCCACGAGCCCATCCCCAGGGGGCATCGTTCCAAGGTGTGGGACGTGGTGATGAAGGGCGCGCAGACCGAGCCGGAGGATATCACCGATCCCGGCGAGACCGACGCAGGCAAGGACGTTCCAGCGAAACCCAGTACAGCCGAACCATCGCGGAGCAAGGAGTGCGCGCGGGGTGACATGGCGTCACCTGACGCAGTGTCACCTGACACAATGTCACCCCAGGGCGATCCCGCCGGTGAGGTGACATCTTGTCCGAAGAGAGGTGACGTCATGTCACCCAATAGACAAGTGATAACCAATGCTCCCCTTGTCCCCTACGGGGACATTCCCCTCGCCGGGGAACAACCCGAGGAGGAGCGAAGCGAGCGTGATGCACCGGATTGGCGTCTGGCGCTGCCTCCCAAGGGCGTACGCGATCCGCTGTGGACGCCAGGGACGGAGGATGCGGACGAGCGGGTGCGTTCCCGGGCCCTGCAGGAGGTTCGCGTGCTGACGCTGATCCATGACCGTGTGGCGGCCATCGACCCGAAGGCAGCCAGGCCGGCGTCGATGCGAGACCGACGCAAGGTCCACGAGCTGCTGATGGAACGCTCTCTGACGGAGGTCGAGACGATCCTTGATTGGGCGTATGGCAATCCGCGCTGGATCTCATGGCTGGTGGACGGCACGATGGTCGAACGCTACTTCGCGCAGGTCAGCCTCGACATGCGCACCAAGCGGGCACGAGGTCCGCAGCATTCCGGCAGCCATGCCGCTGCTGCCGAGCTCACGCCGGTCCATGATCCAGACCGGCCGGTGGCGGTTAGTTCGGGCTTGGCCTGGCGGGTGCCGGTCTACGGCGGCGGCATCCTGTCGATCGCATTGTGCCAGGCGCACCTCGACGGCGAAACCAAGCAGGCAGAGTGTCCGGTGTGCGCCTACGACCGGCGCAACCAAGCCAGCCACGCCATCGGCCTAGAGAAAACCGACCGCGCCGAAGACAAGGAATCCCACGAGGAGGCCAAGGCATGACCGGCATAGCGGATGCCGCGCCCCGTTCGCCGGAGGCGTGGAAGAACATGGGATGCTGCGCGGATTTCCCGCAGCCGTGGGCCGACCTGATGTGGGGCCTGGAGTTCGAGGACAAGCATCCCCTGGCCCGCGTGTTCCGACAGGCGGGCGCGTCGGTATGCGAGCACGACTGCCCGGTGAGGGCCGAATGCCTGGCCTACGCCGGTGCCGCCGGCCTGGAATGGGGCTTGTACGGCGGCCGCTCGTGCACCGACCGGCGCCAGATCGCCCGTCTAGCGGAAGCCGACGGCGTGCCCTGCCGCGACCGCACGGTGCCCTGGGCCCGGCGCTGGGGCCTGTTCGTCGACTGGCTCCAAGCCCATCCCGAAGTCTTCGACACGGCCCGGGGCAAGGCCAGCATGGAACGCGGGCAACGCCGATGGCGCGCCGCAGGCCGCGCCCAACCCAAGAATGAGCCGCATGACCGTCAAACCATCATGCAAACAGACAATCAAGCAATCCGACAATCAAGCAATCAAACAACCGACCATGCCGGCGATCCGGCGAATGGTCCCGAATCCAAGGAGGAAGCATCATGCGAGTAGCGTTGGCGAACGCGAAGGGCGGGGTGGCCAAGACCACCAGCTGCATCTATCTGGCCGCCGTGCTGGCCCGGCGCGGAATCGAGGTGGCGGTCTACGACGCGGACCCGCAGTCCAGCGCCAGCCTATGGGCGGCCGCCGCCGAACAAGCGGGAGACCCGCTGCCCTTCGACGTGCTGCCGGCCAACATGGCCACCCTCGCCCATCTGGGCGGCGACCCGGCCGCAAGGGAATGGTCGATCATCGACGCCCCTCCGCAAGGCCCGCTGCTCGACAAGACGTTGGCCGTGGCCGATTTCGTCATCGTGCCCACCTCGGACTCGCCGATGGACCTCCAGCAGGCATGGGACACGCTCGACCGCGCCCGACGCGCCACCAGGGCGGCCCTACTGCCGGTGCGCGTCGAAGCAAACACCAACGCCTGGGCCCAGACCCTGGCCGCGTTGGAACAAACCGACACCGCACGCTTCGACACTTTCATCGCCAAACGACAACCGATCAAGACCTCGCTCGGCATAAACCCCAAGCAACTGTACGAATACCGGGACCTAGCCGACGAACTAACGCGCATCGCCAAGGAGGAACTGGCATGAAAGGCAACTACCAACCACTGCCCAGACCCGTGCCCTTCGACAAAGTCCTCGACCAACAGGCCGAAGACAAGCAATCCGCCGGGCAGAACAACGCCGGCGAGCCACTGGTCATGTTCTCCCTGCGCCTGCCCGTCCGTCTGAAGAACCGCCTCAAGATCGCCGCCACCGAACACGGCACGCCCATGCAACAGATCCTGCGCCACGCCATCGAACACGAACTCGACCACTTAGACAGCAACCATGAATGAGGAAAACAATTCGCACTGGCAAGACCGATACTTTTAGCGCTAGGCTGTTGTCTGAAGCCAAAACAACGAAGGGAAACACGGTTGACAAACGTCAAGGCTTATGACTTGACATCTGTGCAGAAAACAGGGTATCCGCTGATATCGGGAGAGCTAAGACGCGGTTGACTTGGCCTCCATATTGACATGCTTCCCAGAGAAAGAGAGCATATCATGAAACGTCATATCAAACTTCTTACGGCAAGTGCGGCTGCCGTTGCCCTCGCTATCGGTTGCGAGGGGACAGCATGGGCCGATAATGCCTATGTGTCGGGAGAACTCAATAAGTCCGGCAGCCTTGTGCAGTACGACTACACACGCACGCATACATTCACCGGCCCTATCAGCCTATCAGTGAATAACATGCCGTCAAACTATCTGCGCCTCGGGCTTCGTAACATGAAGGCATCAGGAGGACCGCAATTCACGGACTCACTTCAGTGGAATACCGTTGGAGCTAAGTCTTGGGATAATATTCTCGTTGGCACTCGTTTCGCCTTCCAAGGCAGAATGGGAGCTTGCACTTGGTTCTGCGACACTAATTGGGGTGGTAACCTCACATACTAATGGAGGTCAAGATGAATATTCGACGTATGCAGCGGGCGATTGTCATCTTGCTGATACCTCTTGCACTTGTAGGTTGCTCTTCGACTGAAAACAAGCAGTATGGAGAGCAACCTGCAAGTGCGTTAAGTAATCGGACCGCGCAAACGGTGCGGGTCGAGACCGGTGACATCGTTCCCACGCGTTCTTTGAAAGCGCAGGTCGGCGCTGGCGTTGATTTCGCCGTGCTGGCGACCAAGGTCGGCGTCTTCGTCCCGTCGGTGGAATCCGGCCAGCGGGTCGAGCAAGGGACTGTGTTGGGAAGTGTCGAAGACCGGCAATTGGTTTCTCCCGTGGGCGCGACCGTCGTGAGCGTGATCGCTGCGCGAACGACCGTCCCCGCCAACTATCCGGTCGTGACCCTGCGTTTCGACGGCTTCGGCCTGACCGGGGATCTATCCAATCTCGTGGCGACCGTCGGCAACGCTCCTTTCGCCGGGAAATTCCAGGTCACGGATGGCGTCGGCCCGACGGACTGCTCGGGCGTCGTGCCATTGGCCTCGGACGCATCCTCCGGAGCGGAGGGACAGTCCTCCACGATTTCGATCTCCGATTCCTACGCCTGCCTCATTCCCACCGATTCCTTGGTGAGGGCGGGACAGTCGGCGATACTGGTCGTGACGGCACAGGCACGCAACGACGTCGCGTTGCTGCCGGTCACCGCCGTGGCCGGCAGACTGCAGAAGGGACAGGTCCGCCGTCCCGACGGCACGGTTCTCGACGTCGGCCTGGGCGCCACGGACGGCGCCCGCATCGAAATCACCTCGGGACTGAAGGCGGGAGACGCCGTGTCGGCCACTCCTCCCGATCTGGATTCGCAATCCAAGTAGGGCGGCACCGCATGTCTGAATCAACGAAGCCGCTCGTGGCCCTGCAGGGAGTGTCGGCCGTCGTGACCCTGGGCAACAAGGACAGGCTCACGACGGTGAACGACGTCTCCCTGGAGCTGTTCGCCGGCATGACATACTCGATAGTGGGCAAGTCGGGAGCCGGCAAGACCAGCCTGATAAGCATCATCGGGATGCTGAACACGCAGTTCAGCGGCCGTTACCTGTACAAAGGCCAAGACGTCGGCGCGTTGTCCGACAGGCGGCTTTCGTTCATGAGGGCCGGGCACATCGGCTTCGTGTTCCAGAACTATTCGTTGATCGGTCATCTATCGGCGCTCGAAAACGTCGAGCTGGCATTGTGGTACGGCCAGCATGCCCGCCGTCCCCGCGCCACGGGCGCTTCCGCCTCGGCCCGCAGGCGCAGGTGCCTTGCCGCGCTCGCTTCGGTCGGTCTCAGGGACAAGGCGGGGGAACTGCCGAAAAGACTCTCGGGCGGCGAACAGCAACGGGTGGCGATCGCCCGCGCCCTGGTCAACCAGCCCGAGCTTCTCATCTGCGACGAGCCGACCGGAGCACTCGACACCAAGACCAGCGGCGAGGTGCTTTCGGTGCTGCGGGACGCAGTGCGCGAGCATGCCACGACCTTGCTGCTCGTCACCCATGACGATGATCTCGCCGCCACCTGCGACATCACGTACACCATGTCCGGAGGCGAGCTCCATGCTCCGTCAATTGATTAAGGATCTACGGCTCGCCCCATTGCGATCCGCACTCACCGGTCTGTCGATGCTCATAGGGATCGTGGCGGTCATACTCGCCGTCCTCGCGGGAACCATCGGCAAGGACTACCTGGTGGCGATCAACGAACAACTCTACGGGCGCACCCCGCTGGTCACCGTTTCCATGAACAGCCCGAGGCTGAGCGACGCGGATGATTTCTCGCGCCTCGCCGACGCAATCGCGGCCAAGAACCATGAGACGGCAATCATCCTCAACCTTGATACCGACATCACGTTCTCTCCCGGAACGCAGTCAAGCGGAGGAATCAAGGGAGACGTCGTGGCGACCACTCCCGGATATTCGAGCATCTACAACCTTCCGATGAAATCCGGACGCTGGTACGCCGGCGGCGAACGATCGACCGCATCGATCGTCGTCAATCTCGCCGCGGAACAGAACCTTCCCAAGGACTCCACCGCATACGCGAAGACAAACCAAACCACGATCGCGACCCCGTTCACCGTGACCGGCGTCGTCAACGACGGACGCACGGACCCGACCATCTATGTCAACGCCCAAGCGCTGACCCAATACATGAGGATCGTTTCGCGAAGCGCTACCATCCTCTGGCTGGATTTCCCGCAACTCGGCAAGCAACGGGTCAGGACCGTTGTCGAGGACATCCTGTTCGACTCCATAGGAGGCTCCGTGTCCGGCGTTCAGACAATCGACAACGCGCAAAGCTACGAATCGGTGATCACGGTCATGCAAATCGCGTTCGGCGTCTGCGCCATCCTGCTGCTCTTCGTCTCGGCCATCGGCATCGTCAACATCGGCCTGGCGTCATTGGAATCCAGAACACACGAGCTCCTCGTCAGACGCGCGCTCGGCGCCACGCGGGCATCCCTCATAGGCCTGGTGATCGGAAGCCAGCTCATCATCGGTCTTTCGGTGTCGCTATTGGCCGTCGCCATATCGGCATGCGCGGTAGGCGCGCTCCCGGCGTTCCTGCCGTCATACTCGCCTCTGCAACCCCCTGCGTTCCCCCTCGCCGCCGCCATCGCAGCCGTC
This sequence comes from Bifidobacterium sp. M0404, assembly GCF_016101415.1. Classification (NCBI taxonomy): domain Bacteria; kingdom Bacillati; phylum Actinomycetota; class Actinomycetes; order Bifidobacteriales; family Bifidobacteriaceae; genus Bifidobacterium; species Bifidobacterium sp. M0404. The sequence continues at coordinate 9,121 of NZ_JACFQP010000001.1, read as the reverse complement.
TCGGCGGCGCTGGCGACCTCGATCATCGGGAGCCTCGTCCCCGCCATACGCGCGGCCAGGCTCCAACCGGCACTGGCACTGCGGTAGCCCAAACACCACACACATCACCAACAAGGAGATGCAACCAAGATGAAATCCACCCTCACAAACGCAGGCAAGAAAGCGCTGGCGACGGCATGCGCCGGCATCCTCGCCCTGAGCCTCGCCAGCTGCACCAACGGCGACGTCTCGAGCGCGGGCGACTCCAGGAAAATCGTCGGCTACGACGAGATCAACAAGGAATACCGGGAATCCATCGGCAAACTCTCCTGGCCCCAGGACTACACCCCGCCTGAATCCATGCCGTCGGATTCCGGCACGTCCTTCCAACAAGGATGGGGAGACACCCAGGCGTCCAATCTCTTCCAGTGCGCGTGGGAGAAGGAATGGCTCAACACCTATTCCTCTCAACCGGAGCGCAGCGAAGAAGCGCTCAAGGAACTGGAGAAAGTCCCCGAGATGGGATTCATGAGCCCTGACCGAGCCGATGACGCGACCCGACGATTCTTCAAAGACAACATCGACAAAGCCAAACTCGGCGACCCCTCCGGCATCCAACAAGACGTCACCGCAAACTGTCCGGCATCCTAAGACCTTAGGATAACTAAGAATTATATTCTCAATGTATCGCATTAGATAACGATGTATTCTGATGCATTTTACTGTTGCATGAGATATGGCTTGGTTCCCATCTCAATAGAAATGGAATCAAGCCATTTTAATTTAATAGATGGTTGAATAAATATTCGTGCATGTAATGGCAGACTGTTTGAATGGTTGTCCGCTGCTGATTGCAGTTAACGGGGGGAAGCTGGGGGGAAGGCGTCCCGGCGGAAGGCCCGCCGGTGCGTTCTTCTTCCAGGGACAAGGAAGGATGCGGGCGTCCGTGAATGGTCGCCCGCATTTTCCGTATCCGTGTGAAACGGGAGGGAGCGCATCATGGGGCGCTTCCGACTGAAAGGACGGATACGTATGTCAGGTGGGAAGAAGAGCAGGCGCACGATGCTGGTGGCTGCCCTGACCGCAGGGGCGTTGGCCTTGGGATATCTGGCGCCAGCCGCGTTCGCCGAGGGCGGTGGTGGCGGTTCCGGCGAGGGCGGTGGCGGTTCCGGCGGGCAGGTTCCATCGCAGACCGCCGACGTGCATTGGATCTACAAGGATTCCTGGCCCGCCACTCTGGAGGGCATGAAGCAGGCGATACGTGATTCGGGCACCACCCTGTCTTCCGATTTGGAGGATGGGTCGAATCAGTTCGTGGATATGAATGCCATCCTTGCCGACGCGATCTCGGAGTGCAAGGCCTCATACACCGGGGAGGGTGACGCGGAATGCCGGATGGTCGCTGTCGGCTACGCGCGCCTCGGCAACGGCGTGTTCAGCGGTTCCTATGTCAGTTCGAACGCGCGTCAGCGTTGGGAGTCCCAATGGGCCGCCGAAGGGCGCGGCACCTACCAGTACCAAGGCCAGTCGTACACGACCGGCACCACGTGGACCGATCGACTTGGCGTGCGTTCGGTGGATAGCCTGGTGCAGGATTCCATCAACGCCAATCCCGATGCCTCGTTCCGTGTGGTCGTGCTGGCCAAGAACCAGCCGCCCGTCGATTATCCGTTGACCGTCACCACCTCGCACCGCCAGCAGACCGACATGCAGGTCGGCTCGACCACGCCGGTCGGCGACACCATCCACGCGAACAACGGCGGCTCGTCGATCAAGGAGACCCTGCACGGCACCGCGATCGTGCACTACGATGGCGGCCCCTACACGCCGACGGGCAGCGTGAGCAAGCCGATCAGCTTCGCCAACAGCGGCGACACCGTGATCGACAACCTGGCCTCGCCGGGTGATTTCGGCATGGATTCCTGGGCCGAGGGCACATATTGGATCGACATCCAAGTGCCCAGGCAGGGAAGCATGCAGGCGGCCGTGGACACCACGGACCGGGATCCGGCGGAGACCTGGAAGGTCAGCGCCGTGCCGCCGGCCGATCCGGTCAAAAGCATCGAGGAAGGCGTCAGCGCCGACCAGATGACCAACCGCACCACCATCACGTATGGGACCGGCCGGGGCGGTTACGAGCTGAGTTTCAGGGACGTGATCGAACCCAACGGCGTCGATTACACGGTGGACGGCTTCACGCTCGTGGACGCCACCGACAACAATCGCGATGTCTCCAACGAGTTCGAGATCGGTTGGGACCGCGCATCGAACACGGTCAGCGCGGTCCGTTCGGCCAACAAGGGCATGATGCCGTTCGACCACGAGTATGTGTTCGGCTTCGATGTGACCGTCAGCCTGCCATCCGATTACCAGAACATCAGCGACCATGCGTGGGGCAAGTGGAACCAGCTGCCCGAGGCCGACGCGGGAGAACGCGAGTTCGACACCTGGCGTCCCAATCCCGACAAAAGCTGGATCATGCTCGACACTAATGGCAAGTGGCAGGCCGTGATCGACCCCGACCGCACCAACCAGACCGGCGGCGACGGCAAGGTGTTCCTCGACGGAGACCGCGTGGCCTCCGTGGTCAACGGCACCGTGCCGGCGAACCTGATCCAGGCCCCGCGGACGCTCACCTTGGTCGATGATTGGACAGCCGCCGACTACCTGTTCGACGCCGATGAAGCGGCGAACGTCCGAGTGTACGAGGCGGACGCGGGCACCGATCGCGAAAGCAGCGTAAGCGACATCGCCAACCGTGGCCGTGACATCACCGACCAGTGGGACATCACAACCGATGGCACCGTGGTCACCGCCACAGCCAAGGCCTCCTACCTGACCGGACTGAAGGACTTGGAGAAGGCCAGGCAGATCACGATGCTCGTGCCCGGCCGCGCGAACTACGCCAACGGGGCCGGAGCGGGCCAGGTGCGCGATGACTTCGGCATCGAAGCGGACGACGAGATCACGTTCTGCACCGCCGGCAAGAACGGCGCGGAGTTGACCAACGCCGGCTCGCAGACCATCAACACCCACACGGTCGAAACCAACGAGCCGAAGGTCTGCGGTTACGTGCCGTCCGTGGTCAAGGATGTGGTCGGGGAATCCTCCCAAGGCGGCGCCCAGGACAGCGTGGACGGCAAGATCGTCTTCCCCGGCCAGCGTCTCGAATACCGTCTGGAAACCCAGCCGCACCTGCCCGACAGTCTCGCCTACACTATCGTCGAGGTGGCGGTCACCGACACGTATGACGAGCACTTCCAGCCGGACAAGCAGACCCTGGAGGTCACCGACCTGACCACCGGCAAGTTCATCCCCAAGAGCCAGTACCGCAGCGAGTGGAACGACGCGAACCATGCCGTGCGTCTCGTGTTCGCCGACGACTATGTGCGGGCGAACTGGCTGGCGGGCACGAATCCCAGAATCATCATCAGATTCGAGGGCGTCGTGGCCGAGGATGCCCCGGCCGACACCGTGGTTGACAACCAGTGGGCGTTGACCTTGAACAACTCGGTCACACCAAGCAACAAGGTATGGAACGATCCGCCCGACTTCCAGCCGGGCAAGATGGCGCCTGCCGTCGAGCAGGCCGTCATATCGCCGCAGTAGGCACCGGTCAGCCACCAAATCAGATAATCCTTGGCATCGATGAGCACGTGGCGAACCTGCGCATACCGGTCGGGCTGATACCTGGACATCCACATCAGCTTGGCTATAGGCAGGGACCCATCGCACGGATTCCCCATTCGGGCGCGGAAGGAATCAGCCCCATACATTTCCGTCAGCTCAGCAGACTCTTCTTCGGCCCTGCCGTCCGCGTACAGGATCGCCGGCCCGACAGGCTGCCCCAGCGCATCCAAGGCGATCAGGTCCTGCATCTGTCCGCTCATGATGATGCCGGTGACCTGGTCGCTCTTGAAATGCTCAAGAATCTTCCCAGCTTTAGCCAAAAGGTCACGGGACACCTCGATGAAGGCCTGCAGCCAATCCTCGGGATTCTGCTCGACACGTCCGTCAGTTGTGTCAATGGGTAGAAGACCGCTGGACGCGCACACCCTGGCAGAGCCCTGGTCATCCACAAGAACGGCCTTGACCTGCGTGGTGCCCACGTCGAATGCGGCTGTATAGGTCATACCGGTAATCCTAAGCCCTTCCAACCATTGGGATGCCGACATGATCCCGTATGTGGACCGGCGCAGTTACCTTTGGGATCCCGACCAGTCCACCACTGCTTCGACATTGTTCCCGTCCGGATCCAAGACGAAAGCCGAATAATATTTGGGATGATAATCACGCAGCCCGGGAGCACCATTGTCACGGCCCCCGGCAGCGAGCGCCTCCCTGTAAAAGGCATCTACCGTTGCGGCATCAGCGGCGCTGAAGGCTATGTGCGTCACCGGTGAACCGGTCCCGTCCTCGCCTGGTGTCAGATAGAAGTCTGAGTGGGCCCCATCATCCTCAGCACCGAACCCAATGGTGGGCTCATGGTGGGCCTTGGCCACATACCCCAAAGGTGCCAGGGCTTTGCTATAGAAATCGATGGAAGCCCGGATATCCCGAACCTTCAGCGTCAGATGATCAATCATGTTCGTAATTCTAGGTGAATCATCAACCAATAAGGGCAGACCGCCCAGAATGATCTTTTCCCCGTGCCACTCGATGCCGATGATCACCGAACACAATCCTCAAGGCTATGGTTCAGATGTACTGGCCGCCGGGTAGGTGCATGAAGTCCTCCACCTTGTTCCATTTGACCGCGTATCCAGCTCCGTGGGCACAGAAGACCGAGTCAGGGGTGTTCTCCAGGTCGGACTCGGGATCGTACCCGATGGAATCCACAAGAGCATCCTGGTCCTGGCAGGGACGATACCCATTGAAGAAACAGGTCAGATGTCCGCGGCCATGGGTGTAGGTGCTGACCTGGATGGCATAATCACGCATCTGAGATACTGGCGCATCCCCTTCCAATTCGACAGTATCCCCGTCTGCCTGCGGTTCCGAGAAGCCGCCCTTCATCCGGTAGATGTCCGACATGGCCCTGCCCAAATTCTTCTGAGGAACGGTGAGTCTGAAATGGTACCAGGGCTCCAGAAGTATATTGTGCGCTTTCATCAGCCCCTGCCGGACGGCCCGGTAGGTGGCCTGGCGGAAGTCCCCGCCCTCGGTGTGCTTGATATGGCCGCGGCCATCCAATAGGGTGATGCGCATATCGGTGATGGGCGAACCCGTCAGAACTCCCAAATGCTCCTTCTCCGCAAGGTGGGTCATGATGAGCCGCTGCCAGTTCCCGTCCAGGCGATCGAGACTGCAGGTCGACGCAAAACTGAGACCGCTGCCCGGCTCTGTAGGTTCCAGGAGCAGATGGACTTCGGCGTAATGACGAAGGGGCTCGAAATGTCCAACGCCTTCGACGGGGGCCGCGATAGTCTCCCTATAGAGGATTCCGCCCTGGCTGAAGGAGACCTGCATGCCGAACCGTCGCTCCAACTCCTCCTGAATCACCTCCAACTGAACCTGGCCCATGATACGCAGGTGAATCTCCTGGAGCTGTTCCTGCCAGGCCACATGCAGGAGGGGATCCTCATCCTCCAAGATGCGCAAGGCGCTCAACAAGTGGTGCGGGTCCACCCCTTCGGCCTCCACTGCATAGGACAGCACCGGCTCCAGCACAGGAGTCAGATCCTTCCGCTCGCACCCAAGCCCCTGCCCCGGACGTGTCAGGTCAAGGCCGGTTGCCGCCACGATGCTTCCGGCCTGGGCGCAATCCGTCAACCTATAGGAGTCTCCCGAATAGACACGAAGCTGATCAACCGTCTCCCTGGTCACAACGCGTCCGTTCTTCCCTATATCTCCGGCTGTCCTGTACGCCTCCGCAACAGAACCCGATTCTTTGCTGGCTTCATCTCCATGACGGAGCTCGGTGGCCAAAGAGGATTTGACCGGCAGCCCGCCACCGGTCACCTTGAGCCAGGTCAATCTGGCACCCTTGTCATCATGCGATACCTTAAACACCCTTGCACCGAACTGTTTGCCGTAGGCAGGCGAAAGGGTGTACCGCTCCAGCCCCTCCAGAAGCGCGTCGATTCCGTCCAAGCGCAGGGCAGACCCAAGGAAACAGGGGAAGAGGCGGCGGTCGGCAACCAGTCTCGCCAGACTTTCATCCGATATGCCCTCGGTCTTGAGATACTCCTCCATCACATTCCCGTCGAGCAGGGCCACATCCTCCATATCGCCATGCCCAAGTCCACGGCTCAAATCGAAGCAGTCCGGAGACCAGCGTTGCTTGCAGCTTTCAAGAATGCGAGCGGCATCAGCACCAGGGGCATCCAACTTGTTAATGAAGATGAAGGTGGGTACCCCGTAGCGTGCCAGAAGTCGCCAAAGCGTATCGACATACCCCTCTAATCCGGCTGTGGCATCGACGACCAGAAGAGCATAATCCAAGACTGAGAGCACCCGCTCCATCTCGGCCGAGAAATCCACATGGCCAGGTGTGTCGATGAGGGTCAGATCGACATCGCGATAGGTCAACCGGGCCGGCTTGGAGAAAATGGTGATGCCACGTTGACGCTCCAGATCGTTGGTATCCAGGTAGGCATCGCCATGGTCCACCCTGCCCAGACGGCGAATTCGTCCGCCCCGATAGAGCATGGCTTCCGAGAGCGTGGTCTTGCCGGCATCGACATGGGCCAGCATTCCCACCACTATTCTCTTGACCATCGGGGGCCTCCCTCGCTCTTCATGTTTATGCGCACTCTATGGTCAGTCTGCCGAAACCTGATAGGTCAGGTCGTGGATGACCCGTCCGGCCTTGATCCCCTTACGCTCGAAATTGGTCACGATTCTGCCGTCGAACCGCTCCGACTCCATGAACACGGCATGAGGCAGGGATTTGGCCTGATCAGCCGTCCCCTTGCCGACATGTTGGGTGGGCAGACTGACTCGTAGATTGCCCAGGTTTTTGAATCTCGGATTCTTATCCATCACCTCATGCACATGCAGGGCGTAATCCTCGATGTCGGTTGCAATTCGCCAGATGCCGCCAGGCACCAAGCACCTCGCCAGATCTTCAGCCAGAGCCGGCTGGACCAGACGACGCTTGTGGTGCTTCATCTTGGGCCAGGGGTCGGGGAAGAAGGTCCAGACTTCCTTGATCAGCCCAGGATCCATCCGGGCCAGAAGGTCCGGGGCGTTGACCTGGGCAAGCCGCAAATTATCCAGGTCGGATTTACCGGCCATCAGCATGGTATGGGCCAACCCTGGCTGATAGACCTCCAGGGCCAGGTAGTTCCTATCGGGGTGCTCCCGGGCGCTGGCGACGACGTTCTCCCCCTGGCCGGATCCGATCTCGACGATCAGCGGCGCCTCCCGTCCCCAGACCGACCCGATCATTGCTGCATCACAACGCAGGTCCTCGGCAACTGTCAACGAGCCCTCAGCCTGGCCCAAATCGAGCAGGTATCTGGTGGAATACCGAGCCCAAGCCCTCGCCAGCCGGTCGTTCAGCTTCTCGGACCGCCTCACATAGGAGACGATGGACCTCATGGGGGCCTTGCTCTGTCTTTCTGCACTCATCACAGCTCATATATATCCTAGAAAGCGGATACAAGCGGGCACAACAGTCACATGTGCCCGTGATATACTCAATCTAGAACAAAAAACAACAAAAGATTGCAAAACCGAACAAGCTCTTACGTCAGGTTTTCGACAGGAAAGGCATGTAAATGTCAGTTTTGGTTACAGGCGGCTGCGGATACATCGGCGCCCATGTGGTCCACGCCCTGCAAGAGGCCGGCAAGGAGGTCGTCGTGGTCGATGACCTCAGCTATGGCAAACCCGACCGGATCGGCAAGGCCCGTCTCTACGGCGCTGATGTGGCCGCTCCTGGTGCCGACGAACGTCTGGCTGAGATCATCGAGGAGAACAAGGTCGACTCGGTCATCCACTTCGCCGCCCGCAAGCAGGTGGGCGAGTCCGTGGAGAAGCCCATCTGGTACTACCGGCAGAACCTGAACGGCATGATCAACGTCCTGTCCGCAATGGCAAAGACCGATGCCAAGAAGCTGGTCTTCTCCAGCTCAGCCGCGACTTACGGCGAGCCTCCGGTCGACGTGGTCCCCGAGGATGTGCAGCCCATGGTCCCCATCAACCCCTACGGCCAGACCAAGTTGGTCGGCGAGTGGATGGCCCGGGCCTGCGAGCAGCCTTACGGCATCCGCTTCTGCGCCCTGCGCTACTTCAACGTGGCCGGCTGCGGACCGGTCAGCCTGGAGGACCCGGCTGTCCTCAACCTGATTCCCATGCTCTTCGACAGGCTGCGGCAGGGCAAGGCACCCGCCATCTTCGGCGACGACTACCCCACCCCCGACGGCACCTGCGTGCGCGACTACATCCACGTCTCCGATCTGGCCGATGCCCACATCGCCGCCCTGGACTACCTGGACCGCGACCAGCGCCGCTACGACGCCTTCAACGTGGGCACCGGCCAGGGCACATCCGTTCGCCAAATCGTGGACGAAGTCAGGAAAGTGACGGGTCTGCCCTTCACCGAGGCCATCAAGCCCCGCCGTGCCGGCGACCCGCCGCACCTGATCGGCGACCCCACCCGGATCAACACCGAGATGGGATGGCATGCCAAGTACGGCGTCGAAGAGATCGTCGAATCGGCCTGGAAGGCCTGGCAGGCCAACCCTGCCCACCACATCGACACCGATGGCTGGCAGCAGCAGGACTAGGCAGCGACGCGCCGGGGCTTGCATTCCCCCGGCGCTCATGTAAACTTTCCTCTTGGCTGTTCAAGCAGCCTCGGCTCCGTAGCTCAGTTGGTTAGAGCGCCGCCCTGTCACGGCGGAGGTCACCGGTTCAAGTCCGGCCGGAGTCGCTGGGAACGGTCTGACCCGGTTTTTCCGGGTCTTTTCGACTGTTCATGGCTCTGTAGCTCAGTTGGTAGAGCGAGCGACTGAAAATCGCTAGGTCAACGGTTCGATCCCGCTCGGAGCCACCAGCCATTAAGCCCCTGAGATTCTTAAGGAATCTAGGGGCTTAATTGATATTTCATGGGCTATAGGAACTAAACGCGTTGTTTATGTTGGGGGTTTGGCCTTGTGGCTGTAAGCGTGTTGGGTGGTTGTTAATAGGTCGG
>NZ_JACFQP010000013.1:0-3564 GCF_016101415.1 Bifidobacterium sp. M0404 | reverse complement strand
CCAGCTCCAGCATGCCCACCCGCACAATCAGGCTGGTCTTGGCCGCGATGCAGGCCTCGACGATGGGCTTGTCGTAATCGCGTTCGATATCCTCCATATCCAGAGGAATGGAGTGGGTATGGTACTTGCTTACCCGTCTGACCTCAGCTGCGGCCCTGCCGCGATAGCTGTCCTTGGAACTCCTGCTCTTGAATTTCACACCCACATTCATACTCCACCCGGGTCACGTGAGCTTGCACCGCCGCATGGGACCATGAAACGTATTCGACCTGAAAGCGTCCTAGAATGGGCCGCGAGCCATCGAACCGAAGGCTGTGGGCCTGCAACGCCGACCACCAATAACCGCGGAGGAGCCGTGGAATGGCCGAAGACCAGGCAACCTGCGATTCGACAAGGAGGACTGATGACAGATAGTAATCAGCAAATCACGGCTGCCGATGCGACCCTGGTCACATCCGGCACCGGGACCAAGGGGCCGGAGGAACGCAAGCTGCCTCAATCGTTGGATGAGGACATGGCCTTGTGCTTGCGGCTGCTCAGGGATGTGTTGGGGGAGTTCGATCAAAAACTGCTCAAGCGGTTCGACTCCCTGCGCGAGGACGTAATGACGGCCAGCGCCGAGCACTTCAACCGCCACCCCTCGGACCCCGTGCCTGACGAGGACGGCCTGGCCAAGGCCGTAGCCCTGATCGACGATACCTCGGTCAAGGATTCCCAGCTGCTGGCCCGCGCCCTGACCACATACTTCCATCTGGCCAACCTCTGCGAGGAGAACTACCGGGTGAAGGTTCTGCACGAGCGCGAGGGCAAGGTGGATCTTAAGACCAAGGGCACCGACCCCATCAACGAGATGACCAGCGCCTACAGCCAGCTCCTTCAAGAGATGGGCCCGGCCAAGGCCTCGGAGCTGCTGGAAAAGCTGGAGTTCCACCCCGTCTTCACCGCCCACCCCACCGAGGCGAGGCGCAAGGCCGTGGAGGGCAAGATCCGGCGCATCGCCAACCTGCTGGCCGTCCGCCGTGGCCTGGGCGGTTCCGAACTGGAGGAGAACGAGCGTCTGCTGCACAACGAGATCGACGCCCTCTTCCGCACTTCGCCCATCGCAGCCAAGAAACCGACGCCCGTCGAGGAAGCCAACACCATCCTGGACATCTTCGACGCCACACTCTTCGAGACCATTCCCAGGGTCTACCGCCGCTTCGATGACTGGATGCTGGGCAAGAAGGCCGGCATGGTCAAGCCCGTCTGCCCCGCTTTCTTCCACCCGGGCAGCTGGATCGGCTCCGATCGCGACGGCAATCCCAACGTGACTGCCAAGGTCTCGCGCAAGGTGGCCCGCAAGTTCTCCGACCACATGCTCGAGGCACTGGTCAAGGCCACCACCACCGTGGGCCGCAACATGACCATGGAGGTGACCACCACGCCCCCCAGTTCCGAGTTGAGGAGCCTGTGGAGCCATCAGAAGGAGATGAGCGAGCGCCTGACCGATAGGGCCACCACCATCTCGCACAACGAGCTGCACCGTGCGGTGGTCCTGGTCATTGCAGACCGTCTGCAGGCCACCATCCAGCGTGACGCCGACCTCATGTATGCCGACTGCGACGACTTCATCGCCGACCTGCGCGTGGTCCAGGATTCCCTGGCCAAGGCGGGGGCAGTTCGTCAGGCTTATGGCCCCCTGCAGGATCTGATCTGGCAGGCCCAGACTTTCGGCTTCCACATGGTGGAGATGGAGTTCCGCCAGCACTCCCTGGTCCACGCCCGCGCCTTGGAGGACATCCGCGAGCACGGCCTGCATGGCGAGCGCGGCGAGCTGCAGCCCATGACCCACGAGGTGCTCGACACCTTCCGGGCCCTGGGAGCCATCCAGAAGCGCAACGGCCAGAAGGCCGCCCGCCGCTACATCATCTCCTTCACCAAGTCGGCGCAGAACGTCAAGGACGTCTACGAGCTCAACCGGCTGGCCTTCCAGCATGCCGAGGACGTGCCGGTCATCGACGTGATCCCCCTGTTCGAACAGCTGGAGGACCTGCAGAACTCGGTGGACGTGCTGGAGGAGATCATCAAGATCCCCGAGGTCCAGGCCCGGCTCAAGGAGACCGGCAACAAGATGGAGGTCATGCTGGGCTACTCCGACTCCTCCAAGGATGCCGGTCCCGTCTCGGCGACCCTGGCCCTGCACTCCGCCCAGGAGCGCATCGCCAAGTGGGCCGAGAGCCACAACATCGACCTGACCCTCTTCCACGGGCGCGGCGGCGCCGTAGGCCGTGGCGGCGGCCCCGCCAACCGGGCCGTGCTTGCCCAACCTGTGGGCTCGGTCAACTGCCGGTTCAAGCTGACAGAACAGGGCGAGGTCATCTTCGCCCGCTACGGCAACCCGGTCCTGGCCATCCGCCACATCGAATCCGTGGCTGCGGCCACGCTGCTCCAGTCCGCGCCCAGCGTGGAGGAGCGCAACACCACCATGACCGAGAAGTACGCGGACATGGCCGGCAAGCTGAACCAGGCCGCCCACGAACGCTTCCTGGACCTGTTGCACACGCCTGACTTCGCCCCCTGGTTCTCCATCGTGACGCCCCTGAACGAGATCGGCCTGCTGCCCATCGGCTCCCGGCCGGCCAAGCGTGGTCTGGGCGCCAAGTCCCTGGACGATCTGCGGACCATACCCTGGGTCTTCTCCTGGGCGCAGGCACGAATCAACCTGGCCGCCTGGTACGGCCTGGGCACCGCCTGCGAGAAGTTCGGCGACCTGGAGACCCTGCGTCAGGCCTATGAAGAGTGGCCGCTCTTCAGCACCTTCATCGACAACATCGAGATGAGCCTGGCCAAGACCGACGAGCGCATCGCCAAGATGTACCTCTCCCTGGGCGACAGGGACGACCTGAGCCAGAAGGTCCTCTCGGAGATGGAGCTGACCCGCAAGTGGGTTCTGCAAATCGTGGGTGACGAGTGGCCCCTGCAGCACCGCCACGTGCTGGGCCAGGCCATCCGGATCCGCTCTCCATATGTGGACGCCCTCTCGGTGACCCAGGTGCGCGCCCTGCGCACCCTGCGTCGTCGCAACGACAAGGAGGAGCTCAGCAAGAGTCAACAGGCCGACTTCATCTACCTGATCCTCTGCACCGTTTCGGGAGTCGCCGCCGGCCTGCAGAACACCGGCTGATTACCGCTTGACACTTTAAGGATGAGGCCCCGTTCTCTTGCAGATAGCAGGAGGCGGGGCCTCGCCATATCCAAGGGCCCCTGATGTGGTCGTGTGTTGTTTGCGGATCGAATGGTAGAGTGAAAAGTAGGGACGTCGAGAAGGTGGCTGGTTTTCGTCTTGGTTTCTGCAATGTAATGTAGAGCTGGCGCTGAGCAAAGGGTGGCTTTCCGACAAGAAGAACTTTTTTAGGCAGGCGGTATTGATACCGCTTGATGTTTGGTGAGGGGGTTTGGTTTCATGCATCTGGTTTCCCGCCTGCGTCGCATTCTGGCGATGATGACCGTCCTGATCAGCCTGCTGGCAGGCTTGGGTGTCGCATCCGCCCAAGCGGATGCTCCCATACTCACCGGGGGGGGGGG
>NZ_JACFQP010000008.1:0-22544 GCF_016101415.1 Bifidobacterium sp. M0404 | reverse complement strand
GGGGGGGGGGGTCGTCAGACCCCTCGCGTAGCTAAGCAAAATTCCGGCATTTCCTCCAGCAAGGCAACATCGCTCAGTACACCGACAACACCTGAATCTCCACTAGCTTCACCATCTCCGCTAGCCACATCCTCCCCTCTACCCACTTCTTCTCCTCTTCATTCCACGCCAGAGAACACCCGCAACATAGGCAACACAGCCCATAATCTCCCACAAACGCGCTCAAACACCCAATACACCGTTACTTTCAGCAACCCTCAAGGCTCCAATACAACTCAGACAATCACAGATGGCGAGCGCGCAATACGGCCAACCGACCCGACCAAGGACGGCTACCTTTTCGACGGATGGTTCATCGGCAATACCTCCGTCGCTTATGACTTCAACCAGCCGGTCACCGGCAATCTGACACTCACCGCCAAGTGGACCAAGGGTGCTGGCACCTGGGGCATCAGCCCTGATCATGGGCCTGAAACCGGCAATACCAAAATCACCATTACGCCGCCTGCGGCCCAAGGCCTCCGATTCGGCCAAATCAGCGCCGGCAACAGCCACTCTCTGGCCATAGGCTCAGATGGCAACCTCTACAGCTGGGGCAGCAACCAGAATGGGCAACTAGGACGCAACATTGGATCGGCTACATATGATGCCAAGCCGGGCCTGGTCGCCAAACCCGCGGGAGTATCAGACAACTTTACCTGGGTGCAGGCCAGCGCAGGATATGACCATTCTCTGGCCATAGGCTCGGACGGCAACCTCTACAGCTGGGGCATCAACCAATACGGTCAGCTGGGCCGCAGTATTGGATCAGCCACAAAGGACGCCCAGCCAGGCCTGGTAACAAAGCCCGCAGGAACCACAGGGTCCTTTACCTGGTCGCAGGCCAGCGCAGGGGGCAGATCTTCTATGGCAATCGGTTCCAACGGCATTTTGTACAGCTGGGGATACAACCAACTAGGGCAGCTGGGAAACGGTAGCCGGGACTCGCAGACCCATATCAAACCTGGCCCCATCAAGAATCCGTCAACAGCAACAGGCCCATGGAGTAGGGTCAGCGCAGGGTACGATCATGCCTTGGCGATAGGCTCAGATGGCAAAATCTACAGCTGGGGCAGCAATAACCATGGGCAATTGGGCAACGGCGACTCAAGCTCCTACTGGAGCACTACACCTGTAAAAGTCCAAGTACCCGATACCCTCACTATTACCCAGATCAGCGCAAAAAGCGACTCCTCCCTTGCTCTCACCGCTGATGGCAGCCTGTACACCTGGGGCTGGAACGACAATGGACAGATAGGACGAGGCGCTACCGGATCCACCGCCTTCTACGTCAATCCAGACAAGCTCACCGTGAGCGGAGTCAGCTTCACACAAGCTGGCGTAGGAAGAGGAACCACGCTGGCACTGGGATCCGATGGCAAGCTCTACGGTTGGGGAAAGTACGGAAAGACGCCTATCTCAGGCGCTCCCAGCCAAATCACCTTCACGCAGGTCAGCGCTGGAGACGATTATCTTTTGACCGTAGGCTCTGACGGCAACCTTTACAGTTGGGGTAACAACCAGTATGGCCAACTAGGGCTCACCGACAATGTCGGCACATCAACAGGTGCCCGAACACCAAAGCCCGCATCCTTCCCTGACACGGCCACTCCCAGCTCCGTCGACTTCGGTGGGACAGTGGGAACGAACCTGACGGCCAACGCCGACGGCACCTGGAGCGTCACCACACCCCAGCATGCAAAGGGAAAGGTGGACGCAGTCATTGCCTGGAGCTTGAACGGAATACGACCAGACGCACGCCTCTCGTACACTTACGATGGCCCATATACAGTCACTTTCGCCCAAGGTAGCGTGAATGCACCCGTCTCTGGCATACCCTCCAACCAATATGTATACGAATGCAGTCGGGCGAAGCGTCCGTATCCTGATCCCAAGGCGGCCGGTTTCCTGTTTGATGGCTGGTTCCTCAAGGATGCCAAAGGCGAATCCAAGGTGGCTTATGATTTCAGCCAGCCGGTCACCGCGTACATCACCCTGGTCGCCCATTGGAGCCCTACCAGCACCGGCGGCTGGTCGATCAGCCCAAGCAAGGGCAACGTGCTGGGCGGCCAGCGGGCGATCATCACCCCGCCCAGGCTGAGCCGCGGCATCCGTTTCAGCCAGGTCAGCGCCGGCGGCTTCCAGGCCGGGGACTTCCAAGGCTTCTCCATAGGGGTGGCCAGTGACGGGAACGCCTACGCCTGGGGCAGCAACCAGCATGGCCAGCTGGGCCAGGGCAGTACCAGCAGCACTCCGCAGAAGACGCCAATCAGGGTTCCCCTGCCGGACGGCGTGGCCTCCGGGTTCACCTACACGCAGGCCGTGGCGGGCGGCTACCATGTGCTGGCCGTCGGCAGCGACGGCATCGTCTACGCCTGGGGGGCCAACGAGCACGGCCAGCTGGGCGACAGCACCACCACTGAGCGTTACAAGCCGCAACCTGTCAAGGGTGCGGACGGCCAGCCCTTCAAAGCCGTCCAGGTCAGCGCTGGCGCCTTCGACTCGGCGGCCATCAGTCCGGATGGGCGCGTCTACACCTGGGGCAGCGAAAACAACAACTTCACCGCATACAGCACATCCAAGCTGACCCCGACCCTGACCAAGGACCCCAACGGCTCCGGCCAGGGGCTGCACGCGGCCCAGGTCAGCCTGGGCTGGAGCTTCATCATGGCCATGGACACGGACGGCAGCCTCTACACGTGGGGGTACAACTACTACGGGCAGTTCGGCAACGGCACAGCCACAGGAGGCAGCAGCACCACCAGGGCCACGTATGCCGCCGACCCGGCACGTGTGCCCGACCCCAAGGACACGAGCAAGGCCTTCAAAGCCGCGCAGGTCAGCGCCGGAGCCAACCACGCCCTGGCCATCAGCCAGGACGGCGCCCTCTGGGCATGGGGGTACAACGACCGCGGGCAGCTGGGCGACGGGTCGACAACCAGCCGCCCCACGCCCGAACAGATCCAGGATCCCGCAAACCCAGGCCAAGCATTCCAGGCCGTATGGGTCAGCGCCGGCGTGCACCACTCCCTGGCCGTCGACCGGAACGGCGCAGCCTGGGCCTGGGGATGGAACAGCGACGGCCAGCTCGGCGACAACCTCACCGACAACTGGTACACCCCCACACGGGTATTGCCGCCCGCAGGCCAAGGCAGCGCCGGCACCGGATTCGCATCCGCACGAATCAGCGCAGGACGAAACCACTCCCTGGCCGTCGGCCAGGACGGCAACACGTACAGCTGGGGCGACAACACATACGGCCAGCTCGGCAACGGGAGCCTGACGCAGAGCAGCACCCCGGCCCCGGCCGCCTTCAACCCCAAGCTGCTGATCACCGGCGTCAAGTTCGACAAGACGGCCGTGAACCCCCTGCAGCAGAACCCTGACGGGTCCGTCACCCTGGCCACCCCCGTCCACAGTCCCGGTCTGGCCGACGTCATCGTGGACTGGACCCTGGGCGGCGCCGGCCAGGCCCAGGTGCACCTGGCCTACACCTATGAAGGCGTCCTGCCCCTGACAGGCGGCAACGGCAGCATGATCCTCCTGCTCGCTGCCGGGCTGCTCGCCGCAGCCGGTGCCGTCGCAGCCGGACGCCACCGGCGGGAAACCCGCATCCAGTACGTCTAGAATCTTCACACGAGTAAGCGGCTGGGCTAAACCCCAAGTTAGTCCAGCCGAAGGGTGGCCCCGCAGTCCCCAACACAACGGAGCCACCCACCTCACTTCATTACAATCCCACTTCCATACCAACCCCATTTGCAACGATAACGAACAATCAGGATGATGCCTGATACAGACTTAAAGCTTGCTTCTCCTAGGCCCTGACAAGGTCTGCATAAACAAGTCCGCCGACGTGATAAAGTTATTGCAGATCAAGTCGGAGTTGTGTCCGGCACACGGCTGGGGAGTTCCGGATAGACGGTCGCAGTTCCTGGGGAAGGGGATCATACTTAATATGCATCAGCGTTCGTACACATCAGGTAGAACTGCTAGGGCTGTCAGTATTCTGCTCACTATTATCCTGCCCGCAAGCCTTATCGCTGGCGGTTTCGCCGCAGCTGATGAGTCCGACAGCGAGCCTAGTGGGGGCAAAGTTAGTGCGGCAACCGCACTAACAGGCACCGGGGGGGGGGGGTCGTCAGACCCCTCGCGTAGCTAAGCAAAATTCCGGCACTTCCCCCAGTGATGCAACATCGCCGGCCACACCACCAACATTCCAGTCACCGCTGACCGCTCCCGCGCCCCTGAACACAACTTCCCCTCTTATACCTGCACAAAACAAACCAGCCACTGTCCCTACGCCAAGCAATCCAGACAAGGCCGCCGACAGCCAGCCCCAGACACGGGCAGCCTACACGATCGCCTTCAACGACCCCGCCGGCAACACCAGCACGCCCTCCCAGAGCGTCGCCAGCGGCGGACAGGCCTCCAGGCCCGAGGACCCAGCCAGGGACGGCTACCTGTTCGACGGATGGTTCGTCAAGGATGCCAACGGCGATCCCAAAGTCGCCTACGACTTCACCCAGCCCGTCACCGGCAGCATCACCTTGACCGCTAGATGGACCAAGATAACCAGCTCCTGGAGCCTCAAGCCGACCTCCGGGCCAGCAGAAGGAGGCACCAGGATCACCCTGACCACGCCCACCACACCCGACATACGCTTCAGTCACATCGAAACAGGAACCTACGCTTCCCTGGCCATGGGCTCCGACGGCAACCTCTACAGCTGGGGAAACAACAGCAGCGGCGAACTGGGACGCGACACCAGCACAACGCCAGCCGACCGGCCAGGCATCGTCACCCCGCCGACAGGCGTCCGCTTCACGCAAGCCATTGCAGGAAATTTCCGATTCTTGGCCATGGGATCGGACGGCAACCTCTACAGCTGGGGCGCCAACAGTAGCGGCGAACTGGGACGCGACACCAGCACAACGCCAGCCGACCGGCCAGGCAAAGTGTCCCTGCCGGAAGGCGTCCGCTTCACGCAAGTCAGCTCTGGTAGCAGCCATACTCTGGCCATTGGATCGGACGGCAACCTCTACAGCTGGGGAGAAGACTATGACGATCAGCTGGGACGCGACACCTCCAGTGGCACGCCAGCCGACCGGCCAGGCAAAGTGCCCCTGCCGGAAGGCGTCGCAAAATACACTCAAGCCAGCGCAGGAACCTTTTGTTCCTTGGCCATCGGATCAGATGGCAACCTATACAGCTGGGGACGCAACGCCTTCGGACAGATGGGGCGCGATAGTGGCTTTGTAGATATCAAGCCAGGCAAAGTGAACCTGCCAGCAGGGGTCAGAAAATTCACGCAGGTTATCTCTGGGGAATGGTCCTCCATGGCCTTCGGTTCGGACGGCAACCTCTACAGCTGGGGACGCAACGAAAAAGGCGAGCTAGGTCGTAACACCTTCCCAGACACGAAAGACGAAACGCCAGGCAAAGTACCCCAGCCAGCAGGCGTCACCAAATACACTCAGGTCTGGGCAGGAGATTTCCATTGTATGGCCCTGGGATCGGACGGCAACGTCTACAGCTGGGGAAGCAACAACAACGGCCAGCTAGGGAACGGCAATGTTGATGATAATTCTCATGCTAAGCCGGTCAAAGTCCTCCAATCAGCCGATGGCATTTCGAAATTCACCCAGATTAGCGCTGGAGGTGACTCTTCCCTGGGCATCGGTGCGAACGGCGAACTCTACAGCTGGGGAGACAATGAAGCTGGCCAGCTCGGCAACAGCACCACCAGCGCATCCCCGGCCACCAAACCAAGCATAGTTGCCTTTCCTGAGTCTCCCAGGCCGACCGATATCAGCTTCGGCGGGACAGCAGGCACCGGCCTGGTCGACAACAAGGACGGCACCTGGAGCATCACCACGCCCAAGCATGCAGGAGGCAAGACGGATGTGACCATATCCTGGAGCATGAACGGCCAGAGGCCCGATGCGTACCTGACCTATCGATACTTCGGTACTTACAATATCGCGTTCTCTTCCGATGGCGGCTCCTGCCCAGCACCCTCAGGCATGCCTAACGACCAGTCCGCAACAGAGGGTGAACAGGCCAAGCGCCCCTATCCAGATCCACAATCGGCCGGCTGCCAGTTTGACGGCTGGTTCCTCAAGGATGCCAACGGCGATTCCAGAATCGCCTACGACTTCAGCCAGCCCGTAACCGGCAGCATCACCCTGGTCGCACATTGGAGTCCTGCAGACAACGGTACGTGGTCAATCAACCCGGACAAGGGCAACGTACTGGGCGGCCAGCAGGTGACCATCACACCACCTAAGGCCAGTCGAGGCATCCGCTTCAACCAGATCAGCGCCGGCGGCTCACAGAACAGGGAGATGCGCGGCTTCTCGGTGGGTGTGGCCAGCGACGGGAAAGCCTACGCCTGGGGCAACAACAGATACGGGCAACTGGGAACCGGAGACAACAAGCAGCAGGACAAACCAACCGAGGTCCTCAAGCCGGACAGCGTAAAAGAAGATTTCACTTACACGCAGATTTCGGCAGGAGGCGCACACACACTGGCCATCGGCTCCGATGGCATCCTCTACAGCTGGGGACACAACGATTTCGGCCAGCTAGGCAACGGCAGCACGGACACAAGCGTCCACCCCAAGCCGATAGCCGTCATCAACCCAAGTACGGGCCAGCCGTTCCAGGCCGTCCAGGTCAGCGCTGGTGCCTGTGACTCGGTCGCCATCGATACCACGGGCAAGGTCTACAGCTGGGGAAGCGAAACCACAACCCTCGGCGATAGCGTCAGTACTGCAAACTCCGATTCCAAAACGAAGCCCACCCTAGTGGCCGATCCAGGCGGCACCGACCAGGGTCTGCATGCAGTCCAGGTCAGCGCCAACTGGAGCTTCATCATGGCCTTGAACGCGGATGGCAACATATACGCCTGGGGATACAACAACTGGGGGCAGTTCGGCAACGGGTCCTCGACCAACGGAACTTGGACCACTTACTCCTCTACCCCTACGCTGGTGCGCGATCCCACGGATACCAGCAAAGGACTGCAAGTCACCCGGATCAGCGCGGGCGCATGGCACGCCTTGGCCATAGGTCAGGACGGCACGGTATGGGCATGGGGAATGAATAACAACGGCCAACTCGGCTTCAGCACAGATCAGACATCGTCCAAGCAGGTGACATTGCCCAAGCAGGTGCCTAATCTCAAGGCCCACCAGGTCAGCGCAAGCACATGGAATTCCTTGGCAATAGGTCTGGACGGCACAGCCTGGGGTTGGGGCAACAACGCCAATGGCCAGCTCGGCGACGGCACCACCAGCAAGCGGACCACGCCACGGCCGGTCTTAGCCCCTGCAGATCAGAGCGGCTCCGGCACTGGGTTTGCATCCGTACGCATCAGTGCAGGATGGGGCCATTCCGTGGCCATCGGCCAGGACGGCAAAGCCTACGCCTGGGGCGACAACCGCTACAATCAGCTTGGAGCCGAGCAGAGCCTGACGCAGAGCCGCACCCCAACCCTAGTAGCCTTCAATCCGACGTTGCTAATCACCGGTGTCAAGTTCGACAAGACAGTGGTGAACCCCCTGCAGCAGAATTCTGACGGGTCCGTCTCTTTCGCTACGCCTGTCCATAATCCTGGGCTGGCTGATGTGGTCGTGGACTGGACCCTGGACGACATCAGCCAGACCCAGGCGCACCTGGCCTACACCTATGAAGGTGTCCTGCCCCTGACGGGCGGCGATGGGACCATGATCCTCCTGCTCGCCGCCGGGCTGCTGGCCGCAGCCGGCGCCGTCGCGGCCGGACGCCACCGGCGGGAATCACACAGCCTGCAGGCCTAGAATCTTCACACGAGTAAGCGGCTGGGCTAAACCCCAAGTTAGCCCAGCCGAAGGGTGGCCCCGCCAATCCCCCAACACAACGGAGCCACCCATCCCCACTTTCATGCAATTTCTTAGAAGGATGCAGGAGTCGCGGAAAGCAGGTCTATAAAGCATCGACAGGTTGATGCTTACACCCATGCGGGCCTGCTGTGGTAGCCTGTCTTACGTGAGTCGGGATTGTGCCCGGCATGCGGCTTTCAGCTAGGACAGAGAGCGTCCTAGACATGTGTCGCGATTCTTGGGGAAAGGGTGTCCCACTTATCATGCGTCGGAATACGAACACGCCAAGCCGTCCAGTAGCGGCCATCAGCCTTCTGCTCGCCCTCATCCTGCCCGCCAGCCTGATTACCGGCGGCCTAGCCGCTGCCGACACGACAACCAGCCAGCCTGTCATAGCTACCGGGCCGACCATGACAGGAAACAACGAGAGAGGTAATCGTCAGACCTCTCGCGTAGCTAGGCAAAATTCTGTTATTTCCCCCAGTAGTGCAATATCAACAACACCCCAGTCGTCCCTACCCGCACCCTCGCCCCTGAACACAGCCTCCCCGCTGACACCCACGCCCCCACTCCTAACCTCATCTTCATCGCCGAAAGCTACAATATCCAAACCTGGCAAGAGCGACGACAATCCGCATCAGACGCGATCAACACAACACACCGTAACCTTTAAAGATGACAGCACAACCCTGAGCAAACAGTCCATTGCCGACGGCACCCGGGCCAGACGACCCCCCAAGGATCCAGCCAGGGACAGCTACCTGTTCGACGGCTGGTTCATCAAGGACGCCAAAGGCGACTCCAACGTGGCCTACGATTTCAGCCAGCCCGTCACTAAAGACTTCACTCTGACCGCCCACTGGACCAAGGGAACCAGCACCTGGAGCATCTCCCCCACCTCAGGGCCAGCCGCGGGAGGCGACAAAACTACCCTGACCCCGCCTCTAGCACGTGGCATCCGGCTCAGCCAAGCCGATGCAGGAGACGTTCACTCCGGAGCCGTGGGATCGGACGGCAATATCTACACCTGGGGAGACAACCAGAAAAACCAGTTGGGCCGCACAGTCACCAGCAACACCCCAGCCAACAGGCCCAACAAGGTAGATACCCCAGCAAACATCACCTTCACCCAAGACAGCGCAGGCTACGGATTCTCCGTAGCCCTGGGCTCCGACGGCAACCTCTACAGCTGGGGAGATAATGGCCTAGGCCAGTTGGGCCGCACAGTCACCAGCAACACCCCAGCCAACAGGCCCAACAAGGTAGAGACCCCAGCAGGTATCACCTTCACAAGCGTCAGTGCAGGCCGCTCATACGCAGTGGCCGTAAGCTCCGAGGGCAACCTATACAGCTGGGGAGATAACAGTGCCGGCAGACTGGGCCGGGACACCACAGGCACATCCGACCCCAAACCCAGCAAGGTGCAGACGACCCCAGCAGGCATCACCTTCACCAGTGTCAGCGCAGGCTGGGGCCACACGGCTGCTTTGGACAGTCAAGGCAACATATACACCTGGGGCGACAACACACACGGTGAGCTTGGCCGCAGCACCGCCGGCAGCACCCAGGGCAACTACCCCGGCAAAGTCGACACCCCTACAGGCATCACCTTCACCCAAGCCAGCGCCGGAGGAAGCCACTCCGTGGCCGTAAGCGACGATGGTAGCCTCTACACATGGGGCAACAGCGACAACGGACGCCTCGGCCGCGACACCAACAACACTCCCGCAGGCAAGCCCGGAAAAGCCGACAACCCTACAGGCATTACCTTCACCCAAGCCAGCGCAGGAGGCTGGCACACCGTCGCAGTAAGCTCGGACGGCAACCTCTACACCTGGGGAGACAGTGACCATGGGCGCCTGGGACGCGACACCAGCAAAACCCCGGCAGACAAGCCCGGAAAAGCCGACAACCCTACAGGCATCACTTTCACCCAAGCCAGCGCAGGAGCATGGTACTGCCTTGCCCAAGGATCGGACGGCAACCTCTACAGCTGGGGAGACAACACCAACGGACAACTGGGACGCGACACTAGCAGCACCCAGGACGCCAGCCTGGTCAAAGTCGATTTCCCGGAGAATCCTAGGCCCGTCAGCGTCAGTTTCGGCGGGACACCCGGCACGAGTCTGGTGGGCAACAAGGATGGCACCTGGAGCGTGACCACGCCCCAGCATGCAGCAGGCAAGACTGATGTGACCGTCTCCTGGAGCATGAATGGCCAGCAGCCCGACGCGCACCTGTTCTATAGGTATCTGGGCTCCTATACGGTCGCCTTCGACAGTACCGGCGGCAGCCCAATCCCGGATCAGCGGATCACCGGAGGCCAGCAGGCCGCACGCCCGACCGCCAGCCCGGCCAGGGACGGTTTCCTGTTTGATGGCTGGTTCCTCAAGGACGCCAATGGCGGTTCCAAGGTGGCGTATGATTTCAGCCAGCCGGTCACCGCGGACATCACCCTGGTCGCGCATTGGAGCCCTGAGAAAGACTCCGGCTGGTCGATCAGCCCGGGCAAGGGCAATGTGCTGGGCGGCCAGCGGGCGACCATCACCCCGCCCAGGCTGGGCCGTGGTATCCGTTTCAACCAGGTCAGCGCCGGCGGCTACCAGATGAGTGATGCGGCGGGCTTCTCCATAGGGGTGGCCAGCGACGGGAACGCCTACGCCTGGGGC
This sequence comes from Bifidobacterium sp. M0404, assembly GCF_016101415.1. Lineage (NCBI taxonomy): Bacteria > Bacillati > Actinomycetota > Actinomycetes > Bifidobacteriales > Bifidobacteriaceae > Bifidobacterium > Bifidobacterium sp. M0404. The sequence goes on along the minus strand of NZ_JACFQP010000008.1, from coordinate 11,974 downwards.
AGCAACCAGCACGGGCAGCTGGGCATCGGCAACACAACCAAGCAGAACAAGCCGGTCAGGGTCCCCCTGCCGGACGGCGTGGCCTCCGGGTTCACCTACACGCAGGCCGTGGCGGGGGGCTTCCATGTGCTGGCCGTCGGCAGCGACGGCATCGTCTACAGCTGGGGCGCCAACGACCACGGCCAGCTGGGCGACGGCACCACCACCGAGCGTTCCAAGCCGCAGCCCGTGTCGGACCCGAACGACACAAGCCAGCCGTTCAAGGCCGTCCAGGTGAGCGCCGGCGCCTACGACTCGGCGGCCATCGGCCCGGACGGGCGCGTCTACACCTGGGGCAGCGAGGGCAACAGCCGCGACGGCAACTTCAACCCCAGCTTCACCCAGCCGCGGAAGACGCCGACCCCGGCAGCCGCCCCCGACGGATCCGGCCAGGGGCTGCAGGCGGTGCGGGTCAGCCTCGGCTGGAGCTTCATCATGGCCCTGGACGAGGACGGCAACGTATACGCATGGGGATACAACAACTACGGCCAGCTCGGCAACAACAGCACCAGCAGCGCCTACACAGCCACGCCCGCCAGGGTGCGCGACCCGAACAGCCCCAATGACCCCAGCAAAGGGCTGCAGGCCACGCAGATCAGCGCAGGCACGGACCATGGCCTCGCCATCGACAGGAACGGGACCGTCCTGAGCTGGGGACACAACAACCAAGGCCAGCTCGGCAACGGCTCCACCTACGATAAGCTCGTCCCCGAACCGGTCAAGAACCCGGATGGAAGAGGCAGTTTCACCGCCGTCGGCATCAGCACAGGAGTCATATACTCCCTGGCCGTCGACAGCTCCGGCAACACCTGGGCATGGGGATACAACGCCTACGGCCAATTAGGCAACGGCGACGTCTTTGCCCTGCTCACGCCGACAAGCGTGCGAAGCCCCGACCCGTCCGCCGGCGCCAGCGCATCCCTTCAGGCCACGCGGGTCAGCGCGGCGCAATACCATTCCCTGGCCATCGGCCAGGACGGCAACGCCTACGCCTGGGGCGACAACCGCTTAGGCCAGCTCGGCAACGGAAGCACAGCACAGTGCCGCACCCCGACCCTGGTCGCCTTCAACCCGGCACTGCTGATCACCGGCGTCAAGTTCGACAAGACAGTCGTGGACCCCCTGGTGCAGAACCCCGACGGGTCCGTCACCCTGGCCACCCCCGCCCACAATCCGGGGCGGGCCGATGTCATCGTGGACTGGACCCTTGGCGGCACCAAACAGGAACCCGCGCATCTGGCCTACACCTACGAAGGCGTCCTGCCCCTGACAGGCGGCAACGGCAGCACGGTCCTCCTGCTCGCCGCCGGGCTGCTCGCCGCGGCCGGCGCCGCCGCGGCCGGACGCCACCGGATAGAAGCCCGCATCCTGCACGTCTAGAATCCTCACCCGAGTAAGCAAGCCGGGCCGCACCCCAAGACGGCCCGGCCAACCAGGGTGGCCCCGACAATCCCCCAACACAACGGAGCCACCCACCTCTTTCATACCGTCCCTAGCTCGCTGTTTTTTCCTGCCCAGTTATAGATAAGCAATAAAAGAGCCTTGACGAGTTCATCAGATCATCGAGTCCTTTTTAGGCTATTACCCGTATGGATAGCACACAGTGGAGTTTTGCAAAGTTGAGAGCTTTCCCTCATAAACACTTGCAAAACAATCTTCGACCAGAGATTGCTACTGTCATTGTCTCAACTGAATCCTAAAAGCTGGTGTCCGCAAAATTGTAAGTCCTCAGTGCAGGACCAGAACGACAGCGAACCCGAGGCAGAGTGGAGTGCACAAAATCGTGCCCCGGTGGGCAGAAAGGGTGTCTGGCCCACACTTGAACAACAAGCCCGCTACATTGAAATCCCCCACCGTCCGCAGAGAAAAGACCGCCCCGGGTATCTAGGGCAGATTCCTTGACAACCGGGGTCCAGATCTTCAAACGTTTCAGCAAGGTAAGGACGATCAGGACCATAAAAGACCCGACCACCATCAAAACCTCAAGAAAGTCAGTTTCTGATTCGTACGCGAAGACTAATCGAACAACATAGGCCGTTAATTGTATTTGCATTCAAGCAAGATCCGATTATTGAACGGCTTGCTACCAGCTTCCAGTACCGGTAGCAGTAGGCGGTGACTGCGGAGAGCACGGTGTCAATAGCACCCAACAAGCCGGCATCCGTAGACATAGATCATCTATCATTTCTTCGTCGAAGAGTAGTTATCGGATTCCCAACACTGCCAACGAAAATCATAGTACTCACTGCAATAATGAGGAAAAACACACTCTCCCTAACGTCTATTGGCAAAGTGTCTGCGAGCGCGCCGAGACCGCCCCGACAGAGATCAGAAACACTTTACCGATAAATGCCGCTGATAATTACTGCAGATAAATCAACATTGTTGGATCACACTGCGCGAGAGAATACACAGATCCTCATTAAAGGCTGAAATCCCTACTCGGTTTCATATTCACAATCACCACCTAGAGCAGATACCGCAGACACGATGATGCGAGATTAATTGTTTACGATGTTATTATAGTTTACATTGTTAATCAGCAACAATCATCAGGAGGTATACCTTGCATCCTGCAAGAAACAATTCAGGGGAATACGCCCTGTCCTGTCAACGGGTGCGCAAATCATTCGGGAGCAGGCAGGTGCTCAAGGGTGTGGATCTTCAGGTCAGACGCGGAAGCATCCTGGGTCTGCTGGGCCGGAACGGAGCAGGAAAATCAACCCTGATCTCGGCCTTGACCGGGCTGGGTGAGCCGGACTCGGGCCACATCACAGTCGAGGGACACAACCCCTATCGAACCTCTTCACGCATTTTCGGCCGGGTCATCGGACTCGCTCCCCAGGACCTGGGCATCTATCCCCACCTCAGCGTCCGAGACAACCTGCGCGGCATGGCCGGTCTGCAAGGACTGAACGCCAAACAGGGCAGCAAAAGAGCCGACGAACTGATAGAGCTCATGGGGCTGGCATCCCAGTCCGGAACATCAGCTGAGAATCTATCGGGAGGGCAGAAGCGACGCCTCCACACCGCCATGGCCATGGTCCACAATCCCCCGGTGCTCTTCCTGGACGAACCGACGGTCGGCGCCGATGTGGAAGCCCGCGCCAGAATACTCGACATGGTCAAGGCCATGAGCCGGCAGGGCACCACCATCATCTACACCACCCACTATCTCAAGGAGTTGGAAGAGATGGGCGCGGACCTCGCCTTCCTGATCGACGGGCGAATCCAGGTCCAGGGCTCCCTGCAGGAGGTGCTCCACAAATATGCCCGGGCATCCCTGCGTATCTCCTTCGTCGGTCAGGCACCAGGCCAGATCCCAGGATGGCAGATGGCAGAGGGCTTCCTGGAGCCCGATCACCCGGTTTCCAGCCCAGAGCAGGAGCTGGCCCGCCTCTTGCAGGAGCCGGTCATGAAAAATGCCCGTCTGGCGTCAATCACCATCGTCCAGCCTGACATCGAATCGGCCTACATAACCGTCATGGGTACATCCTCAAGCGAACCGGCCGAGTCACGAGCATGGGAAGACAGGTGAACGCCATGCATTTCAACGGATATCTGGCAGCGTTCCGCCTGAATTTCAAAATCGAGCTTCGAAGCATCTGGCTGCAGGCGGTCATCGTGGCCATTCCCCTGATCATCATCCCTTTCATGCTGCCCTCCTACCGGGACTCACTGCGAGCCCAGGGGCATCTGGGCGCGAACGGATCCGAGCAAGCGCTTCCAGGGTTCGCCATTCTTTTCTCCATGTTCTCCCTGCAGCTGGTCCTCCAACTTTTCTTCCAGGAGCACGAATGGCACACCTGGGACAGAATGCGGGCGTCAGCGGTCTCCCTCCTCGAACTGGTCATGGCCAAACTGAGCGTGTCCTTCATGGTGCAGGTAATCCAGGTCGCTCTGGTCATGCTGATCGGGTCGGCGCTCTACCACTATCGACCCAATGGATCAGTCCTGGCCCTGGCCGCGGTCTGTCTGGCCACTTCGATTGTGCTGACCCTCTTCGGCCTGCTGCTCTACATCTTCTCATCCTCCCAGAACATGGCCATGTCCTTCAACAACATTCTTGGCATGCTCCTGGCTGGCATGGGCGGGGCACTCAGCCCTGTCTCCGGATTCCCGGACTGGGCCCAGAAATTGGCCAAGGGCAGTCCCATTTACTGGGCCATGGATGCCGTAGGAAAAATCAATTTCAAACATGCCGGGATGGCAGAAGTCTGGCCTGATCTGCGCATCCTGCTGGCCTTTCTGGTCGCCCTGGCTCTCCTGGCAACGGTACTATTCAAGAGAGGAGTACAGCGGAAGGAGTGAGGAAGGCATGGCTGACCCACCCAAGGCACCCGTCAAGACGACGCTCAACCGCGACTATGTTCTGCGTTCCGCCCTCTATTTCGTCGATGAACATGGACTGGACGCCTTGAATATCCGCGCCCTGGGCAAGCAGATGGGGGTGTCCGGGCCAGCCATCTACCGCCATGTGCCCAGCAAGGCCGCCCTGCTTGATGGGATCGTCGAGCTCATCTGGCAGTCAGCCACCGACCTGGACTCCATACCCCAGGGCATGGGATGGCGGCAAGCGCTTGAAGATGTCATGCTCCAGGTCCACCGGACGCTGCTTTCGCATCCCCGGGCCCTCCCTCTCATGGCCACGCATCCCATCAACACCGACCAGTCCTTCCACATGGTCAGCACCTGGTTGAACCAGCTGACCGCCCATGGGCTCAAGGTCGATTCCGACACCATCCACCTGCTCAATAGCCTGGCCGGACTGACCCTGGGCAGTGCCATCGCCCAGGCCTCTCCCCCGGTCGGCGGTGCGGGTGGCCGGACCAATACGGAACTTGCAAAAAAGCTGGCCGAGGATACCCGAGGATTTGATGATCTGAAGAGGCTGTTCGATTCTCCGGGCGACGGAATCAGTGCACTTATGGAGACCAGCTACCGCAAAGGCCTGCACGCCCTGATCGCCGGTTGGCCTGCCTGATCCGGAACTGCCGACCAATTCAGCGGGCCACTGCATCAGAAGTCCTGTTTGGCGATGTTCCCTCGACATTCCACCTGAGAGGATTTTATCCTCAGGTAGTATAGTTGGAGGATGCAGGGCTTTCTGTTCACACCCTCATAAAAGGGATAGGGACGCGCAAAACGTCTAGGAAGCCTCCGAGGGTGTCTTACCGGCAGGGGTCGGCAGCGTCAGCCTTTGGGGAAGGGGATCATGCTTAATATGCGTCAGCATCAGCACATGTCGATCAGACCAGCTGCAGCCGTCAGTTTTCTGCTATCCGTCATCCTGCCTCTAGGCCTCCTTGCCTGCACCAGCGCCGATGCCAGCACTACGGCCAGTGAGCCTGCTATGGCCGGCACCAACGCGCCGACCATAGCAGAAGGCACCGGGGGGGGGGGGTCGTCAGACCCCTCGCGTAGCTAAGCAAAATTCCGGCACCATTTCCAGCAAGGCAACACCAACAGCCATATCAGAAACACCCCAGTCACCACTGGCCACCCCATCACCCTTACACCCGACAAACCCGACACCGTCCGCACAACCCACGCCCAGCGACGACGGTCGTTCCCTGCTGACGCGATCCTCCGCCAAGCACACCGTCACCTTCTCCGACGAGGACCAGCACGCCAGTTCAACCCAGAACGTCAACGACGGAAGCCGAGCCACAAGACCGGCCGACCCGACCAGGGACGGCTACCTGTTCGACGGCTGGTTCACCGGCGACATCGCCTACGACTTCAGCCAGCCCGTCACCAAAGACATCACCCTGCAAGCCCACTGGACCAGCAAAAAGGGTTCATGGGATCTCAGTCCATGGCATGGGCCTTCCAAAGGCGGCAATGAATTGAAGCTCAGGCCGCCCACACCGCGTGGCCTCAAATTCACCCAAATCAGCACAGGCGACCGACACACCCTGGCCATCGGCTCAGACGGCAACACTTACGGATGGGGAAGCAACGACTACGGGCAGCTGGGCGACGGCACACTTCAAGACCATTACACGCCCCAACTGATTGCCTTCCCACAGTCGGTCCACATCATCCAGGTCAGTGCGGGCATGCGCAACTCCCTGGCCTTGGATGACCAAGGCCACATCTGGGCCTGGGGCCGCAACGACTCCGGTCAGCTTGGCCTGGGAGACAGAACCAGAAGGACAACCCCGACAATGCTCGACGCCAGCGGAGGCATACGCTACGAGCAGGTATGCACCAGGGAGCAGCATTCCATGGCCTTGGACAGCGATGGCAACGCCTGGTCTTGGGGCGCAGGTCTCTATGGACGACTGGGAATCGGCGATACAACGAATTCCTATTCGCCTGTCAAAGTACTGAAGCCGGATAATGTACCGTCCTCATTCAAATTCACCCAGATCAGCGTGACCTACTACCGCTCGCTCGCTCTTGGCAATGACGGGAACGCCTATGCCTGGGGCGATGCCCGGTGGGGACAGATAGGCAACGGCAGTTCCGACGGCAGCTACAACAAGCCGGTCAAGGTCTCCAAACCAGCCAACGTGGATGCTTCGACCTTTTCCTATACGCAGATCAGCGCCGGTTACGTGCACTCCTTAGCGCTGGGCAGCAACGGCGAAGTATATGCCTGGGGAGTCAACGACAATGCCTCACTCGGCGACCCCAGTCACCCGGTCAACAACAACTCTGAAGCAGATGGCCCCCATGCGTATGTCGCCATACCCAGCAAGGTCGTCCATCCTGCCGGGGCCCCAAGCACCTTCCGCTTCACCCAGGTCAATGCGGGATACAAGTACTCCCTGGCCATCGGCAATGATGGCGAGGTCTACGGATGGGGATCCGATGCCGACAGGCAGCTGGGCGTCGACGAAAGCAAGAAACCCTCCGGAGGCTACAATTGGGACACTCCTTTCCGTGCCATGCATCCTGCAAATGTGAGCGAGCCTTTCACATACCAAGCCATCAGCAGCTTCGGGAACACCACCCTGGTAATAGGATCCGACGGATATGCATACGGTTGGGGAAGGAACGACTTCGGAAACCTGGGCAACACCAACAACCGCACACCATCAACGCAGGTAATGCAGGCCAGCCGGGTCATCTTCCCTGAGTCTGCGAACCTCATTAGAGCCCTGTTCGATGGCGCATCTGTCAGCTATTCAGCAATGCAAACAGACCAGCAGGGCAATTACTGGTCGCTCAAGCCTCCTGCACATGCCACGGGATGGGTAAAGGTGGTCATCTCCTGGAGCATGAACGGACCGCAAACCGATGCCGTATTGTCCTACAAATACGACGGTGCGGATCATGTGGTCAACTTCGCCAAGGGATGTACCGACTGTACGGTTTCCGGCATGCCCGCTCAACAATCGGTTACAGATGGAAATCAGGCTTCACGTCCCTATCCTGATCCGTCCAGGGACGGTTTCCTGTTTGATGGCTGGTTCCTTGAGGATGCCGAAGGTGATTCCAATGTGGCCTACGATTTCAGCCAGCCGGTCACCGCGGACATCACCCTGGTCGCGCATTGGAGCCCCGCCAACACCGGCGGCTGGTCGATCAGCCCAAGCAAAGGCAACGCGATGGGCGGCCAGCAGACCACCATCACTCCGCCCAAGCTCAGCCGCGGCATCCGCTTCAACCAGGTCAGCGCCGGCAAGTCAAGTAGCTTCTCCGTAGGGATGGCCAGCGACGGGAACGTCTACGCCTGGGGCGCCAACGACTACGGCCAGCTGGGCCAGGATCCAGACAAGATGGCCATGCAGAAGACGCCGACCAGGGTCCCTCTGCCGGACGGCGTGGACTCCGGCTTCACCTACACGCAGGTCGCGGCAGGCGACTACCACGTGCTGGCCATCGGCTCCGACCAGATTGTCTACGCCTGGGGGCTCAACGACCAGGGCCAGCTCGGCAACGGCAGCAAGGACGCAAATGTCCATCCCAGTCCGATGCCCGTCAAGGGCGCGGACGGCCAGCCCTTCAAGGCCGACCAGATCAGTGCCGGCTCCTCCGACTCGGCGGCCATCGACCCGCAGGGGCGTGTCTACACCTGGGGCAGCGAGGGATACATGCTATTCAACAGCAACCCCCGGCTGACACCGACCCTGGCCAAAGACCCCAACGGCTCAAGCGAGGGGCTGCACGCGGTCCAGGTCAGCGTCAACTACAGCTTCATCATGGCCCTGGACGCGGACGGCAACGTATACACGTGGGGATACAACAACTACGGGCAACTCGGCAACGGCTCAGCCACAGCAGATAAAGTTCCTACATACGCCGCCGACCCGGCACGCGTGCCCGACCCCAAGGACACGAGCAAGGCCTTCAAAGCCGCACAGATCAGCGCAGGATCCGACCACGCCTTGGCTATCGGCCAGGACGGCACCCTTTGGGCATGGGGAAAGAACGAGTACGGGCAGCTCGCCCATAGCGGGTATGAGAACCAGTCAACTCCCGTGCAAGTACGGAACCCCAAGGACTCCAGCCAGGGATTCAAAGTTGCATGGATCAGCGCCGGCGTAAACCAAACCATAGTCGGCGACGAGAACGGCACAGCCTGGGCATGGGGATTAAACTGGTATGGCCAGCTCGGTATCAACAACGATGATACGCAGGATACGCCCACGCAGATGTCGCCCCCTGCTGGTCAAGACAACCCCGCCAAGGGATTCACACCCGCAAAAGTCAGCGTCGGAGGCGGTCATGCCCTGGCCATCGGCCAGGACGGCAACGCGTACAGCTGGGGAAGCAATTGGTACGGCGAGCTCGGCAACACCAGCATCCCCACAGGACTATATGTACACGCTGCTGAAAGCCTCGTGCCGGTACCAGTAATGCTCGGACAACTGCTGATCACCGGTGTCAAGTTCGACCAGGCGACGGTCGGCTCCCTGCAGCAGAATGCCGATGGTTCCGTCACCCTGGCCACCCCTGTCCACAATCCGGGGCAGGCCGATGTGATCGTGGACTGGACGCTGGGCGGCGCCGGCCAAACCCAGGCGCACCTGGCCTACACCTATGAAGGCGTCCTGCCCCTGACAGGCGGCAACGGCACCATAGTCCTCCTGCTTGCCGCCGGGCTGCTCGCCGCCGCCGGCGCCGCCGCGGCCGGACGCCACCGGCGGGAAACTCGCATCCAGCACGCCTAGAATCTTCACCCGAGTAAGCGGCTGGACTAAACCCCAAGTTAGTCCAGCCGAAGGGTGGCCCCGCCAATCCCCCAACACAACGGAGCCACCCACCTTTTTGCTTCCACCCTCTATATCGCCAATAAGACGTGAAGCAGTCTTCATATAGTGTTCAGACAAGCAGCCCGGCAGGCTAGCTGACGGGCACTTGGAGCATGCAGACGGACCGTGATAGCCTATTGAATATACGTGGGGATTGTGTCTGCCATCTATCGGGGAGCCGGACCAGGGGGAGTTCCAAGCGCGCGGCAACAGTTCCTGGGAAGGGGATCATGCCGATCATGCGTCAGCATGCGAACACGCACAGCCAACGGGCCATTGTCGTCAGCATGCTGCTCGCCTGCAGCCTGATCGCCGGAGGATTCGCCGCGGCTGACACTGCCTCCGGCGGATCCAGTGTGCCCGAGCCGACCAGCCTGGAGCAGACGGCGACGGGCCAACCGGCGGACCCATCAGCCAATGCACCAACCCTGCCTGCCACCCCGGCCAGCCCCCAGTCGCCGCTGCCCTCACCCTCGCCCCTGAACACCGCATCCCCCCTCACCACCGCCCAGGCCGCATCCGACCATAAGCCCGGCGGCACCGGCATCCAAAGCAAGGCCGCCGACAGCCAGCCCCAGACACGCGCAGCCTACACCGTCGCCTTCAACGACCCCGACGGCAGAACCAACACGCCCTCCCAGAGCGTCCCCAGCGGCGGACAGGCCTCCAGGCCCAAGGACCCTAGCAGGGACGGCTACCTGTTCGACGGATGGTTCACCGGCAACACCGCCTACGACTTCACCCGGCCCGTCACCGGCAACATCACCCTGACCGCCAAATGGACCAAAGGCGCCAGCTCCTGGAGCCTCTCGCCCGCTTCCGGCCCACCAGCCGGAGGCACCAGGATCACCCTCACCCCGCCCCCACCACACCCGACATACGCTTTAGCCACGTCGGCACAGGAACATACGCTTCCCAGGCCATAGGCTCCGACGGCAACATTTACAAGTGGGGAGATGCCTCCGATGAAAGGCCAGTGATCGTCACCCCGCCGACAGGCGTCCACTTGACCCAGACCAGCGCGGGAATGAACTTTACTCTGGCCCTGGGAACGGACGGCAACCTCTACAGCTGGGGATTCAACAACCAAGGCCAGCTTGGCAATGGTACCACTACCAATAGCGGGCTGGGCAAAGTGATCATGCCGGCAGACGGCACGAAATTCACCAAGATTAGTGCCGGATTTAACTATTCCTTGGCCATAGGATCGGACGGCAACTTATACGGCTGGGGAGACAACAGCTACGGGCAGCTCGGCATCGGCAATCCCAGTGCGAGCCCTAATCAACAGCCGATTAAGGTGATCCTGCCAACAGGGGTCCCAAAATTCACCCAGATCAGCGCAGGAGACAGTCATTCCCTGGCCCTGGGAACGGACGGCAACCTCTACAGCTGGGGATACAACGACCACGCACAGCTCGGCATCGGCGCTAGCGATTCTGATGCTCATGCCGCTCCGAGCAAGGTGAACCTGCCAACAGGGGTCCCAAAATTTACCCAGATCAGCGCAGGATACAAGCATTCCCTGGCCCTGGGAACGGACGGCAACCTCTACAGCTGGGGAACCAACGAGAAAGGCCAGCTGGGACGCAGCATCAATGGGGCTGAGGACGGCACGCCACGCAAAGTGAACCTGCCAACAGGTGTCAGCCGATTCACCCAGGTCATCGCAGGCGGCGAGCATTCCCTGGCCCTGGGATCGGACGGCAACCTCTACAGCTGGGGCGACAACACCAGCGGCCAGCTGGGACGCAACCCCAGCGCAACGAAAGACGGCACGCCACGCAAAGTGGCCATGCCGACAGGTATCACAATCACCCAAGCCAGTGCGCCCGGCACTTTGGGTGGGGACTTCTCCCTGGCCCTGGGCTCGGACGGCAACATCTATAGCTGGGGATGGAACGGCAACCAGCAGCTGGGACGCGACGCTAGCGGCTACTTCGACGGCCAACCCGGGATAGTCGACTTCCCTGAGAAACCAAAGCCGACCGGTGTCAGCTTCGGCGATAGGCGGGGTACGAGCCTGGCCGACAACAAGGACGGCACCTGGAGCGTCGTCACACCCCCGCATGCAGGAGGCAAGACGGACGTGACCGTCTTCTGGAGCAGGAACGGCTGGAGGCCCGACGCACACCTGGACTACACGTACATCATCACCTACACGGTCGCCTTCGACAGCGCCGGCGGCAATCCGGTCCCGGACCAGCAGCGAATCACAGGAGGCCAGCAGGCCACACGCCCAATCACAGACCCGGCCAGGGACGGCTTCCTGTTTGATGGCTGGTTTCTCAAGGATGCCAAGGGTGATTCCAAGGTGGCGTATGATTTCAGCCAGCCGGTCACCGCTGGCATCACCCTGGTCGCGCATTGGAGCCCTGCGGACACCGGCGGCTGGTCGATCAGCCCGAGCAAGGGCAACGCGATGGGCGGCCAGCAGGCAACCATCACCCCGCCCAAACTCAGCCGCGGTATCCGCTTCAGCCAGATAAGCGCCGGCTCTCTGAGCGGCTTTTCGGTGGGCGTGGCCAGCGACGGGAACGCCTACACCTGGGGATACAACCAACACGGGCAGCTGGGCCAGGGCAACGCCAGCAGCACCCCGCAGAAAACACCGGTCAGGGTTCCCCTGCCCGATGGCGTGGATTCCAGTTTCACCTACAAACAGGCCGTGGCGGGCGGCTACCACGTGCTGGCCATCGGCAGCGACGGCATCGTCTACAGCTGGGGGG
>NZ_JACFQP010000012.1:0-4292 GCF_016101415.1 Bifidobacterium sp. M0404 | reverse complement strand
GGGGGGGGGGGGTCGTCAGACCCCTCGCGTAGCTAAGCGAACCCCAGGCATTCCCTCCAGCAGCGCAACCAGCACACCACTGCCCTCACCATCGGTATTACAAGCCACCACACCATTAAGCCCAACAGCGAGTCCAGGCACCCCGTCATCAACGACGGGAACACTTGACAGCACAGACTCCGTTGCGGCTAAATCATCAGAAAAAACGGATGATCAAGATGCACACGAGGTGCACTTCGACCCGGCCGACGGCAGCACACCAACCAAAGCAGCCGTGAAAACCGGGTCTTTAGCCACCTCTCCGGAAAAGAATCCGCAACGTGAGGACTTCCGGTTCGACGGGTGGACGCTTGACGGCCAGCCCTATGACTTCCAAACCCCGGTACTCCGGAATATAACCCTGAAAGCTCAGTGGTCGAAAATCACGGACTGGACGCTGAGCCCGGACCACGGGCCCGCCTCCGGAGCCCGTCTGACCATCAGCCCGCCCGACAAGCAAGAACCACGTTTCAGCAATATCCACGCCGCAGGCGACCAGACTGTCGGACTGACCGGCGATGGCAGAATCTACATATGGATGCAGGAAAGCACACCAAAGCAGGTCCCCTTCCCCACCCATACTGCCGACGGGTTCCATTACCTGCAGGCCGCAGCCGGCAGCCATTGGGATGCCGCCTTAGGATCCGACCAGCAGATCTACACCTGGACCAGCGCACAAGCCACGCCCACCATCCTCAACACTGACCAGAACACCGGGTTCACCAGCATCAGCATGCACGATGATCAGCTGCTGGCGGTGGACCGGCAAGGACAAGTCCACCTCTTCCAAACCGACCCAATAGACAACCAGAGCATAAAACCGACAGAACAAGCCGCAACCAGCCTGCCCGGAAAAGCGCAGGCCATCCTCGCCGCCGCCTCCAACAAGCGGATCCTCACCTTGGACGCGGACGGGCAGGCCTGGGCCTGTGAGACGAGCAAGATTGGAAAAGCCGAACCAGCACGCGTCAAGCAGGACCAGGGCAGACGCATCATCCAAGCAGCAGCTCTCAACCAGGGGTTCCTCCTGGCCGCGGACGGTCAGGCTTGGTACCTGGCCGACGGCACAACCAACATGAACCTAGTCGGCTTGCCGGACGGCGCGCAGACCAGCTGGATCATCTCCAACGAGGACCAGGCCTTGATCACAGACACAGAGGGACGCGTTTGGACGTGGAAGCCCAGCGAAACGCCGATGCGCGTATACAACGGGAACCAGCAGTACGTACAAGCCGCCAGTGTTGGCAGCAAGATCACCGCCATCGACAAGCATGGCAGCATACTCACGTGGAGTCTGGACGCTCAAGGCCAACTCAGCAAACCGGTCAGGCTCAACACCACTCAGGCGCCCACCCTTGAATCAGCCAGTATGGACAGCCAGCCGCTGAAACTCACCGGAAAGAATCATACCTGGCAGGCAGATGCCCCAGCCCACAAGCCCGGACCAACCACCATCACACTCGTCGGCAGGCAGGATGACCAGACCTTCACCAAAAGTCTCCAATACACCGTAGACCAGCCGCTGACCAGGGACACCGAAACAGAAACCAGCTACACGGTTTACTTCAACACAGGCGAGGGAGACCCGACACCCAGCAACCAGAAGGTCTCCTATCCGTACGGCAGGGTACAGCGGCCCTCCCCCGATCCGGCCCGTCAAGGCTACCTGTTTGACGGGTGGTTCATCAAAAACGTCGCCTACGACTTCAGCAAGCCTGTCACAGACAACCTCACGCTCACCGCCAAATGGACACCCAAGAACCCGGGCAACACTTGGAAAATCAACCCTGACAAGGGTGGCCAGCTTGGCGGGCAACAGACCACCATCACCCCACCCGCCAATATCAGCGGCATCAAATTCAACCAGATCAGCAGCTCAAAAAGCACTTGGTTTGCTTTTTCCTTGGCTGTGGGCAGTGATGGAAACGCCTACGCTTGGGGGAACAATGACTATGGCCAGCTTGGCGATGGGACCACTACTCAACGAGACAAGCCGGTCGTGGTGAAGAAGCCCGATCCCATGATATATACGAATCTACCAAATGATTTCACCTATGTACAGGTTAGCGCCGGAGATGGGCATTCGCTCGCCCTGGGCAGCGACGGATACGTGTACGCCTGGGGAGACAACACATATGGCCAGCTTGGCAACAATACCAACGGCGGTTATTCCACTGCTCCCCTGCGAGTGCGTGACCCCGCTACCAGCTCCAATGCAACCACGGGACTGAAGTCCATACAAGTGAGTGCCGGAGGCGAACATTCGCTGGCAATTGATGCAAATGGAAGCACCTGGGCATGGGGACGTAATCACTATGGCCAGCTCGGCAACGGCACTAGCAGTGCGTCTAATGTCGCGAATTCTATTCCGGTGCGCGCAAAATTCCCCATAACTGAGGACAAAGAGGTGAAAGTAATACAAGCAAGTGCCGGGTATGAGCATTCGCTGGCAATCGACAATGAAGGCAACACCTGGGCGTGGGGATACAACAGGTATGGCCAACTCGGCAACGGCGATAGTAGTACAAATACCGCTCCCACGCTGGTGCAATACCCCAAGAAAGAGTCAGGCAGCGTTACAGCTGTACAGGTCAGTGCAGGAGGCTGGCACTCGCTCGCAATCGACACTGATGGCCAGGCTTGGGCATGGGGATACAACTATTATGGCCAACTCGGCAACGGGAGCACCAGCGGCAAAAACGCGAATTCTCTTCCCGCGTCCGTACAATTCCCCACCACCGAAAACAAGGAGGTGAAAGTAATACAAGCAAGCGCCGGATTTAAGCATTCGCTGGCAATCGACGAGGAGGGAAGGGCCTGGGCATGGGGGAGTAACGAGTATGGCCAGCTCGGCAACAACACCACGAATGATCAGCATTCTCCGGTGAAGGTATTCGCCTCCACCCAATCCACAAGCTCACCAGGCCCATGCTTGAACGCTACACAGATCAGCAGTGGAGGCTGGCATTCGTTGGCAATCGACGAGGAGGGGAGCGCCAGAACATGGGGATACAACTACTATGGCCAACTCGGCAATCCCGACGCAGGGAGTCGGAGTTTAGCCCCAGTACCAGTAGTGTTCAACCTGCAGCCGGTGATCACCGGCATCACATTCGACCGCACCGTCGTAAAGGACCTACCCAAAAGCCAAGATGACGGCAGCGTCACAGTGGTCACACCCGCTCATGAGCCGGGCACGGTAACGGTCAGCGTCGACTACACGCTGGGCGGCGCAGCCCAAAAGCCGGACACCACCCTCAGATATACCTACACGCCTTTGGGCGTGCTCCCTCAGGCCGGCGGGGAAGGCATACTGCTCGCCCTGACCACCGGCATGACCGGCATGGGGGGTGTCATAGCAGCTCGTCGCTACCGGAGGGAACAGCGACAGCTGTCACACGCTTCGCACGAGTAAGAAAGACCGGGACGGATTAATCCCCCCGCCTCGGCCTCACTGGGGGCGCACGGAGGCGAGTGTCATTCAAGGCTCAATCCCCAAGGGAGCCGACACCCCTCTCGCGCCCCCACCACATCTATCAATCGACCACCGACAGCAATAGTGGAAGCAGCCGCTTTTATCGCGCGCAGTCAGCCGATTATCCTGCATCGGGAACAAACCTGACAACCGGTCTATTATTGGCCGACAAGCTTAAAGCAGATGGTCGTTTTGCTGATCAAGCAAAGACATAGCGGCGTCAATCAGAGGCACGTTAATACAGTCGAATCCCCCAAGATGTTGGGGCCCTCCAGACTAGGTCCGCCCTTCAGCCTCTATCGCCAGGCACATGCTGAACTCCGTGAAGGAGGTAAGAGCCAATAGGAGCGATGCTTGCGTGCAGCTCCACCAGTAATGCAATTAATCGGAATTGCTGTTTTGCCATAAAACCGACGATTACACGGTCCATAGTCCAAATAATTCCAAATCGCTTACCACCAATTGCTTCGTGTGTTGCTTTTTAACTTGGTGGTATGGTGAAGATAGGGGTGTCGGGAAACGGCTGGCTTTCCGCTATGGCTCGTGCAATCTGATGCTGAGCTGGCATTGGAAGAAAGAATAGTTTTCTGGCAGACAAGACGTTATAGGCGAGCAGTTGGCTTTGCTTGGTGTCGGTAAGGGGTTTATAAGTCATGCATCTGGTTTCCCGTCTGCGTTCCGTTTCGGCGATGATGATCGTCCTACTGAGCCTGCTGGCAGGCTTGGGCGTCGCGTCCGCCAACGCAGCGGACGCTCCTATCCTCACCGGGGGGGGGGG
>NZ_JACFQP010000007.1:0-23568 GCF_016101415.1 Bifidobacterium sp. M0404 | reverse complement strand
CCCCCCCCCCCCGGTGAGTATAGGAGCGTCCGCCTGGGCGGATGCGACGCTCAAACCTGTCAGTAGGCTCAGCAGGACGGTCGTCATTGCCAAGATGCGGCGCAGACGGAAAACCATATGCATGAAACCAAAACCCCTTCACCAAACGTCAAGCGGTGTCAAAGCCGCCTGCACATAACGTCTTGTCTGTCGGAAAGTCCTTCTGTCTTTCAATGCCGACTCAGCATCAGATTGCACGAGCCATAGCGGAAAGCCATCTGTTTTCCGACACCCCTATTTTCACCATACCACCAAGTTAAAAAGCAACACACGAAGTAATTTGTGGTAAGTGATTTGGAATTATCTGGTTTATAGACCGTGTCATCGTCGGTTTTTACGGCAGCACAATAATTCCGATTAATCGCATCACTGGTGAAAGCGCTGCGTGAGCATTACCCTATTGAATCTCGCCCCCGCCACGATATTCATCACTGATTGGCCATAGAACGCTGATAAACAACGGAATCGGCGGGGGTTTCAGCATCTCAAAGCAGCCGACTATAGAAGCTTGCTCTTGCTTGGTCTGCAAAAAGACGACCCAGACAAGCATGGTAACAAGTAGCAAACAACCATAGGTTTTGTTCCTGACACGAAACAATAACCTCCAACGTCAAGAGCAGTTGCTTCCTTTATCGCTGTCGTGTGGTTGATCAATAAGTGTGGTGGGGACGCGGGAGGGGCGTCGGCTCACTTGGGGATTTGAGCGTTTAGTGACGCTTGCTTCCCTGCTCCCCTTATTCTGGCAGAAGGTGGGAGGGGGGTGATATATGCCCTCGGCCTTTCTTACTCGTGCAAAGCGTGCAATAGGCGGTGTTGTTCTCTCCGGTGGCGGCGGGATGCCAGCACTGCGCCCATGCCGGTCATGCCGGTAGCCAGGGCGAGCATGATGCCTTCCCCTCCGGCCCGGGGGAGCACACCTGCAGACAGGTACGTGTATCTGAGGGAGGTATCGGTCAGAGTCTGTCCTGAGCCGCCCATCGTGTAGTCCACGCTGACCGTGACCGTGCCCGGCACATGCGCAGGCGTGAGCACGGTGACGCTGTTGCTGTTGTTGATATTGGTCAGATTCGTGCCGGGGCTAGAGTCGAACCTGGCTGCGCTGATCACCCGAGACAGGTTGAACTCCACTAACACCGGGGCATAGGCATCTTTTTCGCTGTTGTTGCCGAGCTGACCATAGCCGTTGTATCCCCATGCATACGTGTATCCATCCTTGCCGATAGCCAGAGAATCCCAATTTCCCGCACTGACCAGAGTGCTGTTCAGACTTAGATCAGTGTTGTTTGGGGATGCAGGATTTCGCACTTTTGCTGGTTGTCTGTGAACAGTGGAACTGTCATAGTTGGTATAACCAAGTTGGCCGTAATCGTTTCGTCCCCACGACCATGCAACCCCATTGATATCTATAGCTAGGGAAGTGTCATATCCTGCACTGACTTGGCTGGCTTTGAAGGCGATAGAGGGATTGTCGGGATTGTATACCTGCGTTGGAACAAAGATTCTGTCAGTCTTCGTGTTTTGCCCGAGTTCGCCCCAATAATTCCATCCCCATGACCAGGTGTTCCCTTGGGCATCGATTGCAATGGTATGCTCAAAACCAGCGCTGATTTGAACGCTTTTTAAATTTTTGCTTGTATCATCGGGATGGTTCGGATCGCGCACGCGCCCAGGAACAGGATTCGCACCGTTGAAGCCGCTGCTGGTGCCGTTGCCAAGCTGACCATAACTGTTGAATCCCCAAGCCCAGGTGTCCCCGTTCTTGTCAATCGCTAATGAGTGGGCTCCTCCCGCAGCTACTTTTATTGCCACCAGCCCTTTGCTTGCATCCGTAGGATGTTCTGGATCGCACACGCGTACGGGAGCGCTCGAGTATTTGCTGCTGGTGCCGTTGCCGAGCTGACCATAGTCGTTGCGTCCCCATGCCCAGACATTACCTTCCTTGTCGACTGCCAGTGAATGCTCGCCTCCAGCGTCAACCTGTATGGCCTTCAGCCCCGTATTTACATTGGAATGTGTAGAAGGATCACAGACACGCACGGGAACCGCTGAATATCCGCCACTGGTGTTGTTGCCGAGCTGGGCATATGTATTGTCTCCCCAGGCGTATACGTATCCGTCGCTGCCTAAGGCCAGTGAATGCCGGTATCCGGTGCTGACCTGCACATAGGTAAAGTCATCAGACACGCCTGCAGGCTTTTTCACCGGGACCGGCGTTTTCTGCTTGGTGGTCGTGGCCGACCCGTTGCCAAGCTGGCCATACCCGTTGTCTCCCCATGCGTAAGCGTTCCCGTCACTGCCCACAGCCGAGGAAACACTATTGTGCATATTGCCAGATCCAATTGAATTGCTGATTTGGTTGAATTTAACGCCGCTGGCACTGTCTGGCGGGGTGATGGTGGTGGTTTCGTTGCCGAACTGGCTGCCCCTGTCGGGGCTGATGGTCCACGTGGTTCTGGGGTTTTTACTGGTCCAGTGGGCGGTGAGCGTGATGTTTTCAGTGACGGGTGTGCTGAAGTCGTAGGCGGTGTTGCCGGTGAACCATCCGTCGAACTGGTAGCCGTCGCGTGTCGGGTCGGGGGAGGGTCGTTTGGCCCTGCCGTACGGGTAGGGGACCTGCTGGTCTTCGGGTTTGGTGCTTGCTTCGCCTGTGTCGAAGGTGACTGTATGGGTGGTGTCTGCTGTGGCGTCTCTGGTCAGTGGCTGGCCGACCGTGTAGTCCAGGCTCTTGGTGAAGGGCTGGCCGTATTGTTTGCCGGTGATGGTGATTGGGGCTGGTCCGGGCTCGCGGGCGGGCATGTCCGCCTGCCAGGCGTCGCCGGTCTTGCTGAGTTTGAGGGGCTGGCCGTCCATGCTGGCTGTTTCCAGAATGGGTGCCTGTGTGGTGTTGGTCCTTGTCGGCTTGCCGGGCTTGCCTTGAGCGTCCGGGCTCCACTGGTATAGGCGGCCTTGTCTGCTGGTGGCGGTGATCCTGCCGTCGGCTTCGGCGGCCTGCATGTACCGCCGGCTCCCGTCGTCCGCGCGCACAGGTTTGCTGCCGGGCTTCCAGGCCCAGACTTGGCCGTCCTTGCCGGTGATGATGGCCTGGTTTCTGTTGGTGGTGATTGAGCGGGCTTTCATACTTTCCGGCAGGCTGGCTGCTGTTATTTTGGTCGAGCTGTCGGCCAGGTACCAGGCGTGTCCGTCCGCGTCCAGGAGGAGGACCCCTTGGCTGGGAGCGTGGGCTTGGATGATGCGCATGCCTTGGTCTTGTTTAATGCGTTCGAGCTTGGCTTTTCCTGTGCTGTTCGCGTCCCAGGTCCAGGTTTGCCCGTCCGTGTCCAGGATGAGAATCCGCTGGTCGGAGGCCACGGCGGTCACGGCCTGCGCCTGCCCGGGCAGGCTGGCCGTGGCCTGTTCGGTGAATTTCGGGGTCGGGTCCTGGCTGCCGGTCTGGCTGTCCTGGTAGGCGTGGACCCGGCCCTGCTCGTCCACGGCTAGGAGTCGGTCATCGTTGATGCTGATGCTAGTGAAGTGGGTGTTGTGGCCGGTGTCAAGGATGGTGGGCGTTGCTTGTTGGCTGGTCCATGTGTAAATATGCTGGTCGGATCCGAGGGCGGCCCGCCAACGGCTGCCGGCTGTGGCCTGCAGGTAGTGGAACCCTTCGGCGGCATAGGCGGGGGAGGGCACCTGCTTGGGTGTGCTGTCTTTCGTCCAAGTGTAGATGCTGCCGTCGCCGGTCAGGCCGACGGTCTGCTCGCCTGTACTGTGGATATTGCTGAAACGTGGTTCTTGCTTGTCGGGCGGGTTGATGGCCAGGCGGGCTCCGGAGGCGGGCCCATGATCCGGGCTCAGCGTCCAGTCTGTGACTTTGGTCCACTGGGCTTTCAGGGTTGTGTCCTGGAGGATGGGGGTCTGCGAGTCGTAGGGCTGGCCGTCATGCGTCCATCCATCGAACCGGAAGCCATCACGTACAGGGTTGTGTTCCGGAGGTGAGGCGAGAGTCCCGGTTTTCACGCTCTTCTGTGTCGGTTTGCTGCCGTCGGCAGGGTCGAAACGCACCACATGCGCGGCCTGATTATCTGTCTTATCGGATGTGCTATCAGGCGAGTCCGTCGTTGACGGGGTAGCTTGTATAGGCGATGGCGAGGTTAGTGGGATGTCTGTTCCGTTGCTGGGGAGGGCGGCAGGGGTTTGCTCAGCTACACCAGGTGTCTGTAGACTTCGCCCGATATTCGCAGGAGCGTCCGTCGGCCCGGCGGAAGCGACATCGTCCGCGTTGGCGGAAGCTGTTGCCAGGCCTGCCAGCAGGCTCAGCAGGACGAGCATCATCGCCGATGCGCGACGCAGACGAGAAACCAGACGCATGAAATCAAAGCCCCTCCGCTAACAGCAAGCGAAGCCCTCATCGCTTGCCTACAAACGTCTTGTCTGTCGAAAAGCTGTCCGGTGTGTCAGCGCCAGCCCTGCACCAGTCGAAAAGGCCAAGACAAAAACCGCTCAGATCCTCAACATCCCAGCACTCACCATACCATCGAAACAACATATAGCTGTATTGTTGACCAACCGCGGCAGTAACGAAAGCGACGCGTTAGCAGTGCACTGTTAACTGATATTTATCTTTAAGTCCTTGTCTGTCTGGCGATAGAATGAGCTGACATATCAGGCGTGAGGGAAGCGACGACCATAGTGACGACTTTGGACGATGTGGCCGGTGAGGCCGGGGTTTCGCGGATGACTGCATCCAACGCCCTACGGGGCAAATCCTCAGTCAAACCCGCCACGGCGCGTCGGGTGTTGGAGGCGGCGCAACGTCTGGGGTACCGGCCCAATCTGGCGGCCCGGCGGCTCAGCTCGGGAAGGTCCGGAATCATCGGCTTCTCCACTGTGGAGCTGGACCGTTCGCCCTTCTCGGCGGCCCTGGCGGCGGCGGTATCGGATCAGGCCTTCAGCATGGGGTATCAGACGCTAATCCAGCAGACGCGGCAGATGGCCAGTTACGAGTCATCCATGGTGGCAGACATCGCCACACAATTCTGCGAGGGAACCATCCTGTCCGCGCCGGCCCTGTCCGCTGACTCTATCATCGCGCTCAATCGGCGCTATCCCTTGGTGGTTTTCGACGGCCCGCGGCTGGACCGGTCCGTAGACACCGTGCGCAGTCCTAACCGCCAGGGTGCCCAGGCGGCAGTGGAGCATCTTATAGACCAAGGTTGCCGGCGGATTCTGGTTCTTGGCGCCGCCTACAAAACCCCGGACCAACTGGCTCGGTCCATCCGAGGGCGGGAACAGCGGCTCTTGGGTGCCATGCAGGCAGCACAAGGTCATGGAATCCGCCTGGGGCCTGAAGATGTGGTCGACTGTGACTGGGATCAGGGTAGCGCCGACCAGGCCATGGTCGCTCTGCTGGCTCGCCGCAGGGATTTTGACGGGGTCTTTGCCCTGACGGATGTGGTGGCCATCGGGGCCCTGCACGCGCTGGGTGCACATGGTGTGCGAGTGCCCGAGCAGGTTGCTCTGATTGGTTTCGACGGGCTGGAAGTGTCCCGCTTCCTCACACCTGCCCTTTCGACCATTCGCGTAGACACTGACCGGGTAGCGGCTGAGTGCCTGGGACTGCTCATGGCTCGGATGAAGGACCCGCCCGGCAGACATCAGCCTGAGCAGGTGGACCTGCCCTTCACACTGGTGGAGGCTGGCAGCACAGCCCGGTCCTGAACTCTTCAACCGCGAATCAGTGCCAGAGTCAGCAGATCAGGGGTGGGACCTTCGTCTCCGGCTTGGACCTGTACCCTGACAGCCCGGTCGGGCAGAGCGTTCAATCCATGACCGGTCAGGGGGTAGCGGTCCAGTATGCTGCCGTTTTCGCGGCTTCTTACGGGCTGGCCCAATTCCAGGCCTTCCGTCCGCAGGGAGTAGGGTGCGGCGCTGTGCTGGTCCCGCATGGCAACCTCCAACATTTTCGCGCCGCCGGTGGCATCCCGCAGCCGGTATGAGAAGCAGCCCCCGGCCAGGGCGTGACGGGTGTTGATTCCCTCAATCAGCTCCTGCCGGTCATTCCTGCCCTGATACTCGTGGTCGATTTCGGACTGCTGGGACCCGCAGTCCACCCGGTCGCAGACCTGCAGCTCATGGGCCTGCTCCTGTGCATCGATCTCTTCCAGGGCTCGGCGAACACGGTCCTTATCGCCATCCTTCGCCCAGGGTAGGTAGACCGAGTATCGCGAGGCTTCGATGGAGGTGAAGGGGACCAGTAGCAGGCGCGAATCGGTCCACCCTTGTTTTCCGGTCATGGGTCTGGAGACGGCCACTTCTATGGCGCCGTCGTCCTGGGGGTGGGGTAGCAGGAAGTCCTGGGGCGCTCCTTGGAGCACGGGCAGGTCGCCCAGCGGACGCAGGGGGCCGGAGGCGATGTGCCCGGCACGGGAGTCGTCAGCCTTCAGGCCTATCAGGTCGGCATCGTCGCTGCGGGCGGCCATGACCTTGACCCCGCGCAGTAGGCTGACCCAGTCCGAACCGTCGGGCAGCGGCTCGGCAGTCACCCGGACCTGGTGGCACAGCTCCAGGCTCACTCGGCCGGTCCAAGTCAGATGCAGGTGGTCGAAGCGGGGGCCGCCATCCGAATCGGACTTCACTGGCTCGACGGTCATATTTGCCTGGCCTTGCTTGATCCGGTAGCTGGCATCCTCCAGCCACCAGGGATGGCGCAGGTAGAGGTCCAGAGTCTGCTGGCTCTGGTCGTCTGCTTCTAGATCCAGGCATCCAATATTGGTGGTCCCGGGGCCGGGAGCGTAGGCCAGGCTGATCCGCAGCCCGCGCTGGGACCAGTCCAGGCTGGCGGGGATGAAGAGGTTGACCGCGAGAGACGCGGATTCCTGTTCGAGATCCTTTCCGGGTCGGCGCTCGAAGATCATGGCGCCGTAACGGGCGTGGTTTTCCAGGCCGGTGCCCACACAGCACCAGAAGGAACGCTGTGCGCTGGAATAGACCCTATAGTGCCGGGGTCGCATGGGGGTGAAGTAGACGAAGCCATGCTCGCGGATGCCCACCGTGGAGACCAGGTGGTTGACCAGGACCCGCTCATAGAAGTCCAGGTAGCAGGCCTGTCCGGTGCGGTCGTAAAGGCGCAGTGCCAGCTTGGCCATGTTGTAGCTGTTGCAGGTCTCCAGGCCCTCGCGGGAGGTGACCATGGCCGAGAAATCATCGGGTGGATTGAAATGCTCGGAGACGGAATGGGCCCCGATGGAGACCGTGCGCTTGTCCACCACCCCATGCCAGAAGGTGTCCACGGCTTTGCGGAAGGCCTCGTCTCCGGTGATCTCGGCCAGACGCTCGTATCCCAGGACCTTGGGTATCTGTGTATTGGCGTGCAGGCCGGTCAGCTGGTCCTTGCCGGCGGCCAGCGGCTCGAAGAAGGGACGATCGGTCAAGCGACGGGCCTGGCGGAGATAGCGGTCCTTTCCGGTCAGCTGATAGAGGCGGGCGAAAGCCTCGTTCAGGCCTCCGTACTCGCAGGTCAGCATGGTCTGAAAATTCTGTTCGTCGATATTATCCACCAGGTCGCACCACCAGTCGGCCAAGCGCAGGACCATAACGCGGGCCATGTCGGAGGCGCTCTTGGTTTGGAAGGACTGCCAGCAGTCCAGCAGGCCGGCAAAGAGCTTGTGCAGGTTGTAGAGGGGCACCCAGGAGCCCAGCAGATCGAAGGACTGGGCCTGCACGTGGTCCTGCCGCAGGTTCTGGAAGAGCTCGGCGCTGTGAGGCATGCCGCCCAGAAAGCCGTCGCCCGAGGCATCCTGGCACTCGAGCAGGCCGGTCAGCATGCGGGTGGCGCGCTCCAGGAAGGGCCAGGTTTGCAGACTCTGCCAATAGGCCGCCAGTCCGGACAGGTAGTGGCCGCCGATGTGGCCGTCCAGACCCATGGACTCCCAGTTGGGGTATGGATCCGCTTTGGCGGGCAGACCTGCCTCGCGCCGGTAGGGGGCCAGGAGGCGATCAGGATCCAGACTCAGCAGGTAGTCCGAGCCGGCCTGCTGTGCATCGGCGTAGATGCTGCCGGGGGTCAGTCGGACCTGGGATGGTGCGAAGCGGACATCCGGTTCAGGATGGTTTTGCGCTGATTGGGATTGATGGCGTGCGTCGGTCATGGCTCCTCCTTGCGACGATTCGCCGGCGGTGTTCGGGGTGCCGTTCGGACAGGCCTGTGGTGGCTGAGTCGTCGGCGTTGCTGACGATAATTGTAGCGATACATATACGGTAATGTCGCGGTATAAGCCATTGTCCATATTGGCGATGTTGCCATGCGATGCCATTGCCGGTCTGAAGGAAGTATATGGGTGGCCCCATTGCGTCGGGGGAGTTGGGGCCACCCCTGTGGTCCGGGCTTTGTGTTGGGGATAGTGATAACCCGGACCTTCTTACACAAGAGAAGTCTTTATTGTTGTCGGCTGAGGGTTCCCAGCCGGTGGCGTCTGGCTGCTGCAGCGCATGCGAAGGCGAGCAGCCCGGCGACTAACAGGGGAAGCAGGCCGCCTCCTCCTGCCGAGGGCAGCAGGCTGATGGAGGTGTACCGATACGTGTTGCTGGTATCGGGGGTTTGGGCTGCTCCATCCAGCCTCCAGTCGATGGTGACGGTTGACGTGCCGGGCATGTGTGCCGGCGTGGTCGCCGTCCAGGTGCCGTCGTGGTTCTTGGTCAGGTCAGGGGCTTCCACATTGTCGAACAGGACATGCGTGGGGGTGCCTTGCCCGGGGAAATTGTCCATGGCCGGGCTGGCGGCCTGGGTGTTGCCGGCGTCGCGGCCCAGCTGACCATTGGTGTTGTCTCCCCAGCTGTAGAGGTTGCCGTCAGAGCCCAGGGCCAGACTGTGCCATGCTCCTGCGCTGGCTTGGGTGAACGTGATGCCTGCCGGCGTATCGGTTTTGCCTGGCATGTCTGCCGGGGTTTTGCTGGTGTCGCGGCCCAGGCGCCCATGGCTGTTGTCTCCCCAGGTGTAGAGGTTGCCGTCGGAACCTAAGGCGATGGAATGTTCGTCTCCTGCGCTGGCTTGGGTGAAGGCGAGATCTGCCGGGATGTTGGCTTTGCCTGGCTTGTCAGCAGGTGTGCTACTGGTGTCGCGGCCCAGTTGTCCATTGTCGGCATTGCCCCAGGTGTAGATGCTGCCGTCGTCGCTTATGGCCACGGAGTGGCTTCTGCCTGCGCTCGCATGGGTGAAGATGATGCCTGCAGGTGCGTCGGCCTTACCGGGCTTGTCTGCCGGAGAGCTGGTGGTGCTGCGTCCGAGTTCGCCGTGGGTGTTGCCACCCCAGGTGTATGCATTCCCCTGAGTGTCGAGAGCCACTGTGTGGCACCAGCCTGCACTGACGCTACTGAAAGTGACGTCTGCCGGAGTGTCGGCTTTTCCAGGCTTGTTTGCCGGGATGCTGCTGGTGTCGCGGCCCAGTCGGCCGGCGCTGTTGTCTCCCCAGGTGTAGAGGTTGCCGTCCGAGCCCACGGCTACCACATGCGATTCGCCTGCGCTCGCCTGGGTGAAGGTGATGCCTGCCGTGGACTCCACCTTGTTGGGCCTGTTGGCTGGTTTGCTGCTGGTGACGGCACGGCCCAGCTGGCCTCGGCTGTTATCTCCCCAGGTATAGAGGCTGCCATCGGAGCCCAGGGCCACGGAAAATCCATAGCCTGCGCTGACATGTACGAAGTTGACGCCTGCAGGGGCCTCCGCTCTGCCGGGATGACTGTCCTGCTTGTCGGCGGTGTCGCGGCCCAGCTGCCCATGGCTGCTGTTGTCGCCCCAGGTGTAGAGGCTGCCATCGGAGCCCACAGCCCCGGAATGGAGGTCTCCTCCGTCGACTTGGCTGATGCGGATGCCGCGTTTCATCGGCGGGGTCAGTGTGACGGTCTGGCCGCCTGATTCGGGACCGCTGGCCTTGTCGAGCTTCCACTTGGTGTCGGCACTGCTCCAGTGGGCGGTCAGGTTCACCTTGCCGGTGACCGGCCTGCTGAAATCGTAGGCTGTATCGCCGGTGAACCAGCCGTCGAACAGGTAGCCCCTCTTGGTTGGATCCTTGGCGGGGCGTTTCACATGGTCGCCCTCCGTCACGAGTTGGAGGTAGAACCCACTGCCACCGGCGGGGTCGAAAGCGATAAGGTAAGTGCCCAGGTACCTGTAGGGCAGATGCGCGTCTGGACGCTTGCCGTTCATTTTCCAGGTGATGGCCACATCCACCCTGCCATGCTCATGTTTGGGTGTGGTGACGCTCCAGGTGCCGTCCGTGTTGGCGGTCAGATTCGTGCCGGGCGTCCCACCGAAACTCACCTTGTCAGGTTTGGGATCCTCGGGGAAGGCGACCATGCCGGGACGGCTGTCGTAGTTGCCGCTGGTGCGGCGTCCCAGCTGGCCGTACTTGTTTTCTCCCCAGCTGTAAAGGTTGCCGTCCGAGCCGATGGCCAGGGAATGGGAATAGCCTGCGCTGACCTGGGTGAATTTTGCGACGCCTGTCGGCACGGTGACCTTGCCTGGCTTGGTGCCGTATAAAGCTGATCCGGTGTCGCGTCCCAGCTGGCCCCGATTGTTTTCTCCCCAGCTGTAGAGGTTGCCGTCCGATCCCAGGGCCAGGGTATGCCTGAGTTCTGTGCTGACCTGGGTGAATTTTGCGACGCCTGCCGGCATGGTCACCTTGCCCGGTCTGCCGTCACGGTAGGGATAGCCGCCGGTGTCCCGTCCTAGCTGGCCGTGTTCGTTCCATCCCCAGCTGTATAGGCTGCCGTCTGAGCCGGTGGCCAGGGATGTCCACTCTCCGGCCGCGATCCAAGTGAATTTTGTGATGCCTTCCGGGGTGGGCACTTTGACCGGTTGGCCGTCTTTTCCCGCCAAAGCGGTGTCGCGTCCCAGTTCGTCATAACTGTTGTCCCCCCAGGTGTAGAGATCGCCGTCCGAGTCGAGGGCCATTGAGTAGAAGGTTCCTGCGCTGAGCTGCGTGATTTTCGTGATGCCTGCTGGCATAGGCACTTGGCCTGGCTTGACGTCGTATGCGGCCGAACCCGTGTCGCGCCCCAGTTCACCGTGCTTGTTTTCTCCCCAGCTGTAGAGGTTGCCGTCTGATCCTAGGGCCAGGGAATGCCATTTTCCTGCGCAGGCTTGGGTGAAGCGGACGCCGGCCGGGGCAGTGACCAGGCCCGGCTGATTGTCTATCTCGGGGTCGTCTTTCGGGGACTTGCTTACGGTCTCGCGCCCCAGTTCGCCGTAACTGTTGTGTCCCCAGCTGTAGAGGTTGCCGTCCGAACCGATGGCCAGGGAGTGGTAGTAGCCGGTGCTGACCTGGGTGAAGTGGACACCATCTGGCGGAGTGATAAGGCTCGGCGTGCGCTTTTCTTCTTCAGGGGTTCCCAGTATGTAGTTGTTGTCTCCCCAGCTGTAGAGGTTGCCGTCCGAAGCGATGGCCTGGGAACCTTCTATTTTTGCGGGAATAATATGGCTGAAGCGTATCTCTGGTTTGGTGGGCGGGGTCAGGGTGATCTTGGCGTCTCCTGTGGTTTTCCCAGAGGTGGGGGAGAGGCTCCAGGCGCTGGTTCCCTTGGTCCAGTGGGCGGTCAGGGTCAGGTCTGTGGTGACCGGCTGTGTGAAGTCGTAGGCCACCTTTGAGTCGCCGTTGGCGTCTTTGGTGAACCAGCCGTCGAAAAGGTAACCCTCCCGGGTTGGGTCCTTGGCGGGCCGGCTGGCCTGGGTGCCTTCGGCAATGGTCTGCGGGTCGATGCTGCTGCCGTCAGCGCTGTCGAAGATGACCTGGTACGCCGTTGAGGCTGTTTGCGGACGGCCGGATGTCGCAGTCGTCGGCATGGATGCGACCACGGGGGTTGCTGTGCTGAAGGAAGCGTCTTTTTGTTGTTCTGTTGCGGTTTCTTCCAATTTGGTCGGCTGGGGTGGGTTGATTGTTTTCGCGGTGGCGTCAGCCGCAGTGAGGCTGCCGATAATCATGCTGGCTGGAAGAATGACGATGACCTTCAAAAGGTCTACAACAATGGCTGACCGGGAAGATGCGTCCGGATGGCACATGATCGCTACAAACCCCTTTCCCAAGATAAGGCGGTCAAATGATGAAAATCCCAAGTTTTTCATCGACTGCGTGCCGGGCACATTCCCGGTAGCTAGACAAACGTTAGCATACAGGGTCGGGCCAAAACGGAAGCAACACCCGGATAAATCAAGTAAAAAATGTTATGTCAAATTTTGGAATGGAAGGATTTCTGTCCAGGAAGGGGTAAAAAAGAGGTGGGTGGCTCCGTTGTGTTGGGGGATTGGCGGGGCCACCCTGGTTGGCCGGGCCGTCTTGGGATGCGACCTGGCTGCTTACTCGGGTGAAGATTCTAGACGTGCAGGCTGTGGGTTTCGCGCCGGTGGCGTCCGGCCGCGGCGGCGCCGGCTGCGGCGAGCAGCCCGGCGGCGAGCAGGAGAACCGTGCTGCCGTTGCCGCCCGTCAGGGGCAGGGTGCCTTCGTAGGTGTAGGTCAGGTGGGCCTGGGTCTGGATGACGCCGCCCAGGGTCCAGTCCACGATCACATCAGCCCGCCCCGGACTGTGAGCGGGAGTGGCCAAGGTGACGGACCCGTCAGAATTCTGCTGCAGGTGGTCCACAGCCGTCTTGTCGAACTTGACACCGGTGATTTGCAGTTGTCCGAGCATTACTGGTACCGGCACAAGGCTTATGGCAGCGTCTACATATAACCCTGTGGGGATGCTGGTGTTGCCGAGCTGGCCGAACCAATTGCATCCCGTGCTGTACGCGTTGCCGTCCTGGCCGATTGCCAGGGTATGGAGGCCTCCGACGCTGACTCGTGCGGGTGTGAATCCCTTGGCGGGGTTGTCTTGATCAGCAGGCGGTGACATCTGCACAGGCGTCTTCTGCGGGTCGTTGGTGCTGTTGATGCCGAGCTGGCCCCAGTTGTTCAGTCCCCATGCCCAGGCTGTGCCGTTCTCATCGCCGACTATGGTTTTGTTTACGCCGCCGCTGATCCATGCTACTTTGAATCCCTGGCTGGAGTCCTTGGGGTTCCGTACCTGCATGGGAGTTGACTGATTCTCATACCCGCCATCGCCGAGCTGGGCATCGGCACCGTATCCCCATGCCCAGAGGGTGCCGTCCTGGCCGATGGCCAGTGCATGGCAGTCTCCAGCGCTGATCCTGACTGCTTTGAAGGCCTTGCTGGCATCCTTGGGGTCGGGCACGCGTGCTGGGTCGGCAGCATATTTTTGGCTGTAGTCTCCTGCGATTGTGCCGTTGCCGAGCTGCCCGTAGTTGTTGTATCCCCACGTGTATACGTTGCCGTCCGCATCCAGGGCCATGATGAAGCTGTAGTTGGCGCTGACCTGTACCGCATGTAGCCCCTGGCCGGAGCCGTTGGGGTCCTTGGCCAGGGTCGGTGTCGGCCTGGCCGTGCCGCATGAGTAGGCGGCGTAGTGCTCGCTGCCCCAAGTATAGACGCGTCCCTGCGGGTCGATGGCTGCCGAGTCGGAGGAGCCGGCGCTGATCTGGACGGCTTTGAAGGGCTGGCCGTCCGCGCCCTTGACGGGCTGGGGCTTGGAATGGTTTTGTGTGTCCTTACTGCCGTTGCCGAGCTGGCCCTGGTCGTTGGCCCCCCAGGCGTAGACAATCTGGTCGGAGCCGATGGCCACCACGTGGGCGCCGCCTGCCGCGACCTGCGTATAGGTGAAACCCGAGGCCACGCCATCCGGCAGAGGGACCCTGACCGGCGTCTTCTGCGTAGGCGTCTTGTCTGGATCCTGGCCCAGCTGGCCGTCCTCGTTGGCGCCCCAGGCGTAGACGTTCCCGTCGCTGGCCACACCAACTGAGAAGCCACCCATATCGAGGCTGGCGCTTATCTGGTTGAAGCGGATGCCGCGGCTGAGCCTGGGCGGGGTGATGGTGGTCTGCTGGCCGCCCAGCACGTTGCCCTTGTCTGGGCTGATCGACCAGCCGCCGGTGTTTGCGGGGCTCCAATGCGCGACCAGGGTGATGTCCGCGGTGACCGGCTGGCTGAAATCATACGCCACCTTGGAATCGCCCTCGGCATCCTTGAGGAACCAGCCATCAAACAGGAAGCCGTCCTTGGCCGGGCTGCTGGTCGGGCGTGTGGCCTGTTTGCCTATGGTGATCCGCTGCTGGTCTGGTGTCGGCTTGCCGCCGACGCTGTCGAAGGCGACCGTGTAGGAGTTGATGTAGGTGTAGTCCAGGTGCGTGTCGGGCTGCTGGCCGTTCATGGTCCAAGAAATGGCTACGTCTACCTGTTCTTCCGGATGTGCGGGCGTTGTCACGTTCCACGTACCGTCAGTGTTGGCAGTCAGGTTTGCTCCCGCCTTATCGCCGAAGCTGACGCGGGTCGGCTTGGGCTTCTCAGGGAAGCCGACCACGCCCGCCTTGGTGGCGGAAGACTTGGTGGTGTCGCGCCCCAGTTGGCCGCTATCGTTATTTCCCCAGCTGTACAAGTTGCCGTCCGATCCCATGGCCAGGGAAGAGGCCACACCTGCGCTAGCTTGAGTGAAGCTGACTCTGTCAGTCGGGGGTGGCACTTTGCCTGGCTTTTTTCCTGGTGTGCTACTGGCATCTCGTCCCAGTTGGCCGCTGGTGTTGTCGCCCCAGCTGTACAGGTTGCCGTGCGAATCGACGGCCAGGGAATAAGATAGCCCTGCGCTTGCTTGGATGATGTTTTGATTGCTTTCTGGTATGGATACTTTGCCGGGTTTGTTTTCTGGCGTGGTGCTGGTGTCGCGTCCCAGTTGGCCGCTATCGTTGTTTCCCCAGCTGTACAGGTTGCCGTCCGATCCGATGGCTATGGAGAAGAGTTTTCCTGCGCTTGCCTGGGTGAATGATGTGACTCCGTCAGGTGGGTCAACGATGCCTGGCCGGTCTGCTGGCGTAGTGCTGCTGGGGGTGCGTCCCAGCCGTCCATCGCCGTTGCTTCCCCAGCTGTACAGGTTGCCGTCCGAATCGATGGCAAGTGAAAAGAAAGTACCTGCGCTGACCTGGGTGAAACGGATGCCTGTTGTCGGCGAAGTCACGATGCCTGGCCGGTTTTCTGGCGTGGTGCTGGTGTCTCGTCCCAGTGCTCCCTTGGTATTGCTTCCCCAGCTGTAGATGTTGCCGTTCTCATCCAGGGCCAGGGCATGCCATGCCCCTGCGCTGACCTGGGTGAAGCGGATGCCTGTTGTCGGCGGAATGACGATGCCTGGCCGGTTTGCCGGTGCTTTGCTAGTGTCTCGTCCTAGCTGGTCTGTCGTATTGTCTCCCCAGCTGTAGATGTTGCCGTCCGAGCCGACCGCTAAGGAATAGTCGTTTCCTGCGCTGACTTGGGTGAATTTATGGATGCCGGCCGGAGGGGTGATGATGCCTGGCTGATTGGCCGATATGCCGCTGGTGTCTCGCCCCGACTCGCCTCCCCAGCTATATATGCTGCCATCCGACCCCAAGGCCGCGGAATTTGAGTTTCCTGCGCTGGCATGGCCGAAGCGGATTCCACGTGAAGGAGGAGGGGTCAGGACCACTCTTGTGCCGCCGGCTGTAAGCCCCTTGACCGGGCTTATGCTCCAATCTTTAGTCCATTTGGCGGTCAGAGTGGTGTCTTTGGTGACGGGCTGGGTGAAGTCGTAGGCCACGTTGTCGGTAAACCAGCCATCGAACGCGTATCCAGGACGAGCTGGATCGTCTGGCCTTTGGGCTTGTATGCCTTTGGTGATGTGCTGGTCTGGTGTGGTGGATCCCCCTTCAGGATCGGTGAACTTGATGGTGTATTGCGTTGCTGCGCGTGTTTGGGGTTGGCTGTCGGCGGTTTTGTCTTCGGTGCTGTTGTCTGGTTTGGGTGCAAGGGGGGATGTTGTGTTTAGGGGTGATGGGGTGGCCAGGGGTGACTGGAATGTTGGTGGTGTGGCCGGTGTGGTTGTAGGTGTTGCATCACTGGTGGAAGTGCCGGGGTTTTGCTTAGCTACGCGAAGGGTCTGACGACCCCCCCCCCCCGGTGCCTCCTGGCATGGCCGGCGCAGCGGCCATGCCAGGCTCGCTGTCGGCCGTGTCGGCTGCGGCAAGGCCTCCAGCGATCAGGCTGGCAGGCAGGATGACGGCCAGCAGCAGGCTGACGGCCATAGCCGGACGGCTGTGCGTGTACGGATGCTGACGCATGATAGGCATGAACCCCTTCCACAGGAGACGCAGCAGCGCTTCCTGAACTCCCCAGACCGGCTCCCCGCCGGAGGCCGGGTGCAATCCCGGCTCTGATCTGCAACAACTCTATCACGACACCGGCCATGCCCACGCACGGCTCAGCCGCAGCCTATGGGAGACGAGCTCAGGAAGGTCGGCCTTGCGCAGTAGGAGGGGCCGCCGGTTTGTGCTTGCTGGACCTCATAGAGAGGCGGGTGGACAGAAAGAATGGGTGGCTCCGTTGTGTTGGGGATTGGCGGGGCCACCCTGGTTGGCCGGGCCGTCTTGGGATGCGGCCCGGCTTGCTTACTCGGGTGAAGATTCTAGACGTGCAGGGCGTGGGCTTCCCGCCGGTGGCGTCCGGCTGCGACGGCGCCGGCTGTGGCCAGCAGCCCGGCGGCGAGCAGGAGAATCATGCTGCCGTTGCCTCCCGTCAGGGGCAGGGTGCCTTCGTAGGTGTAGGACAGGCGGGCCTGGGTCTGGCCAACCCCGCCCAGCGTCCAGTCCACGATGACGTCGGCCTGCCCCGGATTATGTGCGGGCGTGGCAAAAGAGACGGACCCGTCAGCGTTCTGCTGCAGGGAGCCGACCGCTGCCTGGTCGAACTTGACGCCGGTGATCAGCAGCGCCGAGTTGAACGCCACCGGGGTCGGCATGCTGCTTTGCGTCGCGCTTCCGTTGCCGAGCCCGCCGTACTGGTTGTCGCCCCACGCGTAGGCGTTGCCGTCACGCCCTATGGCCAGGGAATGAAAGTATCCTCCGCTGGTTCGTGCTGTTGCGAGCCCGGTGCCGGCGCTGCCCTGGCCTGCGGGCGGCAATACGCGCGTGGGCGTGGACCGGTTGCTGGTTGTGCCGTCGCCGAGCTGGCCGTAGACGTTCCATCCCCATGCCCAGGCTGTGCCGTTCTGGTCGACGGCCAGGGAGTGGATCGCGCCTGCGCTGATCTGCGCGACTTGGAATGGCTGGCTGGAGTCTGAGGG
Organism: Bifidobacterium sp. M0404; assembly: GCF_016101415.1. Classification (NCBI taxonomy): domain Bacteria; kingdom Bacillati; phylum Actinomycetota; class Actinomycetes; order Bifidobacteriales; family Bifidobacteriaceae; genus Bifidobacterium; species Bifidobacterium sp. M0404. The sequence goes on along the minus strand of NZ_JACFQP010000007.1, from coordinate 6,390 downwards.
GTTTCCTACCAGTTTGGGCCTGGGCCTGTTGGTTGTCGACCCGTCCCCCAGCTGCCTGAATTTATTGTACCCCCATGTCCAGGCGGCGCCGTCCTGGCCGATGGCCAGGGCATGGAATCCTCCGGCGCTGATCTGCACGGCTTTGAAGGCCTTGCTCGTGTCCTTGGGGTCGGGCACGCGTGCCGGGTCGGCGGCATACGTGGTGCTGTTGTCTCCCGTGGCTGTGCCGTTGCCGAGCTGCCCGTAGTTGTTGAACCCCCAGGTATATACGTTGCCGTCAGCGTCCAAGGCCATGACGAGGCCCCAGCCGACGCTTACCTGGACCGCGTGCAACCCCTGGCCGGAGCCGTCGGGATCCTTGGCCAGGGTCGGCGCCCGCTTGGACGTGCCCCAGGTGCTGTGATCGTTGTATTCGCTGCCCCAGGTGTAGACGCGCCCATCCGGGCTGATGGCCGCCGAGTCGGCGTAGCCGGCGCTCACCTGGACGGCCTTGAAGGGCTGGCCGTCCGCGCCCTTGACGGGCATCGGACTGGTCTGAGGGGTATTTGCGTCCAGGCTGCCGTTGCCGAGCTGCCCGTGGTCGTTGGTGCCCCAGCTGTAGACGATGCCGTCGCTGCCGATGGCCAGCACGTGGTGCCCGCCTGCCGCGGCCTGCGTGTAGGTGAAACCGGAGGCCACGCCGTCCGGCAGGGGGACCTTGACCGGCGTCTTCTGCGGAGTGCTGCTGGTGGTGCCCTGGCCCAGCTGCCCGTACTGGTTGCTGCCCCAGGCGTAGGCGTTCCCGTCGCTGGCCACCCCTATGGAGAAGTTGTTTGTCAAGATGCCGGCGCTGACCTGGTTGAAGCGGATGCCGCGGCTCAGCTTGGGCGGGGTGATGGTCGCCTGCTGGCCGCCCATCGCGTTGCCCTTGCTTGGGTTGATCGACCAGCCGCCGGTGTTGGCGGGGCTCCAATGTGCGACAAGGGTGATGTCTCCGGTGACCGGCTGGCTGAAGTCATAAGCCACATCGGATTTGCCATTGGCGTCCTTGAGGAACCAGCCGTCGAACAGGAAACCGGCCTTGGCTGGGCTGCTGGTCGGGCGTGTGGCCTGCTTGCCTATGGTGATCCGCTGCGGGTCTGGGACCGGATTGCCGCCGGCGCTGTCGAAGGTGACCGTGTGGGGGTTGATGTAGGTGTAGTCCAGGCGCGCGTCGGGCTGCTGGCCGTTCCTGCTCCAGGAGACGGTCACGTCCGTCTTGCCTCCTGCATGCTGGGGCGTGGTCACGCTCCAGGTGCCGTTCGTGTTTGCAGCCAGATTTGTGCCCGCAGTCCCGCCGAAGCTGATGCCGGTCGGCCTGGGAGACTCGGGGAAGGCGACCATGCCTGGCCGGTTGGCTGGCGTGGCGCTGGCGGGGGTGCGTGCCAGCTGGCGGCTGCTGTTGTCTCCCCAGCTGTAGAGGTTGCCGTCCGAGCCCAAGCCCAGGGCATAGCCCCCTAAATAGCCGCCTTCGATTCTGCCTTGGGTGATTGTGATGCCGGCCGGCATGGCCACTCTGCGTGGCGTACCGTCTTGCGTGCTGCTGGCGCTGCGTCCCAGCTGGCCTTTGCTGTTGTCTCCCCAGCTGTAGAGGTTGCCGTCCCATCCCATGGCCAGGGAATTATCGCCACCTGCGATGACCTGGATGAATCGTGTGACGCCTGCAGGCGGGTTCACTTTGTGCGGCGTACCGTCGTTCAACGTGCTGGTGCTGGTGAGGGCGCGTCCCAGCTGACCTAGGGAGTTGTCTCCCCAGCTGTAGAGGTTGCCGTCCGTTCCCATGGCCAGGGAATGATAGTATCCTGCGCTGATCTGGGTGAATTTCGTGCCGTCTGCCGGCATGGACCCCTTGCTCGGCGTGTTATGTTGATTAGAATCAGCACCGCCTATGCCCAGTTGCCCGGTACCGTTGTTTCCCCAGCTGTAGAGGTTGCCGTCCGAGCCCAGGGCCAGGGAATAACCACTGCCTGCGCTGAACTGGGTGAAGCGGACGCCTGTCGGCGGGGTGACAACGCCTGGTAGGTTTTCTGGCGTTTGGTTGGTTTCTCGTCCCAGCGCCCCGTTGGTTGTGTTTCCCCAGCTGTAGAGGTTGCCATCGGAGCCCATGGCCAGGGCAAAGTCTTTTCCTGTTTCGATGTGGCTGAAGCGTATGTCGGATGTGGTGGGCGTGGTCAGGGTGATCCTGGTGCCTCCTTCTGCTGGGCCGGAGGTGGGTTTGAGGCTCCATGAGCTGGTTATCCTGGTCCATTTGGCGGTCAGGGTGATGCTGCCGGTGACGGGCTGGCTGAAGTCATAAGCGACGGCGGTGTTGCCGGTGAACCATCCGTTGAACAGGTAGCCGTCCCTGCTCGGGTCCTTGGGTCTGGAGGCCTGTCCGCCGCTGGGGACGCTCTGGGAGGGTGTGTTGGTTTTGCCGTCGGGGTCGTTGAAGGTGACGGTGTAGGCTGCGCGTGTCTGGGGTTGGCTGTCGGTGGTCTTGCTTTGGATGCCGGTGTCGCTTGGCTTCTTGGGCGTGGCCTGGGCGCTGGTGAGGGGGGAGGCGGTGTTCAGGGGCGAAGGCGAGGGCAGCGGAGACTTGGGGCCGGCCGGCAGGGTTGGTGTGGGCATTGCGGGGGTGGCGCCGGGGTTTTGCCGGTCCGTGCCGGGGGTGTGACGGCCTTCCTGGTCTGTGCTTTCCGGTAGGGCGGGCGTGCTGGCGCCCGTAGCGGATTCGCCGTCGGCTGTGTCGGCTGTGGCGAGTCCTCCGGCAATCAGGCTGGCTGGCAGGATAATGGCGAGCAACATGCTGACGAGGATGGCCCTGCGGCTGTGCGTGTTCGTATGCTGACGCATGATCGGCATGATCCCCTTCCCAGGAACTGTTGCCGCGTACTTGGAACTCCCCCGGTCTGGCTCCCCCGATAGATGGCAGACACAATCCCAACCTATATACAAATGCTACCACGGTTCGTTCGCATGCTCCAAGCGCCCGTCAGCCAGCCTGCCGGGCTGCTTGGCTGAACACTATATGAAGACTGCTTCACACCTTATTGACTCATTCCAGAGAGGGGTATAAAGGGTGGATGCAAAGAGGCGGGTGGCTCCGTTGTGTTGGGGGATTGGCGGGGCCACCCTTCGGCTGGGCTAACTTGGGGTTTAGTCCAGCCGCTTACTCGGGTGAAGATTCTAGGCCTGCAGGGCGCGGGTTTCCCGCCGGTGGCGTCCGGCTGCGACGGCGCCGGCTGCGGCGAGCAGCCCGACGGCGAGCAGGAGGATCATGCTGCCGTTGCCGCCCGTCAGGGGCAGGACGCCCTCGTAGGTGTAGGCCAGGTGCTCCTGGGTCTGGCTGACGCCGCCCAGCGTCCAGTCCACGACCACGTCGGCTTGCCCAGGATTATGGACAGGCGTAGCAAAAGAGACGGACCCGTCAGAATTCTGCTGCAGGGGGTTCACCACTGTCTTGTCGAAGCTGACGCCGGTGATCAGTAGCGAATTGAATGGCACTGGGGTCGGGTTGCTGCTCCGTGCCGTGTCGTTTCCGGTGCCGAGCTGGCCGTACTGGTTGTCGCCCCAGCTGTAGGCGTTGCCGTCCTGGCCGATTGCAAGGGAATGCTGGCTTCCGGCGCTAATGCGTGCAGCTTTGAATCCCGTATCGGCATTGTTCTGTTGCAGAAAGCCATTTATCTGTGTTGGTGTCCGAGCGTTTTTGACGGTTCCGTTGCCGAGCCGACCGTAGCCGTTGTCCCCCCAGGCCCATGCTGTTCCTTCCTTGTCAATGGCCAGGGTGTGATTCGTTCCAGTACAGATTTGGCTGGCTTGGAATCCTTGATTGGTGCCTGTGGGATCTTGTACCCGAACGGGGCTGTACTGACGATCGGCAGTGGAGCCGTTGCCGAGCTGACCCCGATCATTCCATCCCCATGCCCAGACTGTATCGGTCGTATCAATGGCCAGAGCGCTCCAGCTTCCTGCGCTGATTTGTTTGGCTTGGAGGGGCTGACCTGTTTTGCCTGGGTATTGTACTGGCGTGGGTTGGTTCGTATAGGAGAAGTCACTAGTGCCGTTGCCGAGCTGCCCGTAGTCGTTGTACCCCCATGCATAAACGGTGCCGTTCTTGTCCAGTGCCATGATGAAGCTCCATTCGACGGCGACCTGGACTGCTTGCAGCCCCTCGTTCGAACCACTCGGATCCTGAACCAGGGTTGGGGTTGATCTAGACAGGCTGTATGAGCCGCCGCTGTTGCACTCACTGCCCCAGGTGTAGACGCGCCCCTGCAGGTCGATGGCCGCCGAGTCGTAGGCGCCGGCGCTCACCTGGACGGCCTTGAAGGGCTGGCCGTCCGCACCCTTGACGGGCTGCGGCTTGGAACGGTCGCTGGTGGTGTTGTCGCCCAGCTGACCGCGGTTGTTGGCCCCCCAGCTGTAGACGATGCCGTCGCTGCCGACGGCCAGCACATGGTAGCCGCCCGCCACGGCCTGCGTGTAAGTGAAATTGGAATCCACGCCAGCCGGCAGAGGGACCCTGACCGGCGTTTTCTGCCGCCTGCTGCTGGTACTGCCCTGGCCCAGCTGGCCGTACTGGTTGCTGCCCCAGGCGTAGGCGTTCCCGTCGCTGGCCACGCCCACCGAAAAGCCACTGGCCATTCCGATTTCATAGCCACCGGCGCTTATCTGGTTGAAGCGGATGCCGCGGCCGAGTTTGGGCGGGGTGATGGTCGCCTGCTGGCCGCCCAGCACGTTGCCCTTGTCTGGGCTGATCGACCAGCCGCCGGTGTCCGCGGGGCTCCAATGCGCGACCAGGGTGATGTCCGCGGTGACCGGCTGGCTGAAATCATAAGCCACATCGGATTTGCCCTCGGCATCCTTGAGAAACCAACCATCAAACAGGAAGCCGTCCTTGGACGGGCTGCTGGTCGGGCGCGTGGCCTGCCGGCCTTCGGTGATCCGCTGCTGGCCCGGTGTCGGCTTGCCGCCGGCGCTGTCGAAGGTGACCGTGTAGGGGTTGATATAGGTGTAGGTAAGGTGCGCGTCGGGCTGCTGGCCGTTCATATTCCAGTTGATTGTTACGTCGGTCTTGCCTCCTGCATGCGGGGGCGTGGAGACGCTCCAGGTGCCGTCCTTGTTGTCCGTCAGGCTCGTGCCCGCTGTCCCGCCGAACTTGACGCCGGTCGGCTTCGGCTTCTCAGGGAAGTCGACCATGCCGGGATTGGAGTCGAATTTCCCGCTGGTGTCGCGTCCCAGCTGGCTAGCGCTGTTGTCTCCCCAGCTGTAGAGGTTGCCGTCCGAGCCCAGGGCCAGGGAAAAGTACCCATTAATCATGTTTGGCGCGCTGGCTTGGGTGATTGTGATGCCTGCCGGCATGGCCACTTTGCCCGGCGTGCCGTCTTTCGCTGCGCTGGGGTTGCGTCCCAGCTGGCCGTTGGTGTTGTCTCCCCAGCTGTACAGGTTGCCGTCCGATCCCATGGCCAGGGAATAACCGTTTCCTGCGCTGATCTGGGTGAATTGCTTGACGCCTGTCGGCATAGTCACTTTGCCTGGCTGATTGGCTGGCATGGTGCTAGTGGGGGTGCGTCCCAGCTGGCTGCTGGTGTTGTTTCCCCAGCTGTAGAGGTTGCCGTCCGATCCCAGGGCCAGGGAGTGGGTGTATCCTGCGCTGATCTGGGTGAATTGCCTGACGCCTGCCGGCATGGTTACTTTGCCTGGTTGGTTGGCTGGCGTGGTGCTGCTGCTGCGTCCCAGTGCATTGAAAACGGTTTCTCCCCAGCTGTAGAGGTTGCCGTCCGATCCCATGGCCAGGGAATAATCAGTGCCTGCGCTGATCTGGGTGAATTCCGTGACCCCTGCCGGCAGGTTCACTTTGCTCGGCGTGGCATGAGAATTATCATCTGTAGTGCCATAGCCCAGCTGGCCGCAATCGTTCCGCCCCCAGCTGTAGAGGTTGCCGTCCGAGTCCAGTGCCAGGGAATGGCCGAATCCTACACTGATCTGGGTGAATTGCCTGACCCCTGTCGGCAGGGGTGCTTTCCCCAGTTTGTCATAAGAGGTGGTGGTGGTGCCGTTGCCCAGCTGGCCGCGTTCGTTCCCTCCTCCCATGCTGTAGAGGTTGCCGTCCGAGCCCAGGGCCACGGAGAACCCATTGCCGGAGCCGGCCTGGGTGAAGCGGTCGCCTTCTTCAGGCGGCTTGACGATGACCGGTCGGTTGGAGGATACAGTCTTACCGCCGTAGGCTCCCCAGTAGTAGAGGTTGCCGTCGGAGCCCACGGCCAGGGAATTCATGATCCCTGTGCTGATGTGGCTGAAGCGTATGCCGGATGTGGTGGGCGTGGTCAGGGTGATCCTGGTGCCTCCTTCTGCTGGGCCGGAGGTGGGTTTGAGGCTCCATGAGCTGGTTAT
>NZ_JACFQP010000011.1:0-4582 GCF_016101415.1 Bifidobacterium sp. M0404 | reverse complement strand
ACCCCAACACCACACTCTGACCAACACACAACCAAACCCACACACAGAACCTAAAACAACGCGTTTAGTTCCTATAGGCCCATTTAAATCAGTTGAGTCAACATTGTTGTATAGGATATGCCCCGAATCCGGCCTATAAAAAGCCTCCAATAGGGAAAGCAGCGTAGTTTTACCTGAACCCGACGAGCCCACGATGACGGTTCTTTGGTGTGGGACTGCGCTAAAACTAATGTTCTGCAGAGTGGTATTTCGTTCATCATCTTTGTCCGCTGTATTGTAAGAAAAGCATACATCTTTGAACTCCAGCGTAATGTTGGCTGTATCAAACGAGGAATGCCCATCTGGGGAAAGCATATTGCTCGAACTTACGGTTTCGCTTTTATCGCGCAAAGATTCAATGTCTTCTATTCTCCTGAGTGGTCCTAAAGCTTTGAAAGCCGTGGTTATAGATGAGGAAAAGGAGCTTAGCGAAGAAACAACCATAGTCAAATACATTGAAAAGGAGATGAAATTAGAAATATCAAGATCCCCTTTCGCTATTTCCGCGCCGCCAAAGGAAAAAACGATTAGTAAGGTCAGCTGTATGGCGCAGTTCACAATGGACCGAATGATTGTTTCCTTGTTGGCCACTTTTACTGTTGCCCGATACACTTCTTCTGCGGTACCGACTACTCTTTTCGTTTCAGGCACTGTTGCCATAAAGGCCTTAATTGTGCGAATTCCAGCTAATGATCGCAGTATGGCATTAGACAGTCTTGCTGTCTTAGCTTGTACCAGTTCGGTTAGGCCTGCAGACGAGAAGAAGCAGCAATCATCAACAGAATGGATGTGCACGAAGTTATAAGTGCCACGGCAAAGAGTCTGGTATCAATGAACAGCATAGCGACAGCTGATCCGCAAGCTGTTAACAGATTCGCGGCCACTTTAAAGAAGTCTGATGACAGGGCTGAGCGTAACTCATTAGTATCTGAGATGACAGTTGAGACATAGTCACCCGACTCCCTCTTATCATACTCTTGTACCGGCAGGCCGAGGATACAGGTAATGAGATTGCTACGTTTATCGAAAACTATTTTCGCCGCAAGGCGGTTTGCCATATTGGATCCCAAACCATCCAGGACGATGCCTGCTACAAACAAAAGCGCCAAGACTGCAATTGGTCTCACCAACTTCTGACTCTGTTCTATGGCGTGTAGAAGATAATTGACACACAGAGGTTGTAGTAACGCCAGACCTGAAGACACTATACCCACAGACATCACAACAACAGTGATAGCTGTGTGCGGTTTCAATAGTCTGAATACATTAAAAATTGTGGTTTTTTGACGTTGCTGAGTTTGCATAGTTGACATGATTTCCGCTATTCGCCTATGGCTGTTTGGACGGTTTCAATTGCCGATCGCTTCAAACTAGAACGTGCAGAGAAAAATGTGGAAAGTGTTCCCGCGGCGATAATGGGCACAGCAAGGATAATGAAGAACTTCCAGGGGAAGACCACTACAAAGAGATTCTTGGAAAGAGGGAGGAATGTCACAGCGGTGAAAACTCCGACGAGCAAGGTGGCCCCCGCAGAGATAAGGATACCGGTGGTCACGAGGATGAAACCATCCAAGGCCGATATGGCAAGTAGCTGTCCGGGCACAGCGCCCGCGATGGAGATAAGGGCCAGATCAAGGTTGCGTTCCTTGGCAGAGATGGCGAAACTGGCGACCGCACCGATTACAGCAATGAGCAAGGCCGACCACAGGCTGGACATAAGCTCTATCGGTGTGGCTGATCCCATGTCTTTCAACTGGGGAAAGCCACTTATGGCAGCAGTACTGGTTTGACCTGTGATTAACAATCCACCGAGCAGGAACAGGCAAGCAGTCAGTGAGATGATGGTGGAGCCGAATGCCTTCCCGCGACTTCTCACAATGGCTTGTGCCCGTGCGATCTTCCAGACATCGGATTGCACAGGAACCAGATTCGTCCATGTTTTGGTGGCCCATTGGATGATGGGTCCTCCAGAATAGGCCAGAGCGACCAGAAACAGCAGTATCGCGATGATCGGGCCTAATGACATGGGTTGCATGATGATGCCCAATTGGGTCTTACTCAGAGTTTTGGGGTCGTTCAACACCAGGATGACGGCAGCGACAGCCGGTGCCAGCAGGGCGATGAAACCACCGATAATAAGGAATCTCCTCAGACCGCGCCCAGCTCTCGTGACGTGGACTTCCTCAGTTCCTGAACCTCTCAGCAGCTCAACCGGAAGCACTTTCCTCAAAGCACGCAGAGTAAAGAGAGCACCCAACAAAGCCACAATGAAACCGACTGCAAGCCCCCTCAAAGCAAAGTCTAAGAAACCCTGCCAAGTAAAAGTGATAAGCGGCGGTAACAGCACGGCCTCCAACTGGAACTTTAGAATCCGTGGGGCAAGAATTGGCGCCAGCGCCATACCAACGATGGAGGAGATCAGAGTCAGCACGAACACCTGCACCATGGTGAGGGTCAGCACCTGCCTAGGTGTGGCACCAAGCAGGGACAACAATGCAAGTCCCTTCCGCCGCTGCCTTATGGAAGCCTGAATCGTCACCATAATGACCAGGCAACCCAGGACCATTGCTATCTGGTAGACCGAGTCCACGTTAGTGCTGAGATGGTGAGATACCACACCCACTTCCCCCGGGGAATCATGTTTGAGATCATTGATTCCCTTGCATACACTCATGGCGCACAGAATCGTCTGCGTGACCACAAGCACAAGAAACACACCGGCCCAGATTCCTCTATTGGCTTTCAGATCATTCAACGCCCACTTCATGACTTACACCTTTCACGCCGCATCGCCATACAGAATCAGGGCAATAACTACGCTTGCTCTTCCACATTCCCTGATGCGACAAATCCGCCATCACTCATGGTGTATACGACGTCGCATTGCCGGGCCAGGCGGAGATCGTGTGTGACCACGACCACGCATTTACCGGGTCGATGGGAGAAGTCCCGCAACTGCGAGAAAACCAACTGTCCGGACTTCTGGTCAAGAGCACCTGTCGGCTCATCGGCGAACACAACATCGGGATCCGCGACCAAGGTGCGAATCAAGGATACCCGCTGCTGCTCACCACCTGAGAGCGAACTAGCTGCGTCATTGTCGTGCCCGCTCAAGTGGAACTTATCCATGAGGGCATCGATGCTTCCTTGATCGACCTTGCGATGGCTGAGAGTCAAGGGGAGCAGGATATTGTCACGAACGGTCATGGACGGGACAAGATTGTAGGACTGAAACACAAACCCGATATGCGATCTGCGAAACAAAGCCAAGTTACGCTGGTTCTTCTTAGTTAGTTCCTCACCCAGCACCCACACATTTCCTTGAGATGGCTGTTCAAGACCAGAAAGGCAATATAGCAAGGTGCTCTTACCACATCCAGAGGGCCCTGTAATTGCGGTCATGGCACCACCAGCAGCAACAAAAGAAAGATCATTGAACACCACAGTGGGAGTCCCGTCACCCGAGACGAAATTCTTACTTAGCTGTTCAGCTACTACCACACCATCACGCATAATATTAACCTTCATGGTACTGAGATCAGAGTATCGCCAGACCTCATGCGATTATAAAGCCCCACGACAACGAGTACTGAATCGGACATTTCTATTGAAACAAACGCCCCATATCTGAAAAAGATAGGTCCGTTATTGTACCTTAAATCACTGAGGATATAAGGTCCTGGTTCACCGCCTATTGCTTCCTCTAGTTTGAGGGTTAATCTTTCAAGATGCTCATCAGAAAAGGGATATATGGTTATGAATTTTCCACTAGAGCTGCGTCCTGCATATTTGGTATTGGAGGATCGGTACTGTTGTTTATCCCTGAGATATTTGAACATAACATGCTCTGAAATACAGATTTTAGAAACTTTTTCTAAAACTGATTGTGCATTGTCAAGGGAAGCCGTCACATGAATTTTCCATCCGTGGGTCCTCATTATGCAAGCAGTCGGCTGCATATATGTCCATACTACGGATTTATTTGAAGCCCATCCTATCGGACAGTCAGGTTCAGGATCCCATGACTCTTCGGCATGTGCCATGAGACTACGGCTATCGACAAAGAAAGGAGATCCTGGGTGCGTCGCCCGCATGTATACAGCTTCCCCAATCATTGCGTCTCCCATCGTTGCGGACTATGCTTTGTAGGAATATTATCAGAACCCGGTTCAGTGTCAACTTCTGTTTTAACTCGCTTCTTGAATATTAATAACTTGCTCATTGCCTTTGATAGCTAAGTACCCATACGTCGCCTTTTAAGATGGCAACTTTCCTTTGAGTAGAGATGGACCTTCAATTGCTGCATCCAATGATGTCAAGACACCAAGCCGTTTGCATAGCAAACTTTTCCCAGCGTCTATACTTACCTGATCCTCCCCCGTGGCTTCCATTCTGAATGATATTAACGACTGCGTCTGCACCGATTTCCTGGAGCAGTGACACCCACTTCAGAGATTCTGGGCTATAGGAACTAAACGCGTTGTTTATGTTGGGGGTTTGGCCTTGTGGCTGTAAGCGTGTTGGGTGGTTGTTAATAGGTCGG